>CAZRFL010000097.1:0-15272 GCA_964599365.1 uncultured Bacteroidales bacterium
AATCACACCTGTTTTCTGTGGTTCATCTTTTAGAAATAAAGCGGTTCAGAATCTTTTGGACGCTATTGTCCTGTATCTTCCTAGTCCTTTGGACGTGCCGGCAATTATAGGAGTAAATCCATTTACTGAAAAAGAAGAAGAGCGTGCTGCTGATGTTACTCAACCATTCAGTGGCCTGGCTTTCAAAATTGCTACCGACACTTATGTGGGTAAGTTGGCATTTTTCAGAGTATATTCAGGAACACTTTCTATAGGTTCGTTTATTTATAATTCCAATACGGGTAAAAAAGAGCGGATCTCGAAAATAATGAGGATGCATGCTAACAAGCAGAATCAGGTTAATTGCATCGAAGCCGGAGATATTGCAGCTTTGGTTGGTTTTAAAGAGATCAGAACGGGTGATACCTTATGTGATGAAAAATATCCCATAGTGCTTGAATCCATGTCGTTTCCTGAGCCAGTTATTAATATTGCCGTAGAACCTAAAACTACTGCCGATATTGATAAACTTACCAAAAGTCTGAATAGTATCGCGGAAGAAGATCCTACATTCAGGGTTAGATATAACGATGAAACCGGCCAAACCATTGTAAGTGGAATGGGCGAACTTCATCTCGAAATAATACTGGATCGTTTAAAAAGAGAGTTTAAAGTGGAGTGCAATCATGGTATTCCTCAGGTAGCTTATAAAGAAGCGATTAAATCATCCACTATCCATCGCGAAGTTTATAAAAAACAAACCGGTGGTAAAGGCAGATTTGCTGATATTGAATTCGAGATATCTCCTGCCGATAATGGTGTGAAGGGTTTACAATTTATTGATGTAGTAAAAGGAGGGCATCTTCCCAAAGAGTTTATTAAGGCTGCTCAGAAAGGTTTCGAAGCCGCTTTGTTAAATGGTGTTATAGCTGGATTTCCTTTTGAATCAGCCAAAGTAAGATTAATTGATGGTTCATTTCATACCGTTGATTCTGATTCGATGGCCTTTGAGATTGCTGCTCGTTATGCATTTAAAGAGGCTTGTAAAAAAGCAAAATGCGTGTTAATGGAGCCGGTAATGAAACTGGAAGTGGTTACTCCTGAAGAATATGTTGGTGATGTAACCGGCGATTTGAATAAAAGGAGAGCACATTTAGATAATATTGAAGCTAGAATAGGAATTCAAATTGTTAAGGCAAGCGTACCTTTAGCAGAAATGTTTGGGTATATTACTGCTCTGAGAACAATAACATCTGGCAGAGCTACTTCTTCTTTAGAGTTTTCGCATTATGACGAAACTCCAAAAGAAATAGCAGACGACGTGATTTTTAAAATTAAAGGGTATTTACCTATTATATTATAACAAATAAAACTAGAAAAAAGTGAGTCAGAGGATTAGAATAAAATTGAAATCGTACGATCATAATTTGGTTGATAAATCGGCAGAGAAAATTGTAAAAACTGTTAAATCAACCGGTGCAGTGGTAAGTGGACCAATTCCCTTGCCCTCAAACAAAAAGATTTATACTGTTTTAAGGTCAACCTTTGTTAACAAGAAGTCGAGAGAGCAGTTTGAGCTTTCGACCTACAAAAGGTTACTGGACATTTACAGTACTACTTCAAAAACAATTGATGCCTTAATGAAGCTTGAGCTTCCTAATGGTGTTGAAGTAGAAATAAAAGTGTAGTTAATTTTTACAAAAGTTAAAAAGAATAACAATGTCAGGGTTAATAGGAAAGAAGATTGGAATGACCAGTATTTTCGATGAGTCGGGGAAGAATATCCCTTGTACCATCATTGAAGCCGGTCCATGCGTTGTGACGCAGGTTCTAACAAAAGAGAAAAACGGTTATGATGCCATTCAGCTGTCTTTTGAAGAAAAGAAAGAAAGCAGAACAAACAAACCAATGAAAGGCCATTTTGCTAAAGCAGGAACAACTCCTAAAAAGGTAGTTACTGAATTTACCAGATTTGAGGAAGGTCATAGAAAACAATTCGGTGAAGTACTCACAATTGATGTGTTTATTGAAGGCGAATATGTAGATGTGGTTGGAACTTCCAAGGGTAAAGGATTTCAGGGTGTTGTAAAACGTCACGGCTTTGGTGGTGTTGGAGAGAAAACCCATGGTCAGCACGACCGTTTGAGAGCGCCTGGTTCAATAGGAGCTTCTTCTTATCCTTCACGAGTTTTTAAAGGTCTGCGCATGGCAGGTAGAATGGGTAATGATAGAGTTAAGGCTATCAATATTCAGATATTAAAACTAATTCCCGAACAAAATCTCATTATTGCAAAAGGTTCTGTTCCGGGTTGTAATGGTTCATATTTAAAAATTGAGAGATGGAGTTAGAAGTTTATAAAATAGACGGCAAAAAATCTACAAAAAAGGTAGATTTGGATGATACTATATTTGGTATTGAGCCTAATGATCATGCTATTTATTTGGATGTAAAACAATTCTTAGCTAATAAACGTCAGGGTACCCATAGTTCAAAGGAAAAATCACAGGTTTCAGGAAGTACACGCAAGTTGAAACGCCAGAAGGGAACCGGTGGTGCTCGTTCAGGAAGTATTAAGTCGCCTTTGTTTTCTGGTGGTGCCCGTGCTTTCGGACCTCATCCCAGAGTTTACAATTTTAAGTTAAATAAAAAAGTAAAACAACTGGCTCGTAAATCTGCATTATCCTATAAAGTTAAAGATAGCCAGATATTAATCCTGGAAGATTTTACTTTCGAAGAAGTAAAAACAAAAAGATTTAAAGAGTTGTTGTCAACTTTGAAACTTAACGAGAAAAAATCACTTTTTGTTTTACCAGAAGTAGATACTAATGTTTATTTGTCATCAAGAAACATTCAAAAGACAAAAGTATTAACGGCTGCTTCAATAAACACATACGAAATTCTGAATGCCAGCAATCTTATTGTAATGGAAAGTGCTATTCAGAAAATTAACGAAATGTTTAAAAACAATTAAAATAATAAAGCAATGAGCGTTATAATAAAACCGGTAATTACAGAGAAGATGACTGAATTGGGCGACAAGCTCAATAGGTATGCTTTTGTAGTATCCAGGAAAGCAAATAAACTTGTGATAAAAAAAGCTGTTGAGGAGTTTTATGAAGTTAAGGTTGAAGCTGTAAATACATTAAACATACAGGGTAAATTGAAATCCAGAAATACCAAAGCTGGAGCAATTTCAGGACGTAAACCCTCAACAAAGAAAGCTATAGTTACATTAGCAAAAGGTGAATCAATAGATTTTTATAGCAATATTTAATAAAAATGGCATTAAAGAAATTAAAACCGACGACACCGGGTCAGCGTTTCAAAGTAGTTGGAACATTTGACGAGATAACTACTGCTAAACCTGAAAAGAGTTTATTAGCAAGTATAAAACGAACCGGAGGTAGGAATAATACAGGAAAGATGACCATGCGTTATATGGGCGGTGGTCATAAGAAACAATATAGAATTATTGATTTTAAAAGGGATAAAGAAAATATACCTGCAACTGTAGTATCCATCGAATATGATCCTAACAGAAGCGCACGTATTGCTTTACTATCTTACGCTGACGGCGAGAAAAGATATATTATCGCAGCTCAAGGTTTAAAAGTGGGTCAGAAGATTGCCTCAGGTAAAGGCGTAGCTCCGGAAATTGGTAATTCCTTATATTTAAGTGAAATTCCTTTTGGTACTATTATTCATAACATTGAACTTCGTCCTGGTGAGGGTGGAAAGATGGCCCGTGGTGCTGGTACTTTTGCACAATTGATGTCGAGAGATGGAAAATATGCAGTGGTAAAATTACCTTCAAGTGAAACAAGGTTGATCTTACAATCTTGCAAAGCTACTGTTGGTATGGTTTCCAATCCTGACCATAATTTGGAAAGATCAGGTAAAGCAGGTAGGTCAAGATGGCAAGGAAGACGTCCAAGAAACCGTGGAGTATCTATGAATCCTGTTGATCACCCCATGGGTGGTGGTGAAGGTAAAGCTTCTGGTGGATTACCAAGAACAAGAAAAGGTACACCTTCAAGAGGATTTAAAACTCGTGACAAGAAGAAGATGTCTGATAAATACATCATTGAAAGAAGAAAGAAGTAATAATAATTACCAGTATAGTTTAAACTTATGAGTCGTTCATTAAAAAAAGGTCCGTATATCCATAATAAACTGGAGAAAAAAGTTCTTCAGATGGGAGAATCTACAAAAAAGACTTCAATTAAGACTTGGTCGAGAGGGTCGATTATATCTCCTGACTTTGTCGGTCTGACAATTTTAGTTCATAATGGAAATAAATTTATTCCGGTGTATGTAACCGAAAATATGGTAGGTCATAAATTAGGTGAATTTTCACCCACCAGAATTTTTAGAGGTCACGCAGGTAATAAATCGAAGAAATAGTAAAACAGCTTCAAAATAGATAATATTATGGGAGAAAGAAAACGAATCAGCGCTGAAAAAGCAAAGGAAGCGAACAAAAAGAGATATTTTGCTCGTCTGGTGAATTGCCCAACATCTCCAAGAAAGATGAGACTTGTGGCAGACCAGATCAGGAATATGAATGTTGATAAAGCTCTATTCTTATTAAAGACTTCACCAAAAGAAGCTTCTGAACGATTAAGAAAATTATTACTTTCAGCTATTGCAAATTGGCAAGTAAAGAATGAAGGTGTAAGAATCGAAGAGAGTAATCTCTATGTAAAAGAGGTGTTTGTTGATAGTGGCAGACAATTGAAACGTATTCAAGCAGCACCACAAGGTCGCGCTCACCGAATCAAAAAACGTTCAAATCATGTTACTTTAGCACTCGGAAGCAGAAATGAAGAGATACTTACTGTTCCTGAAACTCCGGAAAAGAAAGTTGCCGCTGTGAAAAAAGAGGTTAAAGCCAAGAAAGAAGTTAAAGTAAAAAAATAATAAATATAAAACTAATACCAAGATGGGACAAAAAACACATCCGATAGGAATCAGATTAGGAATTATCAAAGGTTGGGATTCTAATTGGTTTGGAGGAAAAAGTTTTGCAAGCAAACTGATTGAAGATAAGCAGATCAGAACATATTTAAATGCCCGTTTGATAAAAGCTAGCATTTCGAAAATAATGATCGAACGTACATTGAAACTGGTGACAGTTACAATTCATACGGCACGTCCAGGTATCATTATTGGAAAAGGCGGTCAGGAAGTTGATAAACTTAAGGAAGAGTTGAAGAAGATCACCAATAAAGAAATTCAGATTAATATCAATGAAATTAAACGCCCTGAATTGGATGCTGTTTTAGTAGCACAAACAATTGCTAAGCAAATTGAAGGTCGTATTTCTTACCGCAGAGCTGTTAAGACTGGTGTTGCATCGACAATGAGAATGGGTGCTGAAGGTATAAAGGTTCAATGTTCTGGTCGTATTGGTGGAGCCGAAATGGCAAGAACTGAAATCCATAAAGAAGGACGTATTCCTTTGCATACTCTTCGTGCTGATATCGATTATGCTTTGGTAGAATCTCATACTACTTATGGTAGAATAGGTGTGAAAGTCTGGATTTGTAAAGGTGAAGTTTATGGTAAGAGAGAGATCGTTCCAACTTCCAGCAATTTAAAAGTAAATAGTCAGGATTCTCCCGGAAATAAAGATCAGGGTAGAAGAAGAAAAAGAAAATAATAAGAAAAGAATTGGTAATATTTAATTCATATTTGTAATGTTACAGCCAAAAAAGACGAAATATAGAAAAATGCAGAAGCAACGCATGAAAGGTGCCGCACATCGTGGTCATCAGATTTCATTCGGTTCTTTTGCAATTAAAACTCTTGAAGAGTATTGGATTACCGGACGCCAGATAGAAGCTGCCCGTCAGGCAATTACACGTTATATGAAACGTGAAGGTCAATTATGGATCAGAATCTTCCCTGATAAACCTGTTACTAAGAAACCTGCAGAGGTTCGTATGGGTAAAGGTAAAGGTGCACTTGAATATTATGTGGCACGTGTTACTCCAGGCAGAATCCTTTTTGAAATTGACGGTGTTTCTTTTGACATAGCCAAAGAAGCCTTAAGGCTTGGTGCTCAAAAAATGCCAGTTGACACCAAATTTGTAGTAAGAAGAGATTACGTTGAAGAATAAAAATAAAAAGAAATGAAACAGCAAGTAATCAGAGAACTTTCAACGATCGAACTTCGTGAAAGATTAGAAGAGGAAAAGAAACAATATTTAAAATTGAAAATGAACCATGCGGTTTCTCCTCTTGAAAATCCAATGAAAATAAAGGATTATCAAAAAACTATTGCACGCATGAAAACTGAACTTCAAAACAGAAATTTAAATGGTGAACCTATTGCTGTTGAAAAGGCTGTTGTAAAAAATAACAAAAAGTAATAAGCTGTTATGGAACGTAATTTGAGAAAAGAAAAAACTGGTGTTGTTGTCAGCAATAAAATGCAGAATACTATAGTAGTTAATGTAGAGAGAAAAGTAATGCACCCTAAATATGGTAAATTCGTGAAAAAGAATACCAAATTTATGGCTGACGATGCTAATAATGATTGCAATATTGGTGACACTGTCCTTATTGCAGAAACTAGACCTTTAAGCAAAAACAAATGCTGGAGGTTAGTACAAATAATTGAGAAAGTAAAATAATTATGATACAGCAAGAATCAAGATTAATTGTAGCTGACAACAGTGGTGCCAAAACGGTACTCTGTATCAGGGTCCTTGGCGGAACCAAAAGAAGGTATGCTTCTGTTGGTGATAAAATTATCGTTACCGTGAAAACAGCTATACCCGCCGGAAACATAAAAAAAGGAACAGTAAGCAAAGCTGTGGTTGTTAGAACCAAGAAAGAAGTTAGAAGACCTGATGGTTCTTATATCCGTTTTGATGATAATGCTGTTGTATTGTTAACCGCTACTGAAGAACTTCGTGGAACCCGTATTTTCGGACCCGTTGCAAGGGAACTTAGGGAAAAGCAATATATGAAGATTGTTTCATTAGCACCTGAAGTGCTCTAAAATTAAATATATGCAACCGAAATTACATATTAAAAAAGGCGACACTGTAACTGTTATTGCCGGAGATTCAAAAGGTCAGCAAGGTAAAGTTCTTAAGGTTAACAGCGAAAAGAGTAAAGCAATTGTTGAGGGAGTTAACCTGATATCAAAGCATACGAAACCTAATGCAAAGAATACCAAAGGTGGGATTTTGAAGAAAGAATCGTCGATTCATATTTCAAATCTTATGGTTCAGGATTCATCTGGAAAACCTACGCGTATTGGTCGTAAGTTGGATGAAAAAACCGGTAAAATGGTAAGATATTCTAAAAAATCAGAAAAAAAGGAGATAATTAAGTGATGAACTATCAACCGAGATTAAAAGAAAAATATCACAAAGAAATTATTCCGGCATTAACCGAACAATTTCAGTATAAAAATGCAATGCAAGTTCCCAAATTGTTAAAGATTTGTGTAAATCAGGGTATTGGGGGAGCTATAGCAGATAAAAAAATGATTGATATTGGTATTGAGGAAATGACCAACATTACCGGTCAAAGAGCCGTACAGACAAAATCCAAAAAAGATATTTCAAACTTTAAGCTTCGTAAAGGTATGCCCATTGGTGTTAGGGTAACTTTGAGAAGTGAAAAAATGTTCGAGTTTCTGGATCGTCTGATTTCAGTTACCATACCTCGTATTCGTGACTTCCGTGGAATTAACGACAAAGGTTTTGATGGCAGAGGAAATTTCTCTTTTGGTATTACTGAGCAGATTATTTTCCCTGAACTCAATATAGATAAAATCAGTAAAATGAATGGACTTGATATAACTTTTGTTACTTCTGCTCCTACTGATCAGGAAGCATATGCTTTATTAAAAGAATTTGGTTTACCATTTAAAACTCAAAAATAACATGGCAAAAGAATCAATAAAAGCTCGTGAATTGAAAAGAATTAAACTTCACGAACAATATAAAGAGAAAAGGCTGGAATTGAAAAAAGCCGGAGATTATGCAGGTTTGCAACTTTTACCTAAGAATTCTTCTCCAGTTCGTTTGCATAATCGTTGCCAGATCACTGGTCGCCCCAAAGGGTATATGCGTCAATTTGGCATTTCCCGTATCAATTTTCGCGAAATGGCTTTAGCTGGTTTAATACCAGGAGTTAAAAAAGCAAGTTGGTAGTCAATTAAGAGAATTAATAATAGAAAATATAAGAAAATGAATACTGATCCGATTTCAGATTATTTGACAAGAATTAGAAATGCCGTGATGGCGAATCATCGGTTAGTTGAAATACCTGCTTCAAATATGTTGAAAAGTATAACTAAAATCCTTTTTGAAAAAGGGTATATACTGAATTATAAATTTGAAGATACCCCCAAGCCAGGTAGTATAAAAATCGCTTTGAAGTATCACCCCACATCAAAATTGTCGGCTATTTCAAAACTTGAAAGAGTTAGTAGCCCTGGTTTAAGACAATATGTCGGTGCCGACGAAATGCCAAGAGTTATGAATGGACTAGGTATTGCTATAGTTTCTACTTCACAAGGTGTTATGACTGATAAGGAAGCCAGGAAATTAAGCGTTGGTGGTGAAGTAATATGTTACGTTAGTTAAAATTAGGAGAGTAAGAAATGTCACGTATAGGAAAATTGCCAATCACATTACCTCAGCAAGTAAACGTTACTGTTTCAGGTGATAATTTGGTTACAGTTAAAGGACCAAAAGGAGAACTGAAGCAAATGGTTGATCCTGCTATCAGAGTTAAAATTGACGGTCAGCAGCTTATTGTTGAGAGAGAAAATGATAATGTCCGCTCAATGCATGGATTATATCGTTCACTTATTGCGAATATGGTGGTAGGCGTATCTGATGGTTATAAAGTAATTCAGGAACTTATTGGAGTTGGTTATAAAGCTGATGCCCAAAATAATATTTTGGAACTGGCTTTAGGTTATTCTCATAATTTCTTTATTGAAATGCCGAAAGAAGTTAGCGTAACTACCGTTAATGAAAGAAGTAAGCCACCCACAATTATTCTTGAATCAATCGATAAACAACTTATTGGACAGGTTGCTGCTAAGATTCGTTCTTTGCGTAAACCTGAGCCATATAAAGGAAAAGGTATCAGATTTAAAGATGAAATAATTAGAAAGAAAGCCGGAAAATCGGCCGTACAAAAATAAATGTTAAAAATTAAAACTCTTTGAGTAATGGCTATAAAGAATTTCAAGGAATACAGGCGGAATAGGATCAAGATGAGAATCAGAAAGATTGTTCATGGTACATCTGAACGTCCGAGATTGTCAGTTTTCAGAAGTAATACCAATATTTATGTTCAATTAGTTGATGATGATGCAAAAAAGACTCTTCTTGCAGCCTCCTCAATGGAACCAGAAATAGCTTCTGCAAAAGTTTCGAAGATTGAGAAATCAAAACTGGTAGGTAAATTAATCGCACAGAAGGCAATAGATGCCGGAATGGCAGCTGTTGTATTCGACAGAGGCGGATACCTTTATCATGGAAGAGTTAAATCATTAGCTGATGCAGCCAGGGAAGCTGGTTTAAAATTTTAAAAAAATATGTCAAACGCAAACATTAAAAGAGTAAAATCTAGCGAGATAGAGTTCAAGGACAGACTTGTCAGTATCCAGAGAGTAACAAAAGTTACAAAAGGGGGAAGAACTTTTAGCTTTTCAGCAATTGTTGTTGTTGGAAATGAAAACGGGGTTGTAGGGTATGGTCTAGGAAAGGCAAAAGAAGTAACTGCTGCAATTGCTAAAGGAATTGATGATGCAAAGAAAAACCTTATAAAAGTTCCGGTTTTTAATGGAACTGTTCCTCACGAACAATACGGAAAATATAGTGGTGCATATATCTTTTTGAAACCTGCAGCTCCTGGTACTGGAGTTATTGCTGGAGGTGCTATGCGTGCTGTTTTAGAAAGCGTTGGAGTTAGAAATGTGTTAGCAAAATCTAAGGGATCTTCGAATCCTCATAGTGTCGTAAAAGCTACTATGGATGCATTGATTAAAATGAAGGATCCTTATACTGTTGCACAGTTAAGAGGAATTTCAATGAGTAAAGTTTTTAACGGGTAATTCTTTTCCAAATAAACAATCATGAAAAAGTTAAGAATAAGACAAATTAAAAGTGGGATTGACAGAACTGCTGATCAGAAAAGGACATTGATTGCATTAGGAATTACTAAAATGCAAAGACCTGTTGAAGTAGTGGCAACTCCTCAAATTGAAGGAATGATCAGAAAGATCAGTCATTTATTATCAGTAGAAGAAATTAATTAAGGATATTTAATCATAATTACGATGGATTTAAGTAATCTGAAACCTGCAAAGGGATCAACAAAGAAAAATAAACGTATAGGCAGAGGTCAAGGTTCAGGTAGAGGTGGTACTTCTACAAGAGGTAATAAAGGAGCTCAGTCAAGGTCTGGTTATTCTAGGAAGCCTGCCTTCGAAGGAGGTCAGATGCCATTGATCAGAAGAATACCCAAATTCGGATTTACTAATTTTAACCGGGTTGAATATAGTGGTATTAATATTGATACTTTACAAAAACTTTCAGAAGCTAAGAACCTGACTGAAATTAGTGTAAATACACTGATCGAAAACGGGCTTGCCTCGAAAAGAGATTTAGTAAAAATATTAGGTAGAGGAAAATTAACTGCTAAGTTGAACGTAACTGCCCATGCTTTTTCTGAAACAGCAATTAAAATTATTGAAGCCCAAGGTGGAACCGCAACAAAAATTTAATGCATGAAACGATTAATAGAAACCATAAAAAACATTTATAGGATTGATGATCTACGTAAAAGAATCGTTTTTACGTTAGGTATTATCCTTATTTATCGTCTAGGATCTTATATCGTTTTACCAGGTATTGACCCTCATATGCTTGGTGCCCTGCAAAAACAAAGTAGCGATGGGTTACTTGGTTTACTTAATATGTTTTCTGGTGGGGCATTCTCAAATGCTTCAATTTTTGCTTTGGGTATCATGCCTTATATTTCAGCTTCTATTGTTGTGCAATTATTGGGTATGGCTATTCCATATTTTCAGAAACTACAAAAAGAAGGTGAATCAGGAAGAAAAAAGATCAATCAGATTACTCGTTTTCTTACAGTGATAATTACAGCTGCTCAGGCACCTGCTTATATTGGAAATATTACAAGTCAATTACCTAATGAGGCAATTTATCCTTTCATGCCAGATGGGACACCATCCTTGTTTTTCTGGATATCCTCGGTTGTAATTCTTGTTTCCGGAACCATGTTTGTTATGTGGTTAGGGGAAAAAATCACTGATAAAGGTATTGGTAATGGTATCTCATTAATTATTATGATTGGTATCATTGCACGTTTGCCTTTCGCTCTTGTTGGAGAATTTGTTTCCCGTATGGAGCAGCAAGGAGGGGGGCTGATCATTTTTGTTGTGGAATTGGTCGTGCTGATTCTAGTGATTTTAATATGTATTCTGCTTGTGCAGGGTACACGAAAAATACCTGTACAATATGCTAAAAGAATTGTTGGTAATAAACAATACGGTGGTGTAAGGCAATATATTCCTTTGAAAGTTAATGCTGCCGGTGTTATGCCTATCATCTTTGCTCAGGCAATTATGTTTATCCCCATTACTATTGCGGGATTCGCAAATGTGGATGCTTTATCTGGTATTGCTCGGACATTCTCGGATTTTAATAGTTTCTGGTATAACTTTACTTTCGCATTATTCATCATTGCCTTTACATATTTTTATACTGCAATTACGATTAACCCCAACCAGATGGCGGACGATATGAAGAAGAATGGTGGGTTTATCCCAGGTATCAAACCTGGCAAGAAAACAGCTGAGTTTATTGATAATGTGATGTCGAGAATTACATTGCCAGGATCTATGTTCCTTGCTTTTGTTGCAATTATGCCAGCACTTGTTAAATTAATGGGTGTAAACTCACAGTTCGCTCAGTTTTATGGTGGAACTTCATTATTGATTTTAGTAGGTGTTGTTTTAGATACATTACAGCAGATAGAAAGTTATTTATTGATGCGTCATTATGACGGATTGACCAAATCAGGTAGGATCAAAGGTCGTAACACTGCCGGATATGGGCAGGCATCAATGTAATCAGATACCAGATAAATTTCAGTGATGGTACATCTGAAATCTGAAGAGGAAATAGAGTTAATTAGAAATAGTTCTTTGCTTGTTGGAAAAACTTTAGCTGAAGTAGCTAATCATCTTAAACCGGGTGTAACTACCAGGTTTCTGGATAAGATCGCAGAAGATTATATCAGAGCTAACGATGCAGTGCCGGGTTTCAAGAATTACAGAGGTTTTAGCGGAACCTTATGTGTTTCAGTAAACGATCAGGTGGTTCACGGAATCCCTGGGAATCGGGAGATCGTTGATGGCGATATCGTTTCGGTGGATTGTGGGGCTATCATGTCAGGTTATTATGGCGATTCGGCTTATACATTTGCAGTCGGAGACGTTTCGAAAGATACCTTGCAGTTGTTGAAGATTACTAAAGAATCTTTGTACAAAGGAATCGAAATGGCGGTGGCAGGAAACAGGGTGGGAGACATTGGTCACGCTGTGCAGAGTTATGTAGAAGGTTACGGATATTCTGTAGTAAGAGAATTGGTTGGTCATGGATTGGGAAAAAAGTTGCACGAAGAACCGCAAGTTCCTAATTATGGAAACAGAGGTTCGGGAAGCAAAATGTCAGATGGATTGGTGATATGCATTGAACCTATGATCAACCTAGGAAAGAAAGATATCTTGCAGGAAAAAGATGGTTGGACAATCAAAACCAGAGACGGTAAACCTTCTGCACATTTTGAACATGCAGTGGTAGTGCGAAAAGGCAAATGCGAAGTTTTATCAACATTTGATTATATAGAAAGCGTAAAAAACGAGAATATTAAAGTAATTTTTGAATAAAAGTAAAGTATGTCGAAACAAAGTTCAATTCAACAAGATGGCACAGTGCTGGAATCATTAGGCAATGCTATGTTTAGGGTTGAATTGGAAAATGGTCATGTCATCATAGCGCATATTTCGGGAAAAATGAGAATGCACTATATTAAAATTTTGCCGGGCGATAAAGTAAGAGTTGAAATTTCGCCTTATGATCTAACTAAAGGAAGAATCACATTCAGATATAAATAAGAGAAACGATGAAAGTTCGAGTATCCATTAAAAAAAGAACCCCTGATTGTAAAATTATCAGAAGAAACGGAAGGGTTTATGTTATCAATAAAAAGAACCCTAAATATAAACAAAGACAGGGTTGATTTTTGAAAATTAATAAATAGTAAACTATGGCTAGAATTGCAGGTATTGACCTACCAAAAAACAAAAGAGGAGTAATCGGATTAACTTATATTTACGGGCTTGGTGCCAGTTCAGCTGCTAAAATATTGGCAGAAGCTGATATTGACGTAAATAAAAAAGTTAGTGACTGGTCAGATGAAGAACTGACAAAAATCCGTAACATCATCAACGAAAAATTCAAAGTTGAGGGGAATCTTAGGTCGGAAGTTCAAATGAATATCAAACGACTGATGGATATCGGATGCTACAGAGGAGTTAGACATCGTGCCGGTTTACCCACCAGAGGACAAAGTACCAAAAACAATGCCCGTACACGTAAAGGAAAAAGAAAGACTGTTGCTAACAAAAAGAAAGCAACTAAGGGTTAAGATTTAAAGTAAAATTAATTACAGAAAACCTATAATATATTATGGCAAAAACTTCTGCTAAATCTGCAAAGAAAAGAGTCGTTAAGGTTGATCCGATAGGAAAAGCTTATGTCTTTGCATCGTTCAACAACATTATTATTTCGCTGACCAACCTAAATGGACAGGTTATTTCTTGGTCATCAGCAGGTAAAATGGGATTCAAAGGTTCTAAAAAGAATACACCTTATGCCGGACAAATGGCTGCTGGCGATTGTGGAAAAGCTGCATTTGACTACGGCTTACGCAAAGTGAAAGTATACGTAAAAGGTCCCGGGGCCGGTAGAGAATCTGCAATCAGGTCACTGAATGCTGCCGGTATCGAAGTAACAGAAATTATTGATGTGACACCAATGCCGCACAACGGTTGCCGTCCGCCAAAAAGAAGAAGAGTTTAATTTATCCAATAATAAAAAAATATGGCAAGATATATTGGTCCAAAAACGAAGATCGCAAGAAAATTTAAAGACGCCATTTATGGTCCTGATAAATCTTTTGAAAAAAAGAATTATCCTCCCGGACAACATGGTCAATCAAAAAAGAGAAAAAAACAATCAGAATACGGTGTTCAGCTTCAGGAAAAACAAAAAGCGAAATTTACTTATGGAATGCTCGAGAAGCAATTTAAAATTACTTTCGAAAGAGCTACCCGTAAGCATGGTGTGACCGGTGAGGTTTTACTGCAGTTACTGGAAGCACGTCTTGATAACGTTGTTTACCGTATGGGAATTTCTCCCACTCGTAGCGGTGCACGTCAGTTGGTTTCGCACGGACATATTGAAGTGAACGGACACGTTGTCAATATACCTTCTTTTAGCCTGAAGCCAAATGATATCGTTAGAGTTAGAGAGAAATCAAAATCACTCGAAGTAATTAACGATTCTTTGTTAAGACATTCGAATCGTTTTAACTGGCTTGAATGGGATCAGGAAAGCATGACCGGTAAGTTCATGAGCTTCCCTGAAAGAGATCAGATACCCGAAAATGTCAATGAACAATTGATCGTCGAGTTGTATTCTAAATAACATTTAATAATTATTGGAAATTAATAATATGGCAATTTTAGCTTTTCAGAAACCCGATAAGGTTGTAATGTTGGAGTTGGACGACTCTTACGGAAAATTTGAATTCCGTCCACTCGAACCCGGTTACGGTACAACTGTTGGCAATTCCCTGCGTAGGATTTTACTTTCCTCCTTAGATGGTTTTGCTGTTACCAATATTAAAATTGAAGGCGTTGACCAGGAATTTTCATCTATTAAAGGTGTTCTGGAAGATGTTCCCGAAATTATCATGAACCTGAAGAAAGTATGTTTTAATCGTCAGATTGAATCCATTACCAACGAAAAAGTAGTAGTTACTATTTCGGGACGCGATGTTTTCAAAGCCGGTGATATCAATTCTTTTTTATCAGGATTCCAGGTGTTGAACACTGAGGAAGTTATTTGTCATCTCGAACCCAACATTAAATTTGTTATCGAGATCACAATTGATAAAGGAAGAGGTTATGTTCCTGCAGAAGACAATAAAATTCCTAATT
>CAZRFL010000098.1:0-5108 GCA_964599365.1 uncultured Bacteroidales bacterium
GCACATTCCCAAATCCTTTTTATACTTGCTCTTTTCAAATATGGATGTAGTATGTTTACTGCATATCTTGGTGTCCTAAACATATCCCTACCAGAGAACTGTTCCTTCTGTGGTAACTTCGTTTTAGTTGGCATTTAACCACTCCTTAAGTTTGTCCATGGCATAATAAATTTCACCTACAGATTTGAATACAGTATTTGGATTTACCATTGCAAAGTATCGCACATCACCAGCATCTTCTATCTGGTCTGTAACATCCATGCCATTGACAGAATCCACAGCCATGCCAGTGAAGTGTCTTACTGCCTCAGCACCGATAAGAATTATCTTCTTTTTGTAGATGAATTCATTCATAACCTGACTGAGAGATACAGCAAAGCAATCCTGTGCTTTCTTACTAGACTTCTTAGCGTGATACCAAAGATACACATACCTAGTCTGTAGTAAATCAATTCCTGTACGTTTGAATAAAATACTCTTGAATATCTTTCCATTGTATCCCACAAATGGGGTAGAGAACTTTATCTCATCATCCCCTGGAACAGATGCAATGAATAGAATATCAGACATTGAATCTCCTGAAGCGTGTAGTGTCTTCTCTGCACATGCTGGGCATAGTTTACTCATTTTTTGTGTCCTCTAAATAAGACATTGCATGACGTACACGAGTTGCATGTGATCTTAGTATTGGATGTTCTGCTATTATTGATAATAGCTCATGTAATGCAGAAATATGTTTGGCATTTGCAGCTACAGCATCTTCATAATCTTTCAGGATGCTTGCTATCTCCATTATTATTTCTGGAGTAAGAATTATTGTTTGATCTACGAGCATAGTAAGTTGCTCTACAAAATCTCTGTGCACACTCATTTTGGACTCCATTCAAATTGATAGGGTTCAAGCATGTCTGCTATCTTTTCTTCTGCATCTTGAATAATCTTCTTGCATTTAGGACAATACTGCTCATTATCAGACAAAGCGATTTTCCAGTCTTTAGGATATGTCCACGCAGATTTTCCAGTTCTTCTCATTGCTTTTATTAAGTTACATCTATTGCAACTGACAATATACTGTGTTCCTGTCCAAGTAGTTGTCATTTACTGCTCCAATCTCTACCCTGAAAGGTTTCAAGTTGGCTAGGAACTAAACTGTCTTGTACAAAATCTTGTGCTTCCAACATACACTCATTCATAACTCTTTCTCCTTCTTCTAACTGATCCGGTGTGAACTCACAGACTAACTCATCGTGCATGAATATCTTACAGGGACTGTAGCCAAGTCGTTGATACATCATAGCAGCAGCAATTTTTGTAGTGTCTACCGCACTAGATTGGCATGGATGGTTTTGGTTGTTACGTTCCCAGCCGTTCTTATAAGGATTACCCCAATATTTTCTACCAAGTATTGATGTAGCATACGGTGTCCATTCTTGACATCTATCTACCCATGCACCTACTTTTGGAAACTTCTTGAAAAATGTTGATAGCAACTCCTCAGCTTCTTCTTGGCTAACACCTAACTTAGCTGCCAATCCAAACGTCATACCATAAGACACACCCAGGATAATCGACTTCATATCCTGCCTACGTTTATCTTTCTTATCAAACACCTCTCCAAATATCTCAAATCCAATAGAGATATACACATCTTTCCCACTATTGAAAATCTGGATGAGTTTCTTGTCTTGGGTAATACAGGCAAGTATGCGAGGTTCTTGGGCTGAATAGTCTTTGATTACTAATGTGTTTCCAGGCTCTGCTGCAAAGCATTTCCGGTATTCTTTATCATGTGGAATAGTCTGTACAGCCAGACCTTCAGCGGACATTCGACCTGTAACTGCTCCTATCTGTTTCCATGACGGATATATCCTACCATCTTCCTCTATAGCTTCTACCCACTTCATACCATAAGTAGAACCAGACTTAGTACCTCCTCTTGCATCCAGAATTAGCTGAACATCTTCTGCTGTCTGTTCCTTCTTCTGTGCTAGTGCAAGAAGGTGTTTCTCATCTGTACTGTCTAACTTTACCTTGTAATTCTCAAGGAAATACTGCTTTACCTGAGCAGATGAATTGGGATTTATTGTCATAGCTTCCATCTTCTGTTCGTGATCTAACTTCTCTCGTTCAACCCTGTCTTTCCATGCCTGACCATCGAAGTAGATGCCCCCAGAAGCCAACAGAACCCATAAAAATGGCATTTCTACGTGTTCCCAGATAGATTTATCGTCTTCATCAATAGAAGCCATCTGTGCCCTTCCTACATGCCATGTAGCTACAATATCAACAGCACTGTAGAAGATTTGTTCGTCTGTCATTACCTGCCCGTTATCTTCTGAGAACTCGTCCCGAATGTCTTTATCCATATAAATGTCTAAGTATCGTCTAGCACAAGCAGCCAGGCTGAACTTATCATAGTAACCCGAGAATCGTATCTGTTCAATCAGATACCCATCCCAAATGTTTTCACGATCAGGAATGGTTGCATACTTTCTAAGCTGTCGAATATCATATTGAAGATTATGCCCCATCAGGGTAGCATCTTGTATCCTATCCATAAACTCTTGGATTTCTTCTGTCTTGAATATCATATACACATCCCGTCCATTAGATGTGCAACCAAGACAAGCAAACCTACCGTGTGGTCGGTGTAATTTCTCTAGTGTCTGGCCCCACCACTCTGTATCAATACTTACGAATTCCATTGCCATATATTCTGGTGGTAAGCCAAAGATAATATTCACGTCGTCTTCTGTAAATCTATTCATCATCTACTCCTTCATTGATCCTACCAAAAGTACCATGAATACGTGGACATGCAGCATTGTATGCACGAGCAGCTTCTTTTGCTGTGTCAAATGTACCAAGAAACACTCTCTTTCTAATTGGTGCATAGATTACAGCAGCAAACTTGCCTGACTTAGTTTGTGTTACGCCTTTGTATCCTGTCTTATTTCTTGGCGACTTCTCTCTATTGCGATTGTTTTCACCAACAGTGCAGTAGCGTAAGTTATCTCGTTGGTTGTTCAAAGGATTTCTATCCCAGTGATCCACCATGTGGGTGTAACTAGATGTTACTCCAAGTATGTAGTTTCCTATTGGAGTTTCCTTACCATTTACTTTACCCGTCACATGCTCGTGCATCATATGCCATCGTATTTTCTTGCATCGTTCATAATCTTCGTTACTTACAATGATGTGCTTACCTTTACCTAATTTACCTCTAACTCTAATCTCTTTAGGCATTATCAAACTCCAAAATTATTTTGTTACCCATTTTGCATACATTACCACAAGACATCGTACCATCTCATGCTATGTCTTTACTACTTGGCATGGGCCTTTATGTTTATGTTGAATGAATGTGCTTCCGCATCCACATCTTACATTCATATAATCACGACAATCACCCCATGTAATTCCTACCCATGCAGAAGTTACTTTCCCAAAATGATGTTCAGGAATTCCATGTACTTTATTCCACTTGTTGTATTCTTCTGGGATCATTTCTGCCATTCTATCCTGAGCTGTTCTTCCTTGTTCATCCTTGGAAGGAATTACTTCTCGTTTAGCTGGTTCTTTTTTCTGTTTCTTTGCTGTGTTTGTCAGTTTCATACTATCCTTTCAATAATTACACGGTGTAAAGTCTATAATACCAAACTTTACACCGTGTAATATTAGACCATGATTAGGGTTTACTTTTTGAATACAACCATGCCTTTGTCAGTCCTATCTCCACATCCATCATCTTTACTTCAATATTTGAAGTATCAAGTTCCGCTTGTACTTCCCTGGCGTATGCTTCCAAGAAACTTACACCAACACTTTCTTCTAACACCGTAGCTACTTGAATTTTACGGGCAGCTTCATTAGCCCCATTAATCGCACCAGAATTCTGTGCAAAGGCTACCACACGTGTTTTCTCTGTTTCTACTGCTGATTGGGCATCAATCAGTTTATAGATATATTTTTGTTGATCTGCTAATGCTCGTTTGTAGTTTTCAGATAGAGCCTGTAATTCAATAAGTTCCAACATGTTATTCTTCTCCTATCCAAATACAATCTTTGAGTATGGTTTTATCAGGAACAATACTAACTCCCTGTATGACTATTGATGCAAGACTTGTGAGTGATTGTTCAAAACTTACGTGAACACAATTAGCAGATTTTCCATGCTTCTCCTTGTAGTGTGCAAGACCTTCGACTATTCCTTGAATAGGCATCTTCTTATTGTCAAATGCCCATAACATTCCTTTACCACTAATCATACTTACCTCGTTTCTTCTTATGAGAAATTTCTTGTGGTATATCCTCACCACGAACTACCCATTCTCCCGGTTCATCAGACCACAATTCTCTAGTCTTGGGAATAATGATAGCGCCTGGGCCTCTATATCCTTTCTTCCAACCAAACCTTTGTTTATGACACACAATGTACATACTGTTCTCTACATAAGGATATGAACCATCAGTATCGCTTTCTTGTTTAGGTTCATATAATACCCAGAATTGAGCAGCCACATTCTCTGCCATACCTGAGTACCTGGCATGATACATTTGTGGAACACCTTTCTCGTATGAGTTACGATTAGGTTGTAGTAACATCATGAAAGGAATTCCTAACGACCTGCTGATGTTATTCATCTGGATATAGATTTCAGCATACTTACTTTCTGTACCTTCCCCCTTGATGAGATAGTCTACGTAGTCTATTACAATCATATCCACACCAGCGGCAGCAGCTTGAATACCTACATCATAGATATTTGTGTTGCAGTCGCTAACAAGAACTCTACCTTCTTCATGTGCTTTCTTGAAACTAGAGTATAGTTTCACACCACGATAAAGATACTGCTGGTTGGTCATCTCTAATGACCAGATAGCAACCTTCTTTTCCTGATACTGTTTCAGGAAATGACCAACAAACTGTTGGCTGAAGAGACTTTTGCCTTGCCCTGTGATTGCCATCACTAGAATATTTCCGGCACAAGGTATGCCTCCCAAGTGCTCATCAATTGGTGGATACCCACATAACATAGTGGGTTCAAATCCATCTAAGTCAATATCCTTTGATGAAACTAATCCAACACTATCAGGATCACTGATGT
>CAZRFL010000098.1:5208-15043 GCA_964599365.1 uncultured Bacteroidales bacterium
TCTAAGTCAATATCCTTTGATGAAACTAATCCAACACTATCAGGATCACTGATGTCTTTGAATGATGCAGCATATGCAGTAGCATCTTCTGGTTTGAGTACATCGCCACGAATAAGTTTCTTGGATGCACTCTCTAACTTCTTACCAAGGGCGTAAGACTTAGCTGCATACAGTAAGTTTTTCTGCCACTCTACATCCTGTGCTGATTGCTCGCTAATAGTTCCGGCGGCATCTAACGCTGTTTCAAGTGCAGGCCCAAGCATTGCAGACAGCTTAGTCTTAGTAGCACCAGCAAAGAAAGCATCAAAGGCTTCTGGATATGGGCTACAAAACATAGATGCATGGTACTTCGTCACTGAAACACGTTTAGTGACAACTAAACCAAAGCATACTTCTGACATACTTAGCCAATCAATTCCTGTACTATTTATTGCCATGAAATGCTCACCATATATAAGTAAGTAACGCCAACATAACACTACCAACTAATCCAAATATGATGATTTGGTATTTAGAATTTGACACGAATTGAAGCAAAATACACAGCAACCAGATTATAGCTAAAGCATCAAACATTCCTATAAAAAATAGCTTTTTCATTAGAATGATCCTTCATCACTACCTTTGGAACAGATAACTTCATAGACAGGTTTCATTTCTTCACCAATCTTATTCAACACACAGGTGCTACCTTGTGTTCCTGATCTAAATGCTGCTCTGAAATCAAGAGACTTGGACACATTTACTGTAATGAAATCTCCTGCTTCTTTACTATCTTGCCACACAGTTCTTCGTAATTTATCGTGCCCCCATCCTTGAAGTTCTATAAACTCAATGAATTGTGCTTCAAGAGCAAAGTCTAATGGCATTGTAAATTCATACTCGTACATCCAGAATTCACTCCAATGTCCCATTGGAAATACTTGTTTCACCAACTCAATAGGAAGTTCTTCCACCATCTTACGCATTTTATCTATCTTAGTTTGTTGATAATCAAGATCATCAAATAGTCGTTTCAATTCCAAATTCTTTTTCATGTTACTTTCTCCTTTATCAATTCTAACAATGATTGTTTCCCATATTTTGAATACACATCCATTTCATCCTTGGTATCTTCAGGAAAATCCAAGGTAAGGACACGTGCTCTCCAACCTAGCTTATGTGCTAACTTATGTGCATCTTCCTCCTCACCTTTATCTGGTATCAAGTAAATCTTCTTACGAATATCCTTGAACCAATCAACATTGAATGTCTTGCCTGTAAGTCCTGTTGCACAAGGTAGTCCAATGTTATGTAAGCTGTGCATGTCAAGGATGCCGTAAGGTACATAAACTTCATGTGATTGTTCTATTCTATCCCAATCGTTTGAATATAATATGAATCCTTCCTTAGAGTTTATCCTGGGACGTAACGAATATTTGATTGTGGTTTCAATGGATGGTGTTGATCTTACCACCCAATCAACCATATCTCCATCCTGATTGAATACTGGAAATGATAGCCAACCATCTATGTATCCAATATATCCATCATCTATTTGAATGTTTCTTTGTTCAGTCAAATAACGTAACAGACATGGATACTCTTGTGCTGTGTTGTAAGCATAGATAGCAGCATTCTTATAACTACCATATCGTTTCTTCCATCCTATCCAATCAGGATGTTCATTTACTTCTTGAATAACTCCTTCCACATATCGAATTGCTACACCTGCTAACTTCTTTTCTAGTACCTGTAAGTTACCCCAAGCACCACATCCAAGACATTTATATTGATCTGGATAGACGAAGAAAGCAGGTGTATGTGTGTTATCGTGGAATGGACAGAACGTAAGATAGTAGTGTCCTATCCATTTACCATGCGGTAACTTCTCTGCTAAAGAAGTTTGCAATTCTACATCAACTACTGCTTTGAGTTTCATCTTCAATCCTAGTTACATGCATGTAGGTGATATTAGGTTCACAGTCATACTCAATTGTTTCCCAACCACAATCAATTCATCGTCTTGAATTGTGTATCTGTTACCCTTGTCGTCAATGATGACGTGGCTGAATTCACGTTCTTTGCGAGATTTTTTGATAGCCGAGGTCTCTGTGGCGTGGACAGTGTAGAGGTTGTGCCCATAGTAAGCAGATAAAACGACGGCGTATTTCTTGCCAGATGGAAACTTTATCTCTCGGTCAAAGTTAGAGCTAGCCGTATCGTGAATTGTTCCAGTTCCTGACATTTTTGCTGGAAAGATTATGGTGTTCATTTATCGTTTCTCCTTAGTTTTATTATAGATCAAAGTTTGAAGTATTCTGCAACGTTTTCTAGTATCTATTGTTGGTATGTCATGAATTTCCAGAATGCTATTGCGAGTTCAACGACGCCAATTATAATCACTAGAATTAGGATTGGCCCAAGGTTACTCCTTGTAACCACCGGGTCGATGGCATAGCAGATCATCAACGCGCAAATAAGCAGTATGCTCTTCATTTGTTTTCTCCCAGTGCTTTTGCAGCTACGTCATAACATCTTTGCAGTTCTTGCATGTAATCCATCACTACGCCATACGTAGGCTTGATGGTTCCTAGCGCATCACGTAACTTGATGTTTTCGTCGACCATCCTTTCGTATTCCCTGGAAAGGATTAAAAATCTGGCTGTCGTGCAATCACAAGTCTCGTTGTCTCCAATCGAATGCCGGCACGCTTCAGTCCAGTGCGCTGCTAAGTTATGTCCGCATCTTTCGCAGATAATATGATTTACATTCATTATTTTCCTCCCTTGGAATTAACTTTTCCATACTTACTTGCAAATTCTTTGCAAGAACCCCACGGGCCATTGAACTTGCACTCATACTTTTCACTATTTTCATTTTGATAAAACTTGCAGTTGTAACATACGATTGTATTTTTCTTTGGCTTATTACTTGGCCTTGTTTTCATCTTTCCTCCAGCATTGAATAGAAATACTTCTTCTTCTCTTCCATAGTTGTAAGACTTTCAAAGAACTTCCTACCAAACGTCTTACTTCCTACAGTAGCAACTACTGATGATTTACTTATCAGAACTCTTTGTACTTGGGGATCATTCTTTATGTAGTCAGGTGCATACTTTATTATCTCCTGTTGAACATCATTCGTAGTTCCGGTTAGACAATCAACTATGGAAGTATTCTGTAATGTCCATTCTCTCATCTCATCCGTACATAGATCACTAGAGAAATACGCCCAGAACCGCTCCCACGACATAGCGCCTTGATCTGATTTAGCCATGTCATGCCATCACATACTTTGATTTGTCTAGTGTGATGTGGTGAGTTGTATTGTTCAACCATACTGTGCGTACCATAAATGGTTTATTGTTTATGATATGCATGACCAAACAAATATCGTAGTGTGAAGAATGGTATGCTCTATATAGAGCTTTTACTATCTTTCCTCCTTCTATCTGTATTTCAGGAATAGAACAATTATGTACTGACGTAGGAATGATTATTCTACGTTGCCTTGCTCTCTCTAAAGCATACCCACAATAGTGTAGAACTTCAATATCCTTTGGAAGTAGGTCTAATTCTTTAGGGAAGAATAAAGTTTTATGGTAACACCCGTCCCGATAATTCATCTCTCATTATCCATTTAGATAAAAGGACACAGGATATTTCTACCCTGTGTCCAGTCTATACTTGTGATTCTATTTCTTCAACTTGCTGTTTCAATCCCCGCCACCCGTCTGTGGATGGCGACTTTAGACTGGGGGCTTTTACTTCTTCAACTTGCTGAAGTCACGTTTCTTAGCAGGAACCACAGGTTCATCTTCATCGTCATCTGCATCCGTGTCTTCATCTTCTTCATCGTCATCTTCTACTACAACCTTCTTGGTAGACTTCTTGGCAGGGACTGGTTCGTCTTCAACTTCTTCTTCAGTCTCTACTTCTTCATCCTCTGTTTCAATTGATCCCATGTAATCAGGATACCCATTCTTAGCTTTCAGTTCAAACGTGACATCCAGCTTACGAATTGCCTTATCAAATGCTTTCAGGAACAATTGAACATCATCTACATACTCATCCTTCCAGGGCATGGTCACATCAACCAGACCTGAGCAGATAATGAAGTCGAACAGCCTTCGGATGTTAGCTGACTTCTCAGGATTACCCATTGGGCTGAGATTGCCTTCATCATCAGGCCCAAACTTCAACTGCACAGTTCCCTTATTGGTATTGCTAAGGGGGAGATACAGTGGGTAAGTGATACCAGTGTTGCTGCCTTCCAAGACTTCAAGGTCTACCACAAACTGGCAGTAGGCTCCATAGTCGCCAGTTTTCTCAATAACTGAGAACTCTTTACCTTCTTGATCTTTAGCCACACCACTTGCATGCACCTTGAAAGTGCCAGATGCCGGACGGATGTTATTGATCTGTGACCCATCTGCACGGATGTTGAACCAATATTCCTTACCGTTCTTCATCTTGAAACCGTCAGGCAGGTCATCAGGAATATCAGAATGCTTGAAAGAGAAGTGTTCACTATCCATCTTACCTTTATCATTTTTGTATTCAAGATCAAATGATAAAGTGGACTTACCAAGAGCAACAGTTCCAACTCCGGTCAACGGTTTCTTGTAAACTTGCTTCGTAAACTTCATTTCAGTTCTCCTCACTAATAGTATTCACGGTATCCAATAGTGTCTCGTAAGACTTATCAAGAGCATTCAATTCTTCAGCCATGTTGATAAGCATATATTCCAAAAACAACTCATCAGGGCTATCAACATTATCCCAACTAAACTCCTTCAATACTTGAATGGTGGTAGGAACATTCTTCAATCCAGAAATATATGTTCCACCAATAATCAACACAGGTAAGTCATAGACTGCTGTGGTATCTGGTTCCAGTAAGATAACTTCATAATTGATTGGAGTAAATGAAGTTGCTAACCATCCAATAGCAGGAAGATCAACTCCATCGTTGTCACATATTTGTGACACTCCAATTACATAGTATTCCTGGTTTGCAGCATATACAACTCCAGTAACTTCCTTTGTTTCTGTAAAGGTTTCTTTCATATTATTTTCTCCTTATATATGATATTGTACACGATTATGATTAGACAGAGATTAGAAAGGAATAGATTCATCACTAAACAATCTCCACAACTGATTACCACTGAGAGATTGTGTATAGTTGTTTATTTGCTTTCTAATTTCTTCAATATTTATTTCTAGTAAGTCTCGTTCTTTCTCTAACTCTTTTAGTTGTTTGACAAGTTTTCTGATTTCTTCCATGCCATGATACGTTTTACTCATTTTTCATCATCCTTATCATCTTCAAATTTTACACTTTCCCAACCATAAAGTCGAAGAATGTTGATACAATCATTCTCACTAATTGCTTTGTTCTTCAACAACGCTTTCAATAGTCTGCCAACTAACTCAGCTAAACTATCAGTGGTTTGTTTCATCTGTTCCAATTGTCCACCATCGGCATAGAAACCAGGGTCTATTTCGTCAACCACAACATCCTCTATTCGAGAATCAATAGGCGTGTATCCTCGTTTCGTAGTAATTATTCTCATCACAATTCTCCTTGTAGAAATACTAGATTTTCTTTAGCACGAGTGATAGCCACATACCTGCAATTTCTCTCAGCTTGTATGTCTTCAGCACTTCCTTTCTTCATCACGAAAGGTAGTGGTAGTAGGTCTGGTCTAGCTATGTAAACATTGTCTGCCTCTCTTCCTTTATTCTTATGAATGGTTCCAAGAGAGATACCAACACGATCATCACTGAACATAGTATTACACCGTGTCATTATTTCACCTACTGTATTAGCACCTTCAGATAGTGCAGAGATGGTTTCAATCTGATCGTCTAACTGTTGGATTTTATCAGGTCGATTAGCAGCTACAAACTTCTGAAACTGTTTGTCTCGTAACTTACCAAGCCTTGAGAACAATTCAGGAATGTCATAAGCATTTTGTTTCTTGATTATTGCTTCAAGTGCTTTGCCAATGTCCCTACCCATGATACGAGCAGTCTTGCCTTTCCTTATCAATGCAAATGCAATGGATGGTAGTGCAGCGTTCACACGAGACACAACCAAATCACCGTCCTGCATGGCATCCAGAGCCTTTTCTATGCCCATATCAGAGACTGACCCTTGCTTTGCCCATTCAGGACTTTCAAACCCAATTTCAGGAAATTCTGATCTAACAAGATCAGCTACTGATAAAGGACATCGGTAACTGATTGATAGTGGCAAAGTATCAGCATTGAACTCAGTAATTAGATTTTGCATGGCATGACTGTCTGCACCCCTGAAACCATAGATACTTTGAAATTTGTCTCCACAACCAATTAATAATCCTTCTTTTCCTAATTGAATTAGTCTTGACTGCGCGTAGCAAGTATCTTGAAACTCATCTGCCAGTATAAGATCGTATTTGTCTGGTTTCAGTCCTAATACGTTTGGAATGAATATCATGTCATCAAAATCAATCAAGGTATCAACCATCTCAACAGACTTTTGAAGAGTTCTCCTAACAATATCATACGATTTTAGGATTAGGTCTTGTTGTGGGTATTCACCAAAATCAATATCATATGTCATTGTTAGTTCTGACAATTCGTCATTACTTGGATTGGGTTGGGCATTGCCCTTGCATAGCCCAACAAGTTTCTTGATAGGATAGATTAGAAATTTCTGGTTACTTGCTAATTGATTCTTTACAAGAGTTTCTGTTTTCTCACCATGAGTATCTAACTTAGGCTTATACACTTTCTGGATGGCAGAATTACCATATGAATGGTATGTGATGATGTCCACGTTCTGAATGTTCATCTCTGCCAGGTTCTTTTCACGTGCTTCTTTAGCAGGATTACTGTTGAAACACAATAACAACATACGTTCGTAGTTATGACTTGATCTCTCATATAACTTACGCAAGAAGGTAGATTTTCCAGAACCCGCAGTAGCTTGCATAACTGCTGTCTTGTCTGTTCCTTGTGCATTATCAACCCAATCATATCCTGCCTGTTGATATTTACTTGGAACAAACTCTTGAGACTTCTTTATAACTGGATGACTGTACGATCCCAAATTCATATCTTATCTCCTTATCAGAAAACTGAAAAACATTTTGCATCCCATTTGGGAAAGAATGCCACATGACCCAGACTCTTATCTAAGCCATGTGGCATGAGGGTTTCCGGCTATGCTATCTCTTTGACTTCTACTTCACGGATACCTTTGGTGTAATTGATAACTGTATTACCTGTTGCATCCACCTTTACATGAATCATTGCACAGGTTTTACCAGAGGGATGACGAACTTCCATATCGAACTGATCGTTCAATCGGATGATAACTGTGTCTACGTGTACTTCAGCCACTTCTAAACTCCTTGTAAAGAATACCTAATAACTACTAGACGAGTGATAAGTAACTGTGCATCACAGGCAGGGCACTCAGTGTACTCTTCAATCTCTTTTCCTGCATCTTCTTGTGTGTCATCAAGAGAAAGAGTTGCTTTGCATTTTGGGCAGATAATCATCTGCTCATACAATTTCTTGTTGAAGTGTCGTAATCGCAGTACATCAGTTACGCCCATGATTATTCCTCTCATATCGAATAGTCTCATCCAACATTGTTTGGGTAAGCCCATCTTCCCACTTTACATACCACTCACCTCGTTCTTGCCATACCTGATAACCTAAACCAAACTGATTAGAAGTTTGATTCATCCTCACTTTTGTGGTGGCTGACCTCCACCCACCAGTATTCAGAATGATTTCCTTCTCGTTGAATTTTACTACCTGCGTGGAATGATAAGTTACAATGGTATGTGTTCCATCGTTTGCTACGGTCGTTGATACTGTTCCTACTTGATCTAGTTGCATTTTATTTATCCTTTTATGTCCATAATTTTTTGGTATTCATCCATTTCTTTACCAACTAAATCTAATGTTTGTTCTGCGTATTCCATAGCATTCAATATACCTCTCATCTGAAATAACATCAAAGTGAATATCATTCTTATAATAAGATACATCCAGTATATTTGCTTATTGGTCATTTCAATTCTCCTTATTCATGTATAGCTGGTTCAACATAGTATCGTCTTGGATAAGACGAACTATCGTACCGAATAACATACTCAGTGTCATCTGCGTAATAAGCAAATGGATCACATGAACAATCTTTCATTCCACATAATTCTTTACGTGCCCTTGCTACTTGAGCATCCGACAAACGACTAAATGGAACTGTGTCAATTGTTACTTGTGTACCATGAAATCCATTCTTGACTACACATTTCATTCGTCATCTCCCATATGTGAGTTCAATCGGATGATAACTGTGCAAGATTGTCGCAATGCATACTACAGAAGAATTCACCTGTGTCAGTATTATGAAATGCTTTCTCTTCAAGAATAGTTTCACCGCAATGGTTACATTCAACAACATCCTGACAAGTCTTCCAACATTCTTCTGCCTCATCTTCTTCATCATACACATTGCCACACTCTGAACATTCCCACTTCATTTCATCTGACTTACCACACTGAAATGCAATAGGATCAATCTCTTTCAATAGTGTTCCTTGACTGTGCTTATAACCACACACACTTACATCTTCTGGATAAATATCATTGAGCATTTGCTCATATTCATCATCTGATATTTCATGTTCAATAGCAGTCATGTTAGTCTCCTAAGATACATTCTGATTTGATGAAACTTTCCCAAGATGCTTGAGCATCTTCCCTTATTTTGTAATCAACAACACTTCTTGCTTCTGTCAAACAATATGAATAGTCTTTCTTTCCTATTTCATGTTCAGGATATAACCCCCAGACACTTTCGATACTGTCATCATCTTCATACTTATGATCTTCTTCATCACTCTCTTTGTATACAGAATATCCAAACACATTTCCGGTCAAATAATCATCATAGGTTTTGATCTCACTCTCTAAACAAGCAATGATTTTATCTTTGTCATCTTTGAATTCAAGCATTGCATTATCACGATTGACATAGATAAATCCTACCTGACCACTATCGAATGGATCACTGAAGCCTGATGAACGAATAGTAATTCCTCCATGTTGATAAGCATATATTCCAAGAACGAAATAGTTTTCCTGGAAATACTCGAACACTAAGCTATCAGGAAGTTCATCAATGAATTCATATACTCCATATTCTTCATGATCTTCTTCTTTCATCCATTGAATAAACTGTGCTGACTGTTCAATACTTTGGTCACAGTTATCACTCAATAAACTACGCATATGTTCAACAGGACTACACTTTGGTTGTTCATCTCCAAGAGTGTAGTTTCTATTCCAACATGCCATAGTTCCAACATTTTCCCACTCACGAGGACTTTCCATCAAGTCAGTATCCAAAACAATTTGGATATGATAATGTTTGTAGTCTTCTTCATGTATTACATTTTCGTGTTGCATGATTTATATCTCCTTTCGTAAGTACATATACACAGGGGTGACTTCATAAATGTACCAGCCACGAGATACTAATCTCTCGGCTTGCTTCTGACCTTTTATACTATTGTTATCAATCTTCTTGTATTTGTATCTCATTCTCTGTCTCCTAATGACAACTTGCATATAGCTCTTCACCACATACAGGACAATATGCTACTTTGTCTTTAACTAATACCTTACCTGCAATTAGTTCAGGTGGTGATACAAACTTTGGCTTATCCATTCCAGGAAGTGGATCGTTCAAATCATACGCTGCCTTATTAGCTTTCCATTGTTTCATACTAAATTGATAGTCACTTTCAAGTCTAATAAATTCAGAACTATCACCGTCAATTACT
>CAZRFL010000099.1:0-14385 GCA_964599365.1 uncultured Bacteroidales bacterium
GCTTTTCGTTGTTGCCGTTGCGAAGCTTCAGGTCGAATACCGCGGAAGTGGCGTTGCCATATTCGGGAGCAAAGGCGCCACTGGAGAAGTCAGAATTGTCGAGCAGATTGGTGTTGATCATGCTGATGGCGCCGCCCGAACTGCCCACTTCGGCAAAATGATTGGGATTGGGAATTTCAATACCATCCAAACGCCACAAAATGCCCATGGGTGAATTGCCACGCACCACAATGTCATTTCTTTCGTCGGAAGGAGCAGAGACCCCGGCGAAGCTCGTTGCCATGCGCGATATATCGCCCCAGGCACCGGCATATTTGTTGGTTTCCTCCACAGAGAACTGACGGGTGCTGATGACCGACATTTCGTTGATGGTGTTCTGCTTTTTGTTTTCGGCCGTGATCACTACCTCTTTGCTGGTATAGATCTTTTCAGTCAGTTCTATGGTCAGCACCATCTCATGGGCCGAACTGACCTCTATATTCTTCAATAGATATTCTTCATAGCCCAGAAAACTTACGCTCAAGCTTTGTCTTCCCACGGCCACATTCTCCAGACGGAATTTTCCGTTGGCATCCGTCGTAACCCCAACAATTGGATTGGTGTTGAGCAGAATTACATTGGCTCCTGGCAAGGGCAGGCGGGTAACATTATCGATTACCATACCGCGAATGGTTTGATTCAGGTTTTGTGCGAAGCTGAGATGAGTGTTGCTTATGAATAGTGCAGCCAGTAAAATGCGCCGTATGAGTTTGATCAAAGGATTTCGTATTTAAATGTAAAATTAGTGAAAACATTTTAGGAGGAATTCTTTTTTCGTGCGAAAATCTGTGTAATTTAGTGAAAAAAAAAGATGAAGAAGACACTAATGGCATTGACCTTGCTGGTTTTTTTGGTTAGTTCTTGTAAAACCACCAAGGTGTCAAATAGCAGCGAGGCTGAGAAGTACGTAATAAAATTTCTGAGTTACATGGATCAAAAAGATGGTCCAAAACGACAGGAGATGATGGACTGTATTGCACCCTCGTACATCAGTCAGAATAATATTAATATTGCCGATTATAAGGTGAATAATTATACCATTTTTGGTTTTAGTATAGAATCCTATAATGCATCGAGTGGAATTGTGGTAACCAAAGTTTGGGGTGAGGGCAAGAAATGGATGCATCAACTGGATTTTAAGGTGGTGAAAGAAAAAGGCAGCCTTTACCTGATGCCATCCAAGCATAGCGATGCCTATATTGATCCCTGGTTTGTGGCAAAGACTTACTTAAAGGAGTAGGTAATATTTTAGAATTCCGACCCGTCAGACGAACTCATCCGGAAAGTCCTTTCTTATATTTTCTTATTGGAGGCATTGTTTTGTTTTATATTTCGACGGTCCGCAGGACTCTTTTGGAGAGGCTGAGTCTGCTGTAGCCCGTTTAGTGTTGTATCAGCCATTTTCTCGCGTCAGAAACACGTCTGTAATGTTGTATAGGATAGTCCCTGCAGTGCGAAACCCTTCTATAATGTTGTATAGACTAGTTTCGCATGAGCGGAACTAGTCTATAACAAACTTTATCTGGGAATATATTTGTGTGTAAATTTGCTGATTGATAATGATTAAAGCATAATCATCCCTGTTTTCAAATAGCATTTAGCTAATGGGGTATTTATTTTATTGCAATTAATGGCTATTAATAACAATTAATGACCATCAATGACAACTAATGGCGATTAATGACTATGAATGACCATAAATGACACGAAGCTAATGACCACAAATGACAATAAATTCCTCAATTCATCTGCGGATCAATAGGATAATTGATCCATTCTTTATAATCTTCTCCCAGGTTGAGTACTGCTTTCTTCCATAATATCTCAGGAGAATTTTTCAATAAGAATGCTGCTGTGGTGCGAGCTACCACCCAAGATTGCTCTTCCAGTTCCCGGTCCAGTTGTTTGGGTTCCCAGCCCGAATAACCAGCATAAAACCTGATCTCTTCAGGCTTCAATGTCTTTTCATACATCAGCCTCACCAGTTCGTCTATATTCCCTCCCCAATAAATGCCGTCCATAATTTTCAGGCTATTGCTAATCACGTCGCTTCTGGTGTGAATAAAGAAAAGACTATCGGTTTTTACGGGTCCGCCTATGTATATTTTGCTATCGAATTCAGCCGGTATTTTAAACTCGGAAGAAGTCAGAATTTCGGAAAGTTTTAAATCAGTCGTTCTATTCAATACCAATCCGAAAGTGCCATCTTTATTGTGCTCTGCCAAAAGAACAATAGACCTTTTAAAATAGAAGTCTTTTAAAAAAGGTTCGGAGATCAAAATTCTTCCTTGTTCCGGTGGCAATGTTACTGACATTATTATCTTTTTACTGTCGTTATTTTTATGGCAACTTGCCAAAATACTATATTAAACCTTATTTTTGTACAAAAGAACTTTCGACAAAAATAATACCATCTTCATGATTTCGTACAAAAATAGGCAAAAGTACCTTGAGTTGCGTGATACATATGCTACTTTTTCTTTTGAGGATTTTAGTTTTTCTTTTGATTCAGTGAATTTCGATATTACATTTTTGTTTTCTTTGGATGGCAAATACTCTTTCAGTCCTAAGATAAGGATACCCTCAAGAGATTTTTATCATATCGAAAAATTACCTGATGAATTACTCCGCAATCTGGTTTTCCACATGGGGATGGTTGAACTGATAAGTTATTGGAAGGCTGCATGTCCGAGGAAGGTAATTATTAAACCATACCAGTTAACCGACGATCAGAAACGCTGGTGGAAGAAACTTTATTTTAATGGTTTGGGTGAATTCTTTTATCTGAATCATATTGAGACTGATCAGGACAGTTTTATGGATATAGTGTGCGAAGGTGAGCCACTTCCAGGGATAATGAGCCTTGAGACTAACAATTTTTATATGGTTCCCATTGGTGGGGGCAAGGATTCAGTCGTTTCGCTGGAGTTGCTTAAAGGTCAATCCAAAGTGATTCCGATGGTGATCAATCCCCGCAAAGCTACTGATGAGTGCATTGCCGTCGCAGGTTTTTCTAAAGATGAAAGCATAATCGTAAGTCGCAGTATAGATAAACAATTGCTCGAACTGAATGCAATGGGATTTCTGAATGGCCACACACCGTTTTCGGCCATGCTTGCCTTTACTTCATTATTAGTAGCAGCTTTTACTGGGATCCGTAATATAGCGTTATCCAATGAAGCCAGTGCCAACGAAACTACTGTGGCCGGAAAAGAAATTAATCATCAATATTCCAAGAGCTATGAGTTTGAATCAGATTTTCGTTATTATGTAGGTCATTATATTACCGGGTCCATAAACTATTTTAGTTTTCTGAGGCCCTTGTATGAGATACAGATTGCGAGACTTTTTGCAGGCTTCCCTAAGTATTTTCCAATCTTCAAGAGTTGTAATGTGGGCAGCAAGACGGATGTGTGGTGTTGCCAATGCCCCAAATGCTTGTTTGCCTATATTATTTTGGCCCCCTGGCTTTCGAAAGAAGATTTGCTGGGCATTTTTGGTGAGGATATGCTCAACAAACCCTCCCTTAAGCATGCCTTCGACCAACTGACGGGTTGGGAAGAAGTGAAACCCTTCGAATGTATAGGTACTATTGAGGAGGTTAATATCGCCTTGTGCGCAGTGGTCGAGCAATATGGTAACAATCTTCCCTATTTGCTGCAGAAATATGTAAAAGCTGATGCTTTTAAACTTTACAGAGAGATGGGCTTATCGGTATTTAAAGATCCTGTGGAAAGTGAACATTTTTTAAGTCCTGAAGAAATGAACCTTATTAAAGAAAAGCTATATGCTTAAAAGAATAGAAACATACTTTTTCGAGAGAAAAATATTGATACTTGGTTTTGGCGTCGAAGGAAGATCCACTTACAGATTTTTACGCAGAATATTGCCTAGAAAAATGCTGTGGATAGCTGATTCTGATGCTGCCATCCGCGATTTGGAAACCTTTACAGAAGACAGTAATGTTACTTTTTATTTGGGTAATGATTACCTGAATCATTTTGATGAGTTTGATATGATCATCAAGAGTCCCGGGATTTCATTGAAGCATATGCCTGAGGTAGATTTCTCTAAATTCACTTCTCATACAGAATTGTTTTTTAGGTTCTACAGGAATCAGATCATCGGGGTGACGGGAACTAAAGGGAAAAGCACTACTGCATCTCTGATTTGTCATATTATTTATTCTTTGACGCAAAACTGCTTGTTGGTTGGTAATATTGGTATACCCCCTTTCGACCTTATTGATCAGATTGATAAGGAGACGGTAATAGTTTATGAGTTGTCGTCTCATCAGTTGGAGCAGATCAGCATTTCTCCCAAAGTTGCTGTTCTTTTGAATTTGTTTCAGGAACACCTCGATCATTATGAATCTTTTGAGAAATATCAGGAAGCTAAATTTAGGATCACTATGTTTCAGAATCCGGACGATTATTTTATTTATCATGGCGATGATGATCTAATCTTGAAATGGATTGAAATGACTGGAATTGAGCACAATTTCTATCCTTTTTCATTAACATCTTCTGACCATAATGGATTTTGTGTGCACAATGGAAACATTGTAACCAGAAAGGCAAAAGATACGGCTTTGCTGCCAATAGCATCTATTATCAATCTTAAAGGCCAACACAATCTGCTGAACATTTTGGCAGCACTCAATGCCGTAATTGTGATGGTTGATATTATTCATCTTATAGATCTAATGCGTCCAATTTTGACATTTAAGCCGCTCGAACATCGTTTGGAATTTGTTGGCAAGTTCAATGGAGTCGAATTCTATAATGATTCTATTTCGACCATTCCGGAAGCAACTATTGCAGCAGTTGAGGCTTTGAAGAATGTTGATACCCTAATATTGGGTGGTTTCGATAGAGGGATTTATTATGATGGTTTGATGGATTATCTGTCGAAGAGCGAAGTGCGAAACCTGATTTTTATTGGCGATGCCGGAAAAAGGATGTTTGAAATTTATAATTCAAAACAATGGACAAAAAAGAATCTGGTACTGGCCGGTAATTTTGAACAAGCCGTTGCAGAGGCCAAAAAAAATACCGGAAATAATAAGATTTGCTTATTATCTCCGGCAGCAGCCAGTTATGGAATGTTTAAGAATTTTGCAGAGAGAGGAACCATTTATAAAAATCTCGTCCGAGATTGATCAAAGGCTTATTTTAACTTAATCTCTGAATTATTCTTTCGCTTTCTTAGTTGTTTTCTTAGTTGCAGATTTTTCTTCAGCCGCTTCATCTTTAGGAGCAGCTACTTTTTTTGCTTTTTTTGGTTTATCTTCAGTTGCAATATTCGCGTCAACAACAACATCTTTTTTCTTAACTTCTTTTACAGGTTCGGGAGCTACATATTTTTTATCTTTTTTCGGTCTTCTAACACCGTAACTACCCATAGAGATTTTGCCTTTTTTGGTTTTTTTATCGCCTTTTCCCATTATTTTTCTTTTTTATTTTGAGTTGCAAAAGTATGAAAATTGTTCATAGAAAATTTAAAAAATTTCAGGTAATTTTTTATTGAATGCTTTTTGCAGAAGTTCTGCATCTTTTATAGAGTTTTTCAGCCACAGTAATTTGATCTCTGCGTTCTCTTCGTTAGTTAAACTCCATTCTGTATTTGATTTTCTTAAACGGGTGGTCAGTTCGTATAATGAAAGTGCCGCCGAAACTGAAATGTTAAAGCTTTCGGTAAATCCAAACATGGGAATTTTAACAAATTCATCTGCCTCATCCATGATATTCTGGCTTATGCCATTGAGCTCAGTGCCGAAAAAGAGTGCCAATTTCGTGTCAACAGGTAATTCCTCTATTGTGCAATCATGCTTATGGGGTGTCGTGGCTACTATTCTGTAGCCTTCGGTTCGCAGTCGGTTGATACAGGCCCTTGTATTATTTTCTTCTTCGCTGTAATGATATAATGTCAGCCATTTGGATGATCCCAATGCAATGTCATCATTTACCTCGTATTTGAATTCATTTTCGATGATATGCACATCCTGAACTCCAAAGCAGTCGCATGAGCGCAATACCGCACTTGCATTATGAGATTGGTAGATATTTTCGAGAGCAACAGTTATATGTCTGGTGCGGTTTTTTATTACAGAATTGAATCTGTTAAGCCGGGCTTCAGTTACAAATCCTGATAAGTACACAACAAGTTGTTGGTTGTATTCGTGTTTTGTCATAGTAAAAAAAAAGTCCCGAATTGCTTCGGGACTTAATCATGCTTTGGAGCAATGTTACTTAACTTTAGTAGCTAATTCAGCACCAGCTTTAAATTTCACTACTTTTTTAGCAGCGATCTTAATTTCTTTTCCGGTCTGTGGGTTACGGCCTTTTCTAGCAGCTCTTTTAGAAACTGAGAATGATCCGAATCCAACTAAAGCAACTCTGTCACCTTTTTTCAGTGTGGTAGAGGTAGCCTTGATGAAAGCGTCTAATGCTTTTTTTGCATCTGCCTTGGTAATTTTGGCTTCGCCAGCCATTGCTTCGATTAATTCAGCTTTGTTCATGGTTCAAATTTTAATTAAATGTTAAACAATTTTTTTTAACTTAATAATTCTACAAAGGTAATAATTTTTTGAGAAAATGCAAGTATGACGCTCTTAAAAGCCCGATTTTGTTGATAAAAGTGGGAGTTTGTTAATAACTTCTGATGTTTGACGGGGCTTCTTGACGTTTTTTGATGGGCTTACCTTGTTTGCCAAAGGTAATTGAACTTGAAACCTCTGAGTAACTCTTCAACACTCATTAGTTTTTTTCCGGAGAGCTGTAACTCTTTTATACCAATGTATCCGTCGAGACAGTGAATTCTTAAATAATTTTTATTGTCAGTTTCAATTTCCCCGAAAACGTGAACCTTATCATCGGTAAAATACTCTGATGCAATAATTTTCACAGTGTAAAGAGTCCCTTCCGGTGAGAGTAATTCGGTGAATGCTCCTGGTTTATTGCTTAAGCCCCTGATAAGATTTTGTATCTGTTGTGCTGGAGAATTCCAATTTATTCTGCAATGCTCACGAAAGATCTTTGGAGCTTTCTTTAACGAAGTGGGGTCAGGTGTCAACTTGTCCTGAATGATTGGCTCAAATCTCCCCTCGACCAGCAATTGAATGGTTTCAATAACCATGTCGGCACCTAAAGTCGTCATGCGGTCGTGAAGATCGCTTGCATTCCAGGACACTGGGATTTCAATAGGTCGTTTCAACAGAATGTCCCCCGCATCAATTTTACTATTTAGTAAAAATGTGGTCATCCCTGTCCGGGTTTCACCATTAATGATTACCCAATTTATCGGAGCTGCGCCACGATATTGGGGCAATAAGGAGGCATGAAGATTAAAGGACCCAAGTTTTGCTATCGTTAGTACTTCATCAGGAATTTTGCGAAAAGCAACTACTATAATCAGGTCGGGAGCAATTTGCTTCAGTTCCTCAATGAAACTTGCCTCAGAAAGGTTTTCAGGTTGAAGTACTCTTACATTGTGCTTTAATGCAAATTGCTTGACAGCTGATTCATGTACTTTTAATCCTCTACCGGCTGGTTTGTCAACAGAAGTAACTACTGCAGCCACTTCATAATTATACTGAATGATACTTTGAAGCGATTCAACCGCAATTTCAGGAGTACCCATAAAAACAATGCGTACATCTTTCATGAAAAAAGGCTTTGCTATGATTCTATTTTTGGGAAAACGCTATCCCTTAGCTGTAACATTTTAATAGCTGCAATAGCGGCTTCAACACCCTTGTTACCATGTTTGCCACCTGCACGAGCTTTAGCCTGCTCGAAATTATCAGTAGTAAGCAGACCAAAGATAACCGGAATGTTATAATCAATGTTTAGGCGGGATATTTGCTGACTAACAGCCTGACAAATGAACTCGAAATGGCGGGTTTCACCCTGTATAACACACCCCAGACATATGACCGCATCCACTTCAGCATTTTCGAGTAAATATTGAGCTCCTAATGGAAGTTCAAAACTACCAGGAACTCTGTGAGTAAGAATGGATTTTTTCTGAAAACCTTGCTCTGTCAGAGTGTCAACAGCCCCATTGCATAAAGCATCTGTTATCTCAGGGTTCCATTCTGAAACAATAATGCCAAATCGTGTTGAGGAGGATAGAGAATGTGAAAAAGCGTTGAATTCAGAGAGATTTTGCTTTTTTTTGCTCATAAGCAATTATTTGCTTCCCATTAATCCTTTTGCACGGGCTATGTATTTTTCGATATCACGTGCTTCGAAGCTTTTAAAGTGTTCTTTCTGTATCTTTTCGTATGTTTCGATAGCTTTGTCGTATTGTCCCAAAATTTCGTAAGCCCATCCAGCTTTCATCAAAAACATTGGTGCAGTGAAGTCGTTATTTTGTTTTTCGGCAGCTTTCAAATAATTTTCAAGAGCTTTTTCATTATTGCCTAGTTCCAAATATGCATCACCGGTTGCTCCGAGTGCCATTGGGCCAATTATATGATCATCAGAACTAAAGTCTTCGAGGTTGTCTATTGCATTTTGAAATTCTCCAGTTTTTAAATAACAAATACCCAAATAATATCTGGCCAGGTTGCCTGATTTGGTGGAGCCGTATTCATCAACGATTTGAATAAAACCAGGATTAGTGCCATCGCCATTCATGGCAAGTTTCAAAGAATCTTTCTCAAAATATTGTTCTGCATAGAACATCTGAGCCTGTGCTTCTATCTGTTTGGGGCCAAGTATCCATCTGTTGTAGGCAAAAAATCCGCCAACAATAACGATTATTCCTAAAAGGATATAAAATAATAAATTCTTATTTTTTTCAAAAAATTGTTCGCCTTTATCAAGTGCGTGCTCTACTGCTGCGATTTTTTCTTCTGTTTTATCTGTTTTTTTGGCCATGTTTATTTTTTTGGAGGTGCAAAATTAATTTTTTTTCAGAAGTTAGCCTAATTAAATATTCTTTTTGCTAACAACTACTTTTTAATAATTTTTTTCATGTTATAACTTTCAATCGATTTTCCCTCAGCTTGAATCAAAATTCTCATGGTTTCGGGTGTGATAAAATTATAGGTAATGTTGTCAGGTTTGTCTGATGTCGCTTTTTCAAATATTATCTTATCCGACTTGAGTTTGGTGAGTTGATAGCTTTCGATATCTGAATCGGCAACTGATAAATTTCTTGAGGTTAGGAAGATATATCTTGGACTGGGTTGAATACTCATGACTTCGTTCAGTAATGTATCACCTGACATAATCATGATACTTCGGCCACTCAGGGTGGTGTCGTTGACCTTTTTCCATATCTCAACAACTTTATAAACAGTGCTATATGTAACCCATGTTCCCAACATTGGCTCCATTTTTTTTATAGTTGAGATTTTTTGTGGTGTAGAAAGGTACTTGGATTTACAAGAGGGGAAAGTTAGTATTACAATGCTTAGGAGTATTAAAAGCTGCTTCATGAATCTACGCATATCTGCTGTAAAATTAATGCTAATTTTCGTAAACCAATAACAAGTGCTAATTTTGTACAAAAATTTTTCATGAAAAAACTTAGAAATCCTTATACACAAATGGAGGGATACAATTGTTTTGGATGTTCCCCCAATAATATGGATGGACTTAGGATGGAGTTTGTGGACGAGGGAGAATATATGTGTTGCTATTGGAAACCCATCAAAGCGTTTCAGGGATATAAAAATGTGTTGCATGGCGGAATACAGGCTACCATGTTGGACGAAATAGCCAGTTGGGTGGTACAAGCTAAATTAGGTACAGCTGGAGTTACCTCTCAAATGCAAACCCGTTTTCTTAAACCGGTCTTCATGACCGAACCTCTGATTACGCTGCGTGCCAAAGTTCATGAGATTAAAAGGAACATAGTGGTAATCGATGCGGGAATCTATAACACAGCAAACGAACTTTGTGCACAATCGTTGGTGAGCTATTTTACTTTCAATACAGAATTGGCCCGCGAAAAATATTTTTACCCAGGCAAAGAAAGTTTTTATGAAGAACCCGACAAAACATCTGATGATTTGCTAAATCCTTCGCTATTATAGTATCATTAACACAAATCCCGAATTTTATTTATAATTTTGTAGAAAGTTTTTCTGATGATAAAACGTATTCTTTCTGGTTTGACGATTGTTGCGGTTGCTGTATTACTTATTAGTTGGGGGTCGACAGGACATTATAAAATTAGCAATAATGTATCCTTATCTTTTTTTCAACAAATGGCACAGTTCGCGGTCTGGCCTCAATACTTGGCCGACCATGCTTCGGATGCTGACGACCGCAAGGCAACAGATCCTACCGAAAGCCCAAAACATTATATCGATATTGACAATTACGCCAGTTTCAACCTGACGGGACACATTCCACAAACCTGGGATTCGATAGTGGCTCAGAATGGTGCAATTTGGGTTACCAATCAGGGGACTTTGCCTTGGTCGACTTTGGCTACCTACGACTCGCTGAAACATGCATTCCAGAATTACAACTGGGCCAAAGCCATGTTTTTTGCTGCTGATCTGGGGCATTATGTCGCTGATGGTCACATGCCGCTGCATATTACAAAGAACTATGACGGACAGACTACCGGAAATGATGGAATTCACTCTCGCTACGAATCGACAATGATCAGTGGCTATAATTCCCAAATAGTTTACAATGGTGATACGGTTAAAATAATCCCAAATGTGAATCAGTACGTATTCAATTACCTTTATCACAATTACCAGTATGTTGATTCAATAATTGTGGCTGATGATTATGCTTACAGCCAGTCTACAAATTATTATTCTTCGACCTACAAATCGGCTCTTTGGAATAAAACTAGGAATTTTACTATTTCTATGTTTCAAAATGCCTCTCATGCGCTTGCCGAACTCATTTACAATGCTTGGGTTGAAGCAGGAAGTCCTCCCGTTGGCTCTACAGGAATATCAGAAGCAAATTCAATCTCAGCTAATGGTATTAGTTTGGTATATCCCAACCCTGTGATAAATTCGGCTAACATACAATATTCGGTTACTGATGCAGGCAAACCTGTAAAGATTTACATTGTTGACTATTACGGACGTTGCCATTCCGTTTTGTTCGAAGGTTCAAAAGAGTACGGAAACTATGAATTGAACTGGAATACGGAAGGTCTTGCTGCTGGAGTGTATTTCTGTGTAATGGAATCAGGCGATTCGCGCACTGTTAAAAGGATAGTTGTTCTGTAAACTATAAAATCAATCCTCTTCGTAGATTACAAATTCATCTGTGCCTTCTAATCTTTCGAGGGCAGTACCAGGTTTATTTTTCAGATAAGGAATAATAGTTGCATCATAATTGGCAACAGTATTTACTTCCATGACTTTACTGGTAGCTGGGTCATCGGCATATTCCTGGGTTTCGGTTCCAGAAAGGAATCTCCATCCGCTGTCGTTACGGTCGATCACAGTTTCGCGATACATAAACCCTACTTTCAATCCATCCATAGTGATCTGATTAGATACCAGGCAAAATCCCATAGGTGGGATGAGATCCTTAATGTCTTCGGGTTTTAATATGAAATCTTTGTCCATGATTAAGGTTTTTATGGGTTTGACTCTTGAATCTTTATGTTTATTGAAAAAATATTGCCAACCAAATGCATTTGCGTTTTCGTGACGTAAAACTCACCTTGTGTTTTCTGTGAGCTTCTATAAATAAATAGTCTCCTTTGTTTAGAAGTATTTCAGGAGAATCTTCAAAAGTTATACCTGCCATACCCTCAAGCAAAATCACCCATTCGTTTTCATCCTGATCATACCAGCCTTCTGCGGGCGAAGTTTGTCCTTGCGAAACAATACGCTCTATCCTGATCTTATCCGATGTATGAAGCAGGGTGGTGATTTCCTCTGTAATATTATCAGGAATGAGATTTAAAATGTTGTCCACCATATAAGGATAGTTATAAATAGTCTTCCAAAATGCCTTTGCCCTGTCGAACCAGCACTGCTTCACCCGAAGTACAATCTACCACAGTAGATGCTTCGTTGTCGCCATAACCTCCATCAACCACAATATCCACCAGCTTAATAAAATTCTCGTGAATAAGTTCCGGATCGGTGGTGTATTCGACTATCACATCATCATCATGAATAGATGTTGACATGATGGGGTTGCCTAATAATCTTACCATTTCACGAACTATATTGTTGTCTGGTACACGTATACCGATGGTCTTTTTCTTACTGTGAAATATTTTGGGCACATTATTATTGGCTTCCAAAATAAATGTAAACGGGCCGGGCAAAGCTTTCCGCATCAGTCGATAAATATTATTGGGTATAGGTTTGCAGTATTCTGAAAGATTGCTTAGATCATAGCAAATAAATGAAAAGTTTGCTTTTTCCATGCTGATACCTTTCATGCGGGCAATACGCTCAATGGCTTTGGGCTTATAGATGTTGCAGCCAAGTCCATACACGGTATCGGTAGGGTATATCACAATACCGCTGTTGTTGAGGCATTCTATTACGGGGCTTAAATGCTTCTCGTTCGGATTTTGAGGATATATTTTAATTAACATGGGTACAAGAAAAATGGGTAAGCTACTTATATCGCACCGCTACAACCGATTACCCTTGCTTCATTCCTGACCTGGGGGAGTTCACGGGAGCTGGTCGTATAAGACTTACCCGCTGCAAAAGTAAAAAAAAATCTTGGAACAAGGCAATTTATATTAATTTTGTTTTTGATAATAACCTTACGATTATGAATGCAAATAAAGATTTCCTAAAAAGTGCTGTAACTTTTGGCCTGATGATGGCCGGAGCGTTTATGCTAATAGATTTGTTTTTTTATGTATTTGATTTCTCAAATATGGGAATGATGATGGGCTTATTGTTATTTTTAGTGTTCTTAGCTCTGTATTTTATTTTCTTTATTGCTGGAGGAAGAAATTACAGGAATAAATATCTCGATGGACACATGAAGTATGGAAAAGCAATTCTCTTTTGTCTGCTTATGGCATTGGTCTATGTGTTGGTAATGTTTTTGTATCAACTTGTATTTTACTATTTATTTGATCCTGCACGGGCAGCTAATGAAATGCTAAAAGCCGCAGAAATGATTCAGGATAATGCTTATATACCTGATGATGCCAAAGAAGAAGCACTTAAGAAGGTAATGTCGGGAAGCACTGGGTCCATGATTATCCGAAATCTAACGAATAATATTTTCATGACTGCAATAATTGGTGCAATTTCTGCGTTATTTGTCCGCAAAAAAGAAAAGATCAGCGAAGTATTTTAATTAGAACCTACTCAAATGGACGTATCAATTGTAATTCCACTTTATAACGAAGAAGAGTCAATTCAGGAATTAACCGCCTGGATTCAAAGGGTTGCTGACGATAACAATCTTTCGTATGAGATTGTCATGGTTGATGATGGAAGTACTGATAGTTCATGGAGTATTATTGAAAACCTTCATGAAAAGGATCCCAAAATTAAGGGGATAAAATTTCGCAGGAATTATGGAAAATCAGCGGCTTTGAATGTAGCTTTCGAAGCCGTTCAGGGTAGTGTTGTTATCACCATGGATGCCGATTTGCAAGACAGCCCTGACGAAATCCCCGGGCTTTATAAAATGATAAAAGAAGAAGGATATGATCTGGTTTCCGGATGGAAAAAAGTTCGCCACGATCCTTCTCTATCCAAGAATATCCCTTCGAAATTTTACAACTGGATGACCAGTAAAATGTCGGGTGTAAAACTGCATGACCATAATTGTGGTATTAAGGCTTATCGCAAAAATGTGGTGAAAAGTATAGAAGTTTATGGCGAAATGCATCGCTATATTCCCGTGATCGCCAAATGGGCGGGTTTTAAAAAGATAGGCGAGAAAGTGGTTGAACACCGTAAACGCAAATATGGTGTCACGAAATTCGGCATGAACCGTTTCGTTAATGGCCCTCTTGATCTAATGTCTATCATGTTTGTTTCAAAATTCGGCAAACGGCCTATGCATTTATTCGGTGGGCTGGGAACTATTCTATTTATAATTGGATTTGCTGCCGCTGTTTTAATAGGTGCTATTGGTGTAAAGGCTCCTTTGGTGACTAACAGTCCGTACTTTTATTTTGGGCTCACAGCCATGATATTGGGAACCCAGTTGTTTCTTAGTGGTTTTCTTGCCGAGATGATATCGCGTAATTCCAACGATCGCAACAAATATCAGATAGATAAAAGAACGGAGTAGAAGGCCGATTTAAGGGATTTTCTACTGAACGCAAGCGGCATATTCCGGTTATTTTTTAGGTAATTTCATCTTACGTCTTGTTTATTAACAATTTTAATGTGGAAAAAACGTAAAAAATCGAAGT
>CAZRFL010000100.1:0-10314 GCA_964599365.1 uncultured Bacteroidales bacterium
GTCGGAGGCCGAAACCGAAAAGCCAAACGAGTAGGAAACATAACTCTTAAACCATTACTATGAAAACACTTTTCAAACTATTTTCACTATTCGCAATTTCTTTGTTTATAGTTGTTGCTGTATCATCCTGCAAGAAAAAGGACAATACTCCGCCGGAAGATCCTAATAATCCTTGCACTCCAACTGTTGTTGAGGTGACCACGGATATTGATGTACCTACCGTCTGGGATGCCTGTCATATTTATGTCATCAGCACAACCCAGATCAGTGTAAGCAGCACACTTACCATCGAACCCGGCACCATTGTAAAGTTCAAAGACATTGCTTACGATAATGCAATTCAGGTCGGCAATTCGGGTAAAATAATTGCTATTGGTACAGCTGCAAAGCCTATTGTTTTTACATCATACAAAGATGATACCCATGGGGGTGATAACAATGCTGATGGAAGCGCTTCTTCACCCGTTCGTGGTGATTGGGGTGGTATTATTATTAATTCAAATGACTGTCAGTTTAAGTACTGTACATTTATGTATGGCGGCGAAGGTCCAAGTGTTGGCACTGGTCAACCTACTCTTGAATTTCAGTCATTATACGGTATCATTGATAACTGTACGTTTGCATACTGCGGTGGCGAAACTTCTATCATAGGCTATGGAGTTGTTGATGCCCGTTATTGTAATAACCAAAGTTTTAGTATTACAAATTCCGTTTTCTATGGCAACGTTAAGCCTTTATTTCTGAACCCATTTTTAAGCATTGATAATAGTAATACTTTTCATAATCCAGCCAATCCTGCCGAGAAGAATGACCTGAACGGGATATTTATTACAAGCGAAGGCAACGAAGCTACAACAGACGTAAGCTGGACGGAAACGGAAGTTCCTTTCGTGCTGACCGGATCTCTGGCTATTGGAGATGGAATGAAACTGATACTAGCTGCCGATGTAATTATTAAAATTGTCGACCTGCCTGCTATTGGCTATAACAAAATTTCTTTGTTCGATGCTACTTCAAGCATTGAAGGCCATGATCTGAGTGGAGTGTATTTTACCAGTTATTTCGATGATGTACACGGTGGTGATACAAACGGTGACGGTAATAGTTCCTCTCCTGGCCCTAACGATTGGTATGGTATACAGGATATAACTGCTACCATCACCACCAACAATTTCTGCTATGCTTGGGGTAATATTTTGTATGCTACCTACCCCTAAGGAAGCTGATTTCTTTGGGTCAGTTGCTTCAATGAATTAAAATATTATCTCAAAGCCCTCTGCGATATTGTGGAGGGCTTTTCTTTGCCCGGTAAGCAGCATAGTAGCTATTTTATTAATAGTTTCAGCTATGCAGTTTTATCATTTTTCCAGCGAGATTATAAAATATAATAATCAAAACGCAAATCAATTATTTATCTTTGCCCTTATCAACCTGAAATGACATAGTGTGATGAGGAAACTGATATTGATTTTCCTGATTTTTGTTTCATGTAATAGCAGTAGTTTTTCACAGGACAGCCTGCAGACTAACTCCTATAGTATTGGTATCACTTCCTCCATCATCGATAATTGCAGTTCGATTGGAGGTGGGGTTAGAGGTGAAAAGTTCACTTCCGCGGAACATAAAGCTGGATGGGGTTACACGGAAGGTTTATGTTTTTTGTATCAGTATAGAAATCTGCTTTTCGAGTTTGCTGTGCAATACTCTCAGGAAAATGACAGATTCACCAATATACCTTCCATTCATAACAGAGAGGTAGTTGTTGATACTACTTTTACGTATGTTGAGAGATATCTGGATTACATGAATACGGTTAATGTTTCTTTGAGAACTTCTACCATTGCCTTTCTTTTTAAAGTAAATGTATTGGCTATTGAAACAAAGAAGCTTTCAGCAGGATTTGGATTGGGTATTGCTCCCTTTTTTATCACTTCCGAAACGGTTTACGATTGGCAGACCCATGAATTCGTTAAGCAGTTTTATGGAAATCATGATGGTGGCTCACACATTAAGACCATTGGGAGCATCAATCTGATATATTCCTTCAGCAAGAAATGGCAACTAAAGATTTCTCCTACTGCATCCTATTATATGACCACCCGCAGTGCTGCCGGATATAGTATCAGGCCTTTTAATGCAGGCCTTGAACTGGGGTTGTTTTATAAACTGAAATAAGCCCTTATTTTTATTTGGAGATATTTGATTAAAGTCTGCCGAATGATAATTACCGGTCGCTGATTGCTTTTATGCAATTCTGGGATCCGTATACACCTCTAGCTTCGCCATCTTCTCCACCTCCATGCTGGGGAATCCGAAATCCTCCACTATCTTGCCCAGCAGCAGATACACCCCGCCTCCGCTAAAAGGGTATGCCTTGAGGCAAGGCGGAAAATGAACCGTATCGAAAAAGTTGCCGTCTTCGTCCAGAAAAGTACCGAAAGCCATGGTATCACCCCTTACCGTCCGCACCCATTTGTAGGTGACATAATTGCCCAGCATGCGCACCTTTTTGCCCAGATGACCAAGCATATCAGCCGCCTTACATTCACCCCTGTATTTGGTCTTCAGCAGGTCGAAAGCCGTCATGCAAACGGGAAACTCCAGGAACTCCATCTCGTCGTAAGCATCTTCAATGGGGTTGTGTACCAGTTCGGGCAGTTCCCATTGTGGCAGGGCCACGGTGAACATCTTCAGGTTTCTTTCCTGGTGTTTGGCCCTTTCGCTGTCGAACAGCATATGCGCCTGCCACAGCAGTTCGCGTTTGTTGTTTCCGGTAAACCGTAAAGCATCAACACGTATCAGTATCTTCAGCGCCTCAATGCCGGTGTGGGTGCGGTTGATGAAATCTTCCAGGCTCAGATATTCACCGTAGTTTTCGCGTTCGTTCACTATGGTTTCGGCCACTGAGCCGTCCAATGATTTGATATGGATGAAGCCCAGGTACACATCGCTGCCGTAGACCGTGGTCAGCACGGTGCTTTTGTTCACGCAGGGCGGATGAATGGTTCCTCCTGCCTTGCGGGCCTCGTTTACATAAACCCGGGTAGAGTAAAATCCCCCGAAATTGTTGATCACGGCCACCATGAATTCAAGCGGATAATAGGTTTTCAGGAAGAGGCTCTGGAAACTCTCCACCGCATAGCTGGCCGAATGGGCCTTGCTGAAACTGTAGCCGGCAAAGGATTCAATCTGTCGCCACACTTCGCGGCTCAGCGTATCGGGATAATTCATCGAACGACAATGAGCATAATATTTATCGGCTATTTCTTCCAGATGCTTTTTGTTGCGCGATTTGCCGCTCATCATGCGCCTCAATACATCGGCATCGGCCAGGTCGAGGCCACCGAAATGATGCCCCACCTTCAGCACATCTTCCTGGTAGACCATCACGCCGTAGGTCTCCTTCAGTTGTTCTTCCATGATGGGATGCAGGTAGGTGAAATCGTCGCGATGATGGAAACGGTGGATAAACTCCTTCATCATACCGCTTCGGGCCACTCCCGGACGAATGATGGAACTGGCAGCCACCAGGGTAAGGTAATTGTCACAATGAAGCTTTTTCAGCAATCCGCGCATGGCAGGGCTTTCGATATAGAAACAGCCAATGGTATCGCCCGACTTCAGTTGCTGCTGCACCTGCTTGTCGGCTTTGAACTTCTGAACCTCGTGCACATCCACTTTGATACCCCGGTTGCGGTAAACGATATCGGCGGCATCTTTTATGTGCCCAATACCACGCTGGCTCAATATGTCGAGTTTCTCGAAACCTATATCTTCGGCCAGGTACATGTCGAACTGCACGGTGGGAAAACCCTTGGGAGGCAGGTCGAGGGCGGTGTAGCAGGTGATGGGCTCGTCGGATATCAAAATGCCACCGGCATGAATGCTGCGCAGGTTGGGGAAATCTTCTATGGCGCTGTAGTGTCGCATGATGTCGAGGCAAATGTCGTTCTGATTCAGGGGCGAATCAGGGAATTTGATCAGGCGGTCGATATCTTCTTTGGGCAGTCCGTATACCTTGCCCATCTCGCGAATGATGGAGCGGTCCTTAAAGGTATTCATGGCGCCGAGCAGGGCGGTACGTTCGCGGCCGTAGCGTTTAAAGATGTATTCAATCACATGGTCGCGTTCCTTCCAGCTGTAATCAATGTCGAAATCGGGGGGCGATTTGCGTTTGGGATTCAGGAAACGTTCGAAATACAGGTCAAGTTCAATGGGGCATACATCGGTGATGCGCAGGCAATAGGCTACCACGCTGTTGGCGCCACTGCCACGGCCCACATGATAGAACCCGCATTGCATGGAATAGCGGACGATGTCGGCGGCTATCAGGAAATAAGACGAGAAACCCAGCTTGTCTATGATCTCAAGTTCCTTTACTATCCTTTCTTTGGCCACCTTGTTGCGCGAACCGTAGCGGTATTTCATGCCATCTAGGGCCAGTTTCTCGAGCAGCAGTTTGTCGTCGTAAGCGCTGGAAGTATAGAGTTTCTTGTTTTTGACGGTAGCGAAATCGAAGGTGAAATTGCAATCGGCTATCAGTTTTTCGGTGTTTTGAATGATGTGGGGATAAGCTTCAAATTTCGCACGTACCTGTTGGGCCGAAAGCATGAATTCGTCGGTGGCAGCTATCTGCAGGCTTTCGAGTTGCGAAAGCAGTATGTTGTGGTCCACGGCACGTAGTTTCTTATGCGTTTCGAAGCCTTTGAAATCCTGAAAGGTGCAGGTAAGCAGCATCACGAATTTGTCGCTGTAGCCGCTTTTCTCCTGCAGCAGTTTCTTCAGTTGCGAAGGCTTGATGCCTATATATTCGTAGTCCCTGAGCTTTTCGGGTATCTTGTTCCCGTATGGGTAGATCACGTAGCAATGCATCAGGTCGGGGCGGGTGGGGAGTTCGGTTTGCTGCAGGTTGCTTGTGCTCATCACTTCGTTGATCTCCCGGAAACCTGCATTGTTGCGGGCAATGGCAATGTAAAGCAATGCGTCGCCTTTGCGGAATTCCATTCCCACCAGGGGCTTCAAACCTTTTTCGTTGCACACCCTCACAAACTCCAGCGCCCCCGTTGAATTGTTGATATCCGTGAGGGCCATGGCTTCATAGCCGTTCTCCAAAGCCGACTTCACCAGATCTTCTATAGGGATCACCCCGTATCTTAGGCTATAATATGAATGTGCATTCAGGATCATATTATGGTTTCAATATCCTGCTTCGGTTTCAGGTTGATGCTGCGTACGACTGCCTTGAACCCATAGCGTTTGCGGATGCGGTCCATGGCCTGGTAAAGGTTGATCATTTCTTCGGTGTCTTCATACAGGTTAATCTGTGTGAAGCCCGAAACCAGGTTGCTGAATTTGATGCCTATCAGGCGTATCAGCACACGGCGGGAGTAGTTCTTCTTAAAGAGTTCCAGCACCTTGTTCAGCAGCACGTGGTCGGAGGCGGTATATTCTATACGGCTCTGGAAGGTGTGGGTCTGGAAATCGGAATAGCGGAGCTTGAGCGTCACACAACCGGTTACTTTGCCCGATTTGCGCAACTCAAAAGCCAGCTTCTCCACCATCTTGATCAGTTTGCGTTTCAGCATTTCAATGTCGGTGGTGTCTTTGTCGAAGGTGGTTTCGCTGCTCATACTTTTCTGTTCCGAATAAGGCACCACGGGGCTATTGTCTATGCCGTTGGCTTTTCGCCATATCAGCGGCCCGTTCTCGCCCAGCACCCTTTGCAGCAAGAGCGGGGGCATCTGCTGAATGGTGCCCACTCTTTCTATGCCCATATTGCGCATCAGCGTGAAGGTTTTCCCGCCTATACCCGGTATTTTTTTGATGGACAGGGGCGCAAGGAAAAGCTTCTCTATGCCGGCATCCACATTCTTCTCACCATTGGGTTTGGCTTCCCCTGTGGCCACTTTCGAAACAGTCTTGTTCACCGACAATCCGAACGAGATGGGCAGGCCCGTTTGTTTGATGATATATTGGCGCAGTTCGTGGGTCCACAGCACACTGCTTTTGATAAAACGGTCCATACCGGTGATGTCCACATAGTGCTCGTCTACGGAAGCTTTTTCCACCAGTGGAGCTTTTTCTTTGATGATGTCGGTGACGATGTTGGAATATTTGGAGTACATGTCCATATCGCCGCGTATGAACACCGCCTGGGGACAGAGTTGTTTGGCAAACTTGCCCGGCATGGCCGAATGCACCCCGAACTTACGTGCCTCGTAGCTGCACGAAGCCACCACCCCTCTGTCGGCAATGCCGCCAATGATAACAGGTTTCCCAATGAGGCTGCTGTCCATCAGCCGCTCCACCGATACGAAAAAAGTATCCAGATCCATATGGATGATCCTGCGATCCACAATTATTTTTTAATTTAGTACAAAAATACTACAAAATGTAGTAACTTTGCGCTACAATTTGTAGCAATGAGTAAAATATCTTTTAACATCCGTCGTTTAAGAGAGTTGAAAAAGCTCTCCCAGGAAAGCCTTGCCGACGAACTGCAGATCACCCGGGCACGCCTGGGCGCTTACGAAGAAGGACGCAGTGCTCCTCCCATCGAGATACTGATCAAGCTGTCAGAATATTTTCAGATATCCCTTGATCTGTTGTTGAAAACCGACCTGCGCAAGACCGATTCATCTGCCCTGATGAATCTGGGGAATAACCGTGTGCTTTTCCCTATGATGATAGACCAGGAAAACCGCGACGTGATTGAAGTGGTGACAGAGAAAGCCTCCGCAGGCTATCTGAACGGCTATTCCGATCCTGAGTATATGGAGCAGTTGCCGTTTATGCAGCTTCCTTTTGCGTTCACAGGCAAGCACCGCGCCTTTCCCATCAAGGGCGATTCCATGCCGCCGGTGAATACAGGGGACTATGTGGTAGGCAAATATCTCGAGAAAGCGGAAGATGTTGCTGATGGGAAAACCTACATTTTGCTTACCCGAAACGAAGGAATTGTTTATAAACGACTTTATAAAGAAAATCTTTCTACTTTTACATTGCATTCCGACAACGTTTCTTATGCGCCCTATACCGTGAAGGCAGAGGATGTACTCGAAATATGGGAGTTTGTCTGTTGCCTGAAAACATCGGATAAAAAAGGCGGCGAAATTAATATGGAGAACATGATGGATCTGTTGCGCAGTATGAAAGTGGATATCGAACGTTTAAAAAATACCTGATGTTTGCCATTGTTGACATTGAAACCTGCGGGAGCAAGTTTGAGTTCCGCCGCGGCCGTATCACCGATATTTGCATTGTGGTGCACGATGGATTGCAGGTGGTGGATAAGTTCAGCACCCTGATCAACCCCGAATGCCCCATCACCTATTTCTATACCAAACTTACCGGTATCACCAACGAGATGGTGGCCGATGCTCCCAAGTTTCATGAGGTAGCCAAAAAGATACTGGAGCTTACCGAAGGCAGGATATTTGTCGCCCACAACGTGAGCTTCGATTATAGTTTTATCAGGGACGAGTTTGCTTCCCTGGGCTATAAGTTCCGCAGGGAACAGCTTTGCACGGTGAAACTTTCCCGGAAATTGATGCCGGGGAAATTATCCTATAGTCTGGGCAAACTTTGTGCTTCGCTGGGAATTGAGAATACGGCCCGCCACCGAGCCGAAGGCGATGCCGTGGCTACAGCCAAACTGTTCGACCTATTGCTGGAAATAAAATCACAGGACCCTCAGTACAAGAATATGGGTGTGGAAAAGATCATGACGCGCCGCATCGATAACATCAAGGACTATGTTCTTAAGAAATTGCCCGAAGAATGCGGTGTGTATTATTTTCTCGACAGGGATCAGAACATTATTTATATCGGCAAGAGTCTTAACATGTACAGCAGGGCCATGAACCATTTCAATACTAAGGAGAAAAAGGGAAAGAAACTGCTGAACGACTTGTTCAATGTGGATGTTGTGCTAACCGGCAGAGAACTCATTGCCTTATTACTGGAATCAGAGGAGATCAAAAAACATAAACCCAAATACAACCGTCAGCGGGTGAGCGATACATTCACACACAGTATCACATGGCATAAGGACGAAAAAGGCATCATCAACTTTGGCATTGTACCTTTCGAGGAAGCCGAAAACAGCCTGAGGGCATTCACATCCCCGAGCACTGCCCGCGAACTGCTTGATCGATGGATTGACGAACACGAACTTTGCATCAACTATTGCGGACTGATGGACAAGGAATCCATCTGTTTCAATCACCAGATCAAAAAATGCAACGGCATTTGTGCCGGCAAAGAAGAGGTGGAGGAATACAACAAAAGGGCAAGCCGCATTTTACAGGACTTCACCATATGGGATAAGAACTTTGCCATGCTCGACCGGGGCCGGCACGAGGAGGAGCGCTCCATGATATTGATAGAGAATGGTCGCTATAAAGGCTTCGGGTACCTGGATGCCAGCGCCCAGTTGAATGAGCCCGAAGAACTGAAAGGCTATATCTCAAATTCCACTTACTATCCCGATCACGAGATTTTGCTCAAGGCCTGGCTGAAGAATAAGAAGGTGAAGAAGATCGTTTGGTGAGGAAAGTCATTAATGGTCATTAATAGTCATTTGCTTCGCGTTATTAATGGTCATTTATTGTTAGGAAGTGCGTAAAGTAGGGATTTGTAGGGGCGAATGGCATTCGCCCTTTTATTTTATTGAGCATTTTTTTAAATAATTTTCAATGATCAATTTTCAATAATCAAGTGGAAGAGTGCTGTTCTATTTCCTAACGCCTAGCGCCTCCTACTAACTCCCATGATTCTCTATCGCCTTAAAGAATTGGGTGCGGTAGCTTTCGCTTATGGGTATGAGTTCGTTGTGTATCTTTACGTGGAAACGTTCGATGAATTCTATCTTCGACAGGGCCACCACATAGGATTTGTGTACCCGGGCGAAATGCTTCTGAGGAAGTATCTCTTCCAGACGTTTGAAATTCATGATGGTCATAAACCTTTCTTTTTCGGTGACTATACCCAGATAATCCGACTGCCCTTCTATATAGAGCACGTCCTTGAAATTTATCTTCTGCATTTTGGCATCCGTTTTAATGAAGAAATAGTCGTTCATGACATTATCGTTCACTATAACGGTCGATTCGGCGCTGCTGCTCTTTTCGGTGGTCATTTTTTCGAATGCCTTGTTGGTGGCTTTCAGAAAGCGTTCGAAGGAGATGGGCTTCAGCAGGTAATCCATGGCATCCAGTTCGTAGCCCAGCACGGCAAAGGAATCATAAGCTGTGGTGAATATTACCATAGGTCGGGTTTTTATCACATTCAGCAACTGAATGCCCGTGAGCTGTTCCATCTGTATATCCAGAAACAGCAGGTCCACCTTATTGGTTTTCAGATAATCAATGGAGGCTATAGGATTGGTAAAAGTCTCCGTCAGGTTCAGGTAGGATACTTTGCTGCAATAATCCTTTATGATATCCAGGGCCAGAGGTTCGTCGTCGATGGCTATGCAATTGATCTTCATTTGTTGTAAAGTTTTAGATACACATTAAATTCCTGTTCGGTTTTTACTATCTCAAGCTTATGCATTTTGTCATACAGAAGCTCTATCCTGCGTTTGATGTTCTGAAGTCCTATTCCGCCCACTTCATCTTTATATGCCTGGTTGTTTTCCGAAACAAAGTTTTTGCATCGGAACTCAATGAAATCGTCGTTGATCAGTATGTTGATGATGATACCCGGCGATTGTACTTCCTTCTGGCAATGCTTGAAGGCATTCTCCACAAAGGGCAACAGCAGCATAGGGACTATGGTCTTGCCATTGGCATCGCCCTCAACCGTGAAACTGACGAAGTTGGGGTCGCTCACGCGCAGCGATTGCAGCTCTATGAAACTCCTCAGACAAACAATCTCGTTGTCGAGCTGCACCCTTTCCACATTCGATTTATACAGGGTGTAATGCAGTATTTCCGAAAGTTTCATCACAGCGCCCGGTGCCTTTTCGTCTTTCTTATAAACCAGTGCGTAGATGTTATTCAGGGTGTTGAACAGAAAATGCGGATTGATCTGATAGCGCAGCAAAGCCAGTTCGCTGGCCTGGTTTTGGTTAAGCAGCTCCGACCTTTGTTTCTGATCGTTGAACCATTCCAGGGTGGAGCGCAGCAGAAAAGCAAAAGCCGTGAATACAAAGCTCTGCACCGTATATTCGAACATCATAGCGAGGTTGTTACCCAAAAACCGGGTCATCTCCTGGTCGAGTTCAATTTGTATCAGGTTGAACAGATTCTTAATGAACACCCATCTCAGCACGGCAAAGAGCAACACAAACGAAAAGCTTCCGAAAATGGT
>CAZRFL010000100.1:10324-14081 GCA_964599365.1 uncultured Bacteroidales bacterium
TGAATGCCTTTAAATTATAATCAAATTAATATATCCGAAAATGGTAAGTATTATCTTCTTCTTTCGCAATAATAAAGGCAGCAGCAGGAAATACCCTATATAGAAATTGATAACGTGCAACAGGTAGACCGAAATAATGTAGACCACCGAGTGGAGCGGAAGCGGTTCGCTGCTGAAAAACACCGTCGACAAAGGCATGATGGCGAACAATATCCAGAAGGCAAGGTGAAGTAATATATTGTAGATGCGTTTCATGGGCACAGAAATTTGTGATAAAATTAATACTATTTGCTTCCCAAATAAAGCATTTCGTTATTTATTCGACAACCACCCCTTTTTCTTCGGTGAAATACCCTTTTTATTCGGTGAATGCTTTCGTGGACGAAACTGGGGTGTTCACCGTCCAAAAAGCACCTCTTGTCGAATAGATTTGCATAAGGATTTTTCTGATGCCAAATTTGCTGCAAAATTCAGAAGAGCCATGAGAATCTATCTTGAAAAAGGATCCGTAAGCATCAGCATCAGCATAACTATTGCACTGATGCTGCTATTTTCTGCCTTCCAGGGAAATGCCCAGGGGCAATCGTCCGATAAACTTACCCTGAACCAGAAGGTGCAAAATTCTTATGACCGCTACGTGAAATTGTATAAAGCGAATTATGGCAAGCCTGCCGCCGACACTTTAAAAGATTCTCTCAAAAAGAAGTCAGTTCAGGGAGGCAACAATTCCATGAAGCGAATCAAGAAAGGCGTTAGCTACATGCTTATTTCGCAATGTCAGTTCGAAATCGTACACCCTGCTGCAGGAGAATTACCCTTACTGCCACAGTTTACAAACTATGCCCGCTATGAAGAAATTATTTAAATGGAGTGTACTCCTTCTGAGTCAATTTTTGCTGATTAGTCAGGGACTATTGGCAAATACTGAGGTGCCTAAAAAAGCTGTCATCAAAGGTTCTATTATAGATGCCGTGACGGGGCTGCCGGTGGCTTATGCCAATGTGTTGCTCTACGCCAAAGCCGACAGCACCTTTATGCGCGGAACCACTTCCGATTCTACAGGTAATTATTCCTTCGAAAAGATCAACTCGGGCAATTACTACCTGGTGTTTACCTTCATCGGCTATAAGAATAAGGTGTATCCCGATGTGGCCATCTCGGCTTCCGAAACCGAAAAGAACCTCCCCCTGATACGCCTGGAGCCTACCGCTGCCGATCTGGCCGGGGTGAATATTTCGGGCGACCGAAACACGGTAGAATTCAAGATCGATAAAAAGGTGATCAATGTAGAGCAAAACCTCAATGCCACCACAGGCAGCGCATCGGATGTGCTTCAGAACACTCCGGGCATCACCGTGGATGCCGACGGCAATGTGTTGCTTCGCGGAAGCACCAACTATACCGTGTTGATAGACGGCAAACCCCGCGCCATCAGCGGGGCCGACCTGCTGAAGCAAATCCCGGCTTCGACCATCAAAAATATTGAGATCATCACCAATCCCTCGGCCAAATACGATGCCGAAGGTACTTCGGGCATTTTGAACATCATACTGAAGAAACAAAGCAAACAGGGCGTCAATGGTATCATCAATGCCAGCGCCGGCACCTGGAACAAATATACGGGCGATGCCCAGTTCAATATAAAAACGGGGAAGTTCAATTTCTTTCTGGGTGGGGTGGCACGCTATCAGCCCTATGTTTCGCACGAAGACCACACCCAGACCAGCAACGGCAGCGACAGCATTTTCAATCTTCACGGCTATGGCCCTTCCACCCAAACCGTGCAAAACTATAGCGGAAAGGCAGGCATTGACTATGAGCCCGACGCCAAAAACTCCCTGTCGGTTTATGCCGAATATGGCCGCTTTGGCTGGAAAAAAGCCGAAGACAACAAGTACCGTGCTTTCCGTGCCGATTTAGACCTCTACACCCTCGACTATCAGCGGGTCAACATCATTCGCGATTATCTGGTGAGTACTTTCGATTATACCCATAAATTTAAATCGGATGAGCATAAGATCAGCCTGGCCCTGCAATATACCACCCGCGACGGCAGCACCCTTTCCACTTCCGACGAGTATTTCAGCAATCCCGAATGGGAAAATCTCGGAGTGAATTCACTCGATCGCAACAACGCCCTGAGTCGTGCCAGCCTTTATCAGGCCAATGTAGATTATGTAAAAAGCTTCACCCCCAAACGCATCATCGAAGCAGGGCTTCAGGCCAAGGTGAGGCCCATTGCTACCACGGCCCTCTACGAGATATACGATACCCTTTCGCAGGCATGGACGAGCGACACTACTTTCACCAATAAGTATAATTTTCACAACAACAATTATGCGGCTTACCTAACCTATAGCGACAGTTTCCTCGGATTCGACGTGAAGGCCGGCCTCCGCCTCGAATATACCGACCGCATGCTCGACCAGCTCACCAAAAACAAGATGTTTAGCTTCCGCCAACTCGATTATTTCCCCAGTTTTTATATCTCGCGCAGCTTTAAGAACGACCATCAGTTGCAATTCAGCTACAGCCGCCGCATCAATCATCCCCAGGAATGGGCCATCAATCCTTATCCCATCTTCAATAATAAATATGCCTACGGCGTGGGCAATCCTTATCTGAAACCCGAATATGCCAACGCTTTCGAGCTGAATTATCTGAAGATGTTCAAGTCGGGTTCGCTCAGCGCAGGGGTGTTTTACAGGGCCACCACCAACATCATCGATCAGATATGGAAAACCGACGAAACAGGCAAGACCATCATCATTGCCGAAAACCTCAACAGCGACCGAAATATTGGCGCCGAAGCCGATGCCAATTTCACGCTGGCCAAATGGTTTTCGTTCAACATTGGCGGAAGCTTCTATAATTACAATCTCAGGGGCAGCATCAATGGTCAGGATTTTTCGAACACCAGCAATAATTACGATCTCAGGTTTACTTCCAATTTCAGGCTGCACAAGCTTACCCGTATGCAGCTCAATTTTAACTACAACGGACCTTCGGCCACTTCGCAGGGCAGGGTTACTTCCTATTATGGTTTGAATTTTACCCTGAAACAGGAGTTCTTCAAACAACGATTTGCGGTTACCCTGAATGTGCAGGATATACTGGGAACACAAAAATGGAGTATGACCACCAACACCCCGGCTTACCATTCGGTGCTTTCAGGCAAAAATCAATCGCCCATCGTTATCGTCAACCTGAGCTATAAGATCAACAATTTTGTGAGGAAAAGCCGCCCCACCGAAACTATGGATGTGAACGGATGAAAAGGATGATGACATAAAAATATAAATCCGGTTAATTCCGCATGGCGGATACGGATCAAAGACATTGGTTGCTGTGAAGCCCCCAATACGCTTAAATTTTGGTTGGTGAAAGGCAGGGTTTACGTGTTCCCTGCCTTTTTTTATTGGAAGAGGTTTTTGCCACCAACGCACCAAGACACCAAATTGCACCAAAATATTCTTTGTGTAGTTTTTGAAACCTTTGAGAAACTTTGTGGAATAGCAATTACACGAAGTTACACGAAGCCTGCCTGCCGCCTTTATCCCCGTTCGACCAAACTCCCAAGCTTGTTGATTCTATTCCTCAAAAAGTGAAGTATTCATTCCACTTGCTGGGGGACTGCCGCGGCGGATGCTTTCCCTTCTCCGTTTTCAGCAATTTATTTTTTTTACTTTGACGGCCTTTCCCCAACCACATTTTTTCACTGGCACAGGTCTGGTGAAGCAATAAATCGCTCCGCAAA
>CAZRFL010000101.1:0-13689 GCA_964599365.1 uncultured Bacteroidales bacterium
CTTGTTCGTATGCTTCAAAATTTACCTTTACTACCGCTAACTGGAAAACCCTTTTAAAATCTAATATTGATGTAAGGCACCCTTTAATTTATTCAGGAACTGATCCTGCCAATGGAGGCCATGCATGGAACTGTGATGGCTATGATGCCAGTGACAATTTTCACATGAACTGGGGATGGAGCGGATCGGCTAATGGTTATTTTGCTATTGACAATCTGACTGCAGGTGGATTTAGCTTTACCAGTTACAATGGTGTGGTTTATAATTTCTATCCACCAACCAGCAGTTATCCATACAACTGCACAGGTACGAAGACAGTTAATTACAGTACGGGGACAATTGAAGATGGAAGCGGTTCCGCGGATTATCAAAACAATCAGGATTGCTTGTGGTTGATCGATCCTACTGAGAATATCTCGAAAATTGTGTTGACTTTCATATCTCTGGCAACCGAACCTACTAACGATATAATAACCGTTTATGATGGAAATTCGACTTCTTCACCCGTATTAGGTACCTATTCAGGAAGCACACTCCCAAACGATATTACATCAACCGGACCTCAAATGCTGGTTAGATTCCAGACCAATGGATCAACCGTTGCAAATGGATGGAAAGCTTCCTACCGCTGCACCTATCCTATCTATTGTAGTGGGATAGTGAATTATACTGCCACAAGTGGTACAATTAACGATGGAAGTACTGCCGAAGACTACACTTATAATCACTTATGCAGATGGACAATTACTCCTCCCGATGTTTCTTCTATTACACTTAGCTTTTCTTCTTTTGACTTGGCATCCAATGACTCATTGCGTATTTATGATCAGGTAGCCAATATTAAAGTTGCATCTTATTCTGGTAATTCAATTCCAGCTTCACAAACTTATAATACAAGCAAACTGATGATATTTTTCAAATCAGACGGATACATAAACTCTCAGGGTTTTGATGCCTCCTATACAACTACACCGCTAGGTATGGGGGAAAATGGAAATTTGAAACAATTTTCTGTTTATCCAAACCCGGCAAATACTAATTTAAATATTCAGTTTGTTTCAGAAACTAATGAGACGTTGAAGCTCCAAATCACATCTGTTTCAGGTCAAACCGTGTATGAAGAGACGCTAAACAGTTTTGTTGGATCATTTAACAGATCTATACCAACCACACCTTTTTCGAAAGGCGTTTATTTGCTTAGAATTATAGGAGAAAGACAATCCATTCACAAGAAAATCATTATCGATTAATAAACAGATATTGGTGTTGTGGCTAAATCCTAATACTTTTTTATAAAAGCTTTCAGGTATGAAAAAGATCATAATTATCCTTTTAATAATAATTAGCTTGTTTGAGTCAGCTTTTGCAAAAAGCATAAGCAAAGAGCAAGCAACTCTAGTAGGGAGAAATTTTTATTTTGAACATCTGAATCATATTACTCCCACTGAATTTAAAGCTGTTAAAGTGGATCAGGTATATGAAAAAAAAGCTGGTCCTGACATTTTGTACTTTATAATCAATTTTACTTACAAGGGTTTTGTGATCATTTCGGGGGATGACAGGGTAACCCCTGTATTATGTTATGGGTTTAGCAGCCGCTATTCTGAACTTGAACAGCCTCCCGCATTCATCAAGTGGATGCAGGATTATGAAAAACAGATACAGATTATCATTGATAACGATCTGCAACCTGCATCATCCGTTTTCAGTGAATGGCAAAGATTATCAAATGATGACCCCAGAGCATTCATACCCAAGAACGGAATAAAACAAGTTCAACCTTTGTTGAAAACAACATGGGACCAGGGAAAATATTATAATAATTTGTGCCCAATTGCCACAGGAGGTCCTGATGGAAGATGTTGGGCCGGATGTGTTCCAACAGCCATGGGGCAAATTATGAATTACTATCGTTTCCCTGCTCAGGGAGTAGGATCTTATTCTTATGTTGAGCCTGATTACGGTGCACAATCGGCGGATTTTGCCAATACAACCTATGCCTGGGATAAAATGCCACTTGAAGTTCTGGAACGACAAAATGATTCAGCAGTGGCTACCTTACTTTATCATTTAGGGGTTTCTGTGGATCTTGATTAAGGCCCCGGAGGTTCAGGCATGTTCAATCACAAAGCGGCATACTCCTTAAGGACTAATTTTAAATACTCTTCCGATTGCCAGTACATTTTCAGGGATACCGCTACCCATACCAACTGGAAGCAATTGATATTAAATCACCTGGATCAGAAGAAACCCTTGTACTATGCCGGATGGGCAGATACCATTAATGTCTCGGGACATGCTTTTGTATGCGACGGTTATCAGGATACCACTTATTTCCATTTTAACTGGGGATGGGGGGGCAGTTATGACGGTTATTTTATGATTGACAATTTAACGCCTGGCGGAAACAACTTTACTTTGGATCACGAATTGATATTGAATTTCTACCCTGATTCAACAGCAGAATATCCTGCCTCATGCCCGGCAAATGAAGTGTTAACCCGAACCAAAGGAACATTGAGCGATGGAAGCGGCCCACTTTATAATTGTAAGAATAATTCTGATTGTGAATGGTTGATACAGCCTAATGATTCAATTACCAATATTAAATTGACCTTCCTGAAATTTAAGACAGAGGTAGATTCTGACAGAGTTATTGTTTATAATGGTTCGAGTATAGCTTCACCTGTGTTGGGAACTTTTTCGGGAAGCACTTTGCCATCGATTATTACTACAACAGGCAAATCACTTTTGGTCAGATTTATTACCAATGATAGTATCGCAGATGAAGGCTGGTTGGCAAGCTATGAGACTACTTCTCCTGTGTTTTGTTCTGGAATAAAAACCCTGACCGCTGCATCGGGAACTGTTTCTGACGGAAGCGGGACATTTGACTATCACCAAAATGAATTATGCCGATGGAATATTCAACCTACTGGTGCAACAAGTATTCAATTGCACTTTAATTCCTTTGATATCGGTGTCGGCGATTTCTTAAAAGTGACTGACATTGCCAGCGGGCAAGAGTTGGCCAGTCTGACAGGATCAATTATACCTGCAGACATAACCTGTTATTCGGGCAATATGCAGGTATATTTCAAATCATACGATAAAGACCTCTCACAAGGCTTTTCGGCGAACTACTACACGGCGAATTCTATTGAAGATATAAATACCGGAAAAGTTACACTGACCGTTTTCCCTAATCCTGTCAGCGATTGGTTGAACTTAAACCTAAAGAATAACAATGGGGGGATTTATTCGCTGCAAATATATTCACTAGACGGTCGCAGGGTATATTCAGAGAATTTTGAGCTACCATCAGGAGACTTTAAAAAGCCTATTAGTATGTCAGCACTTTCGGCTGGCATGTATCTGTTGACATTGTCTAATGAACATGACCGTGTTTTTACCAAAATCATTAAAGAATAATCCTTTTTGTTATGAAGAAATTCTTAAGCATAGCCCTTTCATTACTGTTTATTATTTTATCCTTATTTGTCAGGGCCGAAAGAATTGATGTGAATACCGCAAGTAAACTGGCTGCTAATTTTTACTTTGAAAAAGCCATCTTTTCAGGTACTCAGATTAAATCGCCTGAAGAACTAATCCTTACCTATACTGAGTACAATGAAAGCGAAGAGATTTATTATTTGTTTTCCTCGAAAAACGGTTTTGTGATCATTGCTGCCGATAATGATGCTTATCCTGTTTTGGCCTATTCATTTGAAGGGAAATGCAAACCGGAAAATTCTTCGCCTGAATTTACTGCTTGGATGGAAGGTTACGAAAAGCAGATACTCTATATCAGACAAAATTCGCTGAAAGCTGATCACAGAATAAAAGAAGCCTGGAATAATTACCTTGCCACAGATTTTGTACCACAAAATTATAAAAGCGGGACTAAATCAGTTGCCCCTTTGTTGTTGTCCACCTGGGATCAGGGGAGGTTTTACAATTATCTGTGCCCTGATGACGCGGGAGGACAGGACGGTCATGTGTGGACGGGGTGTGTGGCTACTGCTATGGCACAGGTGATGTATTATTACCGTTATCCGGCACATGGAACCGGTTCGCATGGGTACAATTCGGATTATGGATACCTCTCGGCTAATTTCGGAGCCACTACTTACAATTGGTACGGTATGCAGAACGACATTTCTGGCAAGTATAATTTTGACATGGCGCAACTTCAATCGCAATTAGGCATTTCGATTGACATGATGTACAGTCCGGATGGATCTGGAGCTTATATGGATGATGATGCCAATGCTATGAAGAACAACTTTGGATATTCATCCTCTACACAATTATTTTATAGGGACTCTTATAGCGAATCGGCCTGGGCCACTATGCTGATTGCAAATCTGGACAACAAAATGCCTATACAATATGCAGGCTACGGTGCTAGTGGCGGACATGCTTTTGTTTGCGACGGTTATCAGGGAACCGATTATTTCCATTTTAACTGGGGTTGGAGTGGCTCGTTTAATGGTTATTATTATCTGAACAACCTGAATCCCGGCTATGAATTTACCGATGGACAGCAGGCTATATTAAATTCATATCCGGCAACCGCCTATCCACAAAATTGTTCCGGACTTACAACGCTGACTAATACTTACGGAACCATTGAAGACGGCAGCGGCCCCCTGAATAATTATCAGGATAATAAGGATTGTATGTGGCTGATAGCGCCCACTGATATCATTGATAATATCAAAATAACTTTCGACAGGTTGAATACCGAAAACAATAATGATGTGATAACCATTTATGATGGTGAAAGCACCAGCGATTCTGTATTGGGTGTTTTTTCGGGAAATACGCTCCCGGCACAAATTCTGTCTTCCGGCAATAAAGTGTTGGTTAGGTTTACCAGCAATGGTTCGGTGAATGCTGACGGATGGATGCTAACTTTCAACGGCCGGCTTACCAGCTTCTGCAACAACTTGACCGAATTGAATACTCCAAGCGGTACGGTTACTGACGGAAGTGATGCGAATAATTATAACAGCAACAGTTTTTGCAAATGGCGTATCAATTTGCCCGTTGTATCGACTGTGAACATCTTTTTCAATACTTTTGACCTGGCTCCGGATATTGATTACGTTATGATTATTGATCAATTGGCTAATGTGGAGGTAGGCAATTATACATTTGCCACGCAGCCTCAATCTTTGACGATAGTGACAAACCAAATCCTTATTCTGTTCCGGACCAATGGACTTGACAATGCTCAGGGATGGGATTTCAGCTATACTTCCACACCTCTGGCGGTTGAGGAGAATGAAGGAAACTACCTTTTGATAGGTCCTAATCCTGCAACAGAATATCTGAATGTAGAAACCAACCTTCCGGGAAACCAGCAGGTGAACATGGATATTTTGAATTCGATGGGGCAGGTGGTTATGAGCCAAAAAGCGAATGGCATAGGCGACAAGCTCAGCGAGAAACTCGATATCAGCCACCTGGCACAGGGTATGTACTTCCTCAGGCTGACCGGCGAAAACCTCGGGCGGATCCAGAAGTTTACTGTTCAGTAAAATATTTTCTGTTAATAAGAGTGTTCATTTTTTGAGCATGGTTTTACCTATATTTGTATTGCTTAATTTCTAATTTTGTTTTTATGAGCAATACATTTGGCGACCTCTTTAAGGTTACAATATTCGGCGAATCGCACGGTAAGGTCGTGGGAGGTGTGGTGGACGGTTGTGTCCCCGGTTTGGTTATTGATGAAGAGCAAATCCGCAAGGAGTTACAAAGACGAAGTACGGCTAAGAACTTCTTTTCGTCGCCGAGAGTAGAATCGGATGAGTTTGAAATTCTTTCGGGTGTGAAAAACGGCAAAACCAACGGTATGCCCATCAGTTTTATTATCCCTAACACAAATCAGAAGGCGGAGGATTACAACGAACTGGACAATCTATTCCGTCCGGGGCATGCAGACTTCACTTATTTTGCCAAATACGGCTCGGAGGAAAGCGCCGGCAAACTGAATGCTTCGGGAAGGATATTCGCCCCTGTGGTGATAGCAGGCAGTATAGCCAAGCAGTTTCTTTTGACTAAAGGTGTTGATATTACCGCTTATGTTAGTCAAATAGGTGATATCTATGATGAAGAAAGCTTATATTTTTCTATTTCACGCAAAAAGATTGAAGCAAGCCCGGTTCGTTGTCCGAGCAAAACAGCAAGTGCTGAAATGATAGACTTTTTGGAAAAATTAAAAAAAGAAGGAGATTCAGCAGGGGGGGTTATACGATGTGTTATTAAAGGTTGCAATCCTGGCCTTGGTGATCCGATTTTTGATAAACTTTCAGCCAAATTGGCCCATGCTATGTTTGCTATACATGCTGTTAAAGGATTTGATATTGGCGAAGGGAGAAGCGCCCCTGAGATGTTAGGGAGTGAATATAATGATAGGTTTGTTATTGAAAAAGATGAAGTAAAAACTATCCCAAATTCTTCGGGAGGTATTCAGGGTGGTATTTCGAACGGAATGGAGATATATTTTGACGTAACTTTTAAAGCTATTTCGAGCATTGCCCAGCCTCAAACGACTATTAACCGTCAGGCCGAGGAGGTGGAGTTTACGATTGATGGCCGTCATGATGTTTGTATAGTTCCGAGGGCAGTGCCTATAGTTGAAGCTATGGCGGCGCTGGTAATTGCCGACAGTTATCTTAAGAATTTACCCTATGCCGAATAGCCTCAGGATACTATTTCTGCTATTCATATTGCTGCTGACTTCGGCTGGTCATGCTTTGGCGCAAGACGAAAATGGCTGCCCCGATGTGGAGAACAAAAAAGGCAAAAAACTGTTCGACCAGGGCTTCGAAAAGTTTCGCGATAAGAAATTCAATGAGGCTGCGCCACTCTTCCGACAGGTATTGGAGATTGATTCGGCCTGCGGCAAGTGCTACTTCTTTCTGGGGATGATGAGTTTCAAAAAGATAGATTACAACCTGAAAGCAGCCAAAAAATACTTCGAACAATCGATAGAGCTTTGCCCCGATTTCGACATCAATGTGTATTACTATCTGGGCGATATAGCTTATGGAGCCGAAGATTGGGCATCGGCAGATAAGTACCTCTCCATTTATCTGAAAGATCCCGGCAAGATAGACTCGGATGCCGACCAAACGCGTGCACAGGCCATGCTGAAGTACTCGAAAATGTACAATAAGATGTTCAGCAATCCGGTGCCTTTCGATCCGCACTGCGTAAAAGGAGTTTCGTCGGCTTCGGATGAGTACATCCCCTCTATGTCGCCCGATGGAGAGAATATGTTTTACGCAAGGGTGATACAATTGCCTCCGAACAAGAGCGACCTGATTAAGAAGCCTGTTTTTACCGAAAAGTTCTATTACAGCCAGAAAAAGAACGGGGCATACAACGACGGCGAAGAGATGCCATATCCCTTCAATGTCAATCAGAACGAAGGAGGTGCCAGCCTCACTATCGACAATAAGGAGCTTTTCTATACGGTATGTAAGGATAAGGGCAGCTACAACAATTGCGATATTTATTACACCAAAAAAGAAGCCGACGGCACCTGGAACGACATCATCGATCTGGACAAGGTGAACAACGAAGATACCTGGGAAAGTATGCCCTGCATAGCGTCGGACGGAAACACCCTATATTTTATCAGCGACAGGCCCGGTGGCTATGGCGGCTACGATATATGGTTTGCGAAAAAGGATGCCAAGGGCCAATGGGGATATCCGGAAAATGCCGGCAAGAACATCAATACGGCAGGCAACGAGAAAACGCCTTTTCTGCACTCCGACGGCCAGACCTTGTATTACTCTTCCGATTCGCCTAACCTGGCCGGGCTGGGAAGTTATGATATTTATTATTCGCGTTTGCAGCCCGACGGCTCGTGGGGCAAACCTGTCAACCTGGGATTCCCCATTAATTCGGATGCGGATGATGCAGGCTTTTTTGTGAGCCTCGACGGCACCACAGGCTATTTTAGTTCGAACAAACTGAAATGCTCGGGAGGCTGGGATGTGTATGCTTTCGAACTTTATAAGGAAGCACGCCCCGAGGAAATGAAAATTTTGAAAGGGAGTGTGAAGGAGGAGGTGTCTGAAAAACCTGTGACAGCCCGCATCGAAATCAAGAACGTGGAGACCAAAAAAGTGAAGCAGATACCTGTGGATTCGGTCACGGGACAGTATGCCTTGGTGATCAATACCAAGAACGACTATATCATGACGGTGAAAAAGGAAGATTATGCCTATGAATCGAAGCTGATACCTGCCGAAGATACAACGCACCGTGAAGCCGTGCGCGAGGTGGATTTCGATGTGAAGCCCATTGTGGTTGGGCAATCGTATAAGCTCAACGATATTTATTTCGGCTCCAATAGCGCCGATCTGAACAAGGATACCAAAGCCATTCTGGATGGTTTTATTGAGTTCCTTACAGAAAATTCGCGCATCAAGGTGGCCATTCACGGTCATACGGATAATATCGGTAAAGACGAATCCAATTTACTGTTGTCGGAAAACCGCTCGAAAACGGTTTATACCTACCTGATAGATCATGGCATCAGTGCGAGCCGCCTTTCGTACAAAGGTTTCGGCAAAGCCAAGCCCGTGGCCGAAAACGATACCGAAGCCGGACGCGCCAAGAACCGCAGAACGGAGTTTGTGATTTTGGAGAAGTGAGAGGAAGGAAGAAATCAGACTCTATATAAAGTAATGTTGATTTCGACTTTATAGATAGCTAAAAAAAATAGCCACAGATTCGCAGATTTTCTTTATTAAGCTGAATTTCACAGATTACAATCGTAAAATGTAAAAATGAAATTTTTAAATTTTACGCTCTGCGCAAATTCTAGCTAATTTTAATCTGCGAATCTGTGGCGATCTAATATTCAAATAGCACAAAGTAACTGCCAGCTTCCATTAATTGTTCAGAGTGGTTATGATATTGCCGACAACGATACCGAAGCCGGACGCGCCAAGAATCGCAGAACGGAGTTTGTGATACTGGAGAAGTAGGAGGAGGCTGGAAGACCGAAGTCGGAAGACGGTAGTGAGAGTGGGGGTTCTGGTTAAATTGTTACATTGCTGAATTGTTATATTGTTGAATGACTATATTGGTGTAATTTGGTGTTTTGGTGTTTTGGTGGTATTTAAGAATGAACTCTATACAGGCTACTTGTGATAATAATTTAAGAATTATGTTGAAAAAAACTTACAACAGTAAAAAAAACCTCAGAAAAAATTCCTACTTTTACTTTCGATTACTTCTAAAATTATAATACTATGAGCAAAGAAAAATCAATCAAAACCAAAGAAGAAAAGAAAAAACCAGTCAAATCTCTGAAAGAAAAGAGAGAAGAGAAAAAAGTTAAAAAAGCTAGTAAACAATAAAAGAAAGCCTCCGTTGATTACGGGGGCTTTTTTTTTACAACTTTTACAAGGTGTTTTCAGTACGAAATTCGAATTACTTCAACCTTTTTTTTCGGTGTCTGTAAAACCTTCTGCGGAGCTTCTGCAATTCCTAACTCACTGAAAAAACGTTTTTTAATAGCCTCTGCAACTTCAAAGAAGGCAAAAAAACGGTTCTAAGTGGCTTCTGCAACCTAAAAGGTGATAAAAAGTTGATTTTTCAAGGCTTCTGCAACTGCAGAGCAGGCAAAAAGAAGACATTCTGTCAGGTCTGCAACTGCAGAGGCGATAGAAAGAAGACATTCTGTCAGGTCTGCAGTTGCAGAGGTAGCAGAAAAACGTTTTTTCGTAGCCTTTGAAGTTGCAGAGGCAGTAAAAAAATATTTTTCTATTTTACTGCCAATTTCTGGCAATAATAATACGTATACTTGTGAAACCCCTTTGATGAAAGGTATTTTGGCATATACCTATTCAGCAGTTATAGTAACCCCAAAAAAAAAGTAAAAATATTTTCATTTCGACCCAATATTTACTCATAAAACTTCGTTATAGTAATTAATAAAGTTAAAATAATTACTAACCTAAAATTTAAAATCATGGCACTTCTTTGGCATTTTTTGATCAACCCTTTTTTGGTGTTAGCTAAGCAAAGCCTCAAAAGGTTTTACAAATTAACGTTTCTCTTCATGCAGGCATTATATGCCCAAAACTCCGATGCCACTATTGCCGGCATCTACACCAGTCTTCATCCCTTCTACAAAGCGTTTCGCGACGCCTATGTTTCCAGAAAATCAAAAATTGGTATTCGAATAGGCGATACCAAAGCGCAGAAACTAATCTTCAAAAAACTTTATCAGGATAAGATGCCCGCCTGGAACATACTGATCATGGCTATCATAGCTCCCGGCAGCACCGATTATCTGAAGATATTTCCGCAAGGCTTCACTCCCTTGAGCACAGGGCCTATGGAAGAACGACTCACTTATTTCAAATCCATTATCGAAACCATGGAATTGTTTGCTACGCTCGATACCATACGCGCCGATATGGAAGCATTTCTTACCGAAATTGAAACCCTCAGAGGCACTCGCGTTCAATCGGGCACCCATGCCGAGATCAGCGCCACCGATCTGCATCAATTGGCCGAAGACCTGGCTGTTGAGATGTATGGTGCACTGGGATTGTTGATGAACCTGTTTAAGAAACATCCGGAAAAGATACTGGATATCGTCAGTGTCCAATTGCTTCGCTACCATCAAAAACCTGAGGAAGAAACCACCAATATCTTCGAACTGTTGCTGGCCGCTGGCGAAACCAAGTCAGCCGGATTTGTGTTCAATATCAACGAAAAACTAATGATCTACAACAGCGGCAACACCACCCTGCGCTTCTGGTTTGTGAAAAACGAGGACGACGCCATGCCCACTTCCTATTTTGATGTGGAACCTGATGCGGTGAAAGAATTTTTCATCAACGTTTACGCCAATGCCGACGACCATTTTATGATGGTGAAAAACCTTAGCGATGCCGAAGAAGGCTCGGTGGAGATCGAAAAGCTGGTATAGCGATTCACTTTCGCAAGCAAAACTCCCGGGAATTAAAATTTCGGGAGTTTTTTTATGTCGGGAAATTAACCACAATGGACACTAAGAAGGCACAATGTTCACAATGGATATAATCAGTCCTAATTCATTGTGTACTTTGTAAAAAACCAATGTGACCTTTGTGGTTTCTATTTTTTTCCTTGAAAATTGATAATTGAAATTTGAATTTTCTCGAGTTCTTTATGTCGGGAAATTAACCACAATGGACACTAAGAAGGCACAATGTTCACAATGGATATAATCAGTCCTAATTCATTGTATACTTTGTGAAAAACCATTGTGACCTTTGTGGTTTCTATTTTTTTACTTGAAAATTGATGATTGAAAATTGATCCGCCGCGGCGGATTGAGCATTAAATGACCGTGAATGACAACTAATGACAATAAATGACCATCAATGACTTTAAAGAAGATGCTCAAAGTTCAACGTCCGAAAGCAAATCTGAAATCTAAAATCATAAATCTGAATTTCTCAATCCCTAAACATCTTCCCAATCAGGTGTCCTCTGCCATATTTGCGCAGCAGGCGGATGATCTCGGTTTTATTTTCCTTCAGATACCAGAAGAAAAACAGCTTTTGTTGCTTTTTGTCGTCCATGTTTTTGGCCACATGCAGTCGTTTGCCGGTATAGGGGTCGGTGACGGTATAATACATCACCGACGAAAGCGTCATAGGCGTAGGGGTGAGGTCCTGCACCTGTTCGGGTTGAATGCCGGTCTTCTTTATCTCCAGCGCACAATCCATCATATCGTCCACCGAGCAGCCCGGGTGGCTCGAAATAAAATAAGGGATAATTTGTTGCTGCAATCCGGCTTGCGCCGAAATGCGAAGAAACTTTTCCTTAAACTGCTCGAACAAGGCAAAGCTTGGTTTGCGCATCACTTCCAACACCTTGGCGGAAGTATGCTCCGGCGCCACCTTCAGTCGCCCCGACACATGGTGAGCCACCAGTTGTTTGAAGTAATCGGAATAATGCTGACGGCTATCCTCTTCAGGTTTCTTGCCTGTGAACATATCGTAGCGCAGCCCGCTGCCGATAAACACCTTTTTGATGCCCGGCAGGGCGCTTATTTTCTTATAAAGGTCGGTCAGTGGCTTGTGGTCATCGCCCAAGTTGCCGCATTTATGCGGATATATGCACGAATAGCGCGAACATTTTTCGCAAATTTCCATTTTGATGCCCTGCATGCGCCACATATTGGCCGAAGGGCCGCCCAGGTCGCTCAGGTAGCCCTTGAAATCGGGCATAGTGCTCACACTTTCTGCTTCCCGCTGAATGGATTCCTCCGAACGGCTCGAAACAAACTTGCCCTGATGCATAGAAATAGAGCAAAAACTGCAACCGCCGAAACAGCCCACATGAGTATTGATAGAATGGCGTATCATTTCGTAAGCCGGAATGGCCCCACGTTTCAGATAACGAGGATGAGGCATGCGTGTATAGGGCAGGTCGTAGGCGCGGTCGAGTTCTTTGGCCGACATGGGTGCAAAAGGTGGGTTCACCACCACAAATTTGTCACCTGTCTTTTGCACAAGCGTCTTCGCCTGCAATTTGTTCGATTCGGTTTCTATGATGGTGAACGCTTTCGCGAAAAGCGACTTACTCTTCAGGCAATCCTCATGTGCAGGAAGTTTGATGACATCATCCGTAAACTTCACCCCCGACGAATCGGTGAGATAAGCTATCTGTGGGATATGCCGTGCACTTTCCACACTGCCTCCTGCCTTGATAATACCAAGCAAAGCCTTCAGCGGCATAATGCCTGAGCCATATATCAGCATATCGGCCCCCGAATCCTGAAGAACGGAAGGCATCAGTTTGTCGTCCCAATAATCATAATGGGTCAGCCGCCTCAGTGAGGCCTCCACCCCGCCTAAAATCACAGGCACATCAGGAAACAATTGTTTCAGTATCCTGGAATAAACCACTGCGGCCCTGTCGGGACGAAAGCCGGCCACATTACCGGGCGTATAGGCATCGTTGGAGCGCAACCGTTTGAAGGCGGTGTAATGATTTACCATGCTGTCCATGTTGCCGGCGCTTACGCCGAAAAACAATCGTGGTTTGCCCAGTTTCTTGAAGTCGCGCAGGTCGTCTCTCCAGTTGGGTTGTGGTAAAATGGCTACGCGGAAACCCTCACTTTCTATCAAACGGGCCACCATGGCGGGTCCGAAACTGGGATGATCCACATAAGCGTCGCCGCTGACGATGATCACATCCACCTCATCCCATCCTCTTTTGTCCAACTCATCCCGCGAAACGGGCAACCAATCGTTTGCCATATCAAGTTATTCGGACGCAAAGGTACGAAGATTAGCACAACATTTCCCTATATGTCCGCAACCGTCTTTGGCAACTGTCGCAATTTTATTACTTTTGTAATGACAATATTATAACCATGAAGATACTTTTCGCCACCAAAACCAATTTACTTTTGCAGAGGGCCCTGCAAAAGGCCGGTCACAAATGTGAAGTTACTATTCTTAAGAATTCGGAAGAGCTCAAACCCATCATTGCGCAATACGATGGCATTGTTATTAACAGCCGATTTGTGATCGACAAGACATTGATCGATATGGCCGCCCGGCTCAAATTTGTGGCCCGTGTGGGTGCGGGGATGGAAAACATTGATGTGGATTATCTCAAAAGTAACGGTATTCGCTGCTTCAACTCCCC
>CAZRFL010000102.1:0-13507 GCA_964599365.1 uncultured Bacteroidales bacterium
AACAATTATTCGTGTTGGGGAAATCTAATACCAGGTCCAATTAACTACTCGTATAGCTCAATTTAATTTTCACATCATGGCAGGAATTTTATTATTAAGATGTTACCTTGAACAATAGAGCGCTATTCAATTATGTTTGTTCACCCATAAGATTCACAATGTGATATGAAAGGTTGAAGCGAAAAAAAATATGTTACAAAAAAAATCCGTATTTTTACTTAGAATTTTGGAGAAAAATGAAGTTTTTTATTTTTTTTTCAAAAAAACGTAAAAGGGAACAAATATGTACTATATTTGTACTAAGATTTAACAAAATATATTAAAACAAAAAAGAGTATGAAACTAGACGTTCAAAAAGTCGAATTTGCAGCAAAGAAAATTCGCACCATCACCCATCCTGCAAGAGTTCAGATTATCAAGCTACTTGAGGAAAACGAAAAACTGAATGTGACTCAGATTTATGAAAAGCTGAACATACTTCAGGCTGAAACATCACACCATTTAGCTCTTCTCAGAGAATATGGTATTCTGAAAAAAGTTAGACAGGGCAAAATGAGCATTTATTCGCTCAACACCGAAACCCTCGAAAACATTATTAAAATTTCAGAAGACCTGAGCAAGAGATAATACGGGCTTTTCGATTTCCCTCTGGATCTTGTTAAGCATACTGATAACGCCCAATAGGGGGTTACCAGTATGCTTTTTTTATGCCCGAACTCTTTATTTTTTCATGATCTTGTCCAGTACAGTTGCAATCTGGTAGTTAATTTTTCCCTTATCATTCAGGTTTTTAATGATTTCAAAAGCATATTTAACAACAGTGTTGGCGCCTTCAAAATTTATAAGGTCCGCGTCATCATTGGCCTTATGGTAATCCGGATGCAAACCCGTATGCAGAAAAATGGCAGGAACTCCTTTTTCATTAAACGAAGTATGATCTGACCCCCCTATGCCGGTTTTAACGGATTTAATCTTCAAACCAAAATGTTCCGATTTTTCAATAACGTTTTGCCAGGCATCAGACGTTCCTGTACCATATATTTTGATCTTTTTCTGCTCATTCAACCGACCTATCATGTCCAGATCAATCATATAGTTCAACTTTTCAAAAGGATAACTGCCATTTGATAGAAAACGGGCAGAGCCATAAAGCCCATACTCCTCACCCGAAAAAGCCAGAAAGATGTAATTATTGTTCTTACATTCTGAAGATGTGAGTCTCTTTGCAAGCTCCAAAACTCCTGCAACACCGCTGGCATTATCATCAGCTCCGTTATGAACATCATTATTTCCTGCATCGCGTGTCGAAAAGAATCCCATACCCAGATGATCAAAATGGGCTCCAATAACAACAGTGTTGGGTGCATTATTGTTCAAATACCCACCCACATTATGTCCGGTGCGTTTCTTTGACCGGTCAATATTTACGGAGATTTCTGCATATCCCGGATCTTTTATATTTATAAGACTTTGATCTTGAATAAATATAACGGGGATTCTAGCCCGGTCGGTATAATATTCCGGATCTTTAAGAGGAATTCCATAGGCTTTATCTGACGAAAAGAAAATCACTCCAACCGCCCCCAATCTTTCTGCACGCTTGACCCTGATTATTTTCTGTGCGCTATCCCAAATCGTTTTATTTTTGATCAATTTTTCAGGAATAGCTAGGTCAAGCAGCACTATTTTACCTTTTATATCATTACTGGAACCGTAATCGTTTATTCCCTGGCTTTCACAATAAATGCCATTGCCAGCAAAAACAATATTCCCCGAAACGGTATCGGAAGGTGAAAAGCCTAAAGGGTAGAAATTATTATAGAGTAACAGTTTTTTGTGGTTAAGGATTACGGATGTTCCTATGTCGACAAAATCGGTTGCCGAAAAAGCAAAAGGTTCAAAATAGGAAGTGTCGAATAAAGGCTTTAGCCCAATGGTGCGATACTGGTCCTCAATATATTTCATTGCCATCCACTCACCGGGAGTCCCGGTTTCTCTGCCAATAAGTGAATCGGATGCCAATAACCGAATATCTGCCTCAATACGGTTGGCGGCCTCCTTATCATTGACTTCATATTTTTGAGCTATAAGGGGGATATGATCAAATACTAAAATGATGAGAAAAAGCACCAATCCCGGCATCAATCCTTTAATGATTCGCATGATAAATGGGTGAGAGTAAATGATAAATTGTATGTTAACTAGAATCCCAACACTTCAGTCCCTTGTTCGAAAATTATGTCCTTAGGAATATTAGATGATCTTAGTCCATCAAGTTCTTTTTGCAATCCGGGATTGACCATTGCGTTTTCTTTAAGATATTTTACTGCGCCTTCATAGTCACCATTTCCTTGCAGAACCAATATGGTTTGAGCCCAGTCATTTACAGCCTTTTTCATTTTTTTGAAATCCACCATGTAGGTGCCTTTTTCCGTACGTTTAAAAGCCTGAGCTTTTTCAAAAAAATTGAAGCACATCATATTGGCCTTACCATGTGCGCTGGATGCACCAAAACGAACTGATCTAAAAATACCGGCCATAAAAGTTACGTAACAATCTTCAGTGGTCAGATCAGCAACTTCCCCTTTTTCGATAAGTTTTGTTACCATAAACAAACCCAGAATATCTGCTTTCGCTTCCTCAAAAGCAGAATAAACGTCCTTCAATGATTGACGAACGGGTCCCTTCCCATTAATAGTGTTCTTTATTCCCAACCCATGAGCCACTTCATGAAACATTACATTATTAAAAAAAGCATCGAATTTTACATTTTTCATTTGTGTAGGGTCCATAAGTTTTTTGGCAATAGGCAAAAGAATATTGTCAAATTTGGCCTTCATAGTGTTTTTTAGTTGCAGCCTTCTGGACCCAGATTTTAATTGAACCTGCTCATCGTTAGGCAGGTTGATGGCTATGGTCTTACTCCCGGCATTACAATCACCCGCATAATAAATGGCGTCATAAACTCCCAAATCGGAAGAGGTTCCCGGAACTTCTTTTTTGTATTCCTCACTTACAGGTAATTGTTTCTGTAAGTCGGGAAGCTCGGCTATGTATTTATCTAGTTTTTTGCTCCATTCCATATCTTTTACCAGAACAAAAGATTCAAATGCCGCTTTGTATTCAAAAAGTGCGTCTTCATAGTTTTCAATGGGTCCAACAACAAAGTCAATATGGTTGCTTTTCATATCCATCCAGGCAAAATCACTGGGTTGATAATTGCTGGTAACCAGAGCTTCTGCCCTTAAAATGAGGTATTTGCCAAATTCTTTATCTTCAGAGATTTCCGATGCCTTTCTTAAGAGTTCTGCAGCCTTGTATAGCAGATCTTTGTATGCTTCATGATACCAGATAACAGCAAGCGATCTGTCTTCATTTCGACGGATTATTGTATACAAACTCTTTTTATCTTTATTGTCCAGTTTTTCAAATTCTTCTTTGGTCATATCCTTTGGATAAAAATTCACACCAAGTGGTTTTTCTGAAAACTTAAAACTCTTTTTTATATCATCAGAAGTCCTTGCCATTGAAACAGAATTCCCGCTTTCCTTCTTTTTTCCCGATTCCTCTTCATGATTATTGCCAACAAAAAGTTTGTTATTGTCCAGCCGGTCCCAAGGACCATAGTTTATCAAAACAAATTTCTTTTCATTTTCGCAGGTTATGTTCTTCAGTAAAATATTGGGATCGCCCCAAGTTTGCATCCAGTAAAGATTATCCATGATCTTTGCCACATCTATAAGAATAAGAATCATCCTCTTTTCGTTATCTGATAGTTTAGAAATATCCGTGGTAAGTTTCACTGTGGCATATTCGGCAATTTTTGTTTTCATAATTGAGTCTTGGTTAATAGGTTTTACATCTCCTATCTTCATTGATTCCGCAGAAGAAATAGGGGTTCTATTATTGCCGATTTGGGTATTTTGGCTAAATGCTGAATGCGTTATGGCAGTGGCTAAAGCCATTAAGATTAAGAAACATTTCATTTTCATAATTTCGATTTTGTTTTTTTAGAAAGACTAAATTAGAGATATTATTTCAGTCAGTAGACATGTTGGCACTTTTTTTGTTAGTCAGAAATATCAACTAAACGAAAAACAGCACATTAGTTATATGAAAAACATTCTGCTCATTTTATTCATTATTGTATCAAATTTTATTTTCGCCCAAAATGTACAACTATTGAACTCGGCTAATAATCCTAACATAAATAATGAACAAATTCTTGCTGTCAATAATGTGCAAAATCTCAGTGTCAATAGAGCTGATTATCAATTAAGCCAACAGGCATTTACACAACCTCAAATGTCTAAACAAACATTGACTATTTCGTCCGGGAATTCGGTTCATTCTGTCTCTAATTCTTCAGTTTCAGAAAAAGTCAGGGTTATTAAAAATTACAGGAAACCTTTTTCAAAAAATATTGTGAAAAAACCAGAAAAAAAGAGCAGAACTGTTTATCACATAAAAAAGAAAAACCGAATAAAAAGATGCCCTTCCTTTTAATCTTTTTAATTACTCTATTACCAATTTCCCGGCAATCTGCTTCGATTCGGAGGCAAAACGATAAATGTATAATCCAGATGGGATATTTCCTTTATTAAACACAAATTTATCAGAGAAAATTCCTGTCTTATAATTGATCACTCTTCCCCGGATATCTGTTATCGTTAATGAAGCATTCTTGATTTCACCTGAAAATTCGAAAAACACTTCGCTGTTCGAGGGGTTTGGATAGACAACCATATCTATAGGCGTCCCGTCTACTTCATTGATAGCTTCGGCACATGAATTCTGACAATAAGTTATTCCATTGCTGATTGAACCTGTATTAAAATCAGGAGTGCCACCACCAGTAAGGTCGCAAAAATCAAATGTCCCCAACATTTTTCCTGCGTTTGTTGACGCATTCTTTACACAGATATGGCCTATGTCACCATAAATAGTGTCCCTATTGAAGAAATTTCCTTCTGCATAAAAACCACCATTGATCTCAAAATATGCCAAATGATTCACGGAATCCACATTCGAAAAATCATTGCCCAAAGTAACTGTCCCGATGGTGTCATTATAAAAATATCCTACATTCATAAAGTCGGCAACTCCTTCCATATCCCCGTAATTCCAAAACTCGCCCCGGTTAGTAAAATCATTGAAGGTAATGAGATAATCGTTCTCTGTGAACTCATTAGAAAAGAAATTGTGGAAATTGGCTTCGTTATAATTAAGAAATATATCCAGATTCAGTAATTCAGTTGCATTAAAAACACCATCATTTTCAAGGGTGTCATTCACAGTAACCCGAAAAGCATCGACCAGGCCATCGGCATCGTTATAAAAATATGATTGAATAAACAGACTGTCGACCCCGGTAATTGAACCTGTGTTCCAAACATCGGCACCGCTAAAAAACACCGAATAAATCAAGCATGAATCATTGTTGGTAAAATCTCCCCCATAAAATCCGACGCGGCTCATCTTTAGTTTTCCATTATTAAGGACCGATCCGGAATTCATTACCAAATATCTTCCGGGAGTGTTCTCTCTTAATACTCCATTGGTTCCAATGTCTATATTACCACCATTTAACACAAAATCATTGTCTAAAACAACATCATGGCCAATGTTTACAGTATAACCAGGCAAGGGAATACAATTGCAATCCCAGGTAGTAGGCATATAAAAGTTGCCGTTTTGAACAGAGTTTGCGGTTTGACTGAACAATTGTTGAAAACCTAGCACTATTGCTACAATTATAAAAAATCTTTTCATCATATCCGTATAAATTTGCAGGGGTTAATAATTTATCAAAGATAAAAAAAAAAATTGTTTTTTGCTTTTTAATCCAATTATTGCTCAATAAAAAAGGAGATTTTCAGAACGAACTAGGGCGTCTTGGTTTTTTTACAAGATCCGAAAACAGGGCCGTATTCTTTTGATTTGCCGTCAAAATCCATTTGATATAATTTGAAGTAAACATCCTTCAAATCGGTGGGATATTTATAATTATTCATGGCATTTGAATTGCCTGCTCCGTAAATTTGACCAAGAATGTTCCAGCTTTTACCGTCACGCGAGAACATGAGTAAAAAATGACTGTTATTGGTTTCGCTCGCAGTAGACCATTTTATAAAGCCACACTCAAAAGAAAAATTCAGTACTTCAGCTGAAGGCGGAGGGCTATTAACATCAATAAGGTCGTCATTTATAAAACCTTCTGCTTTTTGAGAATAAGTGTTCAAGGCCAATTCCTGATTTATCAATTGCAAATTCGAAACATTATCAGAAAAAAGTATTGCAGAATAGTTTTGCGAAAAAAGCACACCAGGCAATAGCAGCAACAAAAAGAATGTTTTTTTCATTCTACCAATTAAACCGTTTAGTCATATTTTTTTCGCCCATACAATCTTGTAAATCGTTTTAGATAAAAGGGATTTGAAGACCAAAGGTAAAAAAAATGATTGAGCTAATTGCTTTTTTTGTATTTTTTTCGCATCCGCATGTTTAGCATTTCTACTAATAGGGAAAACAAAACGGCAAAATAAATATACCCCTTAGGTACCTCATAATGCAGAGCATCTACGATCAGCATAAATCCAATTAAGATTAAAAATGACAATGCCAACACTTGTAAGGTGGGGTGTTTATTGATGAAACGACTGATGGCTCCGGAAAAGAACATCATGATAAACATTGAAATTACTACAGCAACAATCATTAACAACACCTCCTGAGTAAGGCCAATGGCGGTTAAAATTGAATCAAATGAAAAAATAATATCCAATAAAATAATTTGCAGTATGGCGGCTCTAACGTTATTGGTTCGTTGTTCTTTCTGATGATGCTCAATGCCCTCGATTTTCTGATGCATTTCTGAAGTGCTTTTTGCGATCAGAAAAATACCACCGGCCATCAAAATAAGGTCACGAATACTAACTTCAAAATTAATTCCTATATTTTCTAATGAAAACAATGGTTTGGATAATCCTATTATGTGCGTTATCAGTAAAAGCAATGCAACCCTGAATATCATCGCCAGTGCAAGGCCCATATTTCTACTGAACCTTTGTTTTTCTTCCGGTAGCTTTCCGGTTACAATTGATATAAAAATAATGTTGTCTATACCGAGAACAATCTCCAAAAATGTTAATGTCAATAGGGCAATCCATGCTTCCCCATGAAGGAATATTTCCATAAAAAGTTTTTTGCAAAATTAGTCTATTTTCTTGTTTTGAATTTTAGTACACAACAATTCCTTTTGAGGTGATACTTTTCTTAAAGCGACCTTTTTCTCACGTTTCATATCTTTTAAAAAAATTTTTTAAGTTTTTTTTCTCATTAAAAAACTTCTATACCTTTGAAGCAGATTATTCTGACAAAACATTTTTTTCAATAATTTGTTTATCAACTTTATATGGCTAGTAAACTACTAATTCGCGACGTAACTCTAAGAGACGGACAACAATCATTGTTCGCAACCCGAATGACACAAGATCAAGTTGACCGGGTACTACCTTTATTTAAAGAAGCTCATTTTTATGCAATGGAGGTGTGGGGCGGTGCCGTTCCAGACTCAATTATGAGATATCTTGCCGAAAACCCCTGGGAGCGACTGGAAAAGATAAAAGCAGTCATTGGTGACGTTTCAAAACTTACGGCCCTTTCGAGAGGACGAAATTTGTTTGGCTATAATCCATACCCCGAAGAAGTTATTGAGGGATTTAATCGTTTTGCCATTCAGTCAGGGATTAGCATCATGAGAATATTTGACGCTTTGAATGATGTGGAAAATGTAAAATCCAGTATTAAATACGTAAAACAAAACGGAGGGATTGCCGATGCCACGGTTTGTTATACTGTAGACCCACATTTTTCGGCCAAGGATAGGATCAAGGCTTTGTTTCATGCCAAACTTCTGCCCAACAACATTTTTACTGATGAATATTTCGTAACCAAGGCGGTTGAAATGGAGGCTTTGGGTGCCGATATGATCACGGTGAAAGATATGGCGGGATTGATCCCGCCCGAAAGATCAGGCAGAATCATCCGTTTGCTGAAACAAAACCTTAAAATTCCGGTTGATTTTCACACTCATTGCACACCCGGTTACGGACTTGGGTCTGCCTTAATGGCCGTGATCAACGGAGTGGATATTTTGGATACCGCTATTATGAATTTTGCCGGTGGTCCTGCCGCACCTTCTTTTGAACTGATATGGCTTTTCTGCCAAAAGCTGAATATAGAAATTGATGTGAACATTGATGCCGTAGTTCAGATAAACAAAATATTGAGAGATATTCGTGTGGAACTTGCCGAAGTAGACAGCTATAAGATGTTCCCGCGCGAATTTGATATCACGAAAGATAAGTTGCCCAAAGACATTGATGATCTGTTCGAGCTGGCCATTGCCTATGCAAAAAGCGGAAAAGAAGAGGAGTTAATTAACACCTGCCAGCGCATTGAACATTATTTCAGATTTCCTGAGCCTGACGAAAATGTTAAGTTTGCCGAAGTTCCGGGAGGAATGTATACCAATATGCTTGCCCAATTAAAAGGACTGAAACTCGAGAAATTATTGCCCCGTGTTTTGGAGATTATCCCTACGGTTCGTTTGGCTGCCGGTTGTCCGCCTTTGGTGACTCCTACCAGTCAGATTGTAGGTGTGCAGGCAGTAAATTGTGTAATTGATGAAAATAAGGACCAGCCTTTTTATACCACAAAATCAATTCAATTTGTAAATCTGGTGAAAGGGCTTTATGGACACACCCCAATACCCATAGATCCTGAATTCAGATACAAGATTTCCGGTGTGAAAGAAGAAACGGCTTACGATACCCGAAATTATAAAAAACAGGAGAACCCGTCCTTCCCCGAATACGGTGATGTGAAACTGGCACAAAACGAAAAAGAAGAATTGTTGCTGGAGCTTTTCCCCACCGTAGCTACCGAATATCTGAAAAACCGTTTGGTCAACAATTACCTTAATGAGATACATCGCGTTGAGGAAGAAAAACGCCAAAAATATCTCAAGGAGAAAGAAGCTTACGACAATCTTTCTCCCGAAGAAAAACAAAAACGCCTGATGGAGGGATTATACAGTATCTGATACTGCTAATCCTTCTTCAAAGCCCTACTCTTCTATAATTGTAATAGATTCTATTACGTCGCCCTGACGTATAGCGTCAATTACCTCGAGGCCATCTTCCACTTTGCCAAAACAGGTGTGCTGACGGTCCAAATGAGAAGTGTTGCGGCGGCTGTGACAAACAAAGAATTGTGATCCGCCTGTATCGCGTCCGGCATGTGCCATAGACAAGACTCCGCGGTCGTGAAATTGGTTTTCACCATCCAGTTCGCATTTGATTTTATAGCCAGGGCCACCGACTCCGGTTCCCTGGGGACATCCGCCTTGTATTACAAAATCGGGTATCACGCGGTGGAAAGTGAGTCCATTATAAAAACCTTTTTTCGAAAGGTCAACAAAATTCTTAACGGTTCCCGGAGCGTCTTTTTCGTAAAATCCTACGGTCATGGTTCCTTTTACTGTTTTAATCAGTGCTTTCATTTTCTGTTCTTTTAATTATTAATTATTCTCTTTCAAAATTCGTAATCCTTCATTTTACCTTTTTCCATGATCAGCTCTTCATCAAAATAAACATCAGGCTGATTGACCAGTCCGTCGAGATGGCTGTTGACAGATATGTTTCCACCCATACTTATGTTGTTGCCAAAGGCGATATGTATGGTTCCGAAGACTTTTTCATCTTCCAGTATCATCCCGGTTAGCTGTGCTTTATAGTTTGTTCCAATGCCAAATTCGGCCACAGCACGGGAGTCTCTTCCTGATTTTTCGAGCAGGGCTACCAGTCGTTCTGCCTCTTCGCCCCCCGTAATCTTTTCTGCAAATCCGTCTTTAATTTCAACGGTTATCGGAGTTTTCATCATTCCTATGCCGGCCATAGAGCCGTCAATTACCAGTATGCCATTGCTTTTATCTTCCCAGGGAGCCATATACACTTCGCCTGAAGGAAGGTTGCCGCTTTCGCCTTTGTTGCGCATAACTCCCTTGCTGGGCAATATTTGCCGGCCACCGACTGGCATCATTAGGTCAGTGCCTTTTTCGGTAACCACCCTTATGTTTTGAACTCCGATGAGTTTCTGTGCGATATGGTCGGTCAGGGCAATGATCTTTTCGTAATCGGCATTCAGGCATCTTACCATACAATCGATAGTAATCCCCGGCATAGTTCCGACCCTGACTCCTAATTTAGAAGCTTCGCGACGGGCATCGGTATGAGTCAAGGATTTTGAAGTGGGGCAAATAACCACATCCACATGTTTCATCAGTTCTGCTATCTGAGGAGGGGGCTCCTGTCCGTTGATCTCACGGGCAGTCATTTCGAGCAGTATAGATTCTTTGCAAAGTTGTTTGCCGGCTTCATGTAGCGCCAGTGCTATTTCGCGCTTGGTTTCGTCGCTGACGATCAAAAGAGTTTCTTCTTTTTGTAGCCCCATACAATCCTTTAAGGCAATTATGGCTGCTTTCTGTAGTTCGGTGTTCATAGTTTGATTTTTTTTTGAGGTTCTAATATAAAAACACTGTTTTCCTGCATCTTCCAGAGTGCAGAAAGGGATTTTTTGATGTCCGAAAATCGTTTGAAGGGCGTATGCAATACGCCCCTACCTGGATCAATTTTCCGGTTCGTATTTTTCTTTTATTTTTATTCAAATCTCTTTGCAACCACTTCCCAGTTCACGTATTTCCAGAATTCGTTTACGTAGTCGGGACGGCGGTTTTGATAATCCAGATAATAGGCATGTTCCCATACATCGCAGGTGAGCAGAGGGGTAAATCCATTGCGCATGGGGTTTCCGGCATTGCTTTCCTTAACAATCTCGAGTTCGCCATTTGCGTTTTTTACCAGCCATGCCCAACCCGAGCCAAACAATGTGAGGCAGGCATTGGTAAACTCTTCTTTGAATTTATCGAAAGAGCCGAACTTTTTATTGATGCCATGAATAAGTTCTGCTGATTCCAGCGATTTTCCATTGGGTATGAGGCTATACCAATAAAAGGTATGGTTCCAAACCTGGGCGCCGTTGTTGAATATGGCTCCGTCAGCTTTTTTAATGATGTCTTCGAGCGAGGCATTTTCAAATTCGGTATCCACCACCAGTTTGTTGAGGTTGTTCACATAGGTCATGTGATGACGACCGTGATGAAATTCTATGGTCTTGGCCGAGATGAAGGGTTCCAGACCATTGATGCTGTAAGGGAGTTCGGGAAGTGTAAACATGTTTTATTTTTTAAATTATTAATGAATATTTTTTAGGCGTGCTTTTTTACTTTGTGAGTCAAATAGAACATAACGGACACTATCATCATCATGACAACACCGGCCCCTATGGCAATGAGCAGTGTCAGATCGCGTGAGAGACCTTTATGATAAACGATGAGGCCTACCCATCCGAATACCATCAAAAAGATGATGAAATTGCGCATGCTGAAAAAGCTCAAACCAAAAGAAACCAGCCCTGTACGGCTTTTTTGAGGGGTAATGTTGCCACCCGAAAGTTCTTTTGAATCTTCTTCGTCTATCTTCTTGTTCAGTTTGCGTCCGTCGAGCCCGGCAATGCTTAATACCAACTGAATAAGGAAAATCAGTGTGAAAGGCACTGAAATATACCAGAATATTTTTTCAAACGTGGTCAGTGCTTCGAACCATTGCTGCATAAAGGTTGTCGTTTAAATACTATAGCAAAGATAGATAATAGATGGTTAGTGAGAATGATTTCGAAATATTTTTTGTTACTGAAAAAGACCAGCCTCTGAAAGAGTTTCCCAACAGGCATTTTTGTATCTTTACAAAAAAAACTACTATGATCCGCATAAGTAAGATAGACCATAACGAGAAGTGCGATATCGAAACCGCATTTGGTATACGCCGAAAGGTTTTTGTTCAGGAGCAAAAGGTGGATCCGGAGCTGGAATATGACGAACACGAACAGGAAGCCACACACTACCTCGCCTATTATAACGATATCCCTGTGGGTACGGCCCGATGGCGCTACACACAAAAAGGAGTGAAACTGGAGCGCTTTGCGGTGCTGGCCGAATATAGAAAAAAGGGTATAGGCGATGCTCTGGTAAGAAAAGTGCTGGAAGATGTTTTGCCGCTGGGCAAAGAGGTATATCTTCATTCGCAGCTCACGGCATGCGGTTTATACCGGCGCAATGGTTTTGTGGAAGAAGGAGATATTTTTGTTGAGGCCGGGATAGAGCATTATAAGATGAGATTTGTGCCCCGATAATATCGTTGGTTTTTAAAGGGCGATTCGTGAATCGCCCCTACGAAATTTCCCAATCTTCCCAGGCTCCGCCGATAAAAATCTTTATGCTTTTGTAGCCAATGTCTTTCAGTTTCTTTTCGGTTTCGGCGAAAAAGGAATTGATGTCGCTAGGTTTATGGGCATCGGCACTTACGGTGACCGGGATGTTTAATTCGAAGCATTGTTTCAGTACCGAGGTTCCCGGATACAAGGATTCGCATTTGCCGGTATAAATGCCGCGGGTGTTCACCTCCACAATGGTTTTGCTTTGCGCAATCACTTCAAGGGTTTTCGTGATATGGTCTCTGTACCAGGTTTCGGATTCCTGAAAATAGCGCTGACGGTTGTTCATCTTTACCTTATCGAAATGAGCCACCATATCGGGTTTCTGGGTTTGCAGCATCTCCTGAAGCTGGGCATAATAGGTTCCCACGGCCAGATGAATATCGCCATGAAAAATGTTGTTCAAACCCTTGTCGTAGTTGGCGGGAGGCCCATCGATAAACCAAAGCTCGCTGCCTTGGGGGTTTTTCACCAGATGAACGGCTCCTAATACATAATCCAGATGATGCCGCCTTTTCAGGTCATCGAAAGCGGGTGAAACTCCGGGTATATAATCGATTTCGAGCGAGAGATAAATTTCCAATTGATCCCTGTAGGTTTCTTTCAGATCCTGAATGCTGCGGCAATAGGCATACATATCGCCATCGGCCAGGCTCCAGGCGTTTTCGAAAGGCAGGGGTGCATGGGCACTAAATCCCAGGCATTTGAAATTCTTTTTGATGGCTTCGGTCACATAGGCTTCAGGCGCCGAATTGCCATCGCAAAAGCGGGTATGGGTATGGTAGTTGGTAAGTATCATTGGTGGGTGCAAATGTAAGAAGAAGTCGCAATGCGGAAGAGATATTTTCCCGCAGATTACGCGGATTTACGCAGAAAGAAAAATTAACGGTTGAGGCTTGCTAACGGCGGGGCGAATCGAAGCCGTTTCCTGTCCTAATACAACGAGGCTGGATAGAAGAACTGCACTGTCCTAAAACCCCGCTGCCCCGCTGATAGCAAGCCTTTGTTACCGGCTGCCTTTTTGTTATTTCGTTCTTTAATTTTTAATAATTTTGATAGTTTTATAAGAATTCGTATTTGTCACTTTAAGCATATATATTCCACTTGGCAAGTT
>CAZRFL010000103.1:0-13428 GCA_964599365.1 uncultured Bacteroidales bacterium
TGCTTCTTCGAAATATACTTCACGGGATACCAGGCGGCCACGAAACCTATCAGGGTGATCACCCCCAGCACATAAACAAAATCCATAAACAGCAGCTTCACCGGGTAGGCCTCCACCACAAAGGTAGCGCCTGAGTTGATGGTCAGCAGTCCGTAGCGCTGCTGCAGCCAGCACACTACCCCGCCCAGCAGCAGCCCGGCCAGGGCGCCCAGCATAGTAATCATCATACCTTCCGTAAAAAATATCTGCCTGATCAGTCGGTTGCTCGCCCCCAGGCTTTGCAGCACCGCCATATCTTTTTTCTTGTCCAGAATCAGCATACTCAGCGAACCTATCACATTGAACACCGCTATCAGCAGTATAAACCCCAAAATGATAAACACCGCCAGCTTCTCCGATTTCATGATCTTATACATCACCTCTTCCTGCTGGTAGCGGTCCTTCACCGCAAAGCCCGTCCCCAGCAGTTGCTGCAGTTGTCGCTGCACCTGTGGGCGGTTGGCTCCTTCGCTCATTTTTATCTCAAGTGCCGAAAGTCCGGTAGAATCTTCCAGCAAGGTTCGGGCAAAGCGCAGGGGCACTATCATATATTTCTGGTCGTACTCCTGTTGTATCGAAAATATGCCCGAAGGCTGAATCAGCAAGCTGTTGAAAGCCTGCATGGGGTCCATGCGGTAGCCTTTGAAACGCCGGGGCACATACACCGACAGGGGGTTCTCGAAATCGTTCAATCCCAGGCCCAGGTAATACGAAACTCCCTGCCCTACTATGGCGAAGTTCTTATCGCCGTTTTCCAATCGTGCATCTCCTTCAATGATCATAGAATCGATGCGGCTGGTCTGATAAAAATCGCGGCTTACCCCTTTTATAGTGGCTATGTACTGCTTTTCGCGATAGGTGATCAGCGCATTTTCTTCTATCACTTTCGTGACATAGCTGATGCCGCTGATGGCATACACCTTATCGAAAGGTATCTGCTCTTCGCGGAAATTCTTTCCGGCCACCACAGTCACCTGCAGATCGGGATTAAAAGAGTTGAACATACTCACCACCAGGTTTTCGAAGCCATTGAAAACCGAGAGTACAATGATGAGGGCCGCTGTTCCTATAGTAATTCCAAAAACGGAAATAGCGGAAATGATATTAATAATATTGTGCGTTTTTTTCGCGAAAAGGTAACGTTTTGCTATGTAGACCGAAACTCTCAAGCTTATTGTTTCAGCAGATTGTCGATGTTTTCGATATAATCCAGCGAGTCGTCGTTAAAAAACTCCATAGCGGGAATGCTTCTGAGTTGGTTCTTCAGGCGGAATCCCAGGTCGCGGCGTAATTCCTGATGCATATGCTTGATGGTTTCTATGAGAGCCGCCTTATCGTCAACGCCGAAAAGGCTTAAATACACCCGTGCATACGAAAGATCTTTGGTCACCTTCACAGCCGTAACCGTAATCATCACTTTGCCGCCCAATTTGCGTGCCTGCAACTGGAAAATCTCCGCGAGTTCTTTCTGAACCAATCGCGAAACCTTATTTAAACGAATGCTATCCATGGTGCAAATGTAGTGTTTTTTCAGATAATGAAGATTTTGGAAAATGGGAAAGATGGAGGAATGGAAGATTGGATAAATGGATAAATGGAAAGATGGACTGAATGGTTGGAATGGGAAAAGGATTTCTTTGTGAACCTCGTGCCTTCTTTGTGGCCTTTGTGGTTAATGGTTTTATCGTTAAATGGCTATATGGTGGTGGCAGATGCTACAACTATGCGTCCTTTGCGCCTTTGCGGTTAAATTGTTCTATTGTTAAATGGTTATATTGTTGGCTCGGCATGGCTTGTGGTTTGTGGTTTATGACTAAAAAAAATCTTAGTGTTCCTTTGTGTCCTCAGTGTCTTAGCGGTATTTTTTACTCCAAACTCCAAACTCCCAACTCCGAACTTCTTTTTCTTATCTTTGCATCGTGAAAAAACTCAGAAAAATACTCCGCTTTGTTACTCCTTACTGGAGACATGCCGCCCTCACCGTATTCTTCAACATACTATCGGTTGTTTTCTCCGTAGTATCTTTTATGTTTTTCATCCCCGTACTGAACATACTTTTCTCACAGACCGAAAAAGTACTGGTGGCCCCTCCCCTCGCAATGAATGTGGAATCCATCAAACTCAATTTCTATTATCTGGTGAGCCACGTCATCGAACAGTCGGGCAGCATAGTGGCCCTCACCTATATCTGCATAGCCGTGGTCGTTTTATTTTTCCTAAAGAATCTCTTCCGCTATTTGGGGATGTTCTTTCTGGCCCCCATCCGCAACGGTGTGGTAAAAGACATACGCAACGAACTCTATCTGCAGATCATGATACTGCCTCTGGCCTACTATTCCGAACAACGCAAAGGCGACATTATTTCGCGCATGACCCAGGATGTACAGGAAGTGCAATGGACCATCATGACCTCCCTCGAAATGCTGTTCCGCGAACCCATAGCCATCATCTGCTTTCTGGTTTCCATGTTCCTGATCAGTCCGCAACTCACCCTGTTTGTATTGATATTGTTCCCGATCAGCGGTTTCATCATATCCAAGATAGGAAGCAGTTTGAAACGTACCTCCGACAAGGGTCAGGCCAAAATGGGGGAACTGCTTTCCAACATAGAAGAAACCATAGGCGGATTGAGGATCATCAAAGCTTTCAATGCCATTGATACGGTCAATGCCCGTTTCCATGTGATCAATAACAACTACACCAAACTGATGACGCGCCTCTTCCGCAAACGCGACCTGGCCTCTCCTCTCAGCGAATTCATGGCTATTGTGGTGGTGGGTGCGGTACTTTTGTATGGCGGAACCCTCATTCTCACTTCCAGTTCATCGGGGCTTACGGCTTCGGTCTTCATCACCTATCTGGTCATGTTCTCACAGTTGATCAATCCGGTAAAATCCTTCACCGATGCTTATTCCAACATTCAAAAAGGAGCCGCTTCGGTAGAGCGTATCGAGCAGGTTCTCAATGCCGACGAAGTGATCACCGAAAAACCAGATGCCAAATCCATACAGACCTTCAACCACTCTATATTATATAAAGGTGTCAGCTTCACTTACGAAAAAGAAGCTGTATTGCACGATATCAACATAGAGATAGCTAAGGGAAAGACCATTGCGCTGGTGGGGCCTTCGGGCGCCGGCAAATCCACCATGGTCGATCTGCTGCCCCGTTTTTACGATTGCACCGAAGGCGAACTGCTGGTCGATGGTATCAATGTGAAGGATTATAAGATCTCCGACCTCCGCCGTTTGATGGGAATTGTTACCCAGGAAACCATATTGTTCAACGAATCGGTGTTCAATAACATTGCTTTCGGCATGCCCGGAGTTACCGAAGAAGATGTCATACGTGCTGCTAAGATTGCCAACGCCCACGAGTTTATCGTTCAGATGGAAGCCGGCTATCAGACCAACATCGGCGACCGCGGTATGAAACTTTCCGGAGGACAGAAACAACGACTGAGCATTGCCCGTGCCGTGCTGATGAATCCTCCCGTGATGATACTCGACGAGGCCACCTCATCCCTCGATACCGAATCGGAACGACTGGTGCAGGATGCCCTGATGAAACTCATGCAAAACCGCACCTCGGTCATCATAGCCCACCGTTTATCTACCGTTCAATTTGCCGACGAGATCATCGTTTTGCAACAGGGCCACATAGTGGAACGCGGCACCCATAATGAACTCATGGAACTTCAGGGCGTTTATTTCAAACTCTGCGAACTTCAAACCTTTTCCTGATGAGTTCGGAGGCAAACACAATGGATCCCAGAATACCCAAAATGATCCAGCGTCATCATATATTCACGCTGGCCACTTCCGCTGACAATACCCCCTATTGCTCCACCTGTTTCTATGCTTACGATATTGAAAACAATGTCTTTATCTTCACTTCCGAAAAAAACACACGCCATATTGCGGAAGCTGCCAAACAGAATAAAGTAGCCGGAGCCATAGCTTTGGAAACAAAAATCATTGGCAAGATCCGGGGCGTTCAGTTCACTGGCGAAATAAAAGAGATCAGCGGCGAAGAATTAAAAAAATACAGGAAAACATACCTGAATAAATTTCCTTACGTCGCTCCCTTCTTAAAAGACACTTCGTTCTGGATAATTCAACCCGATTTCTTCAAACTGACTGACAACAATTTAGGTTTTGGGAAAAAAATTCTCTGGACAAAATCTCTTGATCCTCAATAGACTGGTTTACCCATGATATCTATTTGCCTCAAATAGGCATGGATTGAGAATCGTTAATAAATATGCACTTTTGTTAATAAAATAGGGTTGTAAAAAGGCCCCGCTTTATATAATTTAGCCATCCCAAATTTCGCCTTATTTAAAAAAGGCAAAAGCCGAGTTAACAGTTTTTTAAGTTTTTTTAATACCAATAAGAATATGGAAGAACACCTTTCAACATTTATTCCAAAGCAAATTGACGAAGAAACCAAAAATTCTTCCTACGACAAAGTATTAGAAAATAGGGTGAGGCCCGAATTACCAGATGAAGAATTTGAATCAGAGAAAGAGAATATGATAGTAGCAGAACCCAAAATCAAGACAGAACAAAGAATTTATACGTACGAAGAAGCTTTTGAAAAAAGTGTCGCTTATTTTAAAGGCGATGCGTTAGCGGCTAATGTTTGGATCAATAAATATGCTTTAAAAAATAGCGATGGGGCCTTGTTCGAGTGCACACCCGATGATATGCACCGCCGTATTGCCCGCGAAATTGCCCGCATCGAAAGGAAATATCCCAATCCTTTGTCGGAAGAAAAACTCTTCCAGCTTCTAAAGGATTTCAAATACATCGTACCCCAGGGAAGTCCCATGGCAGGTATAGGCAACGATTTCCAGATATCCTCACTTTCCAACTGCTTTGTTATTGGCAGCAATGGTCCCTCCGATTCCTATGGCGGTATCATGAAAGTTGATCAGGAACAGGTGCAGTTGATGAAAAGAAGAGGTGGCGTAGGTCACGATCTTTCGCACATACGTCCTTCGGGCAGCCCGGTTAAGAACAGTGCACTCACATCTACCGGTATCGTTCCTTTCATGGAAAGATATTCCAACTCCACACGCGAAGTGGCTCAGGATGGCCGCAGAGGCGCTTTGATGCTCAGCATTTCGATGAAACACCCTGATGTGGAAAACTTCATTGATGCCAAACTGGAAGAGGGAAAAGTTACCGGAGCCAATGTTTCCGTTAAGATAGACGATGAGTTTATGATAGCGCTGAGGGAGAATTCTACCTATAAACAGCAATATCCTATCAAATCGAAAAAACCAATGGTAACCAAAGAAATTGAAGCCCGTCCGCTTTGGGACAAGATCATTCACAATGCATGGAGATCGGCTGAACCCGGCATTCTGTTTTGGGATACCATACTCCGCGAATCTGTTCCTGATTGTTATGCCGATCTGGGATTCACTACTGTTTCTACCAATCCATGCGGTGAAATTCCTTTGTGTCCTTACGATAGTTGCCGTCTGCTGGCCATCAACCTTTACAGTTATGTAGAGAACCCTTTCACTCCGGAAGCCAGTTTCAATTCGGAACTTTTCTCCGAGCATGTGCACTATGCACAACGCATCATGGACGATATCATCGATCTCGAAACCGAAAAGATAGACAACATCATCAATAAGATCAATACCGATCCTGAAGATGAAGAAACCAAACGCACCGAGAAATTACTTTGGGAGAAAATAAAACATAAAACCTTACAGGGCAGAAGAACCGGTATTGGTATAACTGCCGAAGGCGATATGCTGGCTGCTTTGGGATGCCGCTACGGATCCGACGAAGCCATCAGCTTCTCCGTAGAAGTCCACAAACAACTGGCGATTGACGCTTATCATTCGTCCATCAATTTGGCCAAGGAGCGTGGAGCTTTCCCGGTTTACGATACACAGAAAGAAATAAACAATCCTTTTGTTCAGAGAATCAAGGAAGCTGCTCCTTATGTATATTCCGAAATGGAAAAATACGGTAGAAGGAACATAGCCCTGCTTACCATTGCTCCTACCGGCAGTGTGAGTATCTGTACCCAAACTACTTCAGGTATAGAACCAGCCTTCAAGGTAAGCTACCGCAGAAGAAGAAAAGTTAACCCCAACGATCAGCAAGCCAATATATCCTTTACCGATGAGTCAGGAGATACCTGGGAAGAATATCCAGTATTTCACCCCAAATTCTTCGAGTGGCTGCGCATCAACAAATATGATGTGGATAAACTGTCGAAGCTTTCGGAAGCTGAATTGCAGCCTATCATTGCAAAATCTCCTTATCACAAAGCTACCGCCAACGATATCGATTGGCTGGCTAAAGTAAAAATGCAGGGTGCTATTCAGAAATGGGTAGACCATTCCATCAGTGTCACTGTTAATGTTCCTCAGGAAACTACCCAGGAAATGGTCAGCGATATTTACAGGACCGCATGGGAATCGGGTTGCAAAGGAGTTACCATCTACAGAGATGGATCACGCGACGGAGTTTTGATCTCGGATACCAAGAAAAAGGATGAAACCAACGAGTTCAAAGAAACACGTGCACCACAACGTCCACCCAAATTGGAAGCAGACGTGGTTCGTTTCCAGAACGACCATGAGAAATGGTTGGCAGTGATCGGACATCTCAATGGCAAACCTTATGAGATATTTACCGGTAAGGCCGAAGATTTTTATTTGCCTCCTTATGTCCAAAAAGGGTTTGTTATTAAAAACAAAGATAATGAAGGTAATACCCGTTACGATTTTCAATTCGACAACAAACTGAATTGCAAGACCACTATTGAAGGTTTATCTCATTCATTCGACATCGAATTCTGGAACTATGCCAAACTGATCTCAGGAATTCTGCGTCATGGTATGCCTTTGCCTTACGTAGTTGAATTGGTAATGAACCTGCGGCTCGACCAGGAATCCATCAATGCATGGAAGAATGGTGTGGTCAGGGCTTTGAAGAAATTCATCCCGGATGGAACAGTTTCTCACGATCATGAGTGCCCTCAATGTAATCAGGCAACACTGGTTTATAAAGAAGGCTGCCTGACCTGCGAAAACTGCGGACATTCCAAATGTTAACAGACCTTAGATAAAATAAAAAGGCCACATGAAATCATGTGGCCTTTTTTTATTGTCTGAATTTTATTATTCAGCTTTTTCCTTTTCTTCAGGTCTTACATCATTATTATTGGTTTTCACCGGAGGAGTGTTGCCTTCCACCTTTACAAATTCAGATTTCAGATTATAAAAAATAGTTTGAATCACCTTTTTCTTTTTGGCTTCGATGACATAATAATCGCCATCGGTACGATACTGAATAGAAGCTTTCACTACCTTGAACCCAACATAACCCGTAGCCACATTATCTTTTATTTTCTGAGGAACATACTGATAAGGCATAACCCAAACGGTCTTTTGCCATTCGGCTTTGGAATTGATCTCCACATGGGCCTTCAATTCGCCTTTATTGAAATTAGCGGTGTAGATCTCGCCGTTCTTTTCCCATGCAGGAGTAATGGTATCGTTGGTTTTTACCTCATACATTTTTTTCACTGCTTCAGGAACCTGTGATTTGTCAATTTTCTGAGAATAGGCAACCAAACCAATGGCCATAATAAGAAGATACAAACTAAGTTTTTTCATGATATCGTTATTTTTCTACGAAATTAAATAATCTTTTCATAGAAAATTATTATTTGGAAATTATTTGACCATGGCAGCGAAAGGATTTCTCAAACCTTCATAATAGGTAAGCTCCAGTTTGACCTTTCCGACAATAATAGCTGACTCTGCCAACACGGGTATCTTGTTCTTATCGTCAGTCACCCACAGGGTAACAGGATAAGGATCTTTAAACACGTTGCCGGTCAACACCTGTGGTTTCAATTTGATGCAACGTATCTTGCCCATGCCGGTTTTGATGGTTTCCTTACCCATATAAACCACCTTGGTAGAATATATGGTGTCGTCGAGCATGAACTTAACCTTGAACTCGTCGTTGGCTGCCATTTGCGACACATCGTAAGACCTGCAGTAATAAATGGCCGAAAGAATATCCTGTATGTAGGCCGGAGTGGCTATGGTCGATTTGGTCGACTTTTTATTATCCACAAAATAGGCCACATTCTTATTCTGATTGAAAGTCACATCCTGATTGATGATGTAACCCCCTTCGTTGATGCGTCGGATAAAAAGCCAGGGTGCCAGGGTAGATTCATCCACATAAGTTTCGTACTGATCGCTCACTTTATAGAACCAATTGAAGGCCCCTTTGGTTTTGGCATCCACGGCAATGTGATACACCGGTCTATCGCCTATGGTCTTTGCCTCATTTTTCACTTCGAAAGAAGCTGTTCCGGCGACTACTTCCCCGGTAATCAGAGCGTCATAATAAGCTTTGTATTTCAACACTTCGCCGCGTTGAAAGGCTTCGTTGGTAATAACCCTTAGCTGAGCATTACAGATATTTGCAATAAAAATGATTGATACGGCAATTAAAATCCTGGTTTTCATTTTCTATGTTTTTATGATTTTCCTATGAAATACAAAATCTGTTCCAAAAAATAAAAACCTTTGTATGATAGGAATTTATAAAACAATGTTTATGATCTTCCCTTGAATTATGATCACCTTCTTGGGTTGTTTTCCTTCGAGCCACTTCTCAGAATCCGGATTTGCCAATACCGCTTTTTCTATCTCAGGCACGGGCATATCCAAAGGAAGCTCCAGTTTGAAACGCATCTTGCCATTGAAAGAAACCGGATAAATGTGAGAACTCACGCTGATGAATTTCTCGTTGTACTGCGGAAATGCCACTTCGGTTATGCTTACTGTATTGCCCAGCAAACTCCATAGTTCTTCGGCCATATGAGGCGCAAAAGGAGAAATGAGCAAGGTAAGATCATTCAGCACTTTGCGCTTGTTGCATTTCAGTTCGTTGAGTTCGTTCACGCAGATCATAAAAGTGCTTACCGCCGTGTTGAAAGAGAAACGCTCAATATCATCCTGTATCTTTTTGATGGTCTTATGTATCACACGCAGTTCATCGGCATTGGGTTCTTCGTTGCTGACAAAGAAATCGTTGTTGTTGTCATGATACAAACGCCAGAGTTTGCGCATGAAACGCGAAACCCCTTCTATACCATTGGTGTCCCAGGGCTTGTGCATTTCCAAAGGCCCCAGGAACATCTCGTAAAGACGTAATGTATCGGCTCCGTATTTAACCACAAGATCATCGGGGTTGACCACATTGTAAAGTGATTTCGACATCTTTTCTATGGCCCATCCGCAAACAAACTTATTGTTCTCCAAAATAAACTCCGGTTCACTTTCGTCAGCTATCCATTTCTTATAAGCTTCAATATCCAAGACATCATTATCCACCAGACTCACATCCACATGTATGGGCATCACATCACAGTCTTTGATCAAACCCAGAGAAACAAAAGTGTTCTTGCCTTTTACACGATAGATGAGGCTCGAGCGTCCCTGTATCATCCCCTGGTTGATCATCTTCTGGAAAGGTTCGTCTTTCACGGTCAGACCCAGATCATAAAGGAATTTGTTCCAGAAACGGGCATAGATCAAATGGCCCGTGGCATGTTCGGCACCACCTATATACAAGTCGACATTCTGCCAGTAGGCATTGCTTTCTTTGGAGAAATATTCAGTATCGTTCTGTGGATCCATATAGCGCAGATAATAAGCGCTGGAACCGGCAAAGCCCGGCATGGTATTGGTTTCTAATGGAAAGCCTTCTTTGGTTTGCCAGTTTTTGGCTCTTGCCAAAGGAGGATCACCTGCTTCTGTGGGCAGATAAGCATCCACTGGAGGAAGTTCCAAAGGAAGTTCTGATTCTTCCAGAGTGTAAGGAATACCATTCTTGTAGTAAACAGGGAAAGGTTCTCCCCAATAACGCTGACGACTGAAGATGGCATCGCGCAAACGATAGTTGATCTTACCCTTGCCTATCTCCATACCTTCCATGCAGCCAATGGCAAAAGCTATGGCTTCTTTCACTTCCATACCATTGAGGAACTCAGAGTTGATGAGTTTGCCTTCTTTGGCATCGTATGATTCTTTGGAGATATCTCCGCCGCTAACCACTTCAATGATATCCATACCAAAGTGTTTGGCAAAAGCATAATCGCGGCTGTCGTGAGCGGGAACTGCCATAACGGCACCTGTTCCATAACCTGCCAGCACATAGTCGCCTATCCATATCTGCAGTTTCTTTCCTGTGAAAGGATGTATGGCATAAGCTCCCGTGAACTGTCCGCTGATCTTTTTCACATCGGCCATACGTTCGCGTTCGCTGCGGTTCTTGGTATCTGCAATATATTGCATCACGGCTTCGCGGTATTCGTCGGTTACAATGTGTTCTACATATTCATGCTCTGGAGCCAGTGTCATATAGCTAACGCCAAAGATGGTATCGGGACGGGTGGTGAATACTTTTAAAGTCACCGGGTAATTTTCAATCACAAAATCTAACATCACTCCTTCGGAGCGGCCTATCCAGTTGCGTTGTACTTCTTTGATGGCCTCTGACCAATCGAGAGTATCCAGTCCATTCAACAGTCGTTCGGCATAAGCAGTGATGCGCAGCAACCATTGTTTCATGGATTTGCGAACCACCGGATGGCCTCCTCTTACGGAGAATCCTTCGCTTACCTCATCATTGGCCAATACAGTTCCCAAAGCAGGACACCAGTTGACCATGGTATCGGCATGATACGCCAGACGATAATGCATGAGGAAGTTCTGTTGGCGTTCTTCTTTAAAAGTGTTCCAATCCAATGCACTGAATGCCTCATGAGGTATGCAGGCAGCTTCTATGCCTTCGGAACCATTTTCTTCAAAATATTTTATCAGGCTGCTGATGGGCTCGGCCTTGTCGGTTTGTTTGTTGTACCACGAATGGAACAACTGTATGAAGGTCCATTGGGTCCATTTGTAGTATTTGGGATCGCAGGTACGTACCTCGCGGCTCCAGTCGAAAGAGAAACCTAAGAGATCCAATTGTTCGCGATAGCGTGCCAGATTCTTTTCGGTGGTGATGGCCGGATGCTGACCGGTTTGTATGGCAAACTGCTCGGCAGGCAAGCCATAAGCATCGTAACCCATAGGATGCAGAACGTTGAATCCTTTGTGACGTTTGTAACGGGAATAGATATCGGATGCTATATAACCCAAAGGATGACCCACATGAAGACCTGCTCCCGAAGGATAAGGAAACATATCCAGTACGTAATATTTGGGTTTGCTGTGGTCGATGTTGGTACGATAAATATCGTTCTGCTGCCACCATTGCCTCCACTTTTGCTCGACTTCGCGGAAATTATAGTCCATGTTTGTTTGCTTGTAAGAAATAAGGTGCAAAAGTAAGAAAAATGAGGGATTTGGTAATGATACAATTATGCAATTATACAATTGTGGAATTATGGAATTACGTGGGAGAGATTATTACTTTGGGGGTGATATCAATTATAATCAACACCCCTTAGTAATTAAAATCCATTGGTTCGCCATTCAGCCTGCGACCTTCCAATATTTGTTGCTTTAAATTATCAATAGTAGAATCCTTTCCGGTATTTTCAGGATGTGCAAAACCCACTCCGGTTTCAAGACGCATTAGGTAATCGCTATAAGCCATCGGAATTGTCTCTATTGTTTTCCTGTATTTATATTTACGAAACGAAATAATAAGTCCCTGCCGCCAATCTTCGTGCTCTTCAATAGGCACTTTTTCACCAATTGATTTCAATTCATAAATAACACTCTCCACCTCTTCAAGGAGGGCTTCATCATATTTTTCGCCGTAGTTATCGACCAATTTATAGGCTTTCCACAATCTTTTGTTCTCGGGCGTTTCGAACTCTTCGACAAATTCGTCTATGGCTTGCTCTGTTGTAAAATCACTATCCGCGCCAAGGTATTCCAGACGTACAGGCCTTACAGGCTGAACTTCTGAAGACTTTCCTTCTGCTATTTTCTTTAGCTCTTCTTCCTTATCTTTATGCTTTTTTAAAAGACGTATATAATACAATTCCTTTGGGAATTTCACATCCGTCATCATCAATATTCCGGCGGTTCCCATATAGTTATCGTAAAAATCGTACCAGGGCGGATAACCCATATCGCTAATCATTGCCAATGCATAGGTTTGATAAAACTCCTGCAGTTCGATGCCTTCGCGTTCGGCATAGGTCATTTTCTGGTATGGGTAATTATCCCAATCGTAATCATCAAAGCCATTTTCACCATGATGAAGTTCTACGGGTGTTTCTTTCAGGAAACGTATCATTAGGTCTACCTCATCCTGGGTGATGGGAGGCAAGAAAGGACAATTGAAAATATCAAGGAACCAAGTTCTGAAATCGTAGGTTACATCAATTCCTTTTATTTGCTTTTTGCCTGCACGCCAAAGGCCCTGTAGATCGAAGAGTTTTTTAAATAGTATCTGCTTAAGGAATTTTTCGGCTTCGGGAATGTAACCCAACTGAATTTCTTCGGTTCTTTTGGCATAGTAATTTGATGCCTTGGTAAACCTGTGTCGGCGAATGCCATAGCTTCTGAGCATCTCTTCAACGCTCACCGGCAAAAACTCACAAAAATAGTTGTGGATATCAGGTAATTTGGCATTAAAGTCACTTACTATTTTATGAGCCAGTTTGCTGTCGGCCTGTGCTTCTTCAATTCTTTCTTTATAGAATTCCAAAAATCTTTTTAATGGTTCATCCATAACGCTAAATTTAAAAGCCAAAGTTAAGAAAAATTTGTTTGATATTAATACAATTTCCGAATCAAATTGCTGGTTAGAAGCAAAGAGGGGGAGAAAGTAATGATACAATTGCAAAACCTCGAATTGTGATTCCGGTTCGGCGTAAGAGACTACGAATTACAAAAGAAAAGTATAATTCTTAAGCTAATCTTTAATACACCGAATAGAATTACCGACATTCCTGTCGCTTTCTACTATGAGTACTGTGCTTTTGTCGTAATCGAGTCTGAAACTTTTGACGTTGGGAAACATGATTTCGGTGGAAGTCCAGAACCATGCAATTTTGGTAGGATAACTCAAACTACCCATCAAAGTACGGAATCCATGAGGTAAAGCGTTGAAACCACTGCTGTTGGTGGCTCCCGTGTTGGGACTCTTCCAATGCAAGGTTCCTGCTTCTTTGAGATTGCCTCCAACCACACTTCCTCCTCCGGCAAAGTCAGTTAAGGTGGTCCATTCTGCTTCGGAAGGTAAATGCCATCCTGTTGGACAAGCTCTTTTAGCTGCCTCATAGGTATAGCTTCTGCCGTAAACTTCACAATCTATACACCAGCTCCCCTGCATTTCATAATTGAGATTTTCGGCCAGCCAGGTTTGT
>CAZRFL010000104.1:0-13268 GCA_964599365.1 uncultured Bacteroidales bacterium
ATAAGCCATATCAGCTGCACTCTTGCAATGGAAACCAATATAATAGTTACCAGAAGCCGGGACTGAGAATGTCCAGGTAGCAGATGGATAAGTAGTATCGGTAATTACCGGAAGGTCTATTAACTGTGTTGTCATACCTGCAGGAGTGTTAGTGGTTCCAATATTAACATTCATTGCTTCAGGGAAAGTATTCTGTAATGCACGATAATAAAACTTCAGTTGATATGAGTTGCCTGTGAGCAAATTCAAACATTTAGTGAACAACCAATCATCAGCCGCGGCAGCTGTATTATAAGCATAAGCTGCAAATTGCGAACCGCTATGAGCATATTTTACTACATTATAAATATCCCAAAAATAGTTATCCGCATTTACATCGCTTACTGTCCAACCGCTTAAATCTTCAGTAGCTTCAAAGCCCATTGAGTAAGGGACTGTGGCTGCTCCTGAATAAATATAGACTGTGGTTGTATCATTTGTATGTGTAGCATCACCAGATATGCCCGTATATGCCTTAATACTATAATTACCCGGAACAGAAAGATTGGCGGCATTGGCACCTGTGAAAGTATAACTTGCAGTTGCACCAGCAGCAATGGAAGCTGAATAAGTAGCAGTAACCGGGGCTAAATTATTAATCTTATAAGATACCGGGAATCCGCTGATAGCCAATGTACCATAGTTTTTAATAGTAACCACAATATTTTCAGCAGAAGATAAGGTTGTGCAGGAGGATACCGGAGAAGTTATTGCACTTACCCCACCATCAGTAGCAGCAGGAGCTCCTACTATAGCTTCAATACCATATTTCATACCGAAAGTGATAGGCAGTTCAGTAATGGCTGCACCTGTAAGGTCGGCAGTGTAAAAAGTTGCTGCTCTTTGTGGTGTTTCAACAAAGGTACCCATAGGATACCACTGAACAGTACCTGCTGTTTGGGCCATACCTACATAATAATCTTCATTGCTAAATGATGGAGGAGTTGGGAAAGTAAAGTTTTTGTTTACTCCAAGGTCTCCTGCCAAAATCACATAATTTGCAGATTGAGCCACTATGGTTCCGGCACTGTTAACTACCACAGCATAAACAGTTCCACCTGTGGTAGTAGCATCTGTAGAAATCACGAGATTAGCCCCACTGACAACTCCACTTCCATGCATGGTGAATTTAGAAAGAAATAGTCCTGTACCTGGATAAGTATAACCAAAACCAGATGATCCGGTAGTTGCATAGCTATAACCAAGAGTAGTATTATTTACAGCGGATTGTATGGTTTTGGTGTTATTCGTTGTCCATGTTTCAGTAGGTATGGTCGAGGTAGTTGCCGAAATATTACAGTTCTCCAATATGGTTGGAGTCCATCCGGCGAATGTTAAAATCGAAGCTGAATTAGCAGCCAGAGCAGTAACAGCTTGTGTAGAAGTAAATCTGGTGATAGTATTAGTTGGATCTTTAACCGTCAAAGTAACATTGAAAGTAGCAGCTGATGCTGAATTATTAGCAACACGTACATTGATAGGAGTCGGGGTACCATAATTTACAGCTATTTTTTCAAGGGTATAAATATTGGTAATAGCAGCAATATCAATTATGCTGTTATTAACAAACTGGGTAGCTGGACGGAAATTGGAAACAACTAGAGTAGCTGATTGGGTTGTCCCCCTGTATCCCATCAGACCACCTGTAAGGGCAGTATTGCAATTTGCAACAAGTGCGGTAGTTCCAGCAGTACCTGCATTACCAAATTCCCATGCAACATATACTCCACCTCCGGTGTAAGTAAATGCAGAACCACCGGAAAACGGAACGACATATGACCCCACTGCAATGGGAACAGTCCATGAAGCGATGTTACTTACAGTAGTAAAACCGGTAGTCGTCCAAGTTGTACCTAGGGTGTAGGTAGCATCAGTGGTATTCTTGAGATAAACGGTAAATGCACCTGTTTGGGCAGTTCCACCTGCAGTTGCGATCTGAAATCCGATACCGTCTATGGTATAGCTCGAAGGAAAACCACTTGCAGCCATTTCAGCAGCAGTAATCAAATACTCTGTTCTTTGGTACTTAAAAGAATTACCTGGTGCTCTGGTATTACCTGAAGTTGATCCATCTGATGGCAAGGCCCATGCACTTAAAGACTTTGTAGTAGGGCTTCCATATTGCTCTGCCCCTGTATTCTGTTTTGAAAAAGCAGAGGTATTCTTCATAAGCAGATTCGCTTTAGTAATTTGTGCCATACTTACACTGCATGACAATAAAAAAGCAAGAATAAAAATAAATTTTTTCTTCATAATTCGTTAGATTTTGGTTAATAATAATTAAAAAACTAAATGTTGAACTTCAATAAGAGCGCTAATTTACAACTAAAAAATAAAATCTCAACTTAATAATTGATTTTATTTAAAAATTCAGTTTGACAATCAAAAAAAAGAAAGTTAATTGATCAGCCTATCTGAAAAATTTTTCATTAAAATTTACCAGATATAACCTCTCGGTTCCTCTGGTAACAGCAGTATACAGCCATCTAAGGTATTCCTGATTTACCATTTCATCGGTGAGATAGCCTTGTTCAATAAAAACATTCTCCCATTGACCGCCCTGAGTTTTATGACAGGTCATGGCGTAAGCGAACTTAATTTGTAGGGCGTTCAGGTAAGGATTGGCTTGCATCAACTTCAGACGCTGGTATTTGTCGGTTATGTGCTGATAGTCGGCTGCCACTTCATTATAGAGTTTTTTGTAATCAGTATAAGAAAGTGAAGGTGCATCCATTTGCAATGTATTCATCAAAAGCTTGACATCGAAATCCTTTTCTTCGGGATAGTCGATCAGGCGTATGGTGGCATCCACAAAGCTATAGGTGTCTGCCACTGTTTCCTGATTTTTGATACGCAGCACTTCAGCAATGTCGCCGTTGGCAATGAAACCTGCTTTGGACTTTTTGGATATCCAAAAATAATTGTTCTTTACGATCATTATTTTATCACCGGCATTGATCTCGCCTTCACGGTACAAAATTCGCTGACGTATTTCGTTGTTGAAGAGGTTGGCCCTTTTATTGGAACGGCAAATGACTATGGTTTCTGTATCTCCCGAACGCGAATAGGCGGTGTTGAGCATATCTTCCAGTTCATCGCCGTTGATACGGAACACATCTTTGCAACCTTGTGTAGAAAAGAAACCATGATCTATCTCTTCCTGTTGCACCAGCTTGCGAATATGAGTGGCATTGCTAAGTATGCCCGAATCTTCTGACTGACGCACCACTTCGGTAAGTTCAAAACTACCAATGGTGAGATGAAAAGCGGCTTTGAGGTATTCCAGATTCAAAGCCAGACTCAAATTTGTCCCTACCGGGGGCAACTGTGCAGTGTCACCTACAAATATCAGTGAGCAATTCTCTCCGCTGAAAATATAGGTCATCAGATCTTCCAGAATATTGGAGACCGGGAACAATCCGTTTTTTTCTGGTGTTTCGGCTGCTATCATGGAAGCTTCGTCCACTATAAATACGGTATTCTTGTGAGTGTTTTCACGCAAGGAAAGGAAAAAACCGGAATCACCATCATTGGTCTTGTATATAGCCTTGTGTATGGTTAGCGCATGCTGCTTCGAATAAGTGGAAAGTACTTTGGCAGCTCGCCCGGTGGGAGCCAGCAACATAGAATCAAGATTCAGTTGGGGAAGTATGTTCACCAACACACTAACCACAGTTGTTTTTCCGGTTCCGGCAAAACCTTTCAGCAGAAAAGTTTTGTTGGGTTTAGCTGAAGCAAGGAAAGCGGAAAGCTGACGCAGCAAAACCGTTTGGTCGGCTGTAGGGGTGTGAGCGAACGACGCCAACAGCATTTGGTTAATTTGTTCTGCGGGCAACATAACTACACTTCCTTTGTTTCGGTTAGCATCATCAGATGGAATCTTTTTTATAAAAACGGGACATCAGAAGGGATACCCAATACCGAAATTACCATAGACAGCGAACTTGTCACTGTTCTGCCCTATCCAGCGCGAATGAATGGGTTGAGCAGGATTCTTAAGCACCACAGCCCCATCGAGGCGGATGACAAAATAACCAAAATCTGCCCTAAGACCCAAACCTCCATCGAAAGCCAGATCGCTGAGAAACTTTTTAAATCTAAATTCAGCTCCCGGAAGTTGCTCACTTGCCTTACGCATCCATACATTACCAATATCAACAAAGGCTGCTCCCCTAAGGAACTTATAAATAGGGAAACGGTATTCTGCATTTCCTTCCAGACCAATCTCCCCTATTCGTTCCAGAGCATAGGTGGAAGCACCGTTATAAGATCCTGGACCAAGCGTTTTCAATCGCCAGGCACGCATGCTGTTGGCACCTCCCTGATAGAAGCTTTTCTCGAAAGGCAGCACATTCTCATTATCGAAGGGCATACCATAACCTCCATAAGCACGGAATACCACCAGGTGGGATTTCTTCACATACATGTAGTAGCGAAAATCGGCATCTACTCGAAAATATTGAGAGTAAGGTATGTCGAATAATTTGTAGGCTCCCGGTTTTTTCTGTATCTGGCTTACAATATAGAATAGAAATCCTGCAATTTCGACATTGGTTTTGAAATAGACAAAATCGGTATTCTTGTTTATTTGCTGAGTATTGTAGAGAAAAGTATAAGAAAGCGAAGTAATGATATGGTCGCGATAGGAATTCTGCAAAGCCCGGTCGTTGAGCAGGTCGATCTGAGCATTGAAAGTAGAATCGGGATAGATCTTAACCAGGTTAATTTGCAAGGGTGTCAGAAAGTGAGTTTTAAATTCTGATTCTTTCCACTGATAACCAAAGGAAGCCGAGGTGTAAAACCTTTCGTACTGAGGTCTGATCTGATAATTGAAAACCACATTGATGTTGGTCTTGGGCTTGAAGTTTTTGGGGAAGCGGGTCTGATTTACAGGCAACAGGAATCGGGGAATCTTGATATCGAGGTCAACACCAGCCTCAATGGTATTGACAAATTTCAGTTTCTGGATAACAGGTCGTTCAATATCGGTTTTCTTGCTGAACGACTGAAATTCGACGGCACCTTTTACCTTTATGGAGAATAGCTCTGCCCCCCGGAAAAGATTTTTATTGGCGTATGTTACAGCCGCTGCTACCCCCAACTCCCCTCCTGTATGAGTAGCATCGGTACTAACAGATACTGCCTGGACCGGTGCCTTGGAAAGTTTGATGATACAATTCAAAAGACCTGAAGCCGGCATGGTATCGTACACTTTCACAAATTCGATATTCACATAGCGATACAAGCGCAGATCGAGCAGTGCCTTGTAAGTCTTTTCGACATCCACATAGTTGTAAACATCATTGCTATCAATGTACATGGCCTGAGCCAGTGTTTTCAGGTTGATCTTCAGCTTTCCGGGATAGACTACATAATATATCTTTGGGGGACGGCCCTTCAGACGATTAGGGATGATGGTCCTCAGTGTGTCATAACTTATGGAGGCCGACTTATCCAGGTTGTAATCCGTATTGATGATAATGCGGTTTATGTTGTAACGTTTATGTTTCACGGTAATCAGCGAATCGGGATTATCAGCATAAGGAACCAATGCATTGGATAGTTTTATGGTAATATCCAACTGGTGAGTATTCAGTGCTGTATCTATCAGGAAAGTAATATAATCTTTGCTAAAAGCATAATAGCCGTTCATCTGCAGGTTCTTGTTGATGCGGTCGCGCTCGGCATCAATGTTATCTACATTATAATTTTCGCCCGGCTTGATGCGGCAATCGGCTTTGGATGAGTAGACATAAGCTTTTAGTGTAGCATCCTTTATAAAATAACTTACATTTCGAACGGTATAAGGCTCATTAGATTGTATTGCGTAGGTAACGACAGCTTTTCTCCGTCCGTAGGTGGTAGTCCCTTTCTTTTCATGAAGTATAGAACGAGTGACAGGAGGCTTATATTTTACGGAGTAGTTCACCTTTGCCCCAAAATAACCGTGGTTGTGCATGTAATAATAAAGCTGTCTGACAGAATTCTCCGTAAGGGTACTATCAAACAACACCGGTTCGGCTGCCATGGTCCTTTTTATCCATCGCTTGAATCCGGTTTCTTTTCCCCTTACCGTAAAATTCCAAAGTCGCACGTTCACATACAATCCGAGGTTCTTACGGGTAGGCTTTTGTTTAAGCAAATTGTGAATATCATCAGTATTGATGTCCTTTTTATCAACAAGGATCTTATTGCGCTTCAGCAGATAGCTTCCGGCAGGATACTTTCGCAAGGGACTGCAGGCATGGAGTACCATCCCCAGCATCAGCAGAGTAAAAGTTACAAATAAAACAGACCTTATTTTCGACCAAAGATCATTCATAACGCAGGGCTTCGATGGGATCGAGACGGGCAGCTTTCATGGCAGGGAAAATTCCTGAAGCCAAACCAACACCCACACACAACAACACGCCGGAAAATATCCATACCCAGGGGATCACAAAACTACTGCTTAACAGCAATGACATCAAATTACCGATCAGTATACCTAATATAATTCCCAGATAACCTCCCAACTGTCCTATAACAATGGCCTCGATGAGGAATTGATTCTGTATCATTCTTGAGGTAGCTCCCATGACTTTTCGTATACCTATTTCGCGGGTGCGCTCGGTGACCGACACCAGCATAATGTTCATCAAACCTATGGCCGCTCCCAGCAGGGTGATCAAACCTATGATTGTGGCCGCCAGCGTCACATAAGAAATATTATCCATAAGCATCTGCGCCAGGTTGTCGCTTTTCTCTACCTCGAAGTTGATATTCTCTCCGGGCTGTACCTTACGTATGACCTTGAAAAGTCCTGTAGCTTCACCAATGGCTATATCCATCAGCAGTGGATTGTTGACCATGACGTTGATGGTGTAGGAAAGCTCTTTGCCTGATACAAATGTGCGAAGATTGGTCAAAGGTACCATACACTGGTTGTCGCCGCTGAAGCCCATACTGGAACCTTTGGATTTCAGCACTCCAACTATCTTATATTTCTGAGGTCCTATGGTGATCATTTTTTCGATAGGATCCTGATTGTTGGGGAATAGTTTCTTTACTATTTCGCTCCCCACTATCACTACACTGGTTCCTTTGGTGAGTTCGTGAGTGGAGAAATTACGTCCGTTGGTTAGTTCGAAACCACCGGTGATGAGATAATTCTCGTCAACACCCAACACGGCTATGTTGGGATTGGTCTTTATGGATTCGTACTTTATGGTTGCAGTGCCTGTTCCGAAAGTATAGACCGATGCCATGGCCGGAAACTGAAATCTTTCTTTAAAGTCGCGGGCTTCGGCATAGCTGATCTGGCGGTAGTCGTTGGCTCCTTCGTTGGGGCCGTGGCTGCGTATGCCATGGTTGCGTATGCTGAAGGTATTACTACCCATTCGTGCAAAATTACTGCTTATGGAACCTTTGATGGATTCAATAGCAGTGAGTATGCCTACCAGCGCCATGATGCCGAAAGCAATAATAAGCACCGTAAGAATGGTTCGCAGCATATGGCTGCGGATGGAAATCAGGGATATTCTTATATTCTCACGGATAAATACGGCGGGCATGTGGGGCTGTGTATTATATAAGTAACAAAAGTATTAAATTTTCAGAAGACAAGGGGGAGATAAGTCATTTTATTAATTGGAGTCGGCCCCAAAGGGGACCCTACGGGTCAATCTGCAGTCGGCAATCTGCAGGTAGATTGAATTAGTACTTCTCGTTCATGCACTTCTCGTCTTAGCACTTCTCGACTACGCTCTTCTCGTCTTCGCTCGAAGTAGCGTTTTTCCCGGTTCAAAAAAAAATCCGGGCATCATACTTTGGTATGATGCCCGGAAAAATAAAAGTATTATGGTCCGAAGGAAAGCAGGTTATTTGAAATCGAACTTCAGTCCAATTGCAGCACCCATATAAGGATTGAAATGGGTCTTGCTGCCGACCACTATAGCTGTTTCCAGACCTACATTGCCTTTCAGAAACAGGCTGAACTGATTCCAGATGTCTTTCTTCTTGCAAAGTTTGAAATCTATACCAAAAGGAACATAAACGCTGGCAAACATGGTTGTTTTAGCGTTCACAGTTGTCTTGGTTTCTTCGTTACCCAGAAAGTTGCCATTGTCGAATTCTCTGTCGCCAATGAAGTCTTCCTTATCGCTACTGAGGCTAAGAACCAGGGCACTGTCTTTGGTATAGGTCTCGCGGATGCGGGCCGTTAATGCATAAGCTGCATCAACGCCAATACCGGCAAACACCGAAAACCTTTTCTCGGGATCGCTGCGGAACAGATACTGAACTCCTACGCCTATAACGTTGGCTTTCTCCACATAAGACTTCTGAATACGAGCCACGGTATCGGTTTGATAATTGACACCATTGAACGAAAAGGTATCGCCGGCGGTGGTCAGAAAATCCTGTGCATAGCGGTTGGCCAAATCGGAACCTGAATAAAACAGGCTTATAGACAGTTCGCGTTTTTTGTTGTAGTTGCCCATTTTTTTCGACCAGGGATTGAGACCCATCTCGAGTATGATACTGTTGCGGGTGTTGAATCCTCCCGATTTGCTGTCCATCATCGAACTCATATTTCCTGTGTTCCAACCATATTGATTTTTATCGGGGCGGTTCCAATCGAACTCTTCGTCGCCCAGTTCACGGTATTTGTTCATACCTGAAGCCATGGATAAAGATGCTATGCGAAAACAACCTTTCTTTTCGATAGTGAGTGAACGTTTTACGTCTGACAATCCATTATCTCCCGAAGCAGAAGCCTGAACCGTGTTGGCCTGGCCACTGGCAGTCACATCAGTTTTGGGTGTCACCTCTGTTTGATTGCGGGCTGCATCGATGGCTGCATCGGATGCTGATGTATTTTGTCCCCTTACTCCAAAAGTGAAAGCGGTAGATACAATTAATAACAAAACAAGTTTTTTCATAATATTCATTTTAATTTTAGTATTTTTTTTTCGTTAACGCAAAGCACAGGCATTTATTGTGCCAATAAGCAAAAATGGCAGACAATATATATCAACGCAATGCGAAAAAGAATAGAGAAATTACTTCTTCACCTGAAGCGAAGCCGACCATTTGCAAATGATATCTTTTTGCTCTGTGGTCAGAATTCTTGCCGTTCCACCTGACGAGGGAGGCATGCTGCCATTGGTTATGGCGCGGCAAATGGCATTGGCTTTTTTCATTTGTTTCTTGGCCGAATACTGATCCCACGACGAAAAACTCCAGACAGAAGCTGCCATTCCCTTGCCGCCGGCATCGTGGCAACTGGTACACGAATTTTTTAATATCACTGCCACATTGTCAGGAATGGCATTGGTGGATGAGATCACTTTTCCCTGGCTCGAGGCACGCTGAGGATTGACGAACACAATGGCTGCTACACCCAAAATGAGCACTGCCAGCATTACATAACGGAACTTTTTCATGTTTTTAGTTTTTTCGTTTTAATAAATAATCGAGTTGATTTATTTTCGGTAAAGTTACCACATTATTCGAGCCAACGCAAGGCATTAATAGTTGATTTTTGTCAGAGTTTGGGGCTTAGGCGTTAGGATTTTTTTATCTGATTGTATAATTCCAAATATTGGTTGATGGTATTTTCCCAACAAAATTTTGACGCATGCTTTTTTATCTGGTGTTCATTATAATCGCGGTTCTTATTATGCTCATTCAAGTTGGTTTTTATCACATTGCTCATTTCCAATTCATCAAAATTCGGAAAATAGGATGCGATATCGCCTCCAATTTCGGGGAGAGAGGTTGATCGGCTCAGGAAAACTGGTTTGCCAGCCTTCATTGCTTCAATTGCAGGCATGCCAAATCCTTCGGCTAAGGATGGAAAAAGAAAAGCTTCACAGTTATTATATAACCAACTTTTATCCGACTCGCTTATTTTTCCAGGTAAAAGAATCCTATCAGCCATATTCAAACGGTTGATTTCTCTTTGAATTTCTTTTCCATATGGGGTGTCAGCATTTCCAGCCAAAATCAATTTATAATCATTAAAATGCTTCATTATAGGCAATAAAACATGGAAATTCTTTTTCTTATTAAAAATTCCAATTGAAAAAAAGAACTTTTCATTGTCAATAAAACCCGGTTTTTTAGCTGGAATAGAATCATTGGGCGCAATTCCATTATATATTACCTTAATCGTTTTCCCTTTCAAATTCAAATTCTTTTCGATCAAATCTTTCGAATAATTTGAGATCGTAGTAATGTGGTCGGCCCTATTTATATTATTTTGAAGTCGTTTTAGATAGTACGCCGATTTTTGCTCGCTTTTTTCGTGCAAAAAATTCAAATCATGAATTGTCAATATCCAAATAGTGTTGCTATTGGGCAAATAGGATGGAAACTGATACAGGCTATGCCATATGGAATATTTTTCGTTTAAAAATGGGAAAAATCGTTTTTGGAAACCAGCTTTTACCAACTGACCAACTGAGTTGGTTTTTATGAGTTCAGGGTTTGTACCGTTTGGAATTAAAAAGTTTATATCGTAACCCGGAGGATTAAGCAAAATAAGTTGGTTGGCAAAATTCAACGAAAACTGACCCAGACCAGAATAAAGGTCTTTTATTTTGTAGGCGTCAATTAATATTTTGCTCATAGTGTAAATCAAATGTACGTTTGTGTTGCCGCCTTGTGACAGCTATTCATTTTTCGCCTTTAGAAACATTCAAAACCAACTGTTTCACTTTTTTATTCTCCAATCATCATTCTTCTTATCCATAGTCTATCACACCAACAAATTTAATAGTTTATTTAATATCCCGATTCTTTCGATAGAATTATTTTGTGGGCCAATGAAATAATTGGATAGTTTTATGATCTGGCCCTGTGCAATAAGCCCAACACGGCTATGAATATGGGGTATCATTGAGGCCGCACTATCACTTCGTTTTCAGCTTTGCGGAATAGATATCGGCCAGGGTTAAATGACTGGTATCGTCGAGCCATACTTTCAGATGGTCGCCGAGTTTTTCGGCACGCGTGGGTTCCAACTCCTTGAACTCATATTGCTCTATAAGCCGGCCTTTGCGCAAGAGGGCTTCGTCGATGTTTTTGAGATGAGTATTGAAAGTGGCGACTATCTGTATATTCAAACAATCGCTCAGCAGTCCGTCGGTAATATTCAGTATGTTGGAAACAGCCTGATTATTAATTCCGTCTTCGCGCCTGCGCAGCACATCTTCGGCATCTTCGACAAACAAAACGCAATCGGTGTTATCCATCAAAAAAGGAATGAAGGTAGGATCGGAGAGCATGCCTGTAAGGTTGGGCGGCACAAATATTTTGTTTTTGTTCAATAGGTTGATCAGATAACGGATATATGATGTTTTGCCTGTGCCGGGTTTGCCGTGAAGCAATACCAGCCCTTTGCCTTTCTGCTTCAGCAATGAGGAATAAATATTGCTGTGAACTTTCTGAAAGCCTTCGTTGTAGTGCAAATTGAAATCGATCTCAGGTTTGGGAATTACGAAATCGTGAGTGCCAAAATTACGTCCATCGTGATACAAAAGGCCCAAAGTGCCCGATTCGTCGTGCTGCACATAAAATTCTGACAGATACTTTATGGTATCAGTGGTGTCGTGAATGCCTTCCTTATAAACCAGGTATACATTGGCATTCATATCAGTACCTTTATCATTGTATCTGAAATGTCCGTTGACCATATAAAGATACATTCCCGATTCTATTTCGATGAGGGCTTCTTTAAGGTTTTCCACCAATTCTTCATTCGAAAAAGTCCTCAGCATGTCGGGAAAACTGTAATCATACGAATCGGGTAAATAGCTCAAAGCTTTGGAACACCATATTATTTTGCTGTAATCCTTTTTACGTAAAAGACTCCAGATTTCCAAACATCCCACATAGCAAATGTCGGGAACGGTGTTGAACTTGGTTGTGTACCATTTCGACATGGGAAAGCTCTGGAAGATGCTTGCCGAAGGTTCGAAAAATTCTTTTGGATCGCTGCCAAACAAATTGTCATCTGTGGTTTTTGGATTCATAGGTTTTACTTTATTTTTTGGAGGATTTTTTTTGAGATATTTCTTTACCAATTCCCAATGCCAGGTAGTTATGCCATCTTTATAGACCGAAAGCGGAGGTTGGTGAATTTCCATCTTTAGGAGTTCATCATCCGAAATTTCATATCCCAATTCCGCAATCTTTTCTTTTATATTATAATCGGTTACGGAATTGAAATAATCTATAACCTTATCGACATCGTAACTCATAAAGTCATGTGAGCGATCTTTCAAATGGTAACGTGCATGATCCAATTGTTCGCGGGTAAGTTCGCAACCCTTCTCCTTCAGCTTTTCAGGCAAAATATACCAATGTACCGAATTGAGATAAGCAATCACTTTTTCGATGTCGTAAACATAACGTCCATCCACAGTAGTAAAGGGAAGATGAAATAAATCATCCTTATTTACTTCAATGCCCCGCTGTTTCAGCTTTCCGGGCAAATCGAAAGTGTCGAGTTCGGTAATGTGTTTAATGGTGTTTTCCAGGTTGTAATAGGCTACATCTTTAAGTTTTCCATCCACCATAAGACCTTCCTGGTTAGAATACCCGTTTGGGCCATAGGGTATATAATAAAGCCTGCGGGGGTCCAGTGTAAGGCCCTTTTCTTTCAGAATGCGCAGCAATTCTGTTTCGGAAACGATATTGGTATCTTTTGCTTTCAACGGATAATGAGTTTAACAGTTGATAATTCGATTTAATTGGCAAAGCGATGGTAAAGATAATAATTATTTTAAAATGGTCAGGGCAATGGACTTGTCTTTTTTATAAAAAAATTACAACGGACGAAAAACAAATCCGCCGCGGCGGATTTGAGATTTGGGATTTGGGATTTAAGATTTATGATTTGAGATTTGAGATTTGGGATTTGAGATTTGGGATTTGAGATTTGAGATTTGGGATTTGAGATTTGGGATTTGAGATTTGGGATTTGGGATTTGGGATTTGGGATTTATGATTTATGATTTGAGATTTGAGATTTGAGATTTGGGGCTTGAGATTTGAGATTTGGGATTTGAGATTTGGGATTTGAGATTTGGGATTTGAGATTTGGGATTTGGGATTTGGGATTTGGGATTTATGATTTATGATTTGAGATTTGAGATTTGAGATTTGGGGCTTGAGATTTGAGATTTGGGATTTGAGATTTGGGATTTGAGATTTGGGATTTGAGATTTGGGATTTGGGATTTG
>CAZRFL010000105.1:0-13207 GCA_964599365.1 uncultured Bacteroidales bacterium
TGCAAACTTCACACAGACTATCACAGTTATTGACAATACTGCTCCAGTTATCACAACAGTTACAGGTTCATTAAACGCTACACTGCAGTGTTCAGATCTTTCAGGCTTGAATGCTACATTAGCTCTTGTACCAACAGCAACTGACAACTGTACAAGTACACCTACCATCCACTTAGTAAGCGACAACACTGTTGCTGACGAGACTTGTGCTAACGCTTATGTTCGCACCAGAGTATGGAACTTCACAGATGGTTGCGGTAACACCAGTGCCAACTTCACACAAACAATCACTGTAATTGACAATACAGCTCCAACCTTCACACGTCCTGCTGATATCACTATCTTCACAACTGCTAGTTGTACTTATGATGCAAGTGTTGCAGCAACAGGCGATGTAACCAACGAAGCTGACAACTGCTCAACTGGTTTACAGGCAACATATACCGATGCTATTGCAAATGGTACTTGCGAGGGTTCAAAAGTAATCACACGTACGTGGCATCTGGTAGACAACTGCGGTAATGCTGCCGCTGATCAGGTTCAGACCATTACTGTTACTGACAATATTGCACCAACATTCACTCGTCCTGCAAATATCACTATTTACACAACGGCTAGTTGTACTTATGATGCCAGTATAGCAGTAACCGGTGATGTAACTAACGAAGCAGACAATTGCTCAACTGGATTACAGGCAACTTATACCGATGTTATAGCTAACGGTCCTTGCCAGGGTTCAAAAGTTATCACACGTACATGGCATTTGATTGACAACTGCGGTAATGCTGCTGCTGATCAGGTTCAGACTATTACTGTACTTGATAATATTGCACCGACTTTTACACGTCCAGCTGATATCACAATCTACACAACAGCTGATTGTTCTTACGATGCAAGTGTTGCAGCAACCGGTGATGTAATCAATGAAGCCGATAACTGTTCAACACAAATTCAGGCAACATATACTGATGCCATCGCTAACGGTCCATGTCAAGGTTCAAAGGTGATCACGCGTACTTGGCATTTGGTTGACAACTGCGGAAATGCTGCTGCTGATCAGGTTCAAACCATAACAGTTCTTGATAACATAGCGCCGACCTTTACCCGTCCTGCTGATATCACTATCTACACAACGGCTAGTTGTACTTATGATGCAAGTGTTGCAGCAACAGGTGATGTAACCAACGAAGCAGACAACTGCTCAACTGGTTTACAGGCAACATATACTGATGCTATTGCAAACGGTACTTGCGAAGGTTCAAAAGTAATCACACGTACATGGCATCTGGTTGATAACTGCGGTAATGCTGCAGCAGATCAGGTACAGACCATCACAGTACTTGACAATATTGCTCCGACCTTCACAAGTCCAGCTAACATCACAATCTTCACAACTGCTAATTGCACTTATGATGCAAGTGTTGCAGTAACCGGTGATGTGACCAACGAAGCTGACAACTGCTCAACTGGTTTACAAGCTACCTATACAGATGCAATAACAAACGGTCAATGTCAGGGTTCGAAGATCATCACACGTACATGGCATCTTGTTGACAACTGCGGCAATGCTGCTGCTGATCAGATACAGACCATCACAGTCCTTGACAACATTGCTCCGACTTTCACACGTCCAGCTGATATCACTATCTATACAACTTCAAGTTGTACTTATGATGCAAGTGTTGCAGCAACAGGTGATGTAACCAACGAAGCTGATAATTGTTCAACCGGATTACAGGCAACTTATACTGATGCCATTGCAAACGGTCCTTGTGAAGGCTCAAAGATCATTACACGCACATGGCATTTGGTTGACAACTGCGGTAATGCTGCTGCTGATCAGGTACAGATCATCACGGTAACTGACAACATTCCTCCGACCTTTACCCGTCCTGTTGATATGACTATCTATGCTAATGCAAATTGTACTTATGATGCCAGCTTACAAGTAACTGGTGATGTGATCAACGAAGCAGATAATTGCTCAACAGGTCTGCAAGCTACCTATACCGATGCAATTGCTGATGGTTCATGTCAGGGTTCGAAAATCATAACACGTACATGGCATCTGGTTGACAACTGCGGTAATGCTGCTGCCGATCAAATTCAGACCATAACTGTAAGTGATACTATTGCACCTGTTCTTACATGTCCTACAAGTATAACCGTAAATAATGATCCAACACTTTGTGGAGCCAACGTTACTGTTGCTCAACCAACATTTGTTGAAAACTGTAGTACGGTAACTCTTGTAAATAGTTTTAATCAGACAGCTGATGCTTCGGGGTATTATCCTGTTGGCACAACCACTGTAATTTGGACAGCAACTGATGCCTGCGGCAATAGTTCAACCTGTTCAATGACAGTAACTGTTGTTGATAACGAAGCTCCTATTGTCTCATGTCCTCCAGACGTAATAAGCTGTTCATTAGAATTCAACTTAGGAACACCAGTGGTTTCTGATAATTGCGGAGTTGAAAGTGTTACAAACGATGCACCTGAAACATTCCCAATTGGAATTACAATTGTGACCTGGACAGTAACTGACATTCATGGCAACATCTCAACCTGTACCCAATCAGTAAGTTTAGCTAATCTTTCAGCTACTGCAACTGGTACAACTACATTGAGCTGCTATAACAGTAGCAATGGAATAATTACTGTTACTGCTATCGGTGGAATTGCGCCATACAGTTATTCACTCAATGGTAGCACTCCTCAGAGTTCTAATGAATTTACAGATCTGCCTGCCGGTACTTATACTATCACAGTATCTGATGCCACCAACCAGTGCGAATTCAATTTAGATTTCACTATTGGAATTCCTGATTCCATTTCAGTTGACCTTGCCAAAATTGCAGATGCAAATTGTGCCGGAAAACGCGATGGCGAAATAGGAATAGAAGTGACAGGCGGTGTTGGTCCTTATCAATATAGTTGGTCAAACGGTGAGACAACTGAAACCATCAGCAACCTTGATGCAGGTGAGTATACAGTTACTGTCACAGATAACAATGGTTGTGAATTAAGATACACCCAGGCAGTTATCGCCGGAAGTCATGAAGAACCACTGGTTATAAACAATGCTTTCTCACCGAATGGTGATGGTATTAATGATTATTGGGTAATTAAGAATATTGAATTGTATCCCGATAATGAAGTAATTGTATTGAACCGTTGGGGAAATGAAATCTATACCATGAAGAATTACTCAAATAACTGGGATGGAAGTAAATTAAGCGAAGGCACTTACTTGTACATACTCAAGGTTGATTTGTGTGGTGAACCTTCTACATTGAATGGTTATATAACAGTAGTCAGATAATCGTTAACAATTATAAAAATCAATTAATATGAAAAGAACAGTAATAATAATAGCCATGCTAATAATTGCATTAGCTGGTTATGCTCAACAAAATTCACCGTTCAGTCAGTATATATTTAACCAGATGATCATCAATCCTGCTTACGTGGGAACGAAACAACTGATTACAATCAATGCTACTTATTCTACTCAATGGACAGGTTTTAAGGGTGCTCCAAGCACCCAGACCGTCAGCGCCGAAGGTGGATTGAATAAGAACATGGGATTGGGAGTTCACTTTCTGAACGACAGAATAGGAGCCCAGTATCAACAGGGGCTATTTGCAAGTTATTCCTACATACTAAAATTCAATGAAAAATGGAGACTGTCGCTGGGTATCGCGGCAGGTCTCTCCAATTTCACATTGGATGGGACAAAGCTTATCATTGATAACCCGGATGATCCCTCCATTCCAAAAACCAAGGTCAGCTCGGTAAGATTCGATTCGAAAGCAGGTTTGTTTTTATACAGCCAGAGGTTTTACTTCGGATTTTCAGCCACCGACCTGTTTGCCGATGTTTTGTTAAGTAAAGACTTGATGGTTGCCAAACAGACCCGCCATTATTATATTACTTCGGGATACGTGTTTGATGCAGGGAAAAATCTCAAAATTAAGCCCAGCTTTCTTTACAGAGAGGATTTCAAAGCTCCGACCAACATTGATATCAATTGCTTCTTTCTGATAAAAGAAAGATTTTGGTTAGGTGCCAGTGTAAGATTTGGAGCGAATATTTTCAAAAATGCAAGCCGCGACAATACTTTGAAGCATCGTGATGCCATGATCTTTATGACAGAGTGGAATATTACCCGCAGTTTGAGAATTGGTTATGCTTACACATTATCACTTACGGCGCTCAAAGGATATTCAGGTCATGAAATTGAACTGGGCTATACTTTCCCAAAGAAAGCCGATACCAAAATGAGAACTCCGAGGTATTTTTAATTAATAAAAATAGAAACCATGAAAACCACAACCACAAACCTCAAATTCATAGTTGTTATTATTATTTTCGCTGTAAGCTCAAGTTTTAGTTTTGCGCAGACCAATCTGCAAAAAGCACAACAAATGATGGCGACCTATGAGTACCAGAAAGCAATAGATTTATTTACCGCACACTTTAAAACCAATCCTCCAGCCATTGATGATGCCCGTTCACTTGCCGAATGTTACATGCAAGTGAATGATACAAAATCTGCCACTGAGTGGATGGGAAAAGTGGTTGCATATAGCACTGCTAAACCTACGGATGTTAAGATAAACGCTAATCTTCTGAAATCTGAAGGAAAATACCAGGATGCCGTTGCTCAGTTCGAAGCATATAAAACGATGGTGCCCTTAGAATCTGACAAAATTAACGTTTGGATCAAAGCTTGCCGTAACTCTGAGCAATGGATCGAAAAACCTGAATATTGGGATGTAACCAATGCAGAAATGTTTAATACACAATATTCTGAGTTTTGCCTTATCCCTTTTCAAAAAGGATATGAATTGACCTCAGACCGTAAAATTGCCGGTGTGACTTATAAAGCAGACGATATTTACGGATGGACAGGAAATCCTTATCTGAAAATGTATTATGTTACTCTGGACGACAAAGGCCAATCTATCTCGAAAATGGCTGCTATGGATGACCTGAATTACACCTATCATAATGGACCTGCCTCCTATAGTGCGGATAAGCAATTAATGTTTTATACCCGCACCAAAATGGTTAGGGTAACAAAGAAACCTATTAATACCGACCCGACCAGCTGGTATGATCATTCAACAGCTGGTGACTATACCAACCGTCTAGAGATCTATTCTGCTAAATTTAAGAATAATAGTTGGGATGAAATTAAAGCATTTGCTTATAACAATGCCGATGAATATTCCGTCGGTCATCCTGCTTTATCTCCTGATGCTAACACCTTGTATTTTGTTTCGAACATGCCAGGCGGAATTGGTGGCTCAGATATATACTATTGTGAAAGAACGGACAGTGATAATTGGAGTACTCCTAAAAATGCTGGAAGCGTTATAAACTCTGAAGGAGATGAGGTGTTTCCATTTATGGATGCCAATGGTGCACTTTATTTTTCAAGCAATGGTCATCCCGGAATGGGAGGATTAGATTTGTTTACGACAAAGGGCAGCAAAAGTACCTGGACAATGCCAGAGAACTTAAAATATCCTTTGAACTCTTCAAAAGACGATTTTGCTATCTATTATACAGAAGCAGGGAAATCAGGTTATTTAGCATCAAATCGCTATGGTGGTAAAGGGATGGACGATATTTACCGCTTTGTAGCATCACCACCTACCAATCTGATACTTTCTGTGGTTACTAAAGAAAAATTAGATAATGGCAAACTAGCAACTTTAACAGGTGTTGATGTTGAAATTAAAAATAGAGCCACTGACGATATTCAGAAAATGCTGGTGAACAATAAAGGACAACTATTCACTACGGTGGACTGTGGAATGGGTTACCAGATTACAGGAACCAAAGATGGTTATTTTACACAACAGAAGAACATAACCACCAAATGTGTGACTAAACACGATACAGTTTTTGTAGAATTGACCTTCGACAAGATCATTATCGATAAACCCATTGTGATTAAGAACATTTACTACGATTTCGACAAATGGAATATCAGAAAAGATGCTGCTGTCGAGCTTGACAAAATAGTAGTGATTTTGCTCCAGAATCCCGGAATTGAGATTGAGTTGGGCTCTCATACGGATTGTCGGGGTTCTGATCCATATAATTTGGCACTGTCTCAGCGAAGAGCAGAATCGGCTGTAGCCTATATTGTCAGTATGGGAATCGATAAAAAAAGGATAACGGCAAAAGGTTATGGTGAAACAGTTCTAGTTAACAAATGCTCCAATGGAGTTGAATGTACTGAGGAAGAACATCAAATGAACCGTAGAACTGAGTTTAAAGTTACCAAAATGATCCTTAACGGGAAACAAACTGAACTAAAAAGTTTACCCTAAACTCCCAATATAACGCATGAAAAAAAGGCTGCCCTGTTGTTGGGTGGCCTTTCTTTTTACCTTATTTCCGATGGTTAGATATTCTTTAAATTATTCTTTTTGAGTAATAAAGTCGTACCATTAATGAAGAATCCTATTCTATTAGGACTCTTCCTTAAAAAACACTTTATAGTAGTACATTCCCGCCGCTTCATCGTAACCCCTTTCAATATATTCGCGGTTGCCGTGAACATAAATGTGAAAGTTTTTGTCAAGTTTGATGACACTTTTAAAAACCTTCTGCTGTTTTTTGACCGCCTGTGCCGAAATATCGAATTCGTCTGAGATCTCGATATCCCTTTCGATTACAAAATCGTGTTTGTAGTCGTTAAAAGCTTTGATCACATCGGGGTTTTGCATCACTTCTCCCGTGAATTCATCCATGCTGAAAGTTTCGTTATCCTTAAAGAACTTCACCGATTTGTTCAGCATATCGGCCTGATCTGCCTTGGAAGCTTCAAATTCGGTGGGTAGTTTTTCCACCACAAAGTTCTTGCAAAGGCTGAGAAGGTTATGGGTTTGATGATAATTGTCGTTGCGGGGTTTCAGGTTGAGGAAATCGTTTTTCCAGTATTGGGTTTCGCTTCCTTTGCCCGGATTGTCAACCAGAAGTGCCAGGTAGCCTTCCTCTTTTTCGCTATTGAAGATGATGCAACCTTTATCAAGCTTGCTGATACTGATGCCTTCCTCGCTGTTGATATTGAAGTTTCCACCTTCATGAAGCACTTTAAGAAATATCTCCTTGCTCTCGGATTTGAATATTCCGACAGCATCCGTTTCTTCATCTTCAACAATACAATCCTTGAAATAAACGACGTACAATTCACCCGATTTGATCTTCGGATGATTTGTTTGCTCATAGAGATGTTTGCAGATGTTTTTGCTTTGTTCGAATATGTCTTCCGGACTATCAAAGATCTTTGAAACATAAGAATAAACTTCATTCAGTTCGAGGTCGCCGGTATGCTGTAAGCGAAAAAACTCTTCAGCCTTGAACGATGAGGTAAAATACTTCAGCAGGGATTGTCGTGTATCTTCATTGCGGATATCGTAAGCTGCTCTGGAATATAAATTGGGTTCATCGCTAATCTTGTTGCCTATGCCATGAACGCATAGCTGTTGAAAATCGGTTATAGTCATTAACGTAAGAATTAATTTACAAAGGTAAACTCTCGATGCTTCATTCGCAAGAGAATTTTGATTGGTGAAAAGAATGTTGGATTTTTTACGAAAAACAAGGATTACATTCGTCCAAACTATTAATTTTGGCAAACTTAATTAAAACTATGTAATACGATGAAGCAACTTGTAGAATGTGTCCCGAATTTCAGTGAAGGAAACGATATGGGCATTATCAAACAGATCACAGATCAGATGGAAACCGTTGAAGGAGTAAAATTGCTGGATGTTGATCCCGGCAAGGCCACCAACCGCACAGTAGTTACTATAGTGGGCGAACCCAATGCAGTTGTCGAAGCTGCCTTCCGCGGGATCAAAAAAGCATCCGAAATTATTGATATGAGCAAACACAAAGGAGAGCATCCCCGCATGGGGGCCACCGATGTGTGTCCCTTTGTTCCCATTTCAGGTATCACCATGGAAGAAACCGTGGTGTATGCCCGCAAACTTGCCGAAAAAGTAGGCAACGAACTGGATATCCCTGTGTATTGTTACGAAAATGCAGCATTCACCCCCGAACGCCGCAATCTGGCCTACTGCCGCTCGGGCGAATACGAAGGTTTGTCGAAAAAGCTTGCCGATCCTCATTGGAAACCCGATTTTGGTCCTGCTAAGTTTAATCCGGGTGCCGGAGCAACAGCTGTTGGAGCACGCGATTTTCTGGTGGCTTATAATATCAATCTCAACACTACTTCCACGCGTCGTGCCAATGCCGTGGCTTTCGATATTCGTGAAAAAGGTCGACCCATGCGTGAAGGTAATAGCGTTACCGGAAAGATCATGAAGGATGCCGATGGCAAACAGATTAATATTCCCGGGTCGCTTAAGGCATGCAAAGCCATAGGCTGGTTCATCGATGAATATGGTATAGCCCAGGTTTCCATCAATCTTACGAACATAAGCATTACCCCGGTTCATGTGGCTTTCGAGGAATCCTGCAAAAAAGCACAGGAGCGTGGAATGCGTGTCAGCGGTTCGGAATTGGTGGGACTCATACCTTTAAAAGCCATGCTGGATGCTGGAAAGCATTTTCTGAAAAAACAACAACGTTCAGTGGGTGTTTCGGATGATGAAGTGATCAAGATCGCCGTAAAATCCCTCGGACTGGACGATTTGAAACCTTTCAATCCTCGCGAGAAGATCATCGAATATGTGCTCGAAGATATGGATGCCGGAGCTTCAAAAAAACTGATCAATCTTAGTTGTAGAGGTTTTGCTGATGAAACCGCTTCCGAATCACCTGCTCCGGGCGGAGGTTCCATTTCAGCCTATATGGGTGCCCTGGGTGCCGCCCTTGCAACCATGGTGGCCAATCTTTCTTCACACAAAGCCGGTTGGGACGAGCGATGGGAAGAATTCTCAACCTGGGCCGAAAAAGGTCAGAAACTCAAAGACGAAATGTTGTATTTGGTGGATGAAGATACCAATGCTTTCAACAAAATTATGGATGCCTTCAGCCTGCCTAAAAATTCGGATGAAGAAAAAGCAGCCCGCGATGAGGCCATACAGGATGCCACACGTTTTGCTACTGAAATTCCTTTCCTCACCATGGAAAAAGCTTTTGCCTCCATGGAAGTTGTAAAAGCCATGGCAGAAATTGGCAATCCCAATTCGGTTACTGATGCCGGGGTAGGGGCTTTGTGTGCCCGTTCGGCGGTGATGGGAGCTTTTCTGAATGTAAAGATCAATGCTTCTGGTTTGAAGGATAAAGATTTCGCAAATGAGATTATCGCTAAAGGTGAAACCATTGAACAAAAAGCTAAGGAACTTGAAGCCGAGATACTTCAGATAGTAAACGGAAAAATAAAGTAAGCCTTCTGAAAGAAATTATGTATCTTTAGTCTCTCAGAATAGAAAAAATCAAATAAAAATCAAACATAAAATAGTAAGATCATGAAAAAAGTAAATCTCGAATTATCGGCCGAACAATATAAAGAACTCATCAAACTGGTTTATATCGGCGATTGGGTGATTGACGAACCCGAAAATATTGTGTTGAACGATCTGGTGCAGGTGGTGTTCTCGAAAGCCAAAGATGCAGGATTGGAAAGTCTGATAGAATTTGACAAGGAAATGAACCTCTATATGCCTTCACAGGCTTTTGATGACGAGGTAGTTGATATTGTGGATGATTATGAAGAAGAATGTTTCTGGGATCATTTGATCTATCGCATGGCCGACAAGGATCTTGTTGCAAAAATGGGTGATGAGGCTGACAAGTTGACCAATGAAGAACGTATTGACCTGATCGACCCCATCAGCGAAAAATATGTAAAAGAATTTGAAGAAAACGGCATAGATAACCTGATTATTAAGTAAGGTCATTTATTAAGTTCTCGCTTTAATTGTTTATTAAAACCTGTATTATGAAAGCAAAAATAGTATTGGTGGTAATGGTATTGTTCATAGCTTCCTGCGCCCAGGTGAAGCAGTTGACTAACCTGCTGAACTGCGATTTCCGTGTTTCCAATGTTGATAATGTAAACATGGCCGGAATTGATGTCAGCAAGATCAAATCTTTCACCGACCTGAAACTTATGGATGGAGTCAATCTTTTGGCCGCCGTGGCAAAGGGAACCTTGCCACTGAATCTGACCGTGAACATTGAAGCCAAAAACCCCAACACCCAAATGGCTGCTCTGAACAAACTCGACTGGATTCTGCTAATTGACGATGTGGAAATGGCTAACGGTTCCACCACCAAACGTGTGGAAGTACCACCCAACAATGGCACCGGTATTTTCCCTATTCAGGTAACCACCGACTTGGCGAAAGTACTTTCAGGACAATCGGCCAAAAGCATTGTAAACTTCGGTCTCAATCTGGCCGGTTACGGCAGCCGCCCCACCCGCATTGCCGTAAAAGCCAAACCTACCATACTGATAGGTGGCGCAGCCATCATGTACCCAGGCTATATCACCATCAAGAGTGAATATGGGGGAGTGAATTAAGGGGTAGGGGCATATGGCCCCATAAGGGGCTCCTTATGGAGCATACGCCCTTTTGCGTAAATTAATAAGTTATTGTTGTAGGCAGGGCATTAGTTATAAAAAAGAAAGGCTTATTCTTTCGAACAAGCCTTTCATTCTTATATTATATCATTTTCAAATTTTCAAATTCTCCTCATTCCTTCACAAACTTCCTTACCAAACTGCCATCGAGAGTGGTTAGTTTTATAAAATAAACTCCGTTTGCTAATTCACTAATATTGAGTTCTGTTCTTTCTGTATTTATTTTATTTTGCAATAAAAGTTGTCCTTGAACCGAGTATATTGAAACAGCAGATTTATCTGAAAAAATACCAAAAGGAACTTCAACGCTTAGTTTATCGGTAGCCGGATTGGGATACAAATTTATATTCACATCCGAGAGTAAATTATCAGCAATTCCCGTAGTGTTTGTATATTTCAAAACAATCCCATTACCTACAGCATAACCTGGCATATTATCTACAAAAAACATTGCATTCAGGGAGTGAGTACCTGTTAAGCATTGCGACCAGGAATTACCACCATTATTGGTTTTATACAATACCATGTAATTAATATCGTCTCCGCCCCCAACAAATCCGTTATTTGCATCAACGAACCATACTGAATTAAGATTGGCTAGAAAATTATAATTCAGATGGTTCCATGTATTACCACCATCAATAGTCTTATATACTCCCTTATCTAAAGCCGTTGCATAACCTGTATCTGTTGTTGGGAAATAAATCGAATTTATTTCGCCGGCATTAGCTAAAGTAATCGGGAAAAATGAAGTTCCACCATTCATTGTTTTATAAATTCTACCAACATCCGAACCAATATAACCATTCAATGAATCTTTAAAGAAAATTGATTTGAACCAGGGATAATATGGATCATGAATACTAATAGTATCCCAGGATGTTCCTCCATTATTTGTCCAGAGTAAATAGCTTATCATATCATTGGAATAAGCAGTAGCAAAACCATGTTTTTTATCCGGAAAGCAAATATTATTGATTTCCATAAAATTTGAATTCGTATAACTTGTATTCCAGGTATTCCCACTGTTTTGAGTAACCAATAAATAATTATCATGAGCCCCGAATCCTTTGTGAGCATTCAGAAAGCATAATGAAAATGCAGGTCCATTATTGTTAACCTGGTTAAAATTTAATCCACCATTGGTTGTTTTATACACGGTACCGCCAAATGTGCTTATATATCCCGTATCAGCCGAAACAAAATACACAGAAGTTAAAGTTGCATTGGGAGCTGAGTTTAGTGAAACCCATTGGTTTTGGGCATGGATTGCAGTAGATATCAAAATTAATGAGAATAGGACAAGGATTTTTTTCATGGTATTTTATTTGATTTTAGTTAATTTTAATTTGGATTACACTGATTATTCCTTCACAAACTTTTTTACAACCATCCCCTCATTTGTCTCTATTTTAATAAAATATAAACCTTGGGAAAGATCGCTTATATCGAGTTGGCCGTTATTTGTGCAGTCTGAAAACATTTTTTTACCCGACAAATCATATGTTGATACAATAAAAGGATAGTTTACCCCTTCAATAAAAAGCATTTTATTTGCAGGATTAGGAGAAATAGTAATTATTGTTGCAATTATATCATTAGTGTGCGAATATTCGGATTCATTTTTCTCAATGGCGCTAGATGATATTTCAGGAAGGTGAGCGATCCCATCATTATCAGAATTGGGATTTTTAATTGAATAATTTCTACTTCCTTCACAAGGAACAATACTCGCTTTGAATTCAGATCCTTCTTCTGCACGAAATCCAGATAAAAGTGAAATTTGCTCGCCAGCAGTAAATTTTACCATAGAACTATTTTCAACTAGTACGTCACCAAAACTTTGATTTGGGTCAATGCAACAACCAGCCTTTAATATATTTGCCGCTGTTTCTACACAATAATTACTACTATAAACATACCGGAAATAGTCTTTGTTTTGAATGTTTTTTTCAGCAGGGCATTTTTCAAATAATTCAACATCGTCTATCATAAACCCTTGCTCGTTGCAAACGAATACGATATTTAGTAAATTATCGTGATCAGGGTCTAATATAAAGTCTTTCTCACGCAATTTCCAATTACAATCATTAAATGGACCAACTTCTGACAAATTATCTTCCTCTATTTTTTGATTATCATCATCATCAGAATTCCAATGATATGCATAATTTGTAAAATAGACCGAAAGATTAGCAGAAATAGGGCACGTAAAATTTGTAGATTCACAAGAGGACGGTAATTTGAAAGGAATATACTTATACCGCAAAGTATATGTGATATTAGTTGAAAGCGGTATTTGGGGCATTAATCCATTTCTAATTGCAGCATATCTATGAGGGGTACAGTCTTCATAATTATTATATTCTACTTGAAGGACAATAAATCTGTCTGATGGAAATTCGTTGACCATGGGAACACAACTACAATCAATAGCCATATTTATGGGGCAAGTATGGTAATCAAGCCATTTTGGCATTTTACGATGTGAATTACCATGCCGTGCATATTTCCACTTAGCCATATCCGCATTAAATTCATCTTCTCCTGAATCATCATCAGTATACTGAGAATGTAAATCGTCAGCGAAATGTTTACCAGTAAATGATTAATTTTAATGTGTGATTT
>CAZRFL010000106.1:0-12594 GCA_964599365.1 uncultured Bacteroidales bacterium
CCGCAGCAAATATGCCGCTGAGTGCGATGGTTTATTTTGTGAATGGGAGGGAGTTTGAGATTTGAGATTTTTGATTTGAGATTTTAGATTTTTGATTTGAGATTTGGGATTTTAGATTTTAGATATAATTGGTTTGTGAAAAATTGTATATTTGTGGGGAGAATTGGCAGAAAGAAACATCAAACTTGATACTATTGTGATTTGCCAACGAAAGGAAGCACCGAATAGTTAGCAGTAATTTTAGACAGACCGTGAAAGTTATAAATATCATATTGACAATTTTATTTTTTACCAATGCTTTTGGACAAGAAATTCCCAAAAAGGATGGCTGTATTGAAATCAAAAAAGTGAACCATTATTTTCTTCATAACAAAAAAGGCGACCAAACAAAAAGGACAACTAACAAAGCCAATAGACCTTATTTGCTTTTATATCTTGACACGTTAGGCAATTTGATTGAAAAAGTGGGATATGGTAAGCATCACAATACAGACCTAAGAATTCTTGACTTTGTAGAGCAGAATAAATTTGAAAACGGAAAACTCATAAGTACTGTAAAATACAACACAGACTATGACAAAAATATAAGTGCAGACTATAAAACGATATATTTCTACAACAGTTCCAACCAACTAATTAAAGAAAAGGAATTGTATTATAAGACTGATAGCTTGTTTATGCAGTTTGACTTCGAATATGACTCAAATGGCAACAAGACAAAAACCATTTTCAATCCAACTTACTACTATCAAAGAGTTTTTGACAATCAATCCAAAATCCAATCATTACAACAAATTTATGACAACAAACTACGTTGGGAATGGACTTATACATACACAGACACAACGAGAATTGGTGAGATTAAAACTTTTTACAATGACGGCAAAGACTACACTAAGAAAGAAATAAGAACTTATAGAAATGGAAAGCTGATAGAAGTTGAAGAAAAATACACAAGCCAAGAAGGACTTTCAAGTAAAACAGTTTTACATTATGACAAATTGGGAATTATAATTAGGATTGACTTTTTTGAAGCGTATTCAAGCAATATGACTTATCAACTAAAAGGTTATACAGAAATTAAAACTAAATTTTGCAGACAATTGACTCAAGAAATAATTAAAAAGATTAACGACTCAATTTATGACGAATAAAAAAACTACTGCTAACAAGCCCTTCCTTTCATTGGCAGAAAGCTACGGCAAACTTGATAACTGAGTAAACTTAAATAGAATGAACAAACTAATAGCCCAGCTCGCGCGGAACTGTGTAATACATGTCAGTTACTCATCCATAAAACACAAATTGTAACCCCAAAATGTTATAGCCCATTATAAAAAATAAAACCATGATAAGTTCACTGCGTTTTTACAGAGATGCCGGAGATCTTCCCCGTATCGTCAAAAAGCTAAGCCGAAGCGAAATAGATATTATTATCGAAAGTTTGCAAAAAGAAGCAAAACTAAGGGATGAGAATACAAAAAAAGAACTGGAAAATGGAAGATCAGGAATCAGCATTATTGATTTTGTGACTGAACTACCATTGACCGCCCGTGTAAAAAATGCATTATTGACTATTAGGGATTATGAAACGCTTGATTATATTGACGATGTCACCAAAGAAAAACTATTAAGTTATAAGAATAGTGGAAAAAAATCATGGCAAGAAATTATAGACACTATTCACCATTCTCTGCAGGGGACTCGTTTTGAAGATAAGCAGTCGCTGCTTAAGAAACATTTTGAAAAATAAATTCCTGCTCGTGGGGTAAGCCGCGGCGTACCCCGCCAACTGAATCTGTTTGTTTATATTTGTTCTTATAATTTTAAGATTTTGTGTATTTTTATTAACCCCAACCCCTTTAAAAGGGGCTTTAACACAGCCTGACATTAGCAAAATAAGTAGCGATAAATGACGAACCAACTCAACAACCTGCCACATCTGAAAGCCACGCGAATCAGTTTGAGAATGAACATGACCGAAGCAGAATTGGTGTTGTGGTCGGTTTTGAAAGATAAAAAGTTATGTGGGCGCAAATTCCGAAGACAGCACAGCATCGGAAACTATATTGTTGATTTTTATTGCTTCTCAGAAAAACTCATCATAGAACTGGATGGTCAGCATCATTACACACAGCAAGGAATTGAGAAAGACACAGACAGAGATTCGCAACTGCTGCAATTGGGTAAAAAAGTGCTTAGATTTGAAAACAAGCAGGTATTAAACGATCTCACCAACGTACTTAAAAAAATAAAGGCAGAATTTAAGAACTAAACACCGCCCTGTTATAGCCCCTTTTAAAGGGGTTGGGGTTGGGTCCGTGTGCAGGAATTGGGGTCAAAGCCGTGTGCAGGGCTTGAAACTTTTGCCGGAATTGGGCTTTGCTCGCCGGCCTCGCAACAGCTCCGCCGCGGCGAATGCATACCCCCAACTCGCGGGGAACTGTGTTCCCCGTGTTTCAGTAAGCCATCCCTGTTCTCGTCAACTTCTTCAGGCACTAAATCCTTTGTAAAAGGAAATAAAAGTTGAAAAAAAATAATAAACAAAGTTGCCTTATTCCAATAAATTGTAATTTTAACGGTCACAATTTAGAAATAATTTTATGATACATCAGGCATTTTGCAAAAACTGTTACAAACGATTTGTAAAAGACACTACAAGGCAATTCTATTGCAGTGTAGCGTGCAAACAGCAATATCTGGAAAAGGCTGAAAAGTTCAAATTCAATTCAAAGGTTATAGCCTACATTGTGACGCATCAGAGTGAGAAAGGTAAGCAGGACATAGTCAAAAAGGTTAGGATAAAGACTTCAATTTGCCATTATTGCCAAGAGGAAATAACATCCAAAAGATATTTTCATCATTATTGCAGTGTAAAATGTCATGATTATCACAACAAGAATATTCCGCTTGGTGAATTGGCTCCGCGTAAATGCAGGTACTGTGAGCAACTGTTCACACCTAAGGATGAAATAGAAAGATTCTGTTCGGCCGAATGCCGCACGATCACGCAAAAAAAAGCTATGGGGTACAGATAGTTGCTGTAGTTGATTTATAGAAAGGGTAGGACCTCAGTGCATAGTTTCTCTCTTTTCGGGGGCGGCCAATGATGTAAGCACTGCCGGTAGAAATACAGGCATTATCATGGCATAGGCTCATAGATACATCTAAAGAAAACCCTGTGTCGACCCATCTGCAAAAAAAAATGAGCACCCTCAGCAAACCAGGCCGCAAAAATCACGTATATTTGAAGATAAATAAAATAGCAAGGGATGAACCGTCTTATTGTAGTACTTCTTTTTTTGTCAGTCGTGGGCAGTGCAAAAGGCCAGAATGAAGCCGATTTTCCTTTTTCGGCCGACAGGCCGGGCATGGCCTGGTCGGCCGATCTGTTGAGTCCGCGTAAATTTCAGTTCGAGAGCGGATTCTCTTTCGAACGTTCGGGCCGCGGCGACAACCGTCAGGATTACATATTGTTTAACACCTCCATGCTTCGCTATGGCGTTAGCCGTCATGCCGAGATCAGGATCATTGGCGATGTGGCACAACAAAGCACCCCCGGCAATACTATTACCGGTCTAAACCCACTGGTGTTAGGCACCAAAATAATGGTATTCAAAGGTCGCGGCCTACTGCCTAAAACCTCAGTGCTGATGCACATGAAAATACCATATACCGGCAAAAAAGAATTCCGCCCTCAGCGCTACCTGCCTTCCATCTATCTGGCTTTTCAGAACAAAATAACCGACCGTATGGGGCTTTGCTACAATGTGGGGGTAGATTATAATGATGAAACCGATGGCGCCTCCGAATTTTTTGGCCTTTGCTTCGGCTTCAACCTCACCGAGAGGCTCTATTCCTTTATAGAAACATACAACTATTTTGAAATGGGTGTTGCACCCGTCAATTCGGTAGATGTGGGTTTTGCCTATCAGGTGAGCGATAATATCCAGATAGACCTTTCGGGAAACATGAACCTGCAAAATTTTAAGCAATACTTTGCCATCAACTGTGGCGTGGCATGGCGCATAGTCCGCAACCACGCTAAAGCAGGCAGTGCACGCTAAAAGCATTTGACCATCCGATACTTTTTATTTATAACTTTGCAATTAGCAAATCAAAGTATCATGAAAAAGTATTTGTTAGTTTCTGTTTTCTTACTCAGTTTTATAAGTAATCCTTTGTGGGCGCAAGACAAAAAGCAATCGGCCAAAGGCTTCGGTATAGAAGCGGGAGTGGGGTATAATTCCATGAACTGGGTTATTACGGCGCGTGCCGGTGGCGATTCGGCCGTTACCTTGAACCATTTTTGGCTGCAACCTTGCCTGCGACTGCATTACGATATTTTTTTGAAACAAATAGGGCTGAAGAGCAGTTTGAAACTGAAACCTTTTGTAGGATACTATACCTTTGGAGGCAAGCTGAAGCCCGATGATAACGGATATACCAAGATCATGGCCTTTGGTTCCATAGAAGCAGGTCTGGGATTAGCCATTGATATTAAGGATTATCTTCAGATCTCGCCCATGGTCAAAGCTCAGTATATCTTTTCTGCCATGAGGCGTTCCATAGAATTTAATTCGCGGCCTTCGCAGGATTTGAAAGCCGATTTTAATACCTTGTCGGCCAATGCAGGTTTGCAGATCAGGTATAAGTACCGGCATTTCACTTTGGGTGCCGAAGCCTGGCTGGGCCTGACGAATTATTATAAGCCCGAAGGCAAATCAGCCAAGGAAAACAACTATCGTTTGTTGTTAGGCTACGAATTTTAAAACCATAAAAAAACCGGATACCCACAGCACTTTTGTGACTGAAGTATCCGGCAGATGGTATTTTGGTTGGTGAGCTTACTGTTTGATAAACTTCGCGCGATATATTTGCTGTCCTGATTGCAGTCGGACCATATAAAAACCTGCATCCAATTTTTCCACATCCAGTTTCAATGCCTTACCTTCGCTTATGCTTACTTCTTTGCTCATAACTTCCTTTCCGGCATAGTCGAATAGGCTGATCATAGCCTTATCAATTCCCTGGAAAATATTGGCAATATAAAGCTCATTAATGGCAGGATTGGGATAAACCGATAACAAGGCAAGTTCATTTTCTTTGATACCGTCACCTTGTTTCAGGCACCAATATTTGGCAGTCCAACCCAAATCCTGAACCGTACTGTTCGAATTGAAAGTGATAAGCATTTTACCGCTGTTAGCGGTCAGCGCAGTAGGGGTGTTGTAGCCGGTGAAAGTTCCCAACAGAGGATCCGAAGTGGTTTCTCCATCGTAAACGCTCATGATATCTGACCCGTCTTCCAGTTTAAATTCAGTAAACTCCAGCATTACTCTTTCTGCACCGGTGGGTTTAATAAGCCAGTCGCAATCGGTATCGTTCCAGTAATATGAATAACCGCTGCCGTCCGAAATAACTTTGGTAGAGTCAGTAAATGTTCTGCTCGGTAAACAATAAGGGGCAAAATAAGGAGTTATATTAATAATGGCTGATTGATACGAATTGAAAGTATAGCCTCCGGGATTAAGGTTGCTCACGAGGAAATAACCATTACTCGAACCGCTCCATCCCCAGTTCATATGAAAACGGTCGCTGGCATCATATCCGTCGCACACCCACGCATGTCCACCGCCCGAACCGCTTCCGCTATACATGATAGGATGATTTTGATCCAGATTGTCCTTTAACATGGCTACCCAGTCAGCTTCCGAATAATAATGTTTTGATTCTGATTTAATGGTATTACGATAATGGAAGTAGTTCTTGAACGAGGTAACGGCAATTTCTGACATAGCTCCCGATTCTGTAGGGCTGTAATCCATGTCAACCGAAACCCCGCAATGAAAGATCAAGGTTCCTATAGCTTCCTGGCTTGCGGCATTGGCCGAGTTACCCATACTGCTCCAATCGTAAGTGGTGGCTGAAAAATCTGCGCCAATGTTTCCGAAATGAGGGTGCGAATACCAGTGTGAACCCACGCCCTGTTCAGGATAGTTATAATATTTCATGATCTGTGCCATGGCTGTGGCAACACAACCTGTTACACAATGTCCATCGGGGCCCGAAGGATAAGCGGGGCATTTATAGTTATAGAATTTTCCCTGATCCCATCGGGTGGTCATCAAAGGGCTGACAATTTTTGAGGATTTGTTTGAGATGTCAGGAGTATAATCTGATAATAATTCGCCCCAACCTTTGTCTTTTGCTTTTTCGTTGCTGTTGTCCCGACAAGAAAGAATCTGATCGGAGTAGGTCTGTAGCCATTCGATAGTGGCCGGAGCCAGATAAGAGGTTTTGAAAACACCTTCATCGGACCAGGCTAACACAGGCATAACTGAATAATCACCTGAAACTATCACAAAGCCATCATTTCCTATGTTATAAACAAAAAGGGTGGTGTCCGACTGTTTGTTCAGGAAATAGGTTAAGGTCGCATTTCCGCTACCAGGGAATGACTTGTTCCAGAAGTTTTCTGCCGCCTGACGCGCTACTTTGCTATCCACTTTCTGGGCAGATGCCGAATAAAAACTAAATACGATCAACGAAAGGGTAAGGAGTTTTTTCATAAGGAAACGATTGATTAGTAAATTGTGTGCGCAAATTTATGGATAATTGCATAGCTTTTCAAATTTTATAAAAAAAAGTCGCACACAAACTAATTAACATCAGCGGGCTGAAAATTTCTAACCCATAACTTTTTGATGCTAATATTGCTGTTGAGCCAAAGCAAAACATTTCTATTTTTGCTAAAAAAACACAATGGATAAGAAAGAAGTTATTTCGGCCTGCGGACTGGTCTGCAACGAATGCGAGTTTTTCGAAAAGGAATGCAATGGCTGCTATGCAGTGGAGGGCTCTACTTTTTGGGCCAAAGAAATGATGCCGACTAAGGTTTGTCCCTTATTTGATTGCAGTGTGAATCAGCGCGGATATCATAGTTGCGGCAATTGTGCCGAACTGCCTTGTGCCACCTTTCGCGAAATGAAAGATCCCAACAGCAGCGAAGAAGAACATCAGAGAATGCTAATAGTGCGACAGGAGATTCTGCGAAAGAATATTAGCGAATAGTTACTTGCATTATAACATTCCCATATTTATTCCTCATCTGGCTTGCCCTTTTACCTGTGTCTTTTGCAATCAAAGGCATATTTCGGGCCAGCAGAAACCTATGGAGGTTGATGAAATTATCAGTAAGATAGAATTGAATCTTTCCACCATGGATAGCCAATCATCCGAAATAGAGGTGGCATTCTTCGGCGGGAGTTTCACTTGTCTGGAATTAGAAGAGCAGAATAAATACCTCGAACTGGTTCAGCCCTATATCAGCTGTGGACAAATAAAAAGCATAAGGCTGTCCACCCGCCCTGATTATATAAGTCAGGATATACTTGACTTCCTTAAAACCAAACATGTTGAAACCATTGAGTTGGGAGTTCAATCCATGGATGACGCGGTCCTCAAGAGTTCGGGCAGGGGGCATACAACGCAGGATGTAATAAATGCCTCCGAACTGATAAGAGCCAATGGCTTTAAACTTGGCCTACAAATGATGGTGGGGCTTCCGGGTGATAGCGCCGAAAAGAGTTTGGAAACAGCAAAAAGAATTACCAGCCTGAACCCTGATTGTGTGCGGATATATCCGGCTCTGGTTGTCAGAAATACGGAACTGGAGGATTTGTATAATAAGGGCATGTATCAGGCTCTGGCACTGGATGAAGCTATTGAATGGGTGGCCCCGGTGATGAAGCAATTTATCCAAAACCAAATAAACGTAATTAGGGTAGGGCTGCATCCTTCCGAAGGTTTCGAAAGTGGCGGGAATCTGGTGGCAGGCCCTTATCATGTTTCCTTCCGCGAATTGGTTATGACCCGCTTGTGGTATGAAGAATTCAAAGGAATTACCGTAGAAGATAATTCGGATTTAACCGTTTTTATAGCTAATGATGAATACAATAATGCCATTGGTTATAAGGCGTATAATAAGAATTACCTAAAGCAAAAATTCAGGAGGGTAAAGTTTCTACGTTCGACAAAACTAAAAGACATGGAATACTATGTGGATTATAATTGACAGACGTATTGCGGATGCTTCCAAAAAGGTATTAAGCAGTTTGGGTAATTTGTTGGAATTAGAAAGCACTGGCATAGTTTACGATGCTATTAGCGGGCACCCTGATATTTTTAGTTGCCAGGCAGATAATCATCTGATTATGGCACCCAATACTCCCGAAAGTTTTGTGGCTCAGCTGGAGAAAAGTAAAATAGGATTTGAATTTGGCACAAAGCCTTTGGGAATGAAATATCCTAATACAGCGCACTACAATGCTGTGGTGACAGAACAACTGCTGATACACAACCTGGATATCACCGATCCGAAGTTGCTTGAAAACTGTAAATCAAAACAAAAGATACACGTCAATCAGGCCTATACCCGCTGCAATCTGATGGCTTTGGACAACAAAAACTTTATTACTTCCGACAAAGGAATTGAGAAGGCGCTGGTCGAACTGAACTTAAATGTGTTTTATGTTGATCCGGATAAAATAGAACTACAAGGTTTTGCACATGGTTTTTTCGGAGGTTGTTGCGGAGTGCTTGAGAAGAAAATCATACTTAATGGCAGTTTAAATTGCATTATGAATAAGGACTCCCTGCAATTCTTTGCTGAACAGGCTGGCTTTACTCTGGTGGAACTCAACGATGGACCTTTATGTGATGCGGGGAGTATATTCTTTGTCGTCCGATAAAAAACTTTGCCATTACATAAGTTAGCCGTAAATTTGACACCAAATATTCACTGAACTGATGAAGCTATCCGTTGTTATTGTTAACTACAACGTAAAATATTTCCTCGAACAATGTTTGCATTCCGTATTTAAAGCAGGGCAGGGCATTGCCATGGAAGTATTTGTGGTGGATAATAATTCTGTGGATGGTTCAGTGCTTATGGTCAAAGATAAGTTCCCCAAAGTTACTTTGATCGAAAATAAAGACAATAAAGGCTTTGCCAAAGCCAACAATCAGGCCATACAGCAAAGTAGCGGCGAATTTGTTCTTTTACTAAACCCGGATACAGTGGTAGAAGAAAACACTTTCCGACAGATCATTGAATTTATGGATACTCATGCCGATGCCGGTGGGTTAGGAGTGAAGATGGTGGATGGCAAAGGACGTTTTCTTCCTGAATCAAAACGCGGATTGCCCACACCGGCTGTAGCCTTTTATAAGATATTCGGATTATCCGTGCTTTTTCCCAAATCGAAAACATTTGGCAGATATCATCTGGGTTTTCTTGATAAAAATGAGATACATGAGGTGGATATTCTTGCCGGTGCCTTTATGTTGTTGCGAAAAAGCGTTCTCGACAAAATAGGCTTGCTTGATGAGGCCTTCTTTATGTATGGTGAGGATATCGACCTTTCGTACCGTATTGTTCAGGCAGGTTTTAAGAACTATTATTTCCCTAAAACCCGCATCATTCATTATAAAGGAGAAAGTACAAAAAAAAGCAGCGTGAATTATGTCTTTGTATTCTACAATGCCATGATCATATTTGCCAGGAAGCATTTCTCACAGAAAAACGCGAAGCTATTTTCTTTTTTGATCAATCTGGCTGTTTATCTTAGAGCTTTCGTTGCCGTGATTATGCGTTTTTTGCGAAAAGTATTTCTTCCTCTGATTGATTTTGGATTGATCTTTACCGGAATATATTTCATTAAAACCTATTGGGAGTCACATGTGGTATTTCAGTCGGGAGGAGAATACCCCATAGAATTCATTCTGATCGCTGTTCCGATTTATATTCTGGCCTGGCTGGTTTCAGTGCTATTAAGTGGAGGATACGATAAGCCAATTCGTTTAAATAAGATCGTAACAGGTTTATTGGTGGGTACGGTTCTTATCCTTATGGTTTATGCGTTATTGGGCGAGAGCCAGCGTTTCTCCAGAGCGTTGATCCTTTTGGGAGCAGGCTGGGCTACTATTGCCATGGTAGGTTTTCGCTATCTTCTGAATCTGCTCAATTTTAAATCATTTAAGTTTGGGCCTAACAAAGACAAGCGTTTTGTAATTGTGGGTGATATAGAGGAAGCGGAACGTATTGAGAGTTTATTACAAAAAACTCTTATCAATCCGGGATTCATAGGGCTGGTTAACTCATCGGCGTTGAATACTGATAGTAAAAGGTTTTTAGGGAATATTAACCAACTGGCTGACATCATTCATATTTACAAGATTGATGAAGCTATTTTCTGTTCAAAATCAATGCTGCCTGAGCACATCATTGATTTCATGACGGAGCTTCAATACACCAATATCGATTATAAGATCGCACCGCCTGAAAGCTTATCTATCATCGGCAGCAATTCTATTAATACCAGTGGTGAGCTATATGTGCTGACGGTTAATTCTATTAGTAAGAACAGTAACAAGAGAAGCAAGAGATTGCTGGATATACTTTCCGGTATTTTATTTCTGGTCTTATATCCCATAGGCCTTTTTGTTGTTAAAAAACCATTAGGTTTTCTTCAAAATATTTTCAGTGTTTTATTCGGTTATAAATCCTGGGTTGGATTTTATATTTCATCTGAGGCAGAGAATCAGAAGCTGCCTGACCTGAGAAAAGGGGTGTTAAATCCAACCGACACTATCAAAAGACAAAATATTTCCAAAGAGATAGCGGAGAATTTGAATATTCTTTATGCTAAGGACTACAGGGTGCAAAATGATATTAACATCATAATAAAGAGCATTTCCAGGCTGGGGCGCATCTAGGTTAATCACAACCAATTTTATATTAACACGTATAAGTGTAAAACTTTCTGCAATAGAATTATTGTAGTTGGTAATATTTTTACTAATTTTATATCGTAACAAAAAAATAATTCTGACGTACAAACAAAAAAAACCTATAAACGAATGAAAATAAAAGATTACTTTTTTGTCATGGCTATTGTTATGGCATGCTCGCTTAACAGCAGGGCACAAATCTCGGTATTAAACGACATAAAATGTAATGGGGCAACCACCGGTTCTTTATCAGCCACTCCGGGTTTTGGTATTCCTCCTTATTCTTATTTATGGAGCAATGCTGCGATTACTCCTTCAATAAATAATCTTGCGGCCGGAGCTTATTCTGTTACAATAACAGATGGAACGCCAAGTACTATCGTTTATTCAATAGTTTTAACCCAGCCACTTTTATTAACAACTTCTATCGATCCGCCAACTCATGTTTCTTGCTTTAACGGCTACGATGGTATAGCTACTGTTGTTCCTACTGGTGGAACTACTCCTTATTCTTATACCTGGTCAAATGGAGTTCATAATGCATCAGTTACGGGTTTGAGTAGTGGTACATATACTGTTACAGTGACCGATTTTAATAGCTGTACGTCTACCAATACTGTTACTATCAACCAACCGCCTCAATTAACTTCTGTTGTTTCATCCGTAAATAATGTTAGTTGTAATGGAGCCAGCAATGGTTCAGCCAGTATAACGGTAGCAGGTGGAACTCCGGGATATTCGTATGCCTGGTCCAATGGATCATTAACGAATTCTATCGCAGGAGTAACAGCAGGCAATTATAGCGTTATCGTTTCAGATGTTAATGGTTGCACTGTTGGCAATTCTATTGTTATAAGCCAGCCGACTCCCATAAATCTTCCTGTTACCAATAAAGTAAATGTAAGCTGCTTTGGTGGGAATAACGGAACCGCAACTGTAATTGCAAACGGGGGAGTGGCTCCTTACACCTATTTATGGTCGAACGGTGCAAATACAACAACCATCAGTGATCTTACTGCAGGCATTTATACTTTGACGGTTACTGATTTTACCGGTTGTGTTAAAATAACCTCGGTAAATATAACTCAACCGGCTCCGATTGTAGTAAATACTGTACAAGTGATTCCCAGCGATTGCGATGGTCATAATAATGGTAGCGCCAATATTGCTGTTGTAGGAGGAACCTCTCCATACACCTATCATTGGCGTGAAATTGCAAGTGATTCGGTATATACGACTCAAAATATTTCTATGGTCAGAGGTGGAAATTACGAGATCATAGCCACTGATATTTTAGGTTGTATTGGGATGGATACTATTGTAATTCCTAATCTGGCAGTTGTTCCTATTACTGTTAGCGTGCAATCCTATATTTGCAACGGAGCCCTGGGATCAGTAAATATGCTAGCCGACAGCGCCGATAGCGCACAATATTATACTTATCACTGGAGTTCAACTTATAACACCAGTACCTGGGTTTCCAACGATTCGGTTTTTGGAACCGCAACTACTTTCCTGGCCGGAAATTATACTTTAACAATTACTGAAAATGCCACCGCTTGTGCTGCTTACTATAACTTTACTATTAATCAGTCGGCAACCCCTATGGTGGTTACCTCTAAAGTGATTCATAACAATTGCTTCGGTGATCATCTTGGCAGTATTCAACTTTTTGTTAACGGAGGCGATCCATTGCCCACATATCAGGCTACATGGATAGGGCCTTACGGTTATGTTTCGGCTGGATTTGCTATAGGCAGTCTTATTTCAGGAGATTATACCTATACAGTAACTGACGAT
>CAZRFL010000107.1:0-12373 GCA_964599365.1 uncultured Bacteroidales bacterium
TGATGATATGTATACGATATCCGACCATGAAATTGTAAAACTGGATGCTGCCGGAAATCAAATCACATCCAAATCGTTTTCTTCGTATGGTATTGCAGTTTGTGTCTCCCCCAATCTGAATGTGTATGTTACAGGCAATATAACTCAGACAGGAGGTGGACAGGGCGTTGCCGATATTGTTACCACCAAATATTCTCAGTGTCCTTCGGTGGCTACCTTAAAGAGCATGGCTACCCAGCCGCCCAATAACACAGCGCCCATGGTCACAAAAACAGAAAAACCAGTTAAAATTGTCCCCAATCCTAACAATGGTGAAATGGTATTGCTGGCGAACAATAACTTTGAGATAGGTTGTATTTTCAGAATTTATGATCTTACGGGCAGGGTTCTTTATCAAAAAACCATTACAGAAGAAACTACTCAAGTACAGGTAAGCACCTCCGACCTTCAAAACGGGGTTTATCTTTACAGTGTCGTATCTCCTCAAGGCAAATTGTTAGCAAAGGATAAACTGGTAATAATGAAATAATAATAAGAACCCCGCTCGCGGGGAATTGTATTCCCCGTTTCAGTCAAATAAAATAAATTCAGTATTTTTGGAATTAAAACATAGAGGTTCATAATACAATAATTAAATAACAAAAATATCCAAACCAAAATCAATTCATCACTAACCTAAAAATTATGAAATACTTACATGCACTGATATTATCTGTATTAATCCCCTTTGGGGTAAACGCACAATGGCAACAAACCTCTTGTCCTTTGGGCACGGGCGATGGTGTATTAGCCCTGGCGGCCAATGGCAATTATGTATTTGCCGGAGTCGAGGGTTTAGGTGTAGAAGTTTCTTCCAACAGCGGAACCTCATGGGTTACCTCAGGCATAGGCATTACATCTTCCTACATAACAGCATTCACCTGCAAAGGCAGCGATGTTTTCACGGGTACTGATGCAGGTGTTTTCAAATCGGCAAATAATGGTGGCAGTTGGTCGGCGGTCAATAACGGGCTTACCATGCCTTTTATCACCTGCCTGTCCAACAATGGCACTTCTATATTTGCCGGAGCCGGCATCGGACAGATATTCCGTACAGATAACAATGGCACATTATGGACCGAAGTAAGCAGCGGCCTTCCCGTCACCATGTCGTCCATGGTTTTTACTTTTACTTATAAGGATGGCAACGTCTATGCAGGCATGACAGGCGAAGGTGTATATAAATCCACCAACAACGGGGGCACTTGGACAGATTCCAATAACGGCATGACAGAGCCTATAGTTCATTCTTTGATCGTAAGTGGCAACAATATTCTGGCTGCTACCGAAGATGGCCTATATGTCTCGGGCGACGATGGCAGTAGCTGGAATTTGATCAACATGGGATTTCCTTATATTACCACATATTCATTAGCTAAAACGGGTACATCTTTGTATATGGGTACCAACAAGGGGGTTTTCCGCTCCATGGACAATGGCATCACCTGGGATAGCATCAATACAGGTTTAACCAATCGCCGCATCGAAATACTGTCCGTGGGGGGAGCATATCTTTATGCCATGCAATCTCAAACAGGCATATGGAGGCGACCACTCTCAGAGATAATTGGAGTAGATGAAATCAAAGGAACTATAGATGCATCCATCTATCCCAATCCGGCTACTACCACCCTCAATATCATCGGTATTTCAACCTCAGCCACAGCCGAAGTTTTCGATCCCAATGGAAAATCATTGCTTAGCCAAACACTCAATAGCCAATCGATAGACATAAGCTCCCTTGCCAAAGGCATGTATTTTATCAAACTCAGCACAAAGGAAGGGAGTGTGGTGAGGAAGTTTGTGAAAGAATAGGATTATTCAATAAAATCAAAAAAGGCTTGCCCATTCCCGGACAAGCCTTTTTGATTTATGATTTTTGATTTAAGATTGCAGAATTAATTCAGTCTATGCTCTTCTCGTCTCCGCTCTTCTCGTCTCCGCTCGAAGGAGCATTCTGATTCTTCCTACTTGATCAATCCAACGCTTCTTTTAATAAATCCTGTCAGTTCCTCTCCTTTCAGCAGGTTTTGCGAAAGGCGGGCCAGGTCGAAGAATTGGGTTACCAGTTCGTTCTGATGGGTTTCGTCGGCATTATTGAGAATGGCGATCATGCTGTCATTATTGGCATTCACCACCAGGGTGTAGGTTTCGGGCATGTTGCCCATAAAGGAATATCCTCCGCCACCGCCCAGGGCAGCCATATCTTTCATGCGGCGCATAAATTCGGGTTGAATGATGGTCATAGGAAGTTCGTCAACGGCCAAAGATTCGAATTCGATATGAAATTTTTCTTTAGGAACACTGCGCTCGATGATACCCTGCAGGGTTTTCTTTTCGTCGTCAGTAAGCTTGGAAGTAGGCGCATCTTCTTTTTTGATCAGCTTGTCTATGGTGTCGGAATCCACGCGGGCAAAAGATGATTTTTCCATCTTTGGCTCCAGTTTGTTGATAAAATGCATGTCGATAGGGCCGTCCATCAGCAGCACATCGTAGCCGCGTTCGTTGGCATTCTTAATAAAGCTGTGCTGGGCGTCTTTGTCGGAAGCGTAAAGATAAACCAGATTCCCATCCTTGTTGGTCTGCAGGGCCTTGATCTTTTCTTTGTATTCGTCGAAAGTAAAATACTTGCCATCGGTGTTCTTGAACAGGCAGAATTTTTCTGCTCTTTCATAGAACTTATCGTCAGAAACCATTCCGTAAGTGATGAAAATCTTCAGGTCGTCCCATTTCTTTTCGAAATCTTCGCGGTTGGTCTTGAAGAGCTCTTCCAGTTTGTCGGCCACTTTTTTCGAAATGTGAGATGATATCTTCTTCACATTGGGATCGCTTTGCAGGTAAGAACGGGAAACATTCAAAGGAATATCCGGCGAATCTATCACACCATGCAGCAGGGTAAGGAAATCGGGAACAATACCTTCCACAGAATCGGTAACGAACACCTGGTTGCAATACAACTGTATCTTATCGCGCTGCACCTCAAAATTCTGTTTCACCTTGGGGAAATACAAAATACCCGTGAGGTTGAAAGGGAAATCCACATTCAAATGAATGTTGAACATAGGATCGTCGAAATTCATGGGATAGAGTTCGTGATAGAATTCCTTATAATCTTCTTCCTTCAGATCGGCAGGTTTGCGAGTCCAGGCCGGGTTAGGATTGTTGATGATGCGGGGTTTCTCTACTTCCACCCGTTTGTCGTTGCCGTCTTTATCTTTTTCGCCTTCCACGGTTTCCCAGGTCTTTTGCATGCCAAACTGAATGGGAACGGGCAGGAACTTACAATATTTCTTTAGTATCTCCAGAATTTTATATTCTTTGGCATAATCGTCGGAGTCGTCTGACAGATGCAGAATGATCTCGGTACCTCGGTCGTGATCTTTCAGCTCGGTCATGGTATAATCGGGGCTGCCATCGCACACCCATTTCACCGCTTTGGTGTCGCCTTCGGTTTTATAGGTTTTGGTGCGTATCTCCACCTTTTTCGAAACCATGAAAGAAGAATAAAAACCTAAGCCAAAATGTCCGATAAGGGTTTGTTGGTCGGTTTCGGTTTTGCCCATATAGGTCTTCACAAACTCTTCGGCGCTCGAAAAAGCGATCTGGTTGATGTATTGGTCCACTTCCTCTGCATTCATTCCTATACCGCGATCGGTGATGGTGAGTGTCTTTTTCTTTTCGTCGAGCTTCACCTGTATGGTAAGGTCGCCCAATTCGCCATCAAACTTGCCCAATGACGAAAGCACCTTAAGCTTTTGTGTGGCATCAATAGCATTCGAAATTAACTCTCTGAGGAAAATGTCGTGATCAGAATACAGGAATTTTTTAATGATCGGAAAAATGTTCTCTGTTTGTACGTTGATCTTACCTTTTTGCATTTTATAAAATTTTATGATTCTGCCGCCACCCGACAAAGGCTGTGCCATTTGTTTTTTGCTGACAAAATGACAAGAATTGGAAGAATGGAAATATAGAAGGATGGAGGAATGGAATCTTTGTGTTCATTGTATTTTTTCATTGTGGTCATTGTGGTTAAATTGTTGAATTGTTAAATGGTTAAATGGTTGGGATGATATGGCTAATGGCCTCGGTCTTGAGACTTGGGTCTTGGGTCTTGGAATTTGGAACTTGGAATTTGGAACTTATTTTATAATTTTACAACATGAAGCTTTATCATTTCCGGTTCTTATACCATATTATTATAGCAGCTTGTTTTTTGTTCGGTGGGCAGTTGGAAGCACAGACCCAAAGTGCCTTGCAAAACGAGATAAGCCTTCTGAAAAATGATGCTGATCTGAAGCCTGCCAGTTGGAGTGTGTTTGCCATGGAGACTTCCACGGGGAATGTTTTGGCTGATTTCAATTCGGATATCGTTCTGGAACCGGCTTCGGTGTTGAAAATTGTGACCACCGGTGCCGCTTTAGCTATACTGGGGCCTGATTATACCTTTACCACCCGAATGGAATTTACCGGCACTATTGATAAAGAAGGAACTCTCCACGGAAATCTTTTTATAACCGGCGGGGGTGATCCCACCCTGGGGTCTGACAGATTTGGCAAGCGATGTTCTACTGACAGTCTGTTTGATGATTTCGCTGCTGCGTTAAAAAGAAACAACATCAAACACATCCATGGAAAGATCATTGCCGATGCTTCCGTCTTCACCGATAATCCCATGGCCTTTAGCTGGGGATGGGAAGATATTGGCAACTATTATGCATCCGGGGCCTGGGGCATCAATGTTCATGAGAACCTCTACCGCATCTACTTCGATGCCGGAAAAAAAGTTGGAGATAAGGCCGATCTGAGCAAACGGGAGCCCGAAGCCGAAGGCATCAACTTTACTAACGAGGTGATCACCGGCAAAGCGGGATCGGGAGACAATGTGGTAATATTTGGAGCACCTTATAATAATGAACGCCTACTGCAGGGAACAGTCCCATTGGGCAAAATGGATTTCGATGTAGACGGCTCCCTGCCCGACCCTCCCCTTTACCTCATCAACTCTTTTACAAAATACCTTATTAATATTGGTATCACTGCCGACTCGGCTTCCACCACCCTGCGGGCCATGCAGTGGCAGGGAAAATCGGATACCAACGTAAGGAAGATCCTGTCCACCTATAAATCACCGCCGCTTTCGGAGATCATTGTGCCAACCCATATAAAAAGTGTCAACCTTTTTGCCGAGGCTTTATTGAAAGCCGTGGGCCGTTTACAAAAGAACGAAGGCTCGGTAAGGGTCGGAACCGAAGCCATCACCGAATACTGGAAACAAAAAGGGATAGAACTCTCAGGTTTCGATATGGAAGACGGCTGCGGATTGTCGCGCAAAAACAAGATCAGTACCCGCCAACTTGTCAGCCTGCTGAAAGTGATCAAAACAGATAAGAATTTCTCTGTCTTCGAAAAGTCATTGCCATTGGCCGGAGTATCCGGCGGTATGGCTTCTATGCTAAAAGGTACCCCTGCCGAAAAGAACCTAAAAGCCAAGACCGGCAACATGGAAAAAATAAAATCCTATGCAGGGTATGTGAAAAATGCCGCCGGCAAAGACGTAGCCTTTGCCATCATTGTAAATAACTACTCCTGCAACAACGCGGTTCTGAAGCAAAAACTCGAGAAGCTGATGCTGCTCATGGCTCAGTCGAAATAGGTCCTGTTACTAATTTCCCTGTCTTTTTGTCATAAAACTGTCAGTTCGTAAAGATGATTTGGGGTTTTTATGCCAAATTATCACTTAAAGTCGCCATAAACCGATTGGCATAATGCTTGACATAGCGACGTGAAACCAAAATTTAAATAAACTTTAAAAGATATAAATCACATGGGAAAGATCATTGGAATCGATTTAGGAACCACAAATTCATGCGTTGCTGTAATGGAAGGCAACGAACCAGTTGTTATACCAAACAGCGAAGGTAAACGTACCACACCATCCATTGTTGCTTTTATTGATAATGGCGAACGTAAGGTAGGTGACCCTGCCAAACGTCAGGCTATTACCAACCCCAAGCACACCATTTCGTCTATCAAACGTTTCATGGGCGAAACTTACGACCGCGTGACCAAAGAAATTCAACGCGTACCTTACACTGTGGTGAAAGGTGAAAACAACACCGCACGTGTTAAGATCGACGAGCGTTTGTTCACTCCTCAGGAAATCTCAGCTATGGTACTTCAGAAAATGAAGAAAACTGCTGAAGATTATCTTGGCACTACCGTAACCGAAGCCGTTATCACCGTGCCCGCTTACTTTAGCGACTCACAACGTCAGGCTACCAAGGAAGCAGGCGAAATTGCCGGTCTTACCGTAAAACGTATCATCAACGAACCTACTGCTGCAGCTTTGGCTTATGGTCTCGACAAAAAGAACAAGGACATGAAGGTTGCCGTGTACGATCTTGGTGGCGGAACTTTTGATATTTCTATTCTTGAATTGGGCGAAGGCGTTTTCGAAGTAAAATCTACCAACGGAAATACCCACCTGGGTGGTGACGATTTCGATCATCAGGTGATAGATTGGTTGGCCGAAGAGTTCAAAAACGAAGAAAATATCGACCTGAAGAAAGACCCTATGGCTCTGCAGAGATTGAAAGAAGCTGCTGAAAAAGCTAAGATAGAACTTTCCAGCTCAGCCGAAACCGATATCAACCTGCCTTACGTAACTTCAGTTGACGGAGTTCCCAAGCATTTGGTCAGAAAACTGACCCGTTCGAAATTCGAGCAGCTGAATCATGAATTGTTCACTTCAACCATCGAACCTTGCCGCAAAGCACTGTCAGATGCCAATCTGAAAACTTCAGATATCGACGAAATTATCCTGGTAGGTGGTTCAACACGTATTCCTATCATTCAGAAAATGGTAGAAGATTTCTTCGGAAAAGCTCCTTCCAAAGGAGTAAATCCTGACGAAGTGGTTGCCGTAGGTGCTGCTATTCAGGGAGGTGTTCTTTCAGGCGAAGTAAAAGATGTTCTATTACTTGATGTAACACCACTTTCTTTAGGAATTGAAACTTTGGGCGGTGTGATGACCAAACTGGTTGAATCAAACACTACCATTCCTGCAAAGAAGTCAGAGACATTCTCTACTGCTGCTGATAACCAAACTTCGGTGGAAATACACATCCTTCAGGGAGAACGCCCCATGGCAAACGGCAACAAAAGTATAGGACGTTTCCATTTGGACGGAATACCCCCTTCACAAAGAGGTACTCCCCAAATTGAAGTTACCTTTGATCTTGATGCCAATGGCATTCTGAATGTTTCGGCCAAAGATAAAGCCACCGGAAAAACACAGCAAATCCGCATCGAAGCTTCTTCCGGATTGAATGATCAGGAAATAAAACGAATGAAAGACGAAGCTGCTGCCAATGCTGAAGAAGACCGTAAGGCTAAAGAAACCATTGACAAATTGAATGCCGCCGATTCATTGATATTCCAGACCGAGAAACAAATGAAGGAATATGGAGATAAGATTCCGGCCGACAAAAAAGAGCCTATTGAAATCGCTCTGAAAGAATTGAAAGATGCTCATCAAAACAAGAACATCGAAATGATTGACGCTGCTATGGAAAAAATGAACACAGCATGGCAGGCAGCCAGTCAGGACATGTATAATGCAACACAGCAAGGTCCGACCGATCAACAGAATCAGGGAACCCCTCCCAATGAAAATCCGGGCGGTGGAAATGATAATGTAACCGATGTGGATTTTGAAGAAGTAAAAGAAAAATAACAACAGAAAAAAGCGGATGCTAAGGCATCCGTTTTTTTTTCTTAGATGATTACTATCAGCAAAATAAATTTGTATCTTTGTTCAAACTATAAAAAAAAGACCTTATGAAAAAATTATTACTCTCTTTAAGCATAATCATGTTGCTAAGTCTTACGCTATCAGCACAGGACACTTTAGTAACCTATAAGTTCAAAGTAGCCAACGACAGTTCTCAAACTTTCGGAAATGCTTACAATGTTGACAATATCGTACTTCGCGACACTTCTTATCATGTAAAACTGATCTATTCAAGCGGTGTTGACGGAACAGCTCCTGCTGATTTTCGTCTTTCATCTACCGGTTGGGCAAGTGGATTGGACGTAAAATACTATTATACTTACTTTGCCAGTACCGCTTATACCAATATTTTGATCTCGAGCCGTCAGAAATCTTCCTCCACAGGACCTAAAGATTTCAAATTACAATACATGGTCGGCATTGGGGGCACCTGGACTGATGTTACCGGTGGTGCATACAGTTGCGCAAATGATGCATTTATATTGGGGACACTCACTAACGTACCCTTGGGCACTGATGCTAATAATCAACCCGTAGTTTTGTTGCGTTGGGTGATGACAAGTAATGTCTCTGTTAACCTTGGAACTGTTGCATCTACAGGAACATCCGGCATTGATAACATCTTTATCATCGGAACTCCCGTTGGTGTAGGTATCAATAACAACAACCTCAGCGAAAGTATCAGCATTTATCCTAACCCTTCCAACGGAAACTTTGTTATTAATAATCCTTCAGAAAACAACCTGACTGTTGATGTATTAAATATACTTGGAAGCTCGGTGCTGAAAACACAATCTTCGGAAAAGTACATTAATATCAATCTCGAAAGCGCTTTAAAAGGTATTTATTTCGTTCAATTGGAAAACAAACAAGGACAGAAAATTGTCAAGAAACTGATTATAAAATAAATTTTTTAGTACTCTGAATCAAGGGATGTTTAGTGATAAACATCCCTTTTTTTTCACATGATTATGCTGCGTCGATTTATAGTTTTCTGTTTCCTACTTTTTCTTTTCATTCATGGAAAGGCACAGCAAGACCGCCCCATGCGGGTTGAGATAGAAGCCAAATCGAATTCGGACAATTACAACATCATTCCTTTCGGGAAAAAGGGAGTGTTGCTTTTCTATCAAAGCGATGTCAACTGGCAGCAAGGCAATGCCAACTGGATCTTCTCTCTCTATGATGTCAATTTCAAAGAGAAATGGACCAAAACTTATTCGGACAGCAAATACATGAACTTGCGATTGCAGGATAAGGACGAAGACAATCTTTATCTTTTCCTGCAAAAAGCCGTTGGTAAGAACCAGAAAGATGATTTCTCTATCGTCTCTGTCAACATCAGTTCGGGCGAGATACGCAGCGTGAAAGGTGTGAATCCCGATCACTCGGATGTGAACCTGTTCAAGGTGCAGAACCAGGTGGCTTATTGTGCCGGTGCCACTGTTCCTTCGTTGGGAGCCGAAATAGGACAGGTATTTTTCAGCCTGACACTGGTTCCTTTCTTTTCGGGATATACCCTGCTGCACTATCATCCTTCCTTCTTTATGGTCGATCTGGGGAGCGGGAACATTAGCAGTATTAAGGAAAAACCCAAAGGACAGGCATGGGTAGAAAGCATGGAAACCAACCCCACGAAACAATCTCTGTTTCTGACCATCAAAAACCATATCCCTTCGAAAAAAAACTTCATGTATCTGAACGAATATGACGCCAAAGGCAGTAAGCTCAGTTCCATGGAGCTTTCGACCAACAACAAAAAGCGTAAGCTGAATACGGCAAAACTCCTGAACCTGGGCGACAGTGCCGAGATCATCATAGGCTCTTATAATAACAAAGTAAACGGCTACGGGGCCAATGCTGCCAACAATGCTTTCAAAGAGTATTCCTCAGGCATCTATTTTACCCGTGTGGCAGGAGGGCAACAAAAATTGATCAAATTCTATAATTTCGCTGATATCAAGAGCTTTTCTTTTTCGCTGAACTCCAACCGGGCCCTGCGTCTGAAACAAAAAGAAATACGCAAAAAGGCCCAGGGCAAAGAGATTTCTTTCGACATCTCTATGCTGCTTCACGACATCATTGTAAAGGACAGTCAGTATATCTTTATTGCCGAAACCTATCGTCCCGAGTATCATAATGTTTCTTACACCACCTACGATTATTACGGGCGGCCCAACACCTCCACTTATTCCGTTTTCGACGGATACCGCTATTCGGATGCCATCATAATGAGCTTCGACAAGGAGGGAAACCTGCTTTGGGACAATAGCTTCGAGATGAACGACGTGATATCGATGAACCTCGACGAACGTGTGGAAGTGATGTTTAGTGAGGACGATATCATACTTACCTATAGCAACGAGGGCGAGATAGCTTCGAAGATCATTCGCGGCAGCCAGGTGGTAGAAGGCAATACCTCCACTCCTATTCAAACCAACTACAAAAACGACAAACTGCTCTCAGACTATAACAGCGATATGGCCTACTGGTACGGAAGCTATTTTATCTCGTATGGATACCAGCGCATCAAGAATACCAGCCCCGGCGATAAATCGAAACGGACGGTTTTCTATTTTAATAAGATAGGGTTCTATTAGGGCTTAAGGACGATTCGTGAATCGCCCCTACTTTACTGAACGCTTAAATTCCAGCAAGGCCATCTTTTCTATTAAGTAGGGCCAGGTTTGTATGCTTCGCACATTGGGTTGCAAAGAAGACACCAAAGTGGATTCGAAAGAGGATGATTTTGCTACTTTTATTTTAGCACGGTAGTCCAGAGGGTACTTTACCCCACTCTTGATCAGCAAATGGGATTGGTAGTTGGCCTGCTTTTCTTCTTTGGTTTTTCCGGTGGTGCTGACACAAAAGATGACCTCAACGGTATTGTCGGCGGCAGGCTTTGCCAGGTACTTTTCGTTGGCGTAGGTATCTATGATCTTGTTGAAAGTCGCGTAATGCAAAATATAGAACTTATATTTTACGGAATCAACGGCAACCAGTTTCAGAGTAAGTTTGCTTTTGATGGGAAATGCATATCCTCCCTTGGCTATGGTATCGAACTTCTGGGCCGAAACACCGCAGGCAAACAAGCCTAAAAAGAGGACTAAGATCAGTTTTTTCATTTTGTTGTTTTTATAAGGCAATGCCTTTGTTTTTAGATGGATTCAGCAATGATTTACCGACAACCCATGTCTTTATTCAAGAATTAGTTTCGTACCGATGGTCTTTTCCTGCTTGCTTATACGCACAAAATATAAGCCTTTTGGTGCATCTGAAATATCAATGTCGAGGGTTTCATGTTGCATCTTTATAGCCACAGGGTTTATGCTTTCACCAAAGGTATTATAAATAGTAATGGTGCTTCCTTTCCATGAAAGACCCTTTACCGAAACAGTGAATTTGCCCCGGCTGGGATTGGGATAACATACTATTTGGGTTTGGACATCGGTTTCGGCTATTCCGGCTGACGAACAGTCAGGGGCTGTGCTGTCGTTTAAGTAGATGGAGTTACAACTGTTGCAGAACAAACTTTTGAAGAAGCATGCCGCCCTATTCACACGGAAGATATTGGAGGCCGGGGTTTCATCATAGATGCCGTGGTCGCCATCGGGTTTCACGGTGAGTTCGGCACATACGCCCAGTGCCTGTAATTTGCTGTATATGCTTGCTGAACCATACAATTTTACATATCCGGGACAGCCGTTATAGGTCCCCGAATCGTAAGGCAGGCACTGATCCATTTGGCCATGAAAGGCTATCATTGGTAGGGCATCGGCAGACGTGATAAAGCTGGTTTCGACTATGCTTCCCCAGTTGTTGAATATGCCTTTCAGCGAAAAAGTGTTGGTTAGCGCGTTGCCCGATTGGTTGATTGGTCCCAGGTCAGGCTCCAGAAACGACAGTCGGGCATTCATCTCGCTCTGACTGGTAAATGCCAGATTGAGGCTGGTTACGCCGCCCGCACTTTCGCCGCCCGAAAACATCCAGGCCGTGTCTATCTTATACAAATCGGCATGTGCCACCAAATAACGTAAGGCAGCATGGGCATCCTGAAAACCCCGGTAAACAGCCCGGGCATTGGACATGGTATCGCCTCCGCATGAGGTAAGTCCGGTATCCCATCCGAGCCTGTAGCCAATGGTGGCCGCCACAAAACCTCTTTTGGCAAATTCAACACACATGGTATTCAGGTTGCTTCGGTGTCCGGTTAGGAATCCACCTCCATGTATCAATATGATCAGCGGACGTTTTGCATAAGTATCCACGCTTGCCTCGGGATAACAGATGCTCAGGCGCAAATCCTGATTTTGCCCCTGATAGTTGAGCGCATTGCCATAAACTACCGAAGTATCGTATCCTATTTGCGCATCGGTAAAAACAGGGGTTTGGGTAAAGCGGCTGTCGCTGGTGCAATATTGCGCCCACAGGCCGTGGGTTATAAAACACAAGAAAAGAGCCGGTATAAGTTTTTTCATTTTGAAGGTTTTATACTCCCTATCGCTTCATTTCGGGTTTTCAAAGATAATTCTTTTATGT
>CAZRFL010000108.1:0-11977 GCA_964599365.1 uncultured Bacteroidales bacterium
ATAAATAGAAGTTATCTGTTTTGAGGTTCGGTTCTTAGACCGTGAGGACTTTGTGGCCAATTATTTTTCCAACAGTACAACATTTTATTTCTTAGATTTGCGTTGGTAATAGTGAATAGTGAATAATGAATAACTGACAATAAATGACTACTAATGACCAATTAATGACTACCAATGACCTCCCCTAAAAGCCTAACATCCTAACCCCCTAAAAGCCTAACAAAAATGCCCATCCTCATCATACATACCACCGCCTACCGCAATGGCAGCGACATGTTTGCCCGCGTGGCAGCCACCTTGCGCGAGGAAATTGGTGAACGTTATCCAGGCGAAATCATCAGCCTTGGCATTATGGGCAAAAAGGAACTTACCGATATATTTCTCAGCCTCTCGCAACAGGGCAAACTCATAGACGAATACCATTTCATAGGCCATTCGGGCATGTATGGGCCCATGTTCGGCACGGTGGACTATCCCGAGCAATACAGCCCCTGGGAACTGCGCAACCTCAGGATTCCCTTCGCACCACAGGCAAAAGCTTACTTCCATTGCTGCCGTTCGGCGCGTTGGTTTGCGCCTTATTTTGCCGAACATTGCGGGGTGGAGACCTTTGGCTACCATTGGTACACGGCCTTTTCGTCCGACAAACACATCTATCGCCGTGTACGGCCCGCTTCGGCCAAAGTTTATGCAGCAGGCTGTCCCGGGCGCAAGAGCCACGGACTGGCGGGCTCGCTGCGCAAGCATCTGGGCAGACTGTCCCTCGAAACCATGCTCTCCTTTAGTCCCGGCAAACATCAATCCGATGCCTCATACAACCTCATAGCACATTTTTACAACCTGGTTTTTTCAGACATCAAGGTGCGCATGGACGAATGGCGCTGGCTGAATGCCCATTTGCCCGACAATCATGATATCACTGTGTTGGATATAGGCTGCGGCAACGGTGCCATGCTCAAAGAACTCGCGCCCCGCATACATAAAGGCATTGGATTCGACACCTCGGACAACATCCTTGAATTTGCGCGACAGATGAATCCCCAGTTTTCCAACCTCAGCTTCAGCCGAATTGATGGTCCATTGCTGCCCCTGCCCGATCATTCAGTCGATGTTATAATGTCCCTGCTGTCGTTTCGTTATCTCGACTGGGATCCGCTGATGAACGAGGTGAAGCGTGTGCTCAGGCCCGGCGGCAAGTTGCTCATCATCGATATGGTTACCGTTCCGGTGCGCTGGCGCGAATATCCCCTTCTGCTGCGCTCCAAATACAAACATTACAAGCAGCGTCGCACCATGAAGTGGTTCTACAAAATCCTCTCCGATATGGTGAAACACCCCAAGTGGAAAGAAATGCTCAAACACAATCCCATCCGCGCTGAGCACGAGATGAAATGGTATCTCGAAAGTCGCTTCCCGGGCCGAAAAACGGAGAAGATCAACATTGGCTGGAACTCCTGTATACTGGCCTTCGATTCGGGCAACATAGAAAACATTCAGGACATACACCTCACCTATCCCTAAGATGAAAATAGGCATCAACGACTTCGGTATAGGAGGCCTCGGCCTCTACAAGCTGCTCCGCGAGCAGACCACAGCCGACCTTGTCTATTTTTCCGATTCGGGATACCATCCTTACGGAACCCTGAGCCGAACCGAGCTGCAGGATCGCCTCCAAAAGGTAATAGATTTCTTCCACAGTCAGGGCGTGCAACATATAGCTGTGGCCTGCCATGCCGCCAGCACCGTGGTGCTCGACGAGGAAAACATCACAGGCATCATTCAGCATGCCGTCAACCTTGTGGTGAAACATAAACCTGCCATCGTCGCCGTCACAGGGGGCATACTCACTATAAATTCCCATCTCTACCAAAGCGCCCTGTCCAAACACGGCATTCAGGTGGTGGAGCAGATAGCCCAGCCCCTGTCTATCCGCATAGAGGCCGGCGAGGTCGACTCCGCAGCCCTGGCCGAGGACATACGTCAGGTGTTCGCCCCCATCAGCCACATCAGGCATCAGTTGCTGGCCTGCACCCACTATCCCGCCATCAGCCCTGCCATACAGCGCTTCCTCCCCCAAGCCCTCCTTCTCGATCCTGCCGAAGAAATGTCGGCCTGGATACAACAGCATTGGTCGCCCGTTCAGGGTCAATCCCAAACCCAATGGTTTTGCACGGGCGATAGTGAAAAGATGAAAATAGTGGGGAAAAAAAGTTTCGGAGTAGATATACTAAACATTGAAAAAGTTACGTTATAAATCAAAATCCACAAAATGAGAAAAACAGTATTATCCTTCAGTCTGGTTTCGGCAGTCCTTTTCATGTCCTTTGTCAGCAACAACAAACCCCTGAGCGGTATTGTCACCCTTAAGGAGGTGGAAAGCTCGGTAGTTAAACTCAGCGACAAACTCTATGCCGGCAAATACGAGGTGTCAAACCGTCTTTATCTGAACTTCGAGCATAGTCTTAAGGTGGCCGGAAAAACAGAACAACTGAAAACCGCCATGGTGGACTCGGTCAACTGGCGCGACAAACTGGCCTACAACGAGCCTTATGTGGATTATTATTACCATCATCCGGCCTATGCCAATTATCCCGTGGTAAATATAAGTTATGATGCTGCCCAACTCTTCTGCCAATGGCTCACCGACTGGTACAATGCCGATGCCAAACGCAAATACAAAAAGGTGGTGTTCCGCCTGCCCTCCGAAAGTGAATGGGTGACAGCGGCACAAGGAGGGAATAAAAGCAATATTTACTCTTGGGGAATAAGGTTGTTGCAAGGGTGTGAGTATGCCGGTAATTTCAGACGCATTGGCGAAGAAAGCCTGAAATACGATACCGTTAAAAAGCAAATTATAATAGATAGAGGTGATTACGGCATTGCAGGCAACCTAAACGATGCCGCCGACATCACCGCACCTGTGGATGCATACAAACCCAACGCATTTGGAATTTACAACGCCTGCGGCAACGTAGCGGAAATGATAAGCCAAAAAGGCATTGCCTGCGGTGGCGGCTGGAAAAGCCTGGGCGGCGACATCCGAATAGACTCACGCGTCAGCTTTGCCCGATCCGCCAGCGATATAGGGTTCAGGTATTTTATGGAGATAATAGAAGAATAGCCGCCAATACGCATCCCTGAGCAAACCTATGATTATTTTTACCAGAAAACATCTTTTCGGAAGTATCGCTTTGTTCTTATTGACGAGCTGCAACCGAATAGATAGTATTCTGTATGCGCCTCCTGTCACACCCGAAGATTTTTTACACACTCAGCCCTGGGTCCAAATAAAGCTGGGGTCTGTTGAATTCATATTATGCCAGCCTTCGTCCACCATCATCGTCCATTTTTTAGGTCTGTTTACTTTGTTTGCTGGATACAGATTTCTTGCTAATCTGAACAATCAAAGAGTAAGATTGGCCTGGGGTGTGGGACTCTTGTTGGCAGGAGCGGGAGCGATCCTGGCAGGTACCAGCTACCAGGCATTCGGCTACGAGATCAAATGCGTGGGCAGAGAATCCTGCTCATGGACAAGCTGCTGGGAAATAATTTATTTATGGTTCACCTCTTTCGCTTTTAATGCATTTCTGGTCGGAAGTGCTTTTACCAGCAAGAAACAAGAATATCGAAAAGCGATGATAGCTTATGCCATGGTTAATAGCATAAGCTATTCCGCCCTTTTGCTCTATGGAGTATTATTGCCCTATAGATCGCTTATGTCATTCGAATTTATGGTATTGTCCGCAGTTCCCACTCTGTTCTTGCTGATTGGCTTTCACCACTACCAATTCCGAAAACACAAAAACAATAGCGACCGAATCCTCAGAAACGTCTGGCTAATCATAATCCCCGTGGCTCTGGCGTATTCTATATGGTCGGGAATGAACTTAACGCAAATCCTTTGGGAAAAAGGGATATGGTTTTCTGAAAACGATGTGCTTCATATCGGAATGATCTTTTGGGTGTTTTATGTTATCCGCTTTCTCAGCCCTGATTTAAGTGACCCTAAGCAAAGCTAAATCCGAAAACCATATAATCATCCATCCTTCCATTCTTCCCCAATCATAAAACATCATAAAGGCAAATCATACCATTCATAATTGATCCGCGTCAACTTGTGCTGAGCGGAGTCGAAGCATCTGCGTCTCCTTATCCATCCATGCTCCTTTCCATTTCCTCCTGTCTTCCTTCTTCGGTCTCCCGACTTCGGTCTTCCGTCTCCCTAAAAAATCCCTTCCATTTACCTTTCCCTTGCCTAATTTATTTACTTTTGCACTAACACAATATTATAGTGATGAAGAAAAATAATTCAGAAATTGAAGTAACCGTCGAAACAGCGGCACTGCTTGGCTTGCTTCCCGAAGAATTCGAAAAGATAAAAGAGGTACTGGGTCGTACTCCCAATTTCACCGAACTCAGTTTATACTCAGTAATGTGGTCGGAGCATTGTTCCTACAAGAACTCCATATTCTGGCTCAAGAAACTCCCCAAAGAAGGTCCTCAGATGCTGGCTCAGGCCGGCGAAGAGAATGCCGGTATGGTAGATATTGGCGATGGTATTGCCTGTGTGTTCAAGATAGAATCGCACAACCATCCTTCGGCTGTCGAGCCTTATCAGGGAGCAGCTACCGGAGTAGGCGGCATCAACCGCGACATCTTCACCATGGGCGCACGTCCTATAGCACAGCTGAATTCCTTGCGTTTCGGCAATCTCAGCCTCGATCGCACCAAACACCTCGTCAAAGGCGTAGTGAAAGGCATAGGCGATTACGGCAATGCTTTCGGCGTACCCGTTGTGGGCGGCGAAACAAACTTCGACGATTGTTACAATCAGAACATACTGGTCAATGCTATGTCCGTAGGGACCGTTAAGATAGGCAACACCGTTTCGGCCACTTCCAAAGGAGCAGGCAATCCGGTATTTATTGTGGGTTCCTCTACCGGTAAAGACGGCATACATGGTGCCACCTTTGCTTCGGGCGACATCACCGAAAACTCTGCCGACGATCTTCCTTCAGTTCAGGTAGGCGATCCTTTTCAGGAAAAACTTCTTTTGGAAGCCTCCCTCGAACTCATCAAGACCGGAACCGTGATAGGGATGCAGGATATGGGTGCCGCCGGCATCGTATGTTCCACCTCCGAAATGTCGGCCAAAGGCAAGCATGGCATGAACATCGACCTCGACAAAGTGCCTTTGCGTCAACAGAACATGAAGCCATTCGAGATATTGCTCAGCGAATCGCAGGAGCGTATGCTCGTCATCATCAAAAAAGGAAAAGAAGCAGAAGCCAAAGCCATCTTCGACAAATGGGACCTCAACTGTGTACAGATAGGCGTAGTGATCAAAGGCGAAATGCTGAATTACCATATGAACGGCGAACTGGTAGCCCAGGTACCTGCCGATTCTCTGGTATTGGGCGGTGGCGCTCCCGTTTACAAACGTGAATCGAAAGAGCCCGCTTATTACGCCAAGACCAAGAAATTCAACATCAATTCGGTTCCCGAGCCACCCGATATGCGTCAGATAGTTAAAATGCTGCTGGCCAATCCCAATATCTGTTCCAAACATTGGGTATGGGAACAATACGACAGCATGGTAGGCACCAAGAACATGACCACCAACCGTCCTTCTGATGCCGCCGTGGTGAATGTAAAAGGCACCGACAAGGCTCTGGTGATGACCGTGGACTGCAACGCACGCTATGTATATGCCGATCCCCGCATTGGAACCGAAATAGCTGTAGCCGAAGCCGCCCGCAACATTGCCTGCGCCGGAGGTACTCCTTTGGCCATCACCAACTGCCTGAATTTTGGCAATCCTTACAATCCCGAAGTATTCTGGCAGTTCGAACATGCCATCAAAGGAATGTCGAATGCCTGCAAGAAGTTCAACACCCCGGTAACGGGCGGCAACGTGAGTTTCTACAACCAGTCGAACATAGACGGCAATGTGATCCCCATCTACCCCACCCCGGTCATCGGCATGATAGGCCTGCTCGACAGCAAGGACCTGATGATGACCATGGATTTCAAAAAGAAAGGCGATACCATTTACATGCTGGGACGCTCGCACAACGACATCAATTCTTCCCAATACCTCATCAACTACCATAAGGTTCCTCTTTCACCTCCGCCTTACTGCAACCTCGATCAGGAGTTCATCAACAACCATTTCCTCAACGGAATGATAGTTAACAGGCTCATCAATTCGGCCCACGATGTTTCGGAAGGCGGATTGTTCATGGCCCTATTCGAATCAGGAATGCACAACAACCTGGGATTCGATATCACCACCGATTCCGAGATACGCGAAGATGCTTTCCTCTTCGGCGAATCGCAGGGAAGAGTTGTGGTAAGCGTTAGTGCCGAGAATGAGGATGATTTTATCGACTTCATCATCGACTCTAAAGCTGTTTGCACCCTGTTGGGGCACGTGACCAAAGGCGATATGCGCGTGGATGATGTTTCCTACGGCAGCATTTGCGAAGCCAAAGTTATTTACGACAACGCCCTTGAAAACTATTTAAAGAACTCATTATAAGAATCACTTCATAAGACTAATACACACTCATTATTTACTAGTAAGACTCAAACAATGAAAAAGATATTCCTGTTTACGATTGCACTCGCCCTCTGGTTGGGTAGTTTTGCACAGATACCTGCCGGGTATTATGATGACGCAGCAGGCCTTTCCGGATTACCATTGAAAACTGCCTTGTATAACATTATTTTAGGCCATACACAGGTATCTTATTCTAATCTTTATGGCAGCTATGTTACTACTGACAATTTGCCTACCAATAAAGTCTGGGATATGTATTCACTTAAAGCAGACAGTACAGCAAATTATTGGTTTGTAAATAATAGTAGCGCTGATCAATGCGGAAGCTATTCTGCAGAAGGCGATTGTTACAACCGCGAGCACTCTACACCGGCGAGCTGGTTCAATGATGCTACCCCTATGTATACCGACTTGTTTAATGTTTACCCTACCGACGGATATGTAAATAACCGAAGGTCAAATTATCCAATGGCTCAGGTAAATTCCCCCACATGGACTTCAACCAATGGAAGCAAAGTGGGTCCTTGTTCCACCACCGGCTATACAGGTACCGTATTTGAACCAATTAACACTTTTAAAGGTGATTTTGCCAGAACCTTCTTTTACATGGCCACACGTTATGAAAACACTGTGTCGTCATGGCCTTCAAACTCCCCAGAATGTGCTGCGGTTTATGCAGGAAACAATGGCCTGGTTTTTAAGCCTTGGTATGTAACCATGCTGTTAAACTGGTGCACAATTGACCCTGTAAGTCAAAAGGAAATCAACCGCAACAATGCTGTGTATGCCATTCAGCACAACCGCAATCCATATATCGATCATCCCGAATGGATCTTAGCTATTTGGGGGCCTACAGCAGGAATTAATACCAACCTTTTAAACGATTATTTCGAAATTTATCCTATTCCTGCCAAAGATCAGGTGACCATACAGGACAATCTCGAAAACGAGGGTATTGATAAAGTAGAAGTGTATTCAACTGCCTCAGTTCTGGTGCACTCTTATTCCAATTGCGGAAAGACTCTCACCATCGACCTTTCGGATTATGCATCCGGGGTTTATTTCACCCGCATCTACACCGCCAATGCCATGGTGCAGAAAAAGCTAATGGTAGTGAAATAAAGGCTAAGTTAATTAGCGCCATGTTTAAAGTGGATTGTTATGCAAATTCCAATAACCAAATAACAAATCCGCCGCGGCGGACAAATAAATTCTAAATCAGAAATTACAAAACTCCAAACCGATGGTTTGAATAATTGTATTTGAAGAAATTGGTGCTTATTTGTAGTTTGGTTATTGTTATTTGGTGCTTAACCCAAATAACTGCCTCTGACTAAGAACTACTTCTTAGGTGCCTCGTATTTGTTCTTCTTCTTGCCGCCGCCAAACACTGAGATATTCACATAACGCTGCGGATTCAGTTTCACATCTTCTACCAGTTCGTTAAGTTGTTTTGATGCCCCGTTCAGATTATTATAGAGCGAGTCGTTATTGACCAGCATTCCCAGACTGCCTTCGCCGCGATTGATCTTGTCAATGATCTCTGAAAAGGATTTCAGCGATTTATTGGCATTCTCAATGGTGCTGGCGATCTTTGCCTTGGCAAGGGTATCGCTGATACTGGAGAAGTTGGTAATGATATTGGATATCTTATCGTTGTTCTTTTTGATATTAAGCGAGATCGACTCCACATTGCCAATGATATTGGCGAGTTTCACGCGCTGAGTCACCACAAGGGTATCAATGTTATAAGTAGTATGTTCGAGGTTCTGAATGGTATATCGAATGCTTTCGAAACTCTGCTCCAGGTTCTTCTGTGTGTTTTCGTTGAAAATGCTCTTGATAATAACCAAAACAGAATCGATAGATAGCATCACCGTCTCGAATTTCTGTTTGATAGGCTGAAACTGTACGTTTACCTCCTCGCCTAAGGTAGCCTGCACAAAGGTTTTCAGTGTATCGCCATCTTTTGCCATGGTGGTGGCACTTCCCAATTGTATCTCTACCGCCCGCGAACCCAGGAGGTCGGAACTGAAAAGCCGGGCAATGGAATTGGAAGGTATGTCCAGATCAGAGTTGTTGATGATAAACTCAACCAAGATGCGGCCAGAATTATCGGGATGGAAATACATGCTTTTTACATGGCCCACCTTGAAACCGTTTACCAATACCGGATTAGCAACTACCAAACCATTCACCTGATTGTAAACCGCATAATAGATGCGTTCTTTATTGAAAAAATCTCGCCCTTTCAAAAAGTTGATGCCCCAATACAGCAAAGCAAGGGTGGCAACAAAAACTACGGCTATTTTAACTTCTTTAGAGATTTTCACTTCCGGAAAATTTGTGCAAACCTACATAAATTTTACAAAAAACACAAATCAAAAATTAGGTTACTTTCATTTTAATACCTGCCGGCATAAATTACAGAACATAAGAAGTTTATTTGCCGACTTAGATTCTCATACAGGAAACATTAATTTGCAAGGTTAGCTATTACGGCTTTTAAAGATTAATGAAGCTACATTAATAATATTGTTTTTTAGCTTTTCTTCCCCCGAATTAGTTAATTTTGTAAATCATTTCTAAACGAACATTTATAATGGTCAATTTTTTAAAATCATTACTGGGAACGAAATCAGATCGCGATATTAAATCCATCAACCCTATTGTAAAAGAAATTCATAAAGCTTACGAAAGCATCTCGAAATTGTCGAATGATGAGCTCAGAGCCAAAACACAAGAGTTTCGTGCAGTTATCAACGAAAACATTAAAGAAGACGATGAAGAAATTGCTCGTTTAAAAGATCAGGCCGAAAACGATGAAAGCATCAGCATTGATGAAAAGGAAGCTATTTATGCCGAGATCGATCTTCTGGTTAAGAAAACATACGAAAAGACACAGGAAGTGCTAAACGATATCTTGCCTGAGGCTTTTGCAGTGATGAAAGAAACTGCCCGACGTTTCAAGGAAAGCGAAAAGGTAGAAGTTAGTGCCTCGCAGATGGACCGCGACCTGGCAGCACGCTACGACAGCATCAATATAGTGAACGATAAAGCATTCTACAATAGTTCGTGGATGGCCGGCGGCAACATGATCAAATGGGACATGGTGCATTACGATGTGCAGCTGATTGGAGGCGTTGTGTTGCATCAGGGAAAGATTTCTGAGATGGGAACCGGGGAAGGAAAAACACTGGTGGCTACTTTGCCGATGTACCTGAATGCCTTACCCGGTAAAGGAGTACACATTGTCACGGTGAACGATTACCTGGCCCGACGCGACTCCGAATGGATGGGCATGCTGTTCCAGTTTCACGGACTTACTGTAGATTGCATCGACCGCCACGAGCCTAACTCAGAAGCCAGAAAGAATGCTTACCTGGCCGACATAACCTACGGAACCAACAACGAATTCGGTTTCGATTATCTTCGTGACAACATGACACGTTCGCCGGAAGAACTGGTGCAAAGAGTACATAATTACACCATTGTGGATGAGGTCGACTCGGTATTGATTGATGATGCCCGTACCCCTTTGATCATTTCCGGTCCTACTCCCAAAGGCGAAAACCAGGAGTTTGAAGCTTTCCGTCCCAATGTACAGAGGATTTACTCGGCACAGCGTAACCTGGTTACTACCATTCTTGCGGAAGCAAAAAGACTTTTATCACAGGAGCCCTTAAGTTCGGAAAACGAGAAACAGGGAGGAACGCTATTGTTCCGTGCCCACCGTGGTTTGCCCAAGAACAAAGCCATCATCAAATTCCTCAGCGAACCCGGCATGCGCGCCCTGATGCAGAAAACAGAGAATTTCTACATGGCTGAGCAAAGCAAGCACATGCACCTGATAGATGACGAACTGTTTTTTGTAATTGACGAAAAGAACAATTCCGTTGACCTTACCGAAAAAGGAGTTGACCTCATCACTTCAGGTACCGATGATGAACGCTTCTTTATTTTGCCTGATATCGGTAATGAAATAGCTGATCTGGAAAAATCAAATTTGGATGAAAACCAACGACTTCTCAAAAAGACTGAACTTTTGCAGGATTATGAGCTGAAATCGGACCGTGTTCATACGGTAACCCAACTTCTGAAAGCTTATGCCCTGTTCGAGATAGACGTGGAATACGTTGTGATGGACAACAAGATCAAGATCGTTGACGAGCAGACAGGCCGTATACTGGAAGGAAGAAGATATTCCGACGGCTTGCATCAGGCTATAGAGGCAAAAGAAAATGTAAAGATTGAAGCTGCCACTCAGACCTATGCCACTATCACTTTGCAGAACTATTTCCGTATGTATAAGAAGCTGGCCGGTATGACCGGTACTGCTGAAACGGAAGCCGGTGAGTTGTGGGATATCTATAAACTGGATGTGGTGGTAATACCCACCAACCGTCCCGTGGTCAGAAAAGATTTTGAAGATCTGGTTTATAAGACCAAACGTGAGAAATACAATGCGGTTATTGACGAAATAGCCAACCTCATTGCTAAAGGACGACCAGTTTTGGTGGGTACCACCTCGGTGGAAATATCCGAATTGCTGAGCAAGATGCTTAAACTGCGTCGCATCAACCATAATGTACTGAACGCAAAATTGCATCAACGCGAGGCCGACATAGTTGCTGAAGCCGGTTTGGCAGGAACCGTGACCATTGCTACCAACATGGCCGGTCGTGGAACCGATATCAAGCTGGGGCCGGGAGTGAAAGAGGCCGGAGGTTTGGCCATCATAGGTACTGAGCGTCATGAATCGCGTCGTGTTGACCGTCAGTTGCGTGGTCGTGCCGGACGTCAGGGCGACCCGGGAACTTCACAGTTCTTTGTTTCGTTGGAAGACGACCTGATGCGCTTGTTCGGATCGGAACGTATCGCCAAGATCATGGACCGTTTGGGCCTGAAAGAAGGAGAAGTGATTCAACATTCCATGATCACCAATTCTATAGAACGTGCCCAGAAAAAAGTAGAAGAAAATAACTTCGGTATTCGTAAACGTCTGTTGGAGTACGACGATGTGATGAACTCACAACGCGAGGTGATCTACGCCAAACGTAAACACGGTTTGTTTGGCGATCGTCTGGCAGTGGATATTGCCAATATGTTCTATGATGTTTGCGAGCACATAGTTTCGGAACATCAGGAGCAGAGAGATTTCGATAACTTTAAGCTTGACCTGCTGCGCAACTTTGGTATGGAGCCTCCTTTTACCGAAAAAGAGTTTTTTGCCGCTAACTCCGATCAGGCAACAGATAAGCTTTATGAAATGGCTTATGAAACTTACCGCAAGAAAGCTGAATTGATAGCCAATGAGTCGTACCCTATTATCAAAGATGTTTTTGAAAACAACCCCAAGCGTTACGAAAACATTGCTATTCCTATAACAGACGGAGTGAAGACCCTGCAGGCTAT
>CAZRFL010000109.1:0-11863 GCA_964599365.1 uncultured Bacteroidales bacterium
TCAGAAGGTCAGTCTGGATGGTTCTGTGGTCTGAAGACCATGTTTCTGCGAAACAAATCGGTTTTGAAATGGCGGGACATTACATTGACTTCTGGAGAAAGGGGCGGATGGGGATAACTGCGGATGATTTTTTAAACACTTTGAATGCACCGGCCACATGGGACCACGCGAGTGGGTCATCAACAATATGCGGTTGTTTCATTTGATTAAGTGATGCTTTTATCAAAAGGGTAAGTAGAAATCCTATTTCATTACTGGACGCTTCACTTAATCTGCACAAGAGGGGATTTTGTCGGGGCGCGAAAAGGAGGAAGAGGAGACGCAGATCAACGCGGATGGGTATGATTTATTTTTATGATTCTCGCGGATGATTTTTTAAACACTTTGAATGCACCTGCCCCTGGCGGACCAGGCAAGCGGGCCACCATGCTTTGTCGAGTCCGCCAATGGGCGGATCGAGACATAAGGTGTTCATCTTCCCTGCTCTTCTCGACTCCGCTCGAAGAAGCGCTGCCTCTTTCATCCCTGCCCGACGGCAGGCGGGTATATGTCATCAACAATATGCGGTTGTTTCATTTGATTGAGTGATGCCGTTGGCATAAGGGCGAGGAGAAATAGCCTATCGTCTAATAACCAAATAGCCTAAAGTTTAATTACCTAAAAAAGATTTTTTGTTAATTAATTTGGTCGGGTATTTAATTTTTTTAATTTTGAGGGGGAGATTAAAAGATTCGTGAAGATACAATGATTCGGAAATCTGAGCGAGTAGCTAGTGTGGTTAATTTATTTAATAATGCATCGGTAAACTGAGACTATGAAAAAGATCATTTTATTGCTAATGCTGCTCATTGGAAACTATGTTTATGGGCAAAAGTGGGATACTATTGTTTGCAAGGATGGCAATAAGGTTCCCTGTAGAATAGTTGATGTGGGTGATGTGGATGTGTTTTATAAGTTTACTTATGATACCAATGGGAGCAGCTATAAAATGCACATGAAAAATGTGGAGAGAGTGGTGTTTTGGAATACCAAGAGCACACAAAATGACAACAAAAAAGTAGAAATTCCAAAAAATAGAGTTGTATATGACATTGAAAGCTTGAGCAAAAAAGTAGATGCCCTAGAACAAAATATCAATACTAATATACGGCTACAGAACTCCGCCGGGTATCATCTTAATATGGCCGCTACTTATTCATATCTGGCTATAAGTGCAACCATAGTGTCTGGAGTACTATCAGTGGTTGGCGCATTAAATAATAACAAGCCATTAATAATTGTAAGCGGTATCACGGGTGCTGCTGGGTTAGTCTTTACAATTGCTATACCTATACAGCTAAACAGGGCCGGTAATAAATTAATGAGGCAAAAATAGAAAGTAGAATCCGATCGCATCCATGGCTACAATTTCATCGGTTGCACCAAACCGCAAATAGGTTAATAATAGGAAACCAGTGACCCATTATTGTATCACTTAGACTTAATCTCATCACTTTGCTTTAAAAGCATCCCTGGTTGAAAATCACCGCCACTAACTTTTATAAATAAAGTTCTATCCAAATTATTGTTTACAGATTCTTCTGCCAATGAATACATATTATCCCATATTTGCTTCTCGTCCACCTTAACAACACCAATTTGCTTATAATAAGTCTTGCCGCTTCCATCTATAGTTTTCTCCAACACATCATATTTATCACCTGGCTCCAACCCTTCTTTTAGACCAATTTTAGCCGTTATTGGATCAACCGTTAATAATGGGGTTTTTGTTCTGAATTCTTCGTGATTTTTTTGAAGTTTGGCAACGACATTATCAACTGTTCTCCGCGTAGATCTTCCTACAAGCTCTGCATCACTTTTATTTGTAAAGATTGTAGATTGCACATCATTATAGGCTTGATCCGTACCCACAAAATCTAATATAAAAAGATTTGACAAGTCAAATTCTCGCGCTTTATTAACATCAAAACTGGCTTCATCAGTCCAATATTTGTTATAAAAAGTATTGGCAATCTCATCATTCCATCTCAAACGATACAAATAAGCTGTTGTTCTAACTCTATATCCCTTACCCAATACTGTTGCACCCACTGTTGCAACGGTTCCAATCGTATTTGCGCCCGATACGCCTGCCGCGCTAGCTATACCTGCAATAATACCAATTGCCTTTTTAGCTTTTTCTGCATCTTCAGCTTTGTCATAATATTTTATATGACTAACCAAAACAAAGGTGTTTTTTATAAGTTCTTCTCCTGCATCAGCTAACATTGAGGTGCCTCTTTGGGTTAATTTGGCAATATTAACATCGATATCCGAAGCATTGTAAAATCCTCTTTTTGCAACAAGGTTCATATTAAACGCTCCTTTTTCGGTTCTGTTAAACCACTTCTCAACCAATTTTTTTGCAATATTGTTTGATTTTAAATAGTTATCAATATTTGCTTGTTGTGTTTTAATTTTTTTACCGGATTGAAAAGGGATTTCCCTTATAAATAAATTATGATCATCAAATTTATCCAGCGTATTAGATTTAATAAAGGCATTTTCTATTGAATCGGCATATGGCATCACAGGATCAACAACCATAAGAGTGTACAAGGAGCTACGGTGGTATCTAGATTCAACATTTGAATTTGTATTACCTTGATTAAACTCGGACATTATCTCTTTACTCAATTTATCAATCTCATTCATTTGATAAATTGTAGTGTTCCCATCAATAGTTTGAATCTTTATTGACTTATCAGGTATTTGCTCTAATACAGTCCCTCTTACTACACTGCCTTTTTTAAGATAAACTACATCCTGATATTTTATGTTACTTTCCATATTGACAAAATCCCCCCCCCCCATAATTTGCGTCACAGGCGTTTCTTGTAAAACTTTTTTGTCCGCCAGACTTACTTTTATCATTTCATTCATAACCTCTGATGCCACACCATTTTGTCCCAAATTTATCAAAGAATCAGTAGTTATATTAAACTTATTTTGGCATAAACTTATTTTATTAATTATTATTGCAGGTTCAAGCCCAATTTTTGTTAATAGAATAATCTTATTATTAGTCAATATCTCAGCTTTTGGCTGTAAATTTCCAAGAGAAACAATCGGAGCATAATTGTTCACCTTTTTCATTTCGCTAATTACGTCAGGAGCTACCATATTATTATTAAGAATTGCGATACCATTTGGGCTTAAATCAAAATAAGCAAAACTATTTTGAATTTTATTAATGATAATCGATTGCTCCAGCCCAATTTTTGTCAACTTAATAATTTTCTCATTAGTAATTGTATCGGTTTTTATTTGTGCACTAATATTCGGCACAAAAATCCCCACCAGTAATATCAAAATAATTTTTTTCATCTTATTTTAATTAAATGTTACTCCATTTGTTAGGCATATTATTATTTAATACTATTGCTTCGATTCATTTCATTTAGTACAGTCTTATCTACACCATTTTCGCCTAATTTAATAAGTCCATCAACGCTAAGATCAAAGATATTGTAACTTTTTTGAATCATTAGTATAATGGTTTCTGGAGGTATTTGTATTTTGGTAAGCTGAATAATTTTATCGTTAGTCAGTGTGTCGGTATTTTGAATAACAGGATGGTTTTCTACAACGGTATTTGGCTTTTCATTATTTTCAATAACTTTTATACTATTCTGATTATCCTGATTAGCTGTAGTAATTGCTGAAACGTTTTCCGTTGGTTGAGTTTTATTTTCATTTAATGGGGCAGTATTGTTCGTTACATCATTACTTTGCCCACCATTGGACTTAACCTCAACATTATCATTAGGAGTAACTGTTTTTTCTACTTTTTCTTTTTTCTTAAAACCTGGACCAGGAAACATACCTGGTGAATTTTGACTTCTATTGAATCCTGGAGGAAACATTCCGGGTTTATTTTCACTATTTCCATTCATTTCATTAGGAGTCTTACAGCTTGTGAGAGCCCCAATTATCAAAAGTAATGCGGACAGTTTTTTCATACAAGTTTCTTATACTATTTTCCCTACTCATCAAGCTTTTCAGGTTATCGCTCCCATAATAATTTACTGTATGGAACAGTTCCGTTTTTTCTAGTGGTCTCTGTCTCCACTATACTTTATTCGTCATCATTACCAGAGCGCTTTGTATAATTGGCAAAAAAAATGATGATGTTTATATCGCATGCAAATCAAGTAAACACATTCAAAACCTAAGATCAATATGGCAACCTTTCAGAAAAAAGAAACACACCAACACTTCAGAACCATTCATACGGAACAATACCATTCTTTGAAATTTTACAACAGATCATCAGCATAGAATTCTTTGGCCAGAGAAAAACGAGTGTCACTAATTTTATTATGAGAGTAACCTAATAACCAATCTGTTTAAAATTTCGGCTTCAAAGATAATACACAATAATAGCAAATGCAATTTTTTTTTCATGTAAAAACACATCTAAATTCACTAGTGTTGCGTTGTTTTTAAAAACTTTGGTGTAACTAAAATAAATTCAAATAGACATAAGCGTTCTTTGATTTTTTGATTTCAATTCATAGTCGTTTCGAAAGAAAAACCGTGAATAAAGGAAAGTTTGTTTTTGCCCCGTTCGGCCGAGGTTCCAACCGTTCGGCGGCAGGTTCCAACCTCCGTCGTTTCTATCCCTTCAGGCTACGCCTGATAAAATATCACCTTAAAACTTCACAAGTCCCGTACAACAAAACAATGTTTTTTTGTAATTTAGCTTCCCAACTTAATCACATTGTAAACTTTTTAACCATGGACTTTAAGAAATTCAAATATTCCAAGGACAAAGTACCGGCCGAAACCTTCAAAAGAGAATTTTTCTATGAAGACCTCAAAAAGGAGTTTACCGACGAAGTTCTGAAATGCCAGGAACATAATGACTATTTCAGCAAATACGATCCCGATTCGGTGAAAGCCTTTCTTTTGTCGTATGCCGAAGCGAAAGTTCGTCTCGCAATGTATTATGAGCAATACACCGAACCCATATATCACAACAAAGAATTCAAGAATAATCATTACGCCGAACAATTGTTTGGGATTATTAAGCAGAAAAAACTGTTCAACCTGCAACTTCAGTGGAGGGCCAATCAGATTAAGATCAAAGAAATTTTCACATCCTGGGACTTTCTTTTCTGGGAATCTGAAATCGATTCCTGTCCCTTTATTCCCGAAGTGAGCTCCAAAGAAGTAATGATTTTTAAGCAGTTTCTTTGTTTGCCTCATGTAAATGCCGAGGCCCATATTCATTACGGAGGGTGGCAAAATTATGATGAATTAACGGAAAGAGATGAGGAGGGGGAATATGTTTTCATGCCCGACTGGTACGCTTATTATGACGAGCATATGGGAACGGCGCATCTGCTGTTGCTGCCCGACACCCGTGGCGAACAGGACGCCTACTATCGTGAGATTGCTCTAAATAGTGACATTATAAAGAAACAAAGGGAAGCTGCCCGCAAGAATTTCAAGCCTTATGTTCACATACCGGCCTACCACAAATCATTTAAAAACGAAATGGAATACGCTCAGCAATTCGAACCTGATCCGTATTTCAGGGAGTTGTTTCGTTTGAATTATGAGGAGAATAAACGTCTCGAAGAAGTACCCGATGAAGATAATTACAGCATAGATGACGATATGGTAATGGAGGCCGTTCATGACTTGTTAAGGGCTGATGGCCCAGTGGCTATGCCTGCCGATAGCGATTGGCGCGCAGCGATACTGAATTGTGCCCGTCAATATGGCAACCAATCACTCTATGCCGAAATTGATTCTGTTTACGACGAATATAAAATGTATAAAGAGATGGGCATCAATCGCGGCGACAACTTCAACGAAATTTGGGCCAAATTCCTCAAAGACGACATAACCCTCAATATCTGGTCAAAGATTAAACTTGGCCGCAAACTCTGCGGCGAACCCGAGGATTTCAACTATTGATATGAATTTTCCTCTCGTTTGATTGAGGTTTCAGTTCAGCGCAAGATACACCCTCTAACATTCACTTCCCCCTCCTACCTTCACCACCTTATTTCCAAAGAAATAATGCCGACATAAAAATCTTAAAATATTTTTTCTTACTTTTACGTTCTATTGTTATATGCCTAACAGCATGGACGAAACAACAACAAAACCTCAAAAAAAACTGACACCTTTACAAAGGATTTGTAAAAACTGCCAAAATGAGTTTGAAACATATTTAGGCTACAAAGAGTTTTGTTCTTCAGATTGCAAATATGAGTTTTATGGAGTCAGAAGGCATAAGAAACCTTTTGAGAATATCCCTTGCAAGCAATGCCATAAATTATTTAAACCTAAATCGATAAAACACAAATTTTGTAGTAGAGAATGTAGTACTATAGGGAATTTTGTCGCCCCCAAATTTGATAGGTCAAAAAAAAGGATCTGTAATTTTTGTGGCAGTTCATTTTTACCTAAAACACAAAATCACATTTATTGTAGCCATGATTGTTTGAAAAAAGCTCAAAAAGCAGTCAATCCTCTTAAAAGGACCCTCGAAACAAATGGAGTCAGTAGGCATAAGAACCCTTCTGGGAATATCCCATGCAAGCAATGCCATAAATTATTTAAACCTAAATCGATAAATCACAAATATTGTAGTAGAGAATGCAGAGCTATAGGGAATTTTGTCGGACCAAAATTTGACAAATCAAAAAAAAGGATTTGTAATTTTTGTGGCAGTTCATTTTTACCTAAAACACAAAATCATTCCTATTGTAGTCATGAATGTTTGAAAAAAGCTCAAAATGCAGTCGATCCTCCTAAAAGAACCTTCGAAAAAAATTGTGTTGTTTGTAATAAAACATTTATCCCTGTTGAAGGTTACTTAATATATTGCAGTGAAACCTGTTTCAAAAACAAATATATCAGAATAAAGCAGTCCTTTGCTGAAAAATCTTGTGAAATCTGTGAAAAAAAATTCATTCCTACGTCAAAATCACAGGTTATTTGTTCGAAATCATGCCAGGATGATTTCTTAGAGAAAGACAAAATCCGGATGAGGATTGAAAAGGTCTTTTGTAAGTTTTGTGGCTATTATTTTGATGTTTCCGGAAAGTACAAACCATTTTGCAGCCCGGAATGTGATGAAGAATATCATGGAATTAAAAAGTTGGACAAAATCCCTCCGCCCAGGTATTGTCTGGACTGTAAAAAGTTTCAGGTAATCAACGAAGTGAGAAAACTCTGCAACGACAAAAACTGCGACACTTATAAATCGGAAAGAAAAATAAAAAAGATCATGAACGACCCTGATGCGCCGGTAAATATAGGTTCCTGCCTCTATTGCAACGAAACTTTCCGGGTATTTTTTCCCTATCAGAAATTCTGCAGTGCCGAATGCCATATGCTGTTCAAAGTTCGCTGCGATCAGTATGCCTATATCATACCCGAAGAATTTTAGTTCCTCTCAATTGCCCTGCTCCACTCGCCGCAACATCACCAATCTGCGAAAATCATAAAAAACCATGAGCGTTCCGCCGCGGCGGATCATAACTATCATAATAGATCGGCGTCTCCTTTTCCATGCATCCATATATCCATTCTTCCATTTTTCCTTCAAAAATCCCCAAAATCCCCCCAAATCTTACCGTTAACTTAATCAAACCTACCGTTAACTTAATAGACGACCAGGCCGCAATTTTTTGTAGTACTTTTACGTTATAAAATTGTCAGGGTCACCGGGCTTAGGTGGTCCGCAATGAGTTGATATGGTTTTTTATTTATTCATTAATTAAACTTCAGTTTTATGAAAGCTTTCCCTCACATCATGTGTTGCATGCGCCAAATGAATGAAATGATCAATTTGGGCAACACAGGCCCGGCCAAAGTATTTGCCGCTGCCTTAAAAATAAGTGAACGTACCCTGAACACTTATCTGGCCAATTTAAGAAGTCTGTCGGAACCTTATGGTATGACAATCACCTACAGTACGGCCGACAAATCGTATATGTATACCGGCAACGGTCATTTTAATTTCGATTGGGGCCCTGCCGAAAAAAAATAACTGCCTACCTCTGCAGCAAAGCGATGGAGGTCTGCATCATTCCGCTCCACCTTTTATATTAACTGCCGACATCGGACGTAAGTCGTTATACCTCTGCAGTAATACGCATCCAAAATATTTGACTTGCCCCTTGCTGTTGTTGTAATTTTGTATCATCACTTTTGAGCAAATTGCATCATGGAAAAAATAGTCGGACAGAGGAGGTATTCAGAGATCACAGGAAGCTGTGGTAATATTGAAATCAGGTCGGATGACATCGATGTAAGTTTTTTTGACATCCCAGTAAGTTTTATGGCCATCGATGTAAGTTATTTGAACAACGAAGTAAATTTTATGGCCATCGATGTAGATTATTTTGCCATCGGTGTAGATTTTATGGCCATCGATGTAAGTTTTATGAACATCGATGTAAGTTTTATTGAATTCGGAGTGAGTTTTATTGACATCGATGTAAGTTATTTTGACTTCGAAGTGAGTTATATCGACATCGATGTAAGTTTTACGAATTACGACGCAAAATATAAATTTTCACCTATCCAAAACTTAATTCCTATTTATTCATTAAAAAATAATTGACATGGAAAAATTTCAAATTGTCAGAGACAAAGCTAATCAGAGAGGATCGGATTTTTTGGTAAAATATGATGCCGAGCTAACAACCAATCCTCTTTACGGGCCCCTAAAAAGCCGATTTAATGACACTATGGGCCTGATAGATACTGCTAAACAAAAGCAGTTTGAACAAGTGGGTTATATTACAGGAGATAAGGGATATCACCGCGATCTGGCAGGTCAAACGGTGTGGAAGTTCAGCAATCTGGCTTCGACACAGGCTTATAATATAAATCGCAGGGATCTGGCCGCAGCCCTGAACAAGCCATTTTCGTTTGTTTCGGTAGGGCGGGACGGAGATGTGCTGGGGAATGCCACCGGTCTGTATAAGATAATGAAGACCAATGAAGCCGTGCTGACCGTTATAACCTTGGCTGATTTTACGGAAATGGAGACTGTGCTGAAGGATTATAAAAAGGTACTGAATGCTCCCCAAGATGAAATAAAGGATAAGAAAACTGAAGGTACGAACCCCATACCGGACTTGCTGGACGAGATGGATGAGATAAAGGATTTTATTGGAAATCTTATACAGTCGAAGTTTGTTCATTTGTATAGCAAGTGGCTGGAGATAATCAAGGTTGGTAAGCCTGAAGCCCCGAGAAAGACTATGCTTGTGGCTTTTATCACGGATGCGGTTACGAGAGTTCCTATGCGCAAAGTGAAGGTGACTTTGAAGAAAGGAGACATTGTAATAGTAAAGAAGAGTACCAAAAAAGGCTATGCTCGTTTTTACAGCCTGGAGCCGGGGAATTATACGCTGATAGCCGAATATCCCGAGTATGACAGCTATTATAAGGACAGTATTGGTCTGGATGATAAGCATATTGAAAAGATACTGATAGGGATGAGGCTGGAAGAAGTGTTTGTGCACCCTGAGACCAGTAAGGGTCAGCTTAGTTTAACTGTGTTTGATAAGGAAACCGGTTTGCCAAAAGATAGTGTGATAGTGAGCATACCCTTCGTGAACCATAATTTCACTACGCCTATGAATGGCCATGACCTAGTGACGGGGCTGATGCCGGGAAATTATCAGGGGATGCTGCATTGCATGGGGTATCAGTCGCTGAGTTTTTATTTTACGATAGAGGCGGATCAGGTGACGGAGGTGCAGTTGTATTTGGAGAAGGAGGTGGTTGATTGAGGAAAGGAAGAGGAGACGCGGATCTTTTATGAAAAATATGATCCGCCGCGGCGGACCGCGGATTTTATGATATTCGCGGATGATTTGTTGTGATGGGGCGGAAGATAGATTTGTCTTTTGCCCTCCCGACTCTGCGAGTGCGGGACAGGCTAACCCTAAAGGGCGTAAAGAGGAAGAAATGCTTCCGCCCGGGGGGGGTCAGCGAGTCCTTATGAGATATCTAATAAACTAATTACCTTTCAGCACAAAAAAGCCCGGTAAAAACCCATGTCTCCCTTTAGGGTCGGGGAAAAAAGAATGATCATTGGCTTTCTTGATTCGGTCATTTGTAACTTTTTTGCTTGTCCAAAAAAGTAACAAACCGGCAGGCAGGAAAGGACAGTCCTAACGAATGCTAATTTACGTTCTTTCTCCTTGATGAGAAAGAACCAAAGAATCAAGACTGCCTGAATTTTCTTTATTTTCTACGTTTGAAAAATCCCCGAAAACAAACTCCTCGTCCGTCAGAAAAATGACGGACTCGTCAAACAGCGTTTTCTTAGCTATACCCAGCGCCATTTTTCTGCACTTGAAAATTACAAGAAAATTCAGAAGGTCAGTCTGGGTTGTTCTGTGGTCTGAAGACCATGTTTCTGCGAAACACTTCGGTTTTGGTATGGCGGGACATTTCATTAACTTCAGGAGGGAGAGCCAGACAGGGATTTATTATGAAAGATATGATTGGCGCGGATGATTTGTTATGATGGGGCGGAAGATAGATTTGTCTTTTGCCCCAACCCTAAAGGGCGTAAAGAGGAAGAAATGCTTCCGCCCGGGGGGACTGACGAGCGGAGAAACAAAATTGTTATTCTATTTTAATTCCTTTGTTTTACAATCGTAGAAAAAGCCCTTTTCTATTTCCTTTTTTTCATAATTAACGATTTCTGCACGAGTGATTACATTTGAATTAATTTTTTTTAGAGGTACAATATAAAGATGCTTTGGACTATCTGGGTTTCCACCTATGCCAAAGGCAATAAAAACAGGAATGTTTTTTTGAGTCTCATACGTTTGATATCTTTTAAATTGCTCAGGTGTTGAAAATTCGATAGTGTTTTTAAAAAAATCATTTCTGTATTTACATTCCACAGAAAAGACTTCTTTTTTATTGTACAAACGTAATTCCATTAATAAATCCGGCTGCAAAGTTGTTTGCGCATATCTACCGCCAACATATTTGTCACCTGCCCATTCAAGTATTTTGAAATGTTCTTTATCGAATTTCTGGACTATATATTTCTCAAAATCATCTCCTGTCTTCTTATTCTTATCCTTCAGCGTTGGCTCCGAATCATTTTTTAAGTTGGGATTTTTCTTTACGACATCCTGTATGATACTGTCATAATTTAGTTTATGATCTTCCGCAAACTTCTTTATTAAAATCCTTTCGTTGTTTGTTAAAACACCATCAGCAATAGCCATATCTATTATGTTCTTTAACTGTTTATCTGTTTTTTCTGATTCGACAGATGTTGGCACCGATATTTTTTCTGGTTCAATCTTTTCTTTAATAGTTTTTTCTTGGGTATTGCCATAATTAAAAGTAACTAATCCTGCTATAAAGCTCACTACGCCTATGGTCATTAATATTATTCCTGTCATTTTTTTCATTTGTTTTATTTTTATTGAATCAGACCTAAGCTCATTTTTATTCTTAAATTGTTTTAATAGAAACAATTTTCAGAGAAACAAAATGGTTTCATGCTATTCAATTTTATCGATTTCTTTCATTAATCGGTCGCGTTGGGTGAGGGCGACGGTTGTTTTGTAGTTTTAGAACAACAAATATAAAATTTTATTGATTGTGGACGAAGGATAATTTTAAAATTTATTTGATGAAAACCCCAACCCTCCCGACCTACGGTACGGGACAGGCTTTAAAAAGGGGCTATAACAGGATGTTCAACCTCCCGATCCGCCAGAGATCGGATATGGGATAAACCTGACGGGGTTGGTGGGTGGTGGGCTGGCATTTGACCACGGGCTTTGCCCGTGGCTACCAATATTTAACCCCT
>CAZRFL010000110.1:0-1582 GCA_964599365.1 uncultured Bacteroidales bacterium
GAGCCCACAGGGCCGCCAACCAGAAGTTTTTGGAGTGGATGAATGTTTGATTTTTTGGCAGGTTGTTTATAGAAGTGGAGGAGGCGGACCGAGGACTATGAGCGGACAGCCCGACCCCCGTAGGGGGATGCGCCCAAATTTATATCATTTTATTGAAAACTTCGAGGTTGGGAGGGTTTAGGATGTCTTTTCCGGCGGGGGTGTACATGTATTGGATGCGGTGAAGGTAGGTTTGGGTGATGCGTGGGCGGACCATTTTCATGGTGGAGTTGATCATGTGGTTTTGTTCGGTGAATTCGTCGGCGATGAGGGCAAAGGTGGAGGGTATCCAGCGTTTGGGGAAGAGATGCTGATGGTGGCCGCCCTGATTGAATTGGGCTATGGCCTGCTGTATGAGCAAGACGGCGCGTGAGGGATATTCGGCGGGGGTGATGTGGGGATGTTTGTGGAGGATGTGGCTGCGGATGGCGCTGAAATCGGGGACGATGAGGGCGGTGGTGTAGGGCTGCTGATCGTTGCAGAGCATGGCCTGACGGATGAAGGGGGAATGGAATTCGAGAGCTTCTTCGATGGCTTCGGGGCTGAATTTTTCGCCATCGCTGCCTATCAATAAACTTTTGAAACGGCCCAGCACCATAAGAAAACCGTCGGCATCGAGATAGCCGAGATCGCCTGTGAAGAGCCATCCGCCGCGAAGGCTTTCGGCGGTAGCAGTGGGATTGTTCCAATAGCCGGCCATGACATTGGCGCCGCGTATGACTATTTCGCCCTTTTGGCCCTGAGGCAAGGGGTTGCCCTGAGGATCGCAGATGGTGAGTTGGAGATGGCGCACGGGACGGCCCGAGGTGCCGAGTTTATGGAAGCCAGGCGTGTTGGACGATATGACGGGAGCCGCCTCGGTGAGGCCATAGCCCTGAAACATGGGGATGCCGATGGCATAGAAGAAACGCTGAAACTCGATATCGAGCAAGGCCCCTCCCCCAACGAAAAACTGAAGTCGTCCGCCAAAGCCGGCACGGATCTTTTTGTATAAAATGGCATCGAAGAAGGCATGCAGGGGACGGGCGAGCAGGCGCAGGCCTTTGCCACGACGAAAACCATCGGCCTGATAGAAATAAGAAGTGCGCAAGGCAAGGCGGAACAAGGCGGAGATGAGCAGGCCTTTATCTTTAATGCCTTTTTCGATATTGTTTTTGAAATTTTTGGCGAGGGCAGGCACGGAGAGCAGAAAAACGGGTTTGATCTCGTGAATGTTGGAAGAAAGATTTTTGATGGTTTCGAGCTGGGTTTTGCCCTGTTGCACAGAGGCGAGGCTGGCACCGTTCATCATCAGGGTGTAGATGCCGACGGTATGAGCGAAGGAGTGATCCCAGGGCAGAATCATAAGAGAGATATACCAGGTGGGGACTTCGAAGAGAGAAGAGGATTGGGCGGCATTGGCGCAGTAGTTGATGAGCAAGGACCAGCCCGAGGCTGCCGTGTACGAAATTCCACCGAGGTGGATTCCCGAAACCATCACCTTTGAAAACTACGTCGCCGTCTTCGCCAACCCGTCGCCGATCTGCCGTTCGGCAAAGCCGCG
>CAZRFL010000110.1:1592-11665 GCA_964599365.1 uncultured Bacteroidales bacterium
ACTTCGAACAGAGAGGAGGATTGGGCGGCATTGGCGCGGTAGTTGGCATGGGTTAGGAGAATGCCCTTGGGGTCGCCGGTGGTGCCTGAGGTGTAGCAGATGTTGGCTATATGGTCGGGTTGGACCGTGAGTTTGCGTTGATCGAAAGATTGCGGATGGAGTTTTTCGAAGGTGGCTCCCAGTTCGAGGAGTTGGGTGGATGAAATGAGTTTTTCGGCCGGGGTGAAGTCGTGGTCGAGGACTATTACTTTTTCGATGGACGGGAGTTGGGGCAAAATAGAAAGAATGCGGGGCAAATTGCGGCCGGAAACAATGATAAAGCGCGACAGGGAATGGAGGACTCGAAACCGGAGTTCGTCGGCCTCTTCGATTTTGACAGAGACCGGAACGCAAACTGCCGCGGTGAAAAGTACGGAAAGTTCGGCTACGACCCAATCGCTGCGTCCTTCGGATAAGAGAATTACTTTATCGTCGGGCTGCAGGCCCAGAGATAACAAGCCGTTTGAAAACTGACGTACCCTGGCATAGGTTTCGGCATAGCTGAGGGATTGGTAAGGGCCGGTGGTCTTCTCCCACAGGAATGGATTGTCAGGATATTTGGAAACAGAATTTTCGAAAAGGCGGATTATGGTCATGAGGTTGGTTTGGACGGAAAGGGCGTGAATCTTGTTCAGGTATTTATTGTGCTTTACAAATATAAGGTATTTAAAAAAAATAGCGTTTATTAATCGGGTAAAACGTAATTTTGCTATATCGTAGTTAGAAAAATCTAATTTTTATAACTCCTAAGTATTACAAGAAATAATTATCGTTATGCGAAACAAAATAGTTGCAGGAAACTGGAAAATGAACAAAACTTACCAGGAAGCCTGCGAACTGGTGGAAGATATCATCATAAAAGTAGCTACCAAACCCCAAATGGCCGAGCAAAAGGATCTTTCGGTCATTATAGCCCCTCCCTTTTATTTTCTGCACAAATGCGTTGAACTGCTTCAGGGCATGGACAATATGTATGTGGCCGCCCAAAACTGCTATTCGGAAGAAAAAGGGGCCTTCACGGGCGAAATGTCGGTGAATATGATACAATCGGTGGGTGTGGATTTTGTGATCATTGGACATTCGGAAAGGAGAAGTTATTTTAAAGAGGACAATGCTTTTTTGGCAGCCAAAGTGGCCACCGCATTGAACAACGACCTTTTCCCTATTTTTTGTATTGGAGAAGTGCTGGCCGAGAGAGAATCGGGGAAACATTTTGAAGTGATCAGAAGACAAATAGAAGAATCATTATTCCCCTTGTCGCCTGAAGATTTCAGCAAGCTGATTATTGCTTATGAACCTGTTTGGGCCATAGGCACCGGATTGACGGCATCGCCGGAACAGGCCCAGGAGATGCATGAATTTATTCGCAAGACAGTTGCTGACCAATACGGACCCGAGATAGCCGGCGACCTCAGCATACTTTACGGGGGCAGTTGTAATGCACAAAACGCCCGCGAATTGTTCTCCATGCCCGATGTGGATGGAGGTCTGATTGGAGGCGCCTCGCTGAAAGCTGACGATTTTATCACCATCATAGAATCCATTTACTAAGAAAACCATGGATTATACAGAGATCAACTGCCAGGTATTTCCTCCGCGATTTATTGAAATTGTTATTGCTGAATTTGCCGAATACGGTTTCGAGAGCTTTGCTGAAAATGCACAGGGTTTTCAGGGATATATTCCTGCCAATAAGTTTTCTGCTGAAACATTTTCGACACTAAGTATTTTCAGGAATAAAGAAGTAAAGATCAACTATTCTGTCAAACTCATTCCGGATGAGAACTGGAATGCTGTTTGGGAAAGTAATTTCGAGCCTGTGAGCATAGGAAATGAATGTTACATCAGGGCTCCCTTCCATGCTGAGAAACAAGGGGTGAAATACGAGATCATCATAGAACCTAAAATGTCGTTCGGAACAGGACACCACGAAACCACGCATATGATGGCACAGTTGCTACTGGAACTGGATGTAAAGGGGAAAACCGTTTTGGACATGGGCTGCGGGACAGGGGTTCTTGCCATACTCGCCCGAAAAATGCAGGCGGCCAAAGTAACGGCCATTGATAATGACGAATGGGCGTACAATAACTCTCAGGAAAACATCATCAAAAACAATGTTCCCGAGATAGAGGTATTGCTGGGCGATGCCGACTTGCTCACCGATCAGCAATTTGATCTGGTGATAGCTAACATCAACCGAAACATTCTTCTGAATGATATTCCTGTTTATTCCACTGTGATCAAAAGTAAAGGCCTTTTGACTCTGAGCGGATTTTATCTGGAAGATCTTCCCATAATAAATGAGACGACAGAAAAACAAGGCTTGCAATTTATCCGCAACTTATGCGTTAATAACTGGTGCGCCTCTTTATATCAAAAAGTTTAAGTATTCCTATGCAGGTTCGACCATAATTGAATTTTTTACCATAATCCCTCCCCCTTCATGAAAAGAATATCAGCCATACTGTTTTTCATCATTCTGTTTTCAGGAAAAGGTTTGTTTGCACAGCCCCTGAAACAATTCGCGAAAGACCAGGTGCAGTTTTTGAAAGAGCTGACCGATATGTTTGATGCGGTGACCAATAAAGATCAGAAAGATGCCGGCAAGGTGCTTATGACAGAATTTACGGAATTGTGGAACACCAATAAGTTTACCCAATTGCATAAAGACTCCATCTACACCATGTGCAATGTGATGCTGAAGCGAAAAATGAAGACTTTCCCCAATTACGCTGAGTATATACAAGGTGAGATCAACTTCTATAAGTCGAAGCAAAGCGACGAGGGCTATCAGTCGTGGCATGTCAGTTTACGGAAACTGGCTGCAATGACAAACAACATCAGGTTTATGGCCTTGCTGGAATCAACCAATTTGCTGCTTACCAAAAATTATCTCTACGAATCGCAACTCACTATTTGGAAAACCAATTCTTCGGATTTCGAATTCAAATACGATTCGGTCCCCTACTTTGACTTCCCAGCTCTTGATCTTACTTGTGTTAAAAAGAACGACAGCACCTGTATCTATAAAACTGCGGGGCGGTTCTACCCCACCACCAACCAATGGGTGGGAAAAGACGGAAATGTATATTGGGACAGAGCGGGCTTCCCCTGGGAAGAAGTTCATGCCGAAATACACAAGAGATACACCATACAATTGACGAAATCGGAGTTTAAGATTGATACGGTGACTTTTTACAACACCAATTTCTTCCAAAGGCCCCTGATGGGAAGGCTGGAGGAAAAAGTGATGGCCGACGTCAGCGATGAGCGTACTTCCTATCCCCGATTCACTTCCTTCGACAACCGTTTGGAGATCAAAGATATTTTTAAGGATATAGATTATGAAGGCGGTTTCGCCATGCACGGGCCCAAACTGATAGGAAAGGGAGAAAAAGGGATCAATGCCTTGCTTTACTTCAAAAAGGAAAATAAGATTTTCGTAAAACTAGGGTCCAAAGCCTTTGTGATCCAGAAGAACCAAATAGGGGCTGATTTTGCTTCGGTGGTCATCTATGTGGATAAAGATTCCATCACTCATCCCGGCCTGAAGATGAAATACGTGAACGAAAATCGGGAACTGAGTTTGCTGCGCGAAAAAGACGGAGTTTCGAAAAGTCCTTACTTTAACACCTATCACAAGATCGACATGTATTTCGAGGCCCTATACTGGAAACTGGACCAGCCTAAAATCGATTTTGGGTTTATTAAAGGTTCTTCCAACGAAAGTAATGCCACATTCGAATCGGATAACTATTACAGCGAATTCCGCTGGGAAAAACTTCGTGGTATGGACGAGATGCATCCTTTGATGGTGCTAAAAAAACTGGCAGATAAAACAGGTTCGAAAATGCTTTACGAAAATGATATCATACACGAGTTTAAGATATCCAGAGAACAAGTACAGGCTATGATGCTCACTTTTGCCGAAAAAGGATTCATCATTTACAATATGGACGATGGCATAGTTTTGTTGAAGGACCGTGTTTACAACTACATCAATTCGAAAAGCGGCAAGACAGATTACGACGTAATTCAGTTTACTTCTATCATTTCTGCTCAAAACAATGCCACCCTGAACTTATTGAACTTTGACCTCAAGATTCGTGGAGTTGCCCGTGTATTTTTGAGCGATTCCCAATTTGTTTACGTTGACCCTTACGAACAGGAAGTGATTTTGAAAAAGAACCGCAACTTTGAGTTTGACGGCAAGATACATGCCGGTCTTTTTGAATACTTTGGTAAGAAATTCCTTTTCAATTACGACAAGTTCAAATTCGATATGGAAATGATAGATTCCATGAGCTTTAAGGTTCAGGATCGCTCTCAACCTACCGACCTTTATGGCCACCATCCTTTGGTTAGGGTGAGGACAAACATTGAAAACCTCAGCGGCGAAATGTTGATCGATGGCCCCAATAACAAATCGGGACTGAAACCCTTTCCGAATTTCCCCTCCTTCATCAGCAAGAAGGATGCTTATGTGTATTACGACAAACCCTTTATTTATAAAAAGGTCTATACCCGCGATCGTTTCTATTTCCGACTGCAGCCCTTCCGCATCGACAGCCTCGACAGCTACGACAGCGAACGCAAACAGTTCAGCGGTTATCTTGTCTCTGCCGGAATTTTTCCTGACATCACCGAGCCTTTAAAAGTGCAACCCGACTATTCACTGGGATTTGTGATTACTACACCTTCAGGCGGATTCCCTGCCTATGGAGGCAAAGGCCGCTACGATTCTATTGTCGATCTCAGCTACAAAGGATTTCTGGGTAAGGGCTCTCTGAAATACCTGACCTCTACCACAAGATCCAACGACTTTGTGTTCTTCCCCGATTCGCTCTGGGCACAGGCATATCAATATACCATTAAGGAAAAGACTACCCCTGTGGAAATGCCTCCGGTGTATGCCGAAGATGTCAGTGTGAAATGGTTCCCCTATATGGACCAGATGCAGGTGATGCAGAAATCCAAACCTTTCGACCTTTTCGCTTCAAGAGCCATATTGAATGGGGGACTCAACCTCGGCTCGAAAGGGCTTAGTGCCAGTGGCAAAATGATATTCGGGAAGGTGGAAATGAACTCCTACAAGTACAACCTAAAGCATCATGCCTTCACTTCCGACACTACACTGGTGAAGTTCAAAACGGCCGATCTCAACGATATTGTTTTGCAAACCGATAATTTTAATGTGAATATTGACTTCAATAAGCAGTTGGGGAAATTCAAGTCCAATGATGAAGATTCCAAGATTACCTTCCCCTTCAATCAGTATGCCTGTTACCTTTACAACTTCGACTGGTTTATGGATAAGGATCTTCTCGAATTTCATAGCAGCCTGAAAAGCGAATACGCTTATTTGAAAACCAAAACCCTTAAGGAACTCATCAGCGAAGACCTGAGCAAATCCAGATTTATTTCTGAACATCCTGCACAGAGCGCGCTTTCCTTCTACGCTCCCGATGCCAATTACAATCTGAACGAGAATATCATTTATGCCAAAGATGTTCCCATCATTCACGTGGCCGATGCTGCCATTTTCCCGGATTCCGGTAAAGTGACCGTGTTGAAAAAAGCAGAGATGCTGCCATTGAAAAACTGTAAGATCATTGCCGACACGGTGGACCAGATACATTATATTTACGATGCAACGGCTGATATCACCTCCAAAACAAAATATGTGGGATCAGGAACCTACGATTATGTTGACGAAATGGAAAACAAACAAAAGATCTTCCTCAGCTCCATTAAGGTGGATTCTGCCGGGAAAACATACGGCAGCGGCGATATCCCTGAAAAAGCAGGCTTCGCCCTCAGTCCCTTCTTCGAGTTTTATGGTAAGTCCTATTTGTTTGCCGACAAAGAATTCCTGAATTTCGACGGAGGCACCCGCATCAAACATGATTGCGATACCCTCAAACGCAAGTGGCTGCGCTTTACCGCCGACATCGACCCCAAGGCTATTGCCATTCCGGTGGATGATAAGCCCCGGGAGTTTAACAAAGGGGCTACAGGCGAAGCGCTGGGTATGGGTCTTTTCATAGGCGACGATTCCACTTTGGTGTATCCGGCCTTTATCAATTACAAAAAGAGGTATAATGATTCGGACATTCTCTCCGCCAAAGGTCAGTTGACTTATGATAAGGCTTTGCAGCGTTATTATGTCGGGCCGAAGATTGATTCATCCGTCACCAATGCCAAACCCGAGAACTATGTTTATCTTGATAAAAAAGCGTGTAAAGTTTTCGGCGAAGGCCGTGTGAACCTGGGAACCAATCTGGGCAGGGTGACCTTCGATACCTATGGCACCGTGGATCACAATATGACTACGGGAACCACAGATTTTGACCTGATGCTGATGCTCGATTTCTTCTTCGATAAGGATGCCTATCAGTTGTTCACCAAAACCATACAGGAAAACGGCGGGCTCGACCCGGCTGATCCTGCAGCGGATAAGTTCTACAATGCCATGCGCTTTATCGTGGGTCCCAAAAAGGCCGACGATCTTATCAGTCAGTTGAGTCTTTCAGGTAAATTTAAAAGCATTCCCGACGAACTTAACCACAGTATGACCATTTCCGATATCAAATTCAAGTGGAATGCAAAATCCCGTTCCTTTGTTTCGGACGGTAAGATAGGGATAGCCATGCTGGGCGAAAACCAGATCAACAAATATGCAGAAGGCTATATAGAGATAGCCCGCAAACGAAGCGGCAACATATTGAGTATGTATTTCGAAATTGGCGACAATTGGTTCTTCTTCAACTATCAGCAAAACAAACTGCAATCTATCTCCAATCGCAAGGATTATAACGATCTGATAAAAAAAGCTATGGAGTCGGATAAGAACATTCTGAAAGCCGAAGACGGAAAACCCCAATATGCCTTTATTATTGCTACCGAAAAACGTAAAAACGATTTCCTGAAAAAGATAGGTGCCACTGAAAATGAGGAAGAGAATAATGATAATCAATAAGGATTGGATGGTTGGATGAATGGAAAGATGGAAGGTTAGATGGTTAAATTGTTATATTGCTAAAGTGTTATAGATAGTTTCTCCGTGAACCTCTGTACCTCCCCTCTGTTTACCTCTGTGTTTAAGAATTGCTAAATTGTTTTATTGTTGAAAATGTTCTTAGTGTATCTTTGTGGTCTTAGTGTCTTAGTGGTCGCCTGTCCCAGTCTTCAAACCACTAATGACCACTAATGACAATGAATGACAATTAATGACTTCTTCTATGACCAAACTCGAGAAACACTTCGCTTCCTTTAAAAAGAACATCATTGGCAACGACCAGCTTTACGATACGCCCTACGGAACCGTTAAAATGATCTATGCCGACTGGATTGCCAGCGGACGATTGTATAAGCCCATAGAAAAGAAGATCACGGAAGAGTTCGGGCCATTTGTGGGCAATACTCATACGGAAACCAGCGAGACGGGCACCCTTATGACCAAAGCCTATCATAAGGCTCATAGTATGATAAAGCAACACGTGAATGCGGGCGCGAAGGATGTCATCATTACCGCCGGAACGGGTATGACTTCGGTCATCAACAAACTGCAGCGCATACTGAGCCTGCGCAACTGCCAGTTGCTTATTCAAAACAAATGCCCCAAGGGCTGCGAAAAGCCCGTGGTTTTCATCACCCATATGGAGCATCACTCCAATCATACTTCCTGGTACGAGACTACGGCCGATGTGGTGCTGGTTAAGCCCGGCCCCGATCTGCTGGTCGACCTCGAGGCACTGGAAGAAGAACTGATTAAATACCGCTACCGCAAGGTGAAAATAGGTTCATTTACGGCTTGTTCGAATGTTACGGGAGTTACCACGCCTTATCACCAGATGGCCAAACTCATGCATAAATATGGAGGGGTTTGTTTTGTCGATTTTGCGGCTTCGGCTCCATACATGGATATCGACATGCATCCTGCCGACCCCGAAGAACGCCTGGATGCTATATTCTTTTCCCCACACAAATTTCTGGGAGGACCGGGCACCTCAGGCGTGCTGATCTTCGATTCGGCTTTATATCCCCAACATGCGGCTCCCGATCAGCCGGGGGGAGGAACCGTGGATTGGACCAATCCCTGGGGCGAATACAAGTATATTGACGATATCGAAGCCCGCGAAGACGGCGGCACACCGGGATTTTTGCAAGCCATACGCATAGCTTTGGCCCTGCAATTGAAAGAAAAAATGGGTACCGAAAATATGATGCAGCGCGAGGCCGAATTGCTCCAGATTGCCTTCGAACACATGCCCAAGGTGCCCGGAATTCACATTTTGGCCGATAACGTAAAGCATAGACTGGGAGTTATCTCATTTTATATAGACGGACTTCATTACAATCTTGCGGTGAAGCTGCTCAACGACCGCTTTGGCATTCAGGTGAGGGGCGGATGCGCCTGTGCAGGCACTTACGGACATTTCCTGCTGGATGTGAGCCATCAGAAATCCGACCTCATCACTTCCAAGATCACCCATGGCGACCTTTCGGAGAAACCGGGCTGGATACGCCTTTCGCTGCATCCTACCATGAGCAATGCCGAACTGATCTATACCGTAGATGCCATTGATCAGGTGGCGCGTAATTTCAAGAAATGGGCCGCGGATTATAATTATAACAAACATACCAACGAATTTCATCACAAAAACGAAACCGATTCCACGGAAAAGAAGCTGGAAGAGTGGTTTTCGATTTAATTTTTTATCTTGCCGAAAATTTCAGCTCAAATGAATAACGAAAACGTAAAAAAAATCATGGGTTTGTCGTCGCTCATCGGCAACACCCCTATTCTGGCTGTGCGCTTCCGCTATAAGGGCGAAGAACGCGTTGTATATGCCAAATCCGAAAACCATAACATGACGGGCAGCATCAAAGACCGCATGGCATATTATATTCTATCCAATGCCTACCAACTGGGAATGCTCAAGGCAGGCGACCGCATTATAGAAGCCACCAGCGGCAACACCGGCATTTCGTTTGCGGCCATAGGCCGGGCGATGGGGCATCCCGTGACCATCTTTATGCCCGACTGGATGAGCCAGGAACGCATCAACCTCATTCGTAGCTTTGGAGCCAAAATAGTGTTGGTTTCTAAGGAAGAAGGCGGTTTTCTGGGAAGCATTAAAATGAGCGAAGAGCTGGCCGCAGAAAACGAAAATTCGTTTCTGCCGCGGCAGTTCTCCAATTGCGATAACATAGAGGCACATTATACTACCACAGGACCCGAAATATGGTGGCAGATGAAGATGCGCCATTTGGCCATAGACTCCTTTGTGGCCGGAGTGGGAACCGGAGGCACCATTATGGGCGTGGGCAAATATCTGAAAGAACAAAACCCCGCCATCAGCATTCATCCGCTGGAACCCGCCAACTCCCCTACCCTCACCACGGGCTATAAAGTGGGCAAACACAGGATACAAGGCATATCCGACGAGTTCATACCTTCTATTGTCGAGTTGGACAAACTGGACGAAATAGTGGATGTGGACGATGGCGATGCCATTATTATGGCTCAGAAGCTTGCCAACCTGGGCATAGCGGTGGGCATTTCGTCGGGGGCCAACTTTTTGGGCGCCCTCAAAAAGCAAAATGAGACGGGCAAAAACAAGGTGGTGGTTACGGTTTTTTCGGACGACAACAAGAAATACCTCAGCACCGACCTGGCCCGCCCCGAACCCGTGAAAGATGACTTTTTGTCGACCGACGTAGAGCTTCTCGACTATCGAGCCTTCAAACGCGTTTGCTTCACCTGCTGCGATCCTGCGGATTGTGTGGAAGCTATGTATGAATGCGAAGCCAATGACAAGTTCGATTTGCCGCATTGCCCGAGGAGGAAGTAAGAGATACTGACTACAAGTAAACTAATATTTATGGGGGCCTTAGCCCCCATTTTTATTTAGGCCCTCGTTTTGGGTTTCGCCCTCGTTTTGGGTTTCGCCCCCATTTTTGATTTCGCCCCCGTTTTTAGTTTCGCCCCCGTTTTTGATTTCGCCCCCGTTTCTGGTTTCGCACCC
>CAZRFL010000111.1:0-11095 GCA_964599365.1 uncultured Bacteroidales bacterium
GCTTTCTTTTCCATCCTTTAGGACAGGAGGCAAAGAAAAGGAAGGAGAGAATTTTTTGGCATTTTTTTCTTTCATAACTATTCAGTGGCAACATAAAGTTCCAATTCGGCGACAAAGATAATACAAAAAACAGTACTATGCAATACAAAGTACTAAAAAATTTGCAAGTACTGTTTGTGAGATTTGTTAAAAGGATGGAATAGAATAGAGTAGGGGGTAAAAAATTTTTTATGCCCACAATGATTTTTTTAATGCCTCCCAAATAGATATACCCCTATTTTTTTAATTTTATGGCCAAATAAACCATAATTTAAATAAAACGGACATGGAGAATTCTGATGACAAGGATGAATCCCTATGGATTTATACCAACAAATGGATCAAAATATTGAAAAATGATATTGTGTACTGCGAAACCAACAGCGATAATACCTTGTATTATATGGTAGAGGGTATAGTGCACAATGCTTCACACAACCTGTCGGAAACCGAAAGGGCCATACACTGCAAGCAATTCTGCCGCATTAGCAGCCATCACATGGTCAATCTGGCCTGGTTCGATGAGTTTAGTTTCAAAACCCACATCCTACTATTATATTATTACAGGGATGCCCAACTAAAGGTTTCTCCTTTATTCATGGAAGATTTACTCAAAAAACTGGAGAACAAACGGGTGAATTTGGACCGCAACGAATGATGGTAAATTGACCTTTTTTACAATTTCTCAAACCTCGTTTGTCGGCAAAAACCTTAGTTCGTCCAAATAATTTTCAGGTTTTTAGATTCCATAAGAAAATCATAATCTGTGTTTTAAATAAATCTTAGCTTTACAAAAAAAAAATTACAGATAAGTATTAACCAAAAAACAGATAAATTATGACACTAGATCCAAGTTTGAATTACCGCTCCGTAGTGGTGATCGGTATGCCTAAAAAAATTAACGATTACATCCCCTGGGCCATTGCCCTTCACGACAAAATGGTGGCCAACCCCCGCTATACTTCCTTAGCAACCAAACTGGCAACATTTAAAACTGACAACGGCAAGGTGAGCGACGCACAGGTAGGTTGCACCGCCAAGCCACGCACGGTTACCACACCCACCAGGAATGCTTATTGGGAGAACAGCAAGGCTGATGTAAGGATTTTGGCCGGCAATGTGCAGGAAATGGCCGACCTGGATCCCGATAATGCCACGCTTATTATTACAGATGCCGGTTTTATTGTGAAACATGTTACTACCAGACAAAAGAATAAAAATTCGGCTGTGGATGGACCGGAAGAAGGCGAAGTTATTCTGATCGGTGCCGGCCGCGGACCTCACAACTGGCGCGTAAGCAAAGACCAGATAAACTGGACCATATTGCTGGCCAGCAAAACCGGTTTAAAAAATTCGAAAGGTCATACCCCCGACGAGGTACTTTATTTTCAGAACAGTTTGCTGGTAGATGAAGACAAATCTCCGGTTTGGAGCGAAAGCGTCAGAATCAGAATTAAAAAACACTGATATCTCTGATACTCCTGCTGTATCACAATCACAGTAAAAGAGCGGACGGACAACTCAAATGTTCGTCCGTTTTTTTTTATCGCCAAAACATATTTTTTCATCGCCAAAGGATAATTCCATTTTACCGAACGGTCGTATTAAATTACCGAGCGGTTGTTTCAATTTACCGAAGGGTTGTTTCATTTTACCGAACGGTTGTTTTAAATTACCGAAGGGTTGTTTCATTTTACCGAACGGTCGTATTAAATTACCGAACGGTTGTTTTAAATTACCGAAGGGTTGTTTTAAATTACCGAAGGGTTGTTTTAAATTACCGAACGATCGTATTAAATTACCGAACGGTTGTTTTAAATTACCGAACGATCGTATTAAATTACCGAACGGTTGTTTAAAAATATGGTCTGGCGATGAAATTTTGGTGAGGTAAGAAAAAAAGAGGGCTAAGGCCTAAAATAAAATTAAGTTTGGATGATTTGTAATAAATATTTTTTTACTTTTGATTTGATGAAAAGAATACAAAAGGTATACAAAACAGACAAAATAGTGAAATAATCCGCTATTTAGGTAAAGCAAGAAGAAGTTAGCAGCAACCCTGACGCACAGCACAACCGACACACAAACATTTAACTATGAGCTTTCAAATTAGTGTATCAATTGGCTACCGAGACATTTTTGGCGACTATGATACAGTTGACATTAAAGAACTAATCAAGGACATTCCGACCAAGAATGCTCTTGAAATAATCAGCTATTTTTTAGCACAACTTCATACTCTTGAACGAGACCCAACAAAGCAAATTGAATTTCTTAAATTATGGTTGGGCAGACTTCCAGTTTCAGTTCATAAACGCATAAACGATTTCATAACTAAGATTTTAGCTAATCCAAAAGCAGATTACAATTTTCTAAATAATGCTTCGGGTTTAATTCTTGAAGAAATATTAATTGAAAATTCAAACGATTTAGAACTTGTTGGAGACTTGACACCCGAACAAGAGTTAAATCTTTTCAAAGGATATCTGGTTTGTTCCCAACAATGGATTGATAAACAACTTCCAGGTTTCAATATTCCGAAAGTTGAAAGCGAAGTAGACTTGATTAAACTAATTCTTCCAACCCAACTTCCATTTCAAGAAATTTTAGAGTTTAAAGACTTCAGACTTCAATTCATCAAAGCAATTTACTTTTTCAAATTTTGCGAAAAGAACGAGCAGTTCAAAATCTATCTGGAAATTTTTCTTAAAGAATACAATTTGGAATCATGGCAAAAGTATTTGATGAATCTCGTTACTCTTTACATCAGAAAGTTTGAACGCATGAAAACTCCTTCTGTAATTAATGTTGCAGATGACTTTCCAGATGTAATAAACTTTTTAGAGGATTTAAGCATTGACCAAAAGACATTCAAGAAGTCCGACGATTTTTTAGGGTTAAGAGAAAAACCTGTTTATAGAATCAACAAGAACGATTTTGTTTTTCTAAACCTTAATTTCTTAGTTGATAAGCTATATCAAGGAATTCAATTTGACTTTGCCCGTGTACTTGTTAAAAATGGTGCTACTTTCAAAGACAAAGTCATAAAATCAAGAGTAGATTTTATGAGCATTTTTGGGAACGAGTTTTCCGAGACAGGACTATTCTACAGCGTTATGGACTACGCTTTTGAAAAATCAGGTTATGTAAAATTCAATGGCGAAAAAATAAAAGCAATAATTCCTGATGGAGAACCAGATTATTACATGAGAGACAAAGCCAAGGTTTACTTATTTGAATTCAAAAATATCTTCTTAGGAGCAGGCATTAAACATTGCAACAATTACGACCAAATTGAAGCAGAGATTTTTAAAAAGTTGGTTACAAACCAAGATAACTCAGCAAAAGGCGTAACTCAACTTGTCAATGTTATTGAAAAAGTAAGAGCAAAGGAATTTGAAAAATTTGATAAGTATAATTTTAACGATACGATTATTTACCCAATCATTGTGTATGTTGACTTTTCATTCAACCTTGGAGGAATAAACTTTATCCTAAACAAAGAATTTAGAAGACAGCTTTCAGAAAGAGCAATTAAAGACACTCATAAGATTAAAAACCTTACTCTTATTGACTTAGATACATTTATAAAGTTTCAAGACCTTTACCGCAATAAAACTCTTAAACTAAATAATTGCCTAAACGAGTATTTCGAGTATGTGAAAAAACCGAGAGATATTTTTAGCCGCATTTCAACTTTCAATATGTTTATTCATAACAAGACAATTAAGATAAAATATGACTCCCCCAAAATGCTCATTGACGAAGTGATGAAGATGCTTCCTACAGACGAAAAAGAACTTATTGCTTTGGACAAAATGTCATCAGAATGAAAAGAAGGGCAGCAGCTAAAAGCACATTTGCAATATGCGAGGTGGGAAAACATAAAACGAATGAAAAATTAATTAATTTAATGGTCGGGGTGAAAGGAACGGATAATTAGAACCTGCTGCTGCAAAGCTCCGAAACATTATGTGCAGCCATAATAAATCAAAATCATTACAACATGAAAGAAAAAATCTTTATTAGTTATTCAAATTATGATAAAACGAAAGTTGACCTAATTGAAAGAGAACTTCTGAATAACAAGTATTTCCAACCTATTATAATTGCATCTGATAGAGAAGCATTAAAGCCTTTAGCAAAAAAAGTATCAGATGGAATTGATAAATCAAATATTATTCTTCCAATTTTGACAAAGAATTCATATTTGACACAATGGATTAATCAAGAAATTGGTTTTGCGAAAGCTTTAGATAGAAAGATAGTTCCGATTGTTGATAAAGAAATTATTAAGGATTTAAAGGGATTCATACATAAAGAAATTGATTTGCCATATCATTTTACTTCGACAGACAATAAATCTAAAGAGAATAGAGATTTCATAAAATGCTTTAGGGTATTATTGGCTGACTTAGAAAAAGAACTTCAATCTAAAAAAATAACAGATAATAGTCCTAAGACTAATTTTGAAAGAAATCTAGAAAAAGCAGATAAATTAAATGCTGAATTAGCATTTAAAGAAAAAAGGACAGTATTCCTTAATTCTCAGGAATCAGTTTCTGTGGCTAAATCTGAAATACTAAAAATTATTGCAAATGTTGAAGAAAAAATAAAAATACTTGAGGAGAAAAATTTCATTTTCGGTATAGAAAAAAATCCAAACACACCTGTAATAATTATAAAATCTGAAGGATTTTGTTTTAGTATTGCATGGGAACCTAATCGTATTGACAAAGCTGATGGTTCTACACTATTTGTAAGATTTTGGGAGGGCTATATTTCAATTAAAATAATTAATTATTCAAGAGATGAAGAAAGACCTCGAATGGTTCAGGATTCCCGCTATAGCTTAGATATTGATAAAGAAAATAATTATTGTTGGTTAAATAATGTGGATAAGTCCCTGCTTTATTCTGACTCAATTGTTGATAGATGTTTGAATTGGTTGGTCGACCGTGTTGTAAAGAAGAAACTGGAACAGAAATAATAAGTTATTAGGCTGCCCCGTTCGGCTTAGGCCTCGTTGGGCTGAGGCTCCGGCCCCGTTATGTGTCATGCTTGGGCGACCTGCTAACATCGAACAGTGATGCAAGAAACTAACTTTGACAAACTAAAAAATGGACGTCTTAAAACATGAATTACGCAGACAATAAAAAAGTTCTCAAAACCTTTTACGAACAAAACGGGCTTGTAAGCAAGTTTGACAACGACAGTATTTATTTAGAGAACGCTTTTAACTCCATCAATAAGATTTGGCAGGACAACCTTGACCAAATTGAAACAGTCAATTACTTGATGATTGCAGAAGCTCCTCTTTGGGGGCAAGTGAAAAAATATATTTACAACCCAGACATTAATAACTCACAGTTTTTTTATCGTAGCGATTTGGGTGACATTCTAAATAAGTTCATCGCTGACAAACGGGATTTCATTAAAGTTTGTAATGAGATTGGCTTGCTTGTCGTGGACATTTCACCTTTTCCACTCAACACAAAGGACACATCAATAAGCTATCGTGACCTAACAACTAATCAGTATAGACAATTAGTAAGTTTGACAATCCCAACATATTTTGAGGAGAAAATAAAAGCAGTTATGGGAAAAAAATCAGCAGACATCAAAACATTTTTTCGTTACGCAAGAGTTCAGAATACATTTCAAGACCTCATTTCAAAAGTGCTTATTGACAACAAGTTTATAAAGCACATAAATGACATCGGAGAAGTATCACAAAATGGAGGTGGCATTGACAAAACAAAACTTGGACAGATAATTAAAACGAACATAAAACAACCCCCGTTGGGCTGAGGCTCCGGCCTAATCCGCTAATATTCTTTCAGGCTTTTGTCTGCCAACTCAATCTGTTTTAATCCTGCTTGATTGAGTAACGATATAAGATAAAAGTTTAATTTTGGATGGTGGCAGTGAGCCTTACTGCCGAAGCTTAATCGCTGGCAGGGATGATGATACCCGGCAATATTGCTGCATCACCTGGCTTTCAGCACCGCAATTTTTCTTTCTGCAATTTCATATTCAACCGACTTTCCGTTCTTCCTGGTTTTCACCGATAATATCCAGTTGCCGGTTTCGTCAAAGGTATAATCGTATGAATCGATAGCCCCATCACCAGAATACAATACCAAATTGCCATTCTCATCGTAATCCCTACAAATCTTGTTGGTTCCGTTTACCTCACATCTGATATTTTTCGAAGCATCAAAAGTAAAATGAGTGAGCAGCAGCACCCCGTTTCCCAGGTTTTTCCTGCTGATCATAGTCTCAAACCCGGTACTGTCATATTCGTGCTTAATCAGCCAAATCTGCTTACCTGACTTGGTTTCATACACGCGTTCCTCTGTAAGCAATTTATGATCATCATAAGTCTTTACATTTCTCGAAAAGAAAGGCGAATCATTGATAACTTTCTCTGTCACCAACCCCCTGCTGTCGTAAGCATAGGTAGTATTACCTGTATTTGTCCCCCCCGAACCGTAATACTTCTCTTCAACCAAATTCCCTTTCGCATCATACAAAAACTTTGTTGTTTTTATCAAATTCTTTCCTTCATATTGATATTGGTTCACCAAATGATCATCAACATCATACTCGTACTTCACTGCACCCTCCTGATTCTTTTTTTCATCATAGTCGATATCGGCTTTCAAACGTCCGTATTCGTCAAATTCCAGCAAATTCATCCCTATGCAATAATCTTTCTCCACTTTTCCATTTACCAATTCCCCGGCATAGGTCAAAACCTTAACAGAGGCCACCTTGCCTTTCAGATTAAAAAATTTCAGGTTATTCTGACCAAAAGTTGTAAATGCAATACCACTCATCAGTAGCCAAAGAAATATACAGCGCCCCATAGTACCTGATTTCACTTCACTCATTTCACGTTTTCATTAATAGGTTCAGTCCGCAAAAGTATTTAATTTAATATTAAATGCCGCGATAAAAATTGGGCGAATGAACCATTCAGATGATTGATTAGCCCCGTTAGGCTAAGGTTTCATGCCTAAGCCGCTAAAATTCTTTCAGGCTTTTGTCTGATAACTCAATCCATTTTAATCCTGCTTGATTGAGCTACTATATAACATAAAAATGTTAATTTTGGATGCCATCAGCCCTGCTAATCAACCTAAGGCACAATGAGCAAAAATATGATTTATTATTTTTTGATACTACTGTTATCTCTCAGCTGCACACCAAAGGCAGACAAAGGAGACGAATTACCATGGACCAAACCTCATATAACAGGCCATTGGAAACTATACGATACAGAAATTGTGGATAAGGTTCCGTTTCTGCATCTGCAGGCTCCCCAACCTGATCCTTCGAAAATGGCTTTTGAAGACAGCCCCTGGGATTCATACACAAGGTTCGACCTGGTTTTTGAAGCCGACTCCATGGTTCAGGTCAATTACCCCATACAGGCATTTACACCGGTTCACTATTCTCTGGATTCGGGTTATTTGCATCTCGTCACAAAAGACGGCCACTATGCTTATCCGGCAGAGCTTGTTAACGACACTTTGCTATTTTATCGGCCTTTACGATCCGAACCCGGATATTTCAGAGAAAAGTATCTCAGAACCCACTTCAACGACAGTATTTTGAAGGTAATGAGAATGTATGGAATCAATTACCCTGCACTGGCAGGTACCTGGCAGTTGGTGCGTGAAAGAGATTATGATTATGGTACTCATTTTGAATTGAAATTTCCTCATTCCATTCCTGATTCTATTACATTCAGCACAGAACAAATGAAAGCTGCATTGGGAGGTCCGAAGATCTATCGTATGATCACCGATGGCGTTAAACGCGATTATACTTTTTTTTATCAGGACCCTCATATTTATTTTACCCCCGGCAAATGGTACAAGGGGGAGGAGACACAGATCTATTTTGAAAGAAGAGAGCCCTGATTGCGCGCGTCCCGTTGGGCTGAGGCTCCGGCCTCAGTCCTATATATTCTTTCAGGCTTTTACCTGATAACTCAATCCATTTTAATCCGGCTTTCCAGAGTACTATCCAGATCTTCAATCGTATGATATTCCGCTTTGCCTTCGTTCATTTCGCTGAGTTCATTTTGCAGATATTGTTGAACTGAAAGATAGTGATCATTTTCGGTAATTATTTCCAGTTCTTCTTTACTGAACTTTGATAGCAACTGCATGATATTATCATACACCTTATCGCTCACCAATAAACGAAGTGTTTGCATTTCTTTTTTATTACAAATTTACGAATTTTTGAAAAAAAGTTGTCGAAAAAATTGTGCCACCCTTTGGCTTAGTCTCCCCCCCTAAGCCGCAACTATGCTTTCAGGCTATTGCCTGCCAACTCAATCTGTTTTAATCCTGCCTGATTGAGCTATAATTAAAAGAAAAGTGTTAACTTTGAGTATACGCAGGGCTGTGTGTATTGTAACGAACAAACACACCATGGCTCAATAAAAAAAAAGGACTAAGATGCCGATAAACCATCCATTTGATTTCGAATATTCCTATTTATCGCTTCCCGATACGTTTTACAGTCTTGTAAAACCCGCCTCATTCCCCTCACCTGAGATATTTCTTTTGAATGATACCTTGTGCGAAGAATTGAACCTGCCAAAAGATCAAAAACATGGGATAGCCTCTTTGTTTGATGAGAAAGGGAATGAAAATCTAACCTCGTTTGCACAAGCTTATTCCGGTCATCAGTTTGGTTATTTTACCAATTTGGGCGATGGAAGAGCCATCATTTTAGGTGAACATGTGAACCAGCATAAACAGCGATTCGATATTCAACTAAAAGGAGGTGGAAGAACCCAATACTCCCGGGGCGGCGATGGTAAAGCCACCCTGAGAGCCATGCTCAGAGAGTATCTGATCAGCGAGGCCATGCACGGTTTACACATACCCACATCGAGAAGCCTTGCCGTGATAAAAACAGGCGAACCCGTATATCGTGAAATGATGGAAGAAGGAGCTGCCATTCTGCGTGTAATGAAAAGCCATATCAGGGTGGGTACCTTTGAATATGCGGCTCATTTCGGCACAACAGATGATATAAAAGCGCTTACCACCTACACTATAAAAAGATTGTATCCGGAGATTGAGCAAGATGAAAACCCTGTTATCAGTTTGCTCAACCAGGTAATGGTCAGTCAAATTGAATTGGTGGCGAATTGGTTGCGTGTAGGCTTTATTCATGGAGTAATGAATACCGACAACACTTCCCTAAGTGCCGAGACTTTTGACTATGGCCCTTGTGCTTTTATGAATGCCTATCATCCCGACACGGTTTTCAGTTCTATTGATGCCAATGGTCGATACGCATTTGGGAATCAACCCCACATTATAAAATGGAATATGGCCCGCTTTGCCGAAACCTTGTTGCCGATGATACATCCCGACAAAGAAAAATCCTTACAACTGGCACAATCGGCCCTGGAAGCATTTGATGAGATCTGGAGGGAAAAATATTATAGCATCATGCTCAAAAAATTAGGGTTCGCAAGCAGCAAACCCAGTCTATACTTATTGGTGGACGAACTGTTAGATGTAATGAAAACGATGAAAACCGACTATACCAATACTTTTTGGGCTTTATCAGAAGACATAAATCTGGAAAATAGCCCAATCCATAGCTCAGATTTTAAACCATGGATAGAGAAATGGAAAGATGCGGTGGATCATTCATGGGGTATGCAGCATGCAAAACAATTGATGAAAACACAAAACCCTGCATTTATTCCCAGAAACCACTTAGTGGAGCAAGCCCTTGACGAGGCGATCGACGGAAATCTGATTCCATTTGAAAGACTTTTAGGTGTATTATCACAACCCTACCAATACCAAAATAATTTAGCTGAATTTATGAAACCCTCAAACTCTGATTTTGAAATGAGTTATCAGACATTTTGTGGAACTTAAATAGATTGACCCCGCTCACGGTGACCGTCAGCCGAGGGATGTGTTCCCCATGTTGACCCAATAAACAAAAAATGCGAAGCCCGAAACTTCGCATTTTTTATAAAAAAGCAAACTGATTATGATGCATCATTTTATCAGAAAATCCCAATAAAAACAAGAAAAGAAATCCTAAAAAATTCGTATCTTTGTAATGATTCTTAATCGAAGAAAATGTACAAAACAATAGACATTGACCGCAATAACTTAACGTTAATGGGAGTGAAATTTTCCGATCTTAAAACATTGGAAAGTACTGCAAATGCTATTGGCACAAATATGTTTGAGGGTTTTGAACCGACAACCGAATTGATACAATTGTATGTAGATTGGAAAAAAGCTATTATTTCCGAAACAGATTTTTTAGCTAAGCTATATTCCATTTATGGAAAATAATTATCAGTACATTGACCCCGTTGGTCTGAGGCTCCGGCCTCAGTCCTATATATTCTTTCAGGCTTTTGCCTGCCAACATTAAACGGTATCGCCCCTAAAAACAAAAAATGCGAAGCCCCGAAACTTCGCATCTTTTAATAAATCTAAAATCTTAAATCAAAAATCTCAAATCAGATTATTCCTTATAAAACGGAAACTTCACCACTTTAGCCTTGATTAGCTTCTCGCGTATCTTGATATAGATCTCGGTGTCGAGCTTGGCAAATGGAGTTTTCACATAGCCCATGCCAATGTTGATGCCCAATGAAGGAGCAAAGGTGCCTGAGGTAACTTCGCCTATGAGGTTGCCGTCGGCATCGCAGATCTCGTAATAGTGGCGGGGGATGCCGCGGTCAATCATATCGAAACCTACCAGTCGGCGTGTGGTGCCTTCGGTTTTATGTTTCAGGTTGATGGCTTTATCAATAAACTTCTTTTCGTCGGTAAACTTGGTGATCCAGCCCAGTCCGGCTTCAATGGGAGAGGTAGTATCGTTGATATCGTTGCCATAGAGGCAGAAACCCATTTCCAGTCGCAGGGTATCGCGAGCCGCCAGGCCGATAGGTTTGATACCGAATTCTTTTCCGGCTTCCATCACGGCATTCCACATCACTTCGGCGTATTCGTTGGGGAAATAGATCTCGCATCCGCCCGAACCG
>CAZRFL010000112.1:0-10386 GCA_964599365.1 uncultured Bacteroidales bacterium
TTTAGCCGGAAGGTTCCTAGCTTTAGCCGGAAGGTTCCTAGCTTTAGCCGGAAGGTTTCTAGCTTTAGCCGGAAGGTTTCTAGCTTTAGCCGGAAGATCTTGATGCATGATTATCGTATCACATGAAATGGAGTACCTTTTTAATCGATCAGAATTGACACTTTAATTATCAGCCGTTTACAAAGTTCTTTATTTTTCAAAAATTATTTTAGTGAATAAACCTCTCCGAATTATGCATAATTCGCTAATTTTGAAACATACAAAACTACCGATTCATGCCAAACAAAACCATAGAAGTTTGCTTCACTCCTGCCCTCCTCGACCTGTACGAAATTGGAAACAAAAACGTTGTACTAGTAGACATACTCCGTGCCACATCAGCTATTTGCACGGCCTTTGCCTGGGGTGTAAAAGAGATCATACCCGTAGGCAGTGTCGAAGAGGCCCGAAAGTGTAAAGAAAAAGGCATGATAGTGGCCGGCGAAAAAGATGGCATAGTGCTCGATTTTGCAGACTTTGGCAACTCCCCCTTCAATTTCATGAACGATCAGGTAAAAGATGCCACCATCGCCTACTGCACCACCAACGGGACCAAAGCCATCAACAAAGCAGCCAAGGCTCACTGCCTGATAATCGGTTCCTATCTGAATTTCTCAGCCATAAAAACATTTCTGCAGAATGACCCTCACGACCTGCTGATATTCTGCTCAGGTTGGAAAAACAGATTCAATCTGGAGGATACCTTGTTTGCCGGTGCTTTATGCGAACAACTTTTAGGCGACTCAGGGTTTTCAACTATTTGCGATTCTGCCGTTGCCTCCGTCGACCTGTGGGACACAGCCAAACCCGACCTGATGAAATATCTGGAAAAAGCAGCCCATCGTCATCGCCTCCGCAATCTCGGTCTCGATGATGTACTCGAATACTGCCACACTTTTGATAAAACCAATATCATTCCTGTATTATCGGGTGATAAAATCATTGCTTTGAGTGAATCATAAGAAAACCATATGGATAATTATTCTGACAGCATCGCTGGTAATAAATGCTGCCAGCAAATCATATTCCTTTGGATTTTTTGCTCATCGCAAAATAAACAGAATGGCGGTCTTTATGCTCCCGCCCGAAATGTTCGCCTTTTATAAAAAACACATTGAATACCTGACGGAACATGCCATCGATCCTGATAAACGCTCACGGGTGATAGAAGGTGAGGACAAGAAACATTATATCGACCTCGAATATTATGGCAATCATCCCTTCGATACCATGCCATTACTTTGGAAAGATGCGGTCAGCAAATTTACGGAAGATACCCTGCAGAAGTATGGCACCAATCCCTGGTGGGTGAATAAATTAACCTATTCTCTAACCCAGGCATTCAAAGAAGAAAACCTTGACGATATCCTTTATATATCGGCAAATATTGGACATTACATCGCTGATGCCTGCACTCCGCTGCACACAACTCAATATTACGATGGCAGAACGATTGAACAGAAAGGAATACACGCTTTTTGGGAGACCCGCATTCCCGAACTGGAAGCCGATAATTATAATTTTATGCTGGGTCGTGCAGAATATATTGACAAGGCTAACACCTTTTTCTGGAAATTGATCAGGCAAAGCCATGAGGCTGTCGATACCATTTACATGATCGACTCTGTTTTGAGTGTCGCCGTCCCTGACGATGTAAAATATGTTTACGAAGAAAGGACAGGTTTGATAAAGAAGTTATTTTCTAAAGAATACGCTGATGAATTCGAACTCTTATCAAACAAAATGGTGGAAAGACGCATGAAAACAGCTGTAAAAGCAGTAGCGGGCGCATGGCTAACGGCATGGATCAATGCAGGTCAACCTGATCTCACCCGACTTGAGGATAAAGAAATAAGTAAGGCTCACCAAAAGGAACTGGATGATATAGAAAAAATGTGGAAAACAGGTAAACCGGTAGGAAGGCCCACCACCGAATAATCCTACTATCAGATTAGTTTTTCACGAGCCTTTTATGATATTCATTGTTGCCTGAAACAAAACCAACATCGTACAGTCCGCTAGCCAGAGAACTCAGATCAAGAACATAGTTTTGCGATCCAAGACTAAGTTCAATTATTTTATCAACCACAATATTTCCCAGCATATCGTATACTTTCACACTGCCTTTTCCAGCCATCAGATTTGAATAACTAATAATAACCTCCTGTTTAAAGGGATTGGGGTAAATGTTAATATCTGATTGATCATCTGAGGAACATACCACCGAAACGGGACTAAACACCTCATTTTTACCATCGAAATCGGTTTGTTTTAATCTGTAATAAGATAAACCACCTACTGACTCCTTATCTATAAACTCATAATGTAAAACCTCATTACTATTACCTGCACCATCAATTTCTGCGATAGCTTGCCAGTTTACGGCATCAAGACTTCTTTCCAAGGTAAAATAATCATTATTGCTCTCAGTGGCAGTTGACCAGCTAACTACCACATCGTCCTTATTACATTTAGCATCAAAAGACAATAGTTTGACGGGCAAGGGACCATTCATATCTGCCAGTACCCAAGGATGCGATTGCCCGGGAACCGAATTCACATTATCATTGGTATAATCATTTACTCCGAAAAGAGGTGTGACCCAACCAACACCATCCCAATATTGAGCCAGCAAACTTGATTCGCTTAGGATACCAATATCATTAGTACCACTAACATTATCATAAGTAAAGTGGAAGTTTGCCGTATAGCCTGAATACACAGGTACCCAAAATCTGTCGGCCACTTTAGGCACAGAAATGTCCCCTGTAATATCATCCATGTTCGTCACCCCGCTTGGATAGGTAATATTATTCACGCCGGTATGCCAGGTAGAAACAGTCATATTAGTACCTGAAGCAGCAGAAATACTTGCTATAAAAGGGATGTAGGCAGAAGTAACACCAAAAGGATATGTATAACTTCCTGTATTAGCACCTATATTCCATTGAAACTTGCTCGCTTCGGATTCACTTACCAAATAGCCTGCACCATGAATAACCGAGGCCGCCAAGGTATTGTTTTGTATCAGTGTGAAATTATTAAGTCGCAAAGGACCATTGGTTAAATTAAGAGTACCATTTACCCTGTTCACATCCACCATCATTTGGGCACCTGAAGCATTGTTCAAAGTAACGTTCTCAAAATCGGTAAAGGTTGTACCTCCCACCCATTGTTGAGTTGTTCCTGAAAATACCACAGTACCATTAGTTCCGATATTAATAAAAACATGATTACCCAAAGTAGAATTATTTGTCCAGTTCCCTTCTAAGTTCATTACTCCGTTAATATCTATCCTACCGTCCGACAATCCCGTGCTGTTTGTATAGTTTCCATTCGCATCACCGTCCACCTTAACCAACGCTCCAGTTTGAATAACTATCAAAGCCCCTTTATTGAATAGTCCCTGGCCATATGCACCAATGACAATCAATGTGAACCCTAATATTATTATCAACCTTCTCATTATTTATACTTCTCTTATCATATTTATTAACGCAACAAACATTCGCTATTTATTCAAGTAGTGTATTAATACCCTTATTCTGATCATTCCTGAAGACTCTTTAGAATCCTCTAAAGCAACGCCCAGCACCATACCTGACTTAACAGATTTCATGGAAACACCTGGCTGCGATGATGACGTTATCCAATCGCCTTTGTGTATAACTCCATTTTCCGCAGAATACCGAACCATTACAATACCTTCACTTTTTATAACCGATTTGGGAATAAGTGTAGGTTCACCATTAGGTTTTTGTGTGTACTCAGGAATAACAAACACACCAATAACATTATCATCATAAGGTTTATCAGCAACAACGGCATTGCCTGTAATAGAACCATCATCAGATGAAATAACTTGTCCATTAATAAAATCTATAGTTTTATTTTCCAGACTTTGCTTTTGAGAAAAGCTGGAAAAATTACTAAATAAGACGAAAGCTATTATGGTACCGAAGAATATTACTTTTTTCATAACGACAATTATTTCTAATTTTGAAATTTATAAACTATCAAACGACCTGTAAACCCCATATTTGCAGAGAAATTAAAAACCAGATTGGTGATATTTGCGGCAGAATTGGTCCAAACACCTGCAAGTAAATTATCAGTTATCCAACGCGTATTGCCTCGTCCTAAACTGTATTGAACTATTGCATGACGCCTGGTTCCATTAAATGCACTTAAAACAGCCTCAACACACACATAAGATGGATTATCACTGGCATAAGTAGCATATAAAAGAATACCTCCAATTCCATATGCATCGTATGACCAGCTATATGCGCCATTATAATTCCAATAAGCATCTACACCGTAAGAATAATTTGTTGCTGTGATATCACCATTAATACTTACCCATCCAAATTTTTGGGTAGCATCACTATTTGGATGATTTCCCATTAGTACAATCCTATATCCAATATCATTATTTCCATCTAACCCGCTTAAGGTGTATGACAACGCATTAGTAAGGGCAATATCTAAAATTTTTGTGCCACTACCGGCAGCCCAACTTAAGTTCCCAGTACCATCATTTCTTAGAAATGTTCCACTAGCTCCCTGTGCAGTCGGAAGTGTCAAAGTATAACTTGCAGAGGTAGTGCCTGAGCGGAGAGTAACCATATTGGCATTAGTAGAATTATATAATGACATAGTGCCTATAGCAGCGGCAGCACCACCAAGTCCTCCAAAAGGAACTCCTAATCTCAATTCGCCTGCAGTATGAAGTTTGGAAGCAGGAGTCGTCAATCCTACTCCTACATTCCCATTGCTTAAAATTGTAACACGCTCAAGACCATTAGTAAAAAAAGCCATCGAACCTGCTTCCTGATTTCTAAACATTACTTTTAATGCAGCATCGATATCAACCACAAATCCATCTGTTGCTAAAGTTCCGGTTGAACTGTTAGTCGTCTGAAACAACACTCCGGAAACTGCATTTTTATGCAGTTGCAATAAATAATTGGGGGTAACACTCCCGGCATCTGTAATACCAACGTTTTGTCCTATACTATTAAGAGTATAGGTGAAGCACAGTATAATAAAGAGTAAATGCCTGATCCTTTTATTTGCATACTTAATCGAGTAATTACTTTTCATAATCATTTCTCCTTTTTTCGTTTTAACTTAATTATCCTTATAGAATAATTCTACAGCTACAAAGTTAGTAAAATTTTACCCAAAAGTCAAGTAAAAATTACATTTTTATTAACAGTATTATTAAATAAAATAAGTCGAAACTCAGAAATTGCCTAGAATTATTGCTTTTGGGATTTTGAATATCGAATTTCTGATCTAATTTTCTATTACTTCCTAAATAAAAAAGGCAAGAATTACTCTAAAAGGAAATCAAAAAAAATACTCAGAAGTTACTTAAGTTGTGCAAAATGAATATAACTAAAATTAAAAAAACCAATTAGTTTTTCACAACTTTTTTATGATAGAAAATACTTCCTGTTGAGAATTCAATATTATAGATGCCAATGGACAGATCGTGTAAATCAACTAAATAATCATTGCTTCCTTCGAAAACAGTTATCATTCTATCCATAACAATATTGCCTAACATATCAGCAACCCTCACTCTGCCGATACCTTCATCAAGATCAGCATAATGAATTACCAAATCCCCCTTAAATGGGTTTGGATAAATATTCATTTGGTCGGAAGTTTCAGAAGAACAAATAACAGATACCGGACTAAAGTACTCAAAATTTCCATTGAAGTCTGTTTGTTTCAACCGATAATATGAGATTCCTCCTATTGAGTTCGCATCGGTATATTCATAATTTAATATCTGATTACTGTTTCCTGCACCATCTATAGTAGCAATAGTATTCCAGATTCTTGCATCAATGCTTCTTTCCAAGCTAAAAAAATCATTATTCGTTTCTGAAGAAGTTGACCATTTGACAGCAACCTTTCCATTATTACAGCTCGCCTCAAATGATAAAATATTAACGGGTAAGGGATTATTTCTATTTACAGTTCCAAATGTAAATGGACTATAAGATGTTAAAGGTACAGTGCTGGTAACAGATCCGTTTCCAGAATTATCTACAACACTACCTCCCATATTTGCCCATTTATTTGATCCGCTACATGACTCCCAATGACTGACAACTAAATCAGATGCAGCTGTAATATCACTTCTCGAAGCATCTTTCCAATATAGTGTTACAGCAGGAAATGCATTATTTGAAGTTAAAAGCCAGTGTTCAATTCCACTTACGTGATCAAGTGAAGCTGGGTCGCACATATTGGAAGCTCCTAAGTTATTACCATAATTTGCATAGAAATATTCAGCTACAATATTTGAAGAAAGATGAGATGCAATTCCTACCGGAGCCCATATTAAGGCATTAGTCGACGAAACATCGCCAACAGGGAAAGTAAATGCGAGTGTTCCGGTTTTCTTAACAGGGCCGTTAACGAAACTTGTTGCTGAACCTGCTTCTGTATTGATCCCATCTGTCGATACAGTTGCATTATCAGCAATAGTGAGAATATTTGTAGCATCAGAATTAATTAGACCAGCCATTAAAACCAGTTTATTATTTACAATTCCTGGTTTACTTAAAGTAACACCGTTTGAATTTGAGTTATTAATAATCAAAGTAGGAACTCCCGTTGGCGGAAATTCAAAGTTACTCGTTGTTTGGGCTATAGTGCCATGATAACTCAAGGTACTACCGACTCCATACACTAAATTTTGCGTACCAGTGATACTTCCCGAGGTCATATAATATTCAAATAATGCATTATTCGTTAGTGTTCCCTTATTGTAAATATTACCCTGGTCCAGAATTGTACCATTATTTGTCAGAAGAGTACCTGCAACTCCAAGATAAAGTCCAGGATAACCGCTAAAGACACCAAGATTTGTAATAGTCCCATTAGCATCATTAATAAGAGTGCCCTTTGATGTACTAAAGCACATCAGCCCATCTGTCGCAATGAAAATATTTCCACCAGATTTATTAGTTAATAAGCCAGATCCTGATCCAGTCGTACTAAGAAAAGTCTCAAAATTCTCGTTATACGTACCAAAATTATTAAAACTTGCATTTAAAGATGATCCTGTCATATTAGCATAACCCGTGTTTGTAAAAATTCCGGTAGCATTATTATTGAAAGTAGCGCCACCGTTTACAGCAAATGATCGAGTACTATTAATAGTCCCGGAGTTCTGCACCAAACCATTTGGGTTTAAATAAAAACCAAAATAATCAAAGACTACTGTTGAACCTGAAAGATGCCAGTTTCCACCATTGTTATTAATAACACCTGAGTTGGATAATGTCCCATAATTAACCAAAATTCCATTCGAGTTTATTACATTATTTGTCAATATGCCAGCATTATTAAAAGTACCAGTTATGGCTGAACTTGATCCGATTTGTAATTGTATTCCTGTTGAAGCATCAATTGTATATGTGGCACCTGAATTGTTATTAAATACCCCACTATTTAATTTACCAACAATGGTTCCCCACAATTCATTATAGGCTCCATTATTATTAAATGTCCCGTTTACATTTACCAGATTGTAATTTGTAAAAAATCCATTATTTAAAAATGAATATCCTGAAACAACATTGACAGTTCCGTTATTGTTATAAAAATAAGATCCAGCATTATTTGTAAAATCACCAGTGTTATTAACTGTACCATTATCAACAAAAACACCTGGAATATCAAGATCAGTTGAATAATTATTGATTGAACCGGAATTATTAACAGTACCCGAAAATCCCTTTAATATTGATCCTACAATTAATTGACCACCTGTTGACACACCTGTTGACTGTATATTAAAAATTGCGCCAGAATTATTATTCATTACTGCGTTAGTATTATATCCCAATTGCAAGAGGTATCTTTCGTTATACGTTCCATTATTTGTTAATGTACCATCGATGGTAAAGGCGCCATTATTGGTTATTATTCCAGTTAGGTTATTGGTTATTGTTGTACCGTTATATAATATAGCATAAGAACCCGTCGTATTTATTATGTTTGAGGAATTTGTTATACCTCCCCATTTAAGTGTTAAACCAGGATTAGTACTTGAAGTTGCACTATTTGTAATTGTGCCATTATTTATTAATGTTCCTGTTTTAGTTGCACCAAAACCAATATATAACTGACCACTATTTAAAATATTAAAGTTTGCTCCTGCATTATTATTCAGTGTACCGACTGCAGTTGAAGTCCCCAAATTGGTTAAATAGTTTTCATTAATAGTTCCACTATTATTTACCGTACCATTGATTTTGAAGTTTAAATTATTGTTGAATGTGCCGTTATTATTGAGAACACTATTCATATTAACAGTTGCATTATTAGTAAGTAAATTATTGTTATTAAGGGTACCACTAACTGTTATGGTCGAACTATTAGTTATTGTTCCTGTATTTGCCAAAACAGAACCAGAATTCATTGTCAATGTACCACTATTATTTAAAGTCACACCATTATTAATCGTTCCATTTAAAGTAGTTGTTGAATTATTATAGAAAATTCCGCCATTAGTAAATACTGTACTTGCTCCCAAAGTAAGTGTTCCGCTATTTGTAAGAGTACCATTATTTAGAAGGTCTTCACCTGCACCATTACTTATTGTTAAGGTTTTAGAACTGTTTATTGTTAAACTAGCTGAATTTTGAATAACCAACTGATCCAAAGTTAGGTTTGCATCCAATTTATAATTGCTGCCTGATAAAATTGTAATTACATTGGATGTTGAATTTGGTGCAACTGAAGCAGCTACCCAAGCAGTACCATTGTATCTTTGCCAATTGGCAACGGTGCTCCAATTGTATGGGCCTCCTGTTGTGTTTTTGGTTCGGTAATCATTTGTTGTTTGTCCAAACGATTGTGAAAGACTAGCAATAAATAGTAATACAATTAAGAAGTTTCTTTTGATGTTCATTTGTAGTATTTTTTAGTTTTTCTTAGAGTTTGCAGGTAAAGCGTTTATTTCTGATTTATTGACATTGTTTGCATCGTAAGGAAGTTGTTCTTTTTGAAAAACATTTTCGGTTTCAGCAACAGTTACCCTTTGCAATGTGGCAGGCACTGCATTATTTAATTTCTGCTTTTTATCAGGATTTACTTGGATAAGGTCTATACTCTGTCTTTCTATTCTGCAATTTTGAGTGGCAAGGCTCTCTTTCGAATTTTGAATATTTTCCTTAGAAATAGTTTGTCCATTAATTTTGGAAGAGAAAAATAATGTTAAAGCCAATACAAGAGTGATTGCTTTTCCAGATGTAAGTATTTGTTTGTCAAGTTTCATCACGTGATTTTTTTTAGTTTTCTTTTAGTAATTAGTGACATTGCAAAATTACAACCCTATATTAACATGGAGTTTAGTGATACTCTAAAAGACATTAGTGTTTCACTAAAAATTATGTAAGACTATTACTGTTGCTTATGAAAAACAAACGCTTTACCAAACAAAAAAGGTTTATTAGGCGAAACTAAAAATTAAAACACTCCCCATATACATGAGGTAGGGAAGAGATGAAAATGATTTTTTAATTAAAATCTATAAGAAAAGGCATTGATATTCATACCTGCCCCTACTGATGCAAAAACAACGTAGTCGCCAATAGATATACTATGGCCTGGCAATTTATTTTTTAAAATAAGATCAAGTAAGGTAGGTAAAGTAGCTACAGAAGAATTGCCCAGTTTATTAATCGTCATGGGCATAATATCAGAAGGAGTTTTAGGATTTCCGTACAATTTAAATATTCTGTGTAAAATAGCCTCATCCATTTTCTCATTGGCCTGATGGATTAGCACCTTACTTATATCTTCTAAAGTAAGCCCAGCCTTATCAATACATTCTTTAACCAAATAAGGAACATAGCTTAAAGCATATTCGTAAAGTTTTCGGCCCTGCATTTTCAAATAAATTTCCTGACCACTGTAATTAGGATTATTTGATTCCTTCATTTCAAGAAAGTTGCCTTCGTTTAAAGCATCTGTGCGTGAAGAATGTGAAATAATACCCATTGGGTCATTACCGGATTTGGCCTCAAGAATGGTAGCGCCTGCTCCATCGGAATATATCATGCTATCCCTATCGTAAGGATCAGAAACACGAGAAAGCATTTCCGAACCAATCACCATGATACGTTTAGCATAACCTGACCTAATCTGATAATCAGCCTGAATCATGCCTTGCAACCATCCCGGACAACCGAAAATCAAATCAAAAGCAGTGGTCTGGGGATTTTTAATACCCAACTTATATTTTACTCTTGACGCAAGACTGGGAACCAAATCTGATTTGGCGTTAACCTTCTTTACATCCCAAAAATTATGAGC
>CAZRFL010000113.1:0-9951 GCA_964599365.1 uncultured Bacteroidales bacterium
AAACCGTATTGCCCGTTACGGTTTGGGTATTGCCTGCTGAGGTTGATGATTGCGAGATGCCGACCACTGCGACCGTTGAGCCTCCCCCCGTTTGAGCACTGGCCGATGAAATGTTCCGGACCGTATTGTTTTGAATAATGTTTGACCCTTCTATGGTACTAATACCTCTGGTTCGTGTTCCTGTATTTGTGCCGGTATAGGAATTGTGCAAATTTGCAACGGTATTGCCTGTTATGATTGTTGTGCCTACACCTGAACTATAAATTCCATATACGTCTTGTTTTTGCAATGCAGATGATGCCGTTGAACTGGTATGAATGCTGTTTGCTGTAGTAAGGCTTCCCACCAGGTTGTTGCTTATGGTTAAAAGGCCTGTTGCACTTCTTACGTAAATGATTTCGAAACCATGAGAATAGGTTGCAGAGCCGACAGTGGTGATGGAGCCGAAATTGTTGTTTGAAATTAAAACAGTTCCGGTACTGGCCTTTATTAATCCATGCGAAGTGGAATAGTTATTTGATTGGGCATCAAAAACAACACTGGGTGTGTTTACATATCCACTTCCACCATTAGTTACGGTGATACTGGTTACTACACCTCCACTAATGGTGGCATAGGCAGTTGGTGCAGTCCCCCCTGTGGGAGGTGCTGTAAACGTGACTACGGGCGGAGTGGTATAACCACTTCCTCCACCGACAATAACGATGTTGTTATTAACAACTCCACCAGTAATCGTTGCAGTTGCGGCAGGAATAGGGGTGCTTATGATGATGGAATTATTTCCTGTGCTTGCTCCTACAGTGTTTCCGATTACGTTGACATTTCCGGAATTGATAAACAACCCATCCCAGGGATTGTCTTCCACACTGGTGTAATTCATATTCCGCAGTGTATTATTCTGCACTGTGCAGGCAGTGCCGCCATTGATAAAAAAACCACAGAAGTAATGAGTGGTGTTTGAGTTTACGGTCCAGGCCGAACCACCACACATAGGCTCACTACCACCAATGTAATTATTGCTGATAATATTATTGTTTCCAGTATTGGCCCGTATTACCTGGTAGCTGTGAGGACCAGCAGGTGCAAACATAGTAGTTTCATAAAAGCTATTGCCTGTAACTGTCCAATCGGTTGAATTGTATGAAATGTTTATTCCGTAAGAGGATGAACCCGCATAAAAGAAATCATAAATATTGTTGTTTCTGATAATAATTCCGCTGTTTTCACGACCTATTCCTCCTGAGGAGAAAACAGCATTTATAGGCCTGTTTCCACCGGCATTGGTAATACTGCAATATTCCAAAATATTGTTGTCGTTTCCGTTTCCTGAGGCCGAATTTGCTATATAAATCACACCTACCCCGGCATTATTACTTGAGGCTTTAATATTACAGTACTTTACAACATTTTTTTCTGCTGAGTTTGCAAACCTAATGGCAGATGCATAGGTGCTTGCCATTGAATTAATAACTGTCATGTCTTTTTGACCTGAACGATTCACACGTCCATCGATGGTAACACTGTCGGAGCCATTCAGATCAATTAAGGCAGCATCGAAACTCCCCGTAATCGAAACTCCTGAGCTAATAGGGTAAATAATAATAGCCGTGTAGTTTGATGTACTACCTCCGAAAGAATATCCACTCTGGTATAGAACGGCCGAAGCGGTTTCAATAGTATTTGATTTTATTCTTATCTCAAGCAAACCGGTATGAGTTCCGTTATTTATTTTCACAAAAACATCTTTCAAGCAGCTATAACTCGATTGAAATACTCCTGATTTATACACGTCGATGTTTAAATTCAGAGTCACTTCATAGGCCCCTATGGTTGGGGTGGCTGCTCTGTTTACCGAAGAAAAATCGTTTGAAATGGTGCTGATGGTGGTTCCTTCCAATTTGTCGGAGGTAGGTGTATAGTTGGCCGGACTGCTTCCACCTGCGCTTACAAAAGCAGGATTAATATTCAAACTCTTTACGTCCAATCCGGTTATTATGGGGAGAGTAGTCATATCATTACCATTAAAACAACCCAATACTCCACCGGTTCCGGGAGCGTAATAGTCGTTGAAATCTAATGACAATACCCCGGTCACGGCATAGTTAAAATAAGCAGCATAATGTTTTCCACTGGCTCCGTTATTGGAACGTGCATTTGCGAGAATGTTGTTTTTAAAGATTCGGGTATTGGTGGAAGCGGCACTGAACAATGCATAGCTATTTAATGAGCCTGAGGTTGGTGTTCCGTAAAGATAAACGGTATTGTAATACAGACTGTTGTTGTTGCTGGTAGTACCCGTTTCGTATATGCCATAAAGGGTAGAAGTGGTATTGCCTCCCAGACTGATGATGTTGTTGGCATAAGTGGTTTGTCCGGTATTAATCTTTATTCCATAAATGGAAGCATCTGCCGATGATGTGCCTGTTACTGATAAGCTATGAATAAAATTATTGGTTACGGTATGTGATATGGTGGTGTACATTCCTGTGGCGCCAAAATACAAACCCACCACACTTCCACTAAAAGAGGCATAGGTGTTGGATAGATTGTAAATGGTGTTTCCACTGATGGTGTTCAGTGCATTGGTACTGGTTAATACTATGCCGCAAACGGATGCCGTATGATTGGAAGTATTGTTTGCGTTGGCAATACTTAAATTACGAATGGTATTATTGGTCAAAGTATATACCCCATAGGAGGATGAAATCCCATTGATGAGGCCTGTTGTGGAAGCATTGGTATTGGTGGTGGCATTGGTTAGATTGGCAATGGTGTTATTACTCATAGTAATGGTGCCACCTGTGGTGTTGCAGATACCTGTTACTATTTGGGCATTGGCACTGCTGGCCGAACTTGCATAGATGCTATTGCTCTGTGATGTGCTTCCAATGATATTGTTACTAAAAGTATTGGTACCTGTATTCGACCGGTTAATCCCATAAATATGGCTGGCACAGTTGGCATCAGAATTTGCAGCAGTGATTGAGCCAATGATGTTATTTTGGCAGTTAATGCTTCCGTTGCCAGCTACGTTTATACCATAGACTGTAGCACCATTGGCACCTCCTGTTATGCTGATGGAAGCTGTTCCGCTCCCTGCACCTATGGTATTAGCAACTGTGGTGCCTATATTGACCGAGCCTACCGTAACCTGAATGCCGGTCCATGCGGCTGCCCCCGAATTGCTCCAGGCGAAATTTTTAATGGTATTACCTTGAACATTACTGGCCGGAGTGGCTGCAACATTTAGATTGATGGCAAAAAACACATTGTCGGCATTTGAAGTTTTGGTCCATGCAGTGCCGGCACATAAGGCCGAACTGCCTCCTATATAGTTTCCGGAAACGGTAAAATCAGAACCGAAAGCATTATTGATTTTTATGACACTATAGGCCAGACTTGCGGTGGGAGCAAAGGATGCGGTTTCATAAAAACTATTGCCTGTTATGGTCCATACGGTGGAATAATTAAAGAGATTTACTCCGCTCGAAATGCTTGCTTTGTTCAGAAAGTCGAAAATATTATTATTGCTGATGGTATTTCCACTGTTTTCTTTTGCTAAAGTTCCTGCAGAAAAAATGGCATTAATCGGTCGGTTTGCATCAGCCGCATTGGTGATATTGTTATAATCTAAGGTATTGTTATCGTTTCCTGAGGTAAGATTGGTGTTACTGAAAAAAACTATACCCGATGCTGCATCGGTTGTGGAGCCTTTTATAACGCAGTATTTTATCAGGTTGGATGTAGCATCATTAATCCATCGAAGGGTTGAGGTTCCCACAGTGGATGCATTACTGGTATTGACTATGATTAAATCTTTCGTACTTCCGCTGGCATTAACCCTGCCATCGACAGTTACATTGTCTGCACCGTTCAAGTCAATAAGTGCAGCGGCCAGATTGCCGCTGATGCTAAGTCCGCTTAGCGTTGGATAAATATTTACCGAAGTGTAACTGGCACTTCCGCTTCCGCTGGCATTGAGCACAGCCGAGGCAGTTTCTGTGGTGCTTCCCGTTATTTGCAGGGTGATGGCTCCCGTTATACTGCCTGCATTGATGGCATCGAAGGCGGCTTTCAGTGTGGTATAATTGCCACCCGGCCCCACTGTTTTTGTGGTTTGGGCTTCGGTTATAAGACCTATGGAAAGGCTTATAAAGAAAACTGAGAATAATACTATTTTTTTCATGTTATTGAGGGTATGATGAAACAATTTATTTCGATATGTAAATGGCTAATTTTTAGTGTACAATATCATTGTAAAAGTAGTTCCACACCCATGTGAAAGCAAGTGGATAAAGTCTTGATTAAAGCAGGTTGGCTTACCTGATTTTGTATAGGTTATTTTACCTGGAAAATGAAGCCAATAGGTTTCAATATTGTATTACAGTAAATACTGCCTAAAGCAAAAAGTTTGACTCCAAATTTGTTTGATTCGAGTATTGAAAGTGCAAATAGGGTATGATAATGATTTGGCTAGTCACGCTGCCCCTTATCTTATAACATCGTTCGGATCATGGCCTCCAAAACAATAATAGTTATTCTCTTTATCCGTATAACCTATAAATGCCTCTCCATTGTCCGGTTCTGATTCGGGAATATCAAGATAATTTCCGCACATTTCATTAAAAAGATGTTTTTCATAGAAGTCTCTGATCTTTTCTGCCTCATTCGGGTCCGAGATCTTCAAAATGTCTGCGGGATTACTTTCTTTGTCTTTAGGATAATTATAATGAAAGTCGTTGCCGACAGGAGATAAAGATGGTTCTCCGTAGGTGAATTTATTAATTCTGCTGTTTTTAATGCCATCAGGCATGGTATAAATTTGTGTTCTCATATTGTGGATTATTAAGTTGCATCAAAGGTGAGGTTCATTTTCAAAAATACTGTTATATAATTGTCAGATAATGTTGTATAATTGCCCACGATTCCTGCAGCCATCCTATTTTGGGCCTTTGAAATAAGACATATTGATAAGCCAGAATGGGAAATAAAGAAAAATACTATTATTTTCATTCTATTGAGGGTACTACAAGATTGTTAATCTCTGGATACAAACAACTCATTTTCAGCATATAATAACAGTGTAAAATTAGAATCACATAAGAAGTGAAAGCAAGTGGATAAAGTCTTGTTTAAATCAGGTAGGCTTACCTGAATTCTTATAGGTAAAACGACCTGGGAAATGAAGCCATTTGCTAGTATTTTTAATTAAATTTTTAGCCCCCCAATCAATACATTCCTCCACATACCAAATCCACAACATATCCACCTCCGTATTTATGGCTTTTATGCATTTGGATTGAACAAACTATATGCGAAAATCCAAAAAATCCCAAAAAATCCTTCTTTAAAATTTTGTAATACGCTGATTATATGACCTGCTCCTTTCGCTATCTATATAGACAGCGATGCTGTCTGCACTGACAACGAATTTGTCTGTGCAGAGAAATAAGCCGGCTACACAGATAAAACTGTTTTCTACACAGAAAATGGGACTGTCTGCATAGAAATTTTCAAAAACTGTACAGATTTCGTCATTTCCTGCAAGTTATTTATAATTTTATTATGTGAAACCCCAAATGACCGCTAAGAAATTTTGAGAGGATACACAGAAAAAATGGATTTTCGGGTGGTTTTTTTCCTTTTCAGGGTATTTTTCCTTGTTGTCTGTGTAGCTAGCGAAGTTATCTGGGCCGACAGCGAAAATTTACGGGCAGGAATTTTTAGTGAATTTCAGGAAAAATAAATTTTATTTCAAGAAAAAACAGCTGAATTTGCAGACTGTTTCATTATATAGATGGAAAGCTGAATTTGCCATTTGGCTCAGCAAAATACCCGCTCAGAAAGCCCGGGTTGCTGTCCGAATCATCCCCATAAAAAAGGGGCCACGATTGTTTTATCGTAAGCCCCTGAATTTTTTTACATAGTTAATTAACGATTGTGCTATTTCATTTATTCCGACGTAAGGGTGAATTTCTTTTTGTCGGAAATCAGGCTTGAACCACCGGAGTTTTTTGCTCTCACGGCTATCCACACAGTGGTGTCTTCAGGAACATCATAACCATAAAGAAAGCGCGAATCGGTGTTGTCACCGATCTCTTTGCCTGTCTTATCATCCGGTTTGGCGAACATGAAAACATGATACTCTGTTCTGGAACGTGCTTTTAATTTGCTGTTTTCACCTCTGACGAGTATGACCTTAATGCTGCCTGCTTCAGATCCGCGTTTTATTTTGCTGATCTTAGGCTGATCGGGAGGAGGAACCGGAGAAGGTTCGGCCGAAACATTGACACCTGCCAGCTCAAAAGTTGCCTTTTCACCCGGAAACCTCTCATTCAAATAAGTCAGTATCTTTACCTTGATACAGGTATAGAGCTTTTTGGATGCATCGTTTCTGAGAGTAATTAAATAAGGCACTCTTTTTTTTGCTGCAGCAGTGGCATCCACTGAGGTAGTTACCAGAAGTTTAAATTCATTTTCAGAAATCGGAACATTTGTAAAGACCAATGGATTACCATAAAACCCTGCCAGAATATTGTTCCCCAATTTGTTAATCTCGTCAAATTGCTTTTCTTTCACGCCCATAATTGCTTCAATTATTTTAGTACTCATAGTGCATATTGTTTTCGCTAATGCCTTGCCAAATCCGTGACCCCCGACTTACCGTCAGCTTCAAGGCAAATTTCCTGCGGAATTCCGGGGTCATATAATGCTGTGTTTGCATTTTGAAAAATTTTAGTTTTACAAATTAATGTACTACAAAATTACCCCGAAAGCAAGCACGTATGACCCAATTTACTGTAGCATCCTTTTTATGTCCTGAACCATGCGGTCGCTCTGCAAATACTCGCTTAGGTCAGTGAGTTTTTTTGCTTGCACATCGCCCAGTGCCACGCTCATTTTATTCTCGAAAAGTAAGGCGGGACATTCCGCATTACCGTTTAGCGTATAAAAATAATAGAGATTGACAACGGTGCACGGACAGGCCATATAAAACAAACGGCTGTCCAAAATGCGCAAGGCATCGCTGATGTTGCCATAGATGGGTAAGGTATCCCCTTCAATAAATACTAGGGTGAGATAATGGTTTTTCCAGGTGAATTTCAACACCTTTTTTTTGTCATTCAGAGCTACTTTCAGCTCTTGTAGTTTCTTTTCCCTGAAACTACTCAGGTTGCGTCGGCTGCGCACCTGAAAAGGGGTTCGGCGGGCTGCCCCGTTCGAGAAACGGGACTTGCGATGAAAACGTTTCATAAGTCAGATGTTTTACCTTGCGTCCTGCTTTATGTCGTTTGTTGAAGAGTGTTGGTGAGTGCATCCCCTGTTAGGGGGAAGTGAAAATGAGTTTTACTTTAGTGATTTTAATACAAGACTACAATAAAATTAAGTGTTTCGATAATTATGGTTTTAAAAAATTTAATTAATAAAGGGTGCCTTGGCAACATATACAATAATTATACCAATTCCAAACTTTCTGCCATATTTTCAGAAAAAAGTTAAGTTGTAAAAAATAAACTGTTAAAGTTTTTTGTTTGATTGATTCTTCTTTTCACAGGGAATCTATTTTCCCGCGAGCGGAGTGAGTGATGAATTTGTTGGTTTGGGTGTGCAATTTTTAAAAAAAAATATTTATCTCAGACATCCTTTGGCTGAGTCCCATCTTATTTTTGTGCAAGATTTAACAGACATAAAATATGGAACCTTCAAAATTTATTGTAAAAAATACTCAGGCTAAATCATTTGATCTAAATAATACCTCTTCTAAAATGGATCTTTCGTTCGTTTTTAAGGAAAGGTACTATACAGGGCTGACAGAAATAAGCGAATACAAGCTTTTTATGGCACATTTCAATAGAATACCTAATTGTATTATGGAGGAAAATATTGATTGCAAAAAGGCGAATAACTGGTTACTGGAAAAATATGGCGAAGACATTAAGGACTTATACTACAACAAAAGATGTTTAAACGGGGGTAAAAATGCAGAATACGATGACATTTTTTACTTTTTATATGACGACTTGATTGTCAATTTTGACATCAATTGTTCATTGATAAGATTTCTGTACAAAACAACTGACTTTTCAAAAGTTAATGTAATAATCGAATCAATGAAAAAAATTAAGATTAGAAAAGTAAAACATAAGCCCGAAATATCTTTAGTTTTCAATAGTGAAAAAGGACTGGATACAAAAGATATGGGAATAATAAAACCGAAATTTAAAATTGAAGACAACTATAATGATGATTTTGTTGAAATCCATAAAACCATTATTAAAAGATTTTCAAGGAAAAATGACAAAGGCCTTGTGTTATTACATGGTAAGCCGGGAACAGGTAAAACCTCCTATATTCGTTACCTAATTGCTCACATTAAAAAGAGGGTTATATTCTTACCTCCTAATTTAGCAAGTGCTATTACAAACCCAAACCTGATAACAATACTTATGGATAATCCCAATTCTGTTTTTGTAATTGAAGATGCCGAGAACATAGTGGTTGATAGAGAAAAAGACGGTAATTCGCCTGTATCTGCGTTACTAAATATTTCAGATGGATTGCTTTCCGATTGTCTGAACATTCAAATCATTTGCTCATTTAACACCGACATTTCAAAAATCGACAATGCTTTGATGCGCAAGGGAAGATTAATTGCAAAATATGAGTTTAAGGAATTGGAAACTGATAAAGCGCAAAGGCTTGCCAATAAATTAGGTCATAACGCCATAATTGATTCACCGATGACTTTAACGGATATTTACAATTTGAATGACAACGATTTTCAACAAAGCAGAAAAGCCAATCCGATTGGATTTAAAACTGTGAATGCAAACTAAAATCAAATTTTCTTATCGAATAATTCTTATTTTTACAAGTACAAACTTTTTAGGGATGCCGAAAACTTTTTAGAGTAGGCAATAATTTAATATCAAAACAAAATGGCAAAAAAAAAAGAATATCAATCGTTTCTAGATAAATTAATGTCGCAAAATTCCAGAAAAGATGGTGAATTCAATATGATTTATGGTCCTCTAACAGATGATTATTGGAATCAGGGAAAAAAAATTCTAGTTTGTAATTTGGAAACTTATGGTGACTATGGTTGTGACGTAAAGTTAGATTTAAATTATTTTCATGGAATGTGGATAGAAAAACAAAAAATTAGAACCGCTTATAATACAGCTTTATTTTTTGATTCCTTAGAAAAATCTGTAAACAATAACAATCCAATCAGTTCAGAAGAGATTCAACAAAATTCCCATAATAAAGTTTCTTTTAAAGAATCTCTTTCGAAAATTGCTTATATGAATCTTAGAAAAATTTCTAATCGTACGGTAAACCAAAATATAAATGAAATAGCGAAAGAGGTGAATGAGCAATTAAGCAATTTAAAAATGCAAATTGAGTTATTAGAACCAAATATTCTTATTTTGGGGGGCTGGCAGGCTTGCTTGGAGTTTAATAAAATTTTTCAATCAAATTTGAATAGAGATGGCAGAGTATGTATTGGGAACATGCATGTCTATTCTATTCGTCATTTTTCCAGATTTTCTTATGGGTATTTTGCAAAAAAAATTGAAGAGATTATGCATTTTTCTTACGAAAAATAACATTCTTCCTCTCATGATATATTGTAGATTCTATTGAGCAAAAGGGATGCACTTTATAATTTCGATTTTTTTTATTTTCCGATTATTTTAAACTCTGCCATGCTTTGTCCTAGTTCTCATTTATCTTTACCAATAAAATCGAAATTATGTCAAAGAAAGACTCCATTCAAAGGTATTCCCTTATAATTACTAAACTTCGTAAAAATCCGGCTACATTTAATGAGATAGCGGATTATCTTGACAGGGAATCCGAATTGCAGGATTTCGATTTCAATATATCGAAACGAACCTTTAAGCGCGATCTTGAAGATATAAGTTCCATTTACAACATTGAAATACA
>CAZRFL010000114.1:0-9342 GCA_964599365.1 uncultured Bacteroidales bacterium
ACTCTGGCCAGCACACTAATCAATAAAATGATGATGGTGAGAATGGCTGCGGAAGCATAGGCGCGGTTTTGCACTTCCTGAATGGGCGAACTCAACTGGAAGAAAATGGATAGGGGAAGTGTGGCGGAGGGCTGCATCACCGAAGTTGGGATGTTATCGGTATAGCCTGTGGTGAACAGCACCGAAGCTGCATCGCCAATGGCCCTGCCAAACGATATCATGATGGCGGTAACAATGGCCGACGAACACTGACGGGCATATACCTTAAATGCCGTTTGCGATTTGTTTGAACCTAAAGACATGGATGCTTCGAGCAAACCCACCGGAACATTTTTCAGCACTTCATCTATGGCCCTGATCATGATGGGCAGAATAAACAAGGCAACCGTAACGATACCGGCCAGCAGAGAAGTTTTCATTCCGAAGAAAATCATCACACTGAACCCAAAGGCACCATAAACTATGGAAGGAACTCCCCATAAAAGGTCCAGCAAGAACCTCACCGAATTGACCAATCGTTTGAATTTCCTCAGGTGAATATTCATCAGCATAGCCACCGGCAATCCCATGATGAGAGCCAGCAGGGTGGCCCCAAAAGCCAGATACAAAGAACCTACTATGGCATTCAACACTCCGCCTTCTTTACCGAAATAATATCCTCCCTTGGGTGTCTGTGTGATCATTTCCCAGGTAAGTGAGGGCAATCCACGATAGAAGATGCTGAAAACAATCAACGAAAGTACAAGCACAATCACCGCTATCGACAGCTTCATCAACAGCTTAAAGAAATTTTCTTCGAGTGCCAGCAGTTTCTTTCTCATGTCAAACCTTTGCTTCGTATCTTGAAATTAATAACCTTGCCGCCAGGTTGAAAAACAGTACAATCACCAGCAGTATCAGGGCGGCAAACATCAATGCCGAATCGTAATTGGGAATGGAAAGCATTTCTCCATAGTTGTTCGCTATCAATGCGGGCAAAGGATAGCCCGGCTGGAAAATGTTCGAAGGTATCTTGGCCACATTGCCCACCACCATCAACACGGCTATGGTTTCGCCAAAAGCCCTCGATAATCCGAACACAATAGCAGAAATTATCCCCGGGAAGGCTTTGCGCAACACCACATACTTTATGGTCTGCCATTGGGTGGCTCCTAAGGCAATGGAAGCCTTGGGCAATTCCTTCGAAATACTTTTGAATATCTCGAGCAGAATATTGAGAATAAAGGGAATAATCATTACTGATAAAACCAAAGCTCCGGCCAGTATGGAATAACCCGCGGTCTCTATGCCAAAGAAAGGTGCCAGATATTTGGAGATAAAGGGTACGATGATCAAAATACCCCAGACTCCGAAAATAATGGAAGGTATGCCCGCCAGTATATCAATTACCGGTTGAATCGCCTTCAGGTAAATACTTTTGGCATATTGAGTCAGGTAAATGGCCGCAAACAAACAGATAGGCACAGATATTATCAATGCCAGCATGGTGACCAGTACCGAACTGTAGATATAGGAATAGAAGCCGAACTTACCCTGAAAAGGTTTCCATTCGGTCGAAAACAACAGATCGGAAAGTGAATTGGCATGAAGCACACTTTCGGATTTAAACAGCAAACCCACTATAAGTATCACAGGCATCGCAATGATGATACCCAGAAAAAAATACATAAAGGAGTTTATAACCTTTTCGTGCTTCAGCAATTGCATAGAAAACTATTTGCTAAGTTTTTCAGTTTCTGTTTTCAATCGGGCATCGTTCAGAGTAACATAGCCTGCCTCGTGAATGTATTTCTGACCTTCACTCAAAACGAAATTGAAGAACTCAATAACCAGCATATTCTCTGTTTTGCCTTTGGTGATAAAATAGAGATCACGGGCAGGAGGCGAGGGGAACCTGTCTTCTTTGATAGCGAGCATCAAACTGTCCAGATTGGAATAGAAATTCTCAGCAGCATCTATTTTGCCGTTTTCGTTCAGGTCGAGAGGGATAACAGAGATTCCGTCGTAGTTTTTCTTTGTTTTGGGATCGTATGCATAAATCACATTATTGAAACCCATCCCGAATTTATCTTTTTTCACAGCATCGCTCATACCGGGGTCGCCAAACACACCAATGCCTTTCAGATCTTCCTGTTTTTTGCCCATGTATTTTGCCCACATTTCACCGGCTCCGCAAGCATCCGAACGGGTATATACGTTGATCTTTTCTTTACCGGCAGTCGGCAAAAGTTGTTTCCATTTGGTAATCTTCTCAGTAAGGAAAATATCGGCAAATTCCTGTTGTTGAAGACCTCTTTCGGTCACTGCTTTAAACGAAGGGTTTTCGGTGTTTATGGTTGGCAAAACCGCATCTTTGGCAACAGCAATGAACCAGGCACCTTTATCTATCTCCTCTTTGCTGACTTCGCGCGAGAACATGGCCACATCAACCAATCCGTTCAAAACATCTGTCATGCCTTTTCCGGCACCTCCTGCAGAAACGTCAATGGTAACCTTGGGATGTAACTTCTTAAATTCTTCGGCCCATTTCACTGTAAGGGGATACATGGCAAAAGCCCCGGAAATGGAAATGCTGCCCTGAAGATCGGCAGGATTTTGTTTTTTGGAAGAGTTGCCACAAGAAACTGAAAATAGCAAAACGGCTGTTAAACACGTTGTAATAAATAAAATAGAGGTTCTTTTCATGATAGTTACTGTATTATTTTGTGCAAAAATACAAAACCTATCGACTTAGTAGACTATTAAAGTAAAAAAAACTACAAACTTTTCAACAATTCGTCTTCTTTGTTGATAACATCAGCCAGAGAATAGCTTTTGAGGAACTTCACGGTTTCGTCGCGAAGGTCTTTCACAATGGAGCGTATGCCACAGCTATTTTCATCCTTGCATTGTGAACAGGGTTCATAGTATTTATACGCTGCACAGGGGAGGAGTGCAATGGCGCCTTCAAATATTCTCAGTATCTCAGCCAGATTCACCTGATCGGGGGGCTTGATCAGGAAATAGCCGCCGCCTTTGCCTTTCTTGCTGTTTACGTAGCCGTTTCTTTTCAATTCGAGCAGAATGGCTTCCAGAAATTTCTTGGGTATCTTTTCGCTTTCAGCAATATCACCTATCAATACAGGGCCCTTTTGGTATTCTTTTGCAAGGTATACCAAAGCATAAAAGGAATATTGAGTTTTCTTCGAAAGCATGATAAAATTTGACCAAAATTAAGAAAATTATTGATGAGCAGACTATGTTTTCAAACTGACTGTTGTATGAAGGATGTTTTGTATATCATAAAATACTCGTAAGTTTGCACAAGAAATTGTTATCAAATGAAATTGTTTCAAAAAATCTGCCTTCTAATCATAAGCGGGATAATACTATCAGCCTGCTCACCCAAAATCAATGTGGTTAAAGTGACTAACCTGGTGGAAGCAAACCGCAATGCGGGCTACTATTATGCTTTACCACGTAACTTTATCAGAATAGATGTGGTGGTCAACGAAACCGAACTCATCAAAGGTCCTTATGCAGAGTTTGCCGAAAAGTATCTGGGGCTTACCAATGTGATAAATGCCAGTTCTACCAGTTATGAGATAAGCGAGTTTAAGATGTCGAGTGTATCGGAACCTGACCCCGAACAATACTATCACATAGAGTTCCCTATTACTATGTGCAGCAAACTTCATGATTTTAAAATGCAACTGACAGAGTCGGGTTTGCTGATGAATACCACCGCCGAGTCGGATTCAATGAAATCTGAAAAGCAGGTGTTCTCTACCGAGAAGGAAGAAAATGTGTATCCCGATATTTTTAAATATTATACCGACCTGAACCTCTTCGAAAAGGTGGATACCATAATTGAAAAGGTTAAAACCGACTCGGTGAGTTTCGAGAAGATGACCTTCAAACGTTCGATGGTAGCCAAAACCCCTGACCAAAAGGCTAAGGATGCTGCTGATTTCATCATTAAAGTGAAAGAGAACCGTTTCAACCTTATCAGCGGATTTCAGGAAGTGAATTATGACAAGGAAACTTTCCAGCACATGAACGATGAATTGGAAAAGCTGGAAAATGAATACCGCAAACTCTTTACGGGTATCAGCTTTACAAAAAAGATTACCTACTCATTCGTTTACTTACCAAACCAGTCGAAAACTACTGATACCGCTGCCTTATTTAAATTTTCCAAACTGAAGGGCGTGCTCGATACCGACAATGGATACGGAGAAACCGTTTTCCTGAAGATAAATAAGACCGGCATCACCGATACACTAAAGGTTTTCGTTGACAATAAAAACAAACTGAAAGCAAAGCAGCACGGATTGTATTACCGTATTCCTGATTATGCTGATGTTAGTGTGTATTATGAAAATGCTGAGAGTTTGAGTGCACGCTTCCTCATTCCTCAGTATGGTGTCATTTGTTCCATGCCAACAGCCATCAACCGTTATGGTTATTTTCCCAACACAGGGGCTGTCAATAAGGTGGGAAAGTAAACTTTATTTCTTCGATTTTTTTAAACTGTTCCAGGTTTAGATGCTTTATCCATTTTAGGTGGTTTTTATAATTGTTATCGGTTGAATTACCACAAATAATTATCTTAGCCGAAATTAATTTCAGAACTATGGAAAAGAAGAAAAGGCAAATTCCTAACACTTATGTAATCGTTTTTTTTATTGTATTAATTGCTGCCGCTGCAACATGGGTGGTCCCCGGAGGGAGCTTTGAACGCGAAAAAGTGACAGTGAATGGGGTGGAAAGATCATTGGTGGTTAAGGATTCTTTTCATGCCACTGAAAGTCATCCGCAGAGTTGGCAAACCTTTTCGGCTATTTTTGATGGATTTGTTGATAAAGCAGACATCATTGTATTTATTCTTTTAATAGGTGCCGCATTCTGGGTAATCAATACATCCAAAGCATTGGATATTGGTATTATCCGTTTCCTGAATATTGCCCGTAAGCTGGAACGATTTCGTTTATTTCGCTGGATGGGAATACATAATCTTTTAATAGTACTGATAATGTTGTTTTTTAGTGTGTTTGGTGCTGTTTTTGGCATGAGTGAAGAAACAATTGCCTTTGTTATAATTTTCGTTCCACTGGCCATCCGTATGGGATATGATAGTATTGTTGGTGTTTGCATGTGCTTTGTCGGTGCTGGTCTTGGGTTTGCGGGTGCTTTAATGAATCCATTCACCATTGGTATAGCTCAGGGAATTGCTCAATTACCTTTGTTCTCCGGAATGGAGTACCGCTTATTTATGTGGATAGTTATAAATATTTATGGCATCGCCTATGTGTTGTGGTATGCCAACAAGGTAAAGAAGAATCCATCCAAATCAGTGATGTATTCGGAAGATGATTTTTGGAGAAAGAAAGCTGCGGAAGAAGAAGAATTGAAAGAAAATAAAGCAGGGTTCAATGCATGGTTCACTTTTGGGCTTACTACAGTGGTGTTGGTATTATTTACCTGGCTTTATCCATCAACGATGATGACTTTTGGGAATGCGAAAGTAAACTGGCCTGCCATGGCTTTTCTTACTGCCGCTTTTATAATTCCCGGCATATTGATGCTTCGGAAATCAATTCAACTTTACATTATGCACCTGCTGTTATTTTCCATATTGGTGCTGATTGTGGGGGTGTTGGGCTACGAGTGGTATGTGAGGGAGATTGCTACCATGTTTTTTGCCATGGGTTTGTTGGCAGGAATTGCTATGGCCTACCAGCCAAACGAACTGGTCAAACAGTTTGTTGATGGGGCAAAGGATATTTTTTCTGCCGCTTTTATTGTTGGTTTGGCAGGGGGTATCATAATATTGCTTCAAAACGGCGGTATTATCGACACCTTGCTTTTTAATATGGCAGGCGCTATGGAAGGTGGCGGAAAAGTGGGCACCATTTCAGGTATGTATGGTATTACCACAGCCATTAACTTAATCATGCCGTCAGGTTCGGCTAAAGCGGCTCTGATAATGCCTTTGATGGCTCCCTTCTCCGATCTGATCGGTATTTCGCGTCAGGCGTCAGTGGTGGCTTTTCAGTTGGGCGATGGGTTTACCAATATGATTACCCCTGTTTCGGGTGTGTTGCTGGGTGTTTTGAGTGTTGCCAAAATTCCTTACGAAAAGTGGTTTCGTTGGGTACTTCCCTTTATGATTGGATTGGTGCTAATAGGATTTTTACTATTATTACCCACAGTAATGATGGAACTCAACGGATTCTGACAGATAGGTGTTTGCTGATTTGATATGTGCTTTATAGCTTGGTAAATAGAATTGTAAGGCCATAAAAAAACCGTTTAGCCATCATGGATGCAATTGCTAAACGGTTTGGGTAAATAGTCCAATAATCTCTTAATCTTCCGCCATTACGATGATCTTGTCTTCCTCGGCAAAGGTGATCATCTCCGATTTGTTAGGGTTGATTTTAACTCCGTACACTTCAGCAGGATTGAAAGCTTCGGCCACAATACGGTAACCAAAAGCAGAATGTCCCTGGCGCGAAGCCGATTCCACTACTGTATAGAAATTAACAGGAACACCAATCTGAACGAAATCTGAAGCCGGTTTCAGGTAAATCTCAGAGCCTTCTTCCTGGAAGAGATCGTTATAAACACGCATCAAGGCTTTGTTCTCCGATATCTGGGCAATAAGCATACTGATCATCTTGTCGCTTACTATAAAGTCATCAGCTTTGGTTACCTCGGCCAGTGCACGATTGCGAAGATCCATCATTTCGCTTACAATGCTCATGTCGATGTTTTCCTGTTCAGATATGTGACGCAACTGCAACAGGGTGATGAGTGTTTTAGAGTCGGCCTGCTGAATTTCCATGTTGTCGATATAGCTAAGCACTATAATGTGATCGTATATCTCAGGTTTCATTGATTTTATTACATCGCGGTCGGTTGTGTCAGCTTTTACAAACTCAGTTCTTAGGTTGTGGAATCCAACCTTGATTTCGTTAACAGTTTGCTCGGCTTCGTCGGTATCAGCCACCACTTTAATTTCGGAACCTTGTTTCACATAATTGTTCAGTTCGCGCATTATGGCTTTGCCGCGGTGGTTCCATCCAAGAATGAGGGTCTTTTCTGTATTGATTGCACGTTCAGTGGCTTCCTTTATCTTTTCTGTTTCTATTTTTCCGGCTTGTTTGGCAACAACAAGAGTGTCATCATCTTCGGTAATGGCCATAACCAGATCACCTTGTTTAAATACGGTATCCATAGGAGGATTCACCAACACATTGCCTTCAGCAGTTTTCATACCCACCAATGCACTGTCTTCGTACCAAACCAAAGCTTCACCATAGGTTTTTCCAACGAGTTTAGGCTCATCATTGAAGTATATTTCTGAACCTTCGAATCCCATGATCTCATTATAAACCACACTTAAACCCGATTGGCGGCAAGTTTGTACCATAATTCTTGATACCAAATCATCTGTTAAAAGCAATTCAACCTCATCTTTTCCTATAATCTGGGCTATGTCGATATTCTTTTCATCCTTAATTTCGGCCACAATATGATAAGGCTCTTTGCGACGGTTGGGGTTATTGGTAACTGCCAGAATCGTCTTTATAGTTTGCGAATCGGCATCGCCTTCTTCAGGGGCCAATACAATAATACTTTTCGATTGATGAGGGTTAACCATGCCCAGATCACCAATGTCGTTGGGCATTCCGCTGCGGCAAATCACCTTGGTGTTGCGCATGTTCTCAATTTTCTCGCGAACTTCATCTTCCATTTCTACCTTGTCCTTATCAGCAAGTATCACCACACGGGGTTTCTTTTGGTTTTCGTTGGCTATGGTAAGTTCGGAAATGATGGTAAAGATTTTGGGTGACCATCCTAAAATCAGGGTATGATCTTTTTCTATCACAAAACTGCGGCCTTTGCGCATTTCATCCAGTTTGGCTTCAATGCCACTCGACAATACACCGATAAGGGTTGATACGATGAAAATACCACCGATAGTCACAACCAACATAAGTACTCTAAATCCCCATCCGGCATCACCTCCCATAGTACCGGGGTCGAGTGTGCGCATAAGACTTTTCCAGGCGGCTTCCATAAAATTTAATTTGTCTTCTCCTTCAGGAGCAACACCAACTATTACTCCAATAGTAGCAATAATTAGCACCAATAGTACTGATAGAATAGCCAGCCACATGATGAGGGCAGGAGTACCTTTCGACATGGTTTTGTCGAAAGCATATCCGAATTTTTGTTTGAACGTGATTTTTTGTTTCATTCGATTAGATTTTTATTGTTTAAAGTTATGAATTAGCAGTCTTTTTTATTTGGGACGGTAAAAATAGAGAAATAATTTTAATTATAGAGATTGGAAAAATGGAAAAGATGGAAAACCCCCAAGCCTTAAGCCCTAAGTCTCAAATTCAAAGCCCCAAGCCTAAAGCCCCAAGTCCCAAGCCCCATCCGCTAGCGGACAAGCCCATAAGTGAGGAAAGGCAATAGGATTGCCACAGCCCCATGGGGGCGACATTTTGGTAGAAAAAACAGCCCCCCTCGTGATATCAAGCTCCAGAGGAGCGACATTATTGCAGGACAAAGCCCCAAATCTCAAGCCCCAAGCCTCAAGTCTCAAGCCCCAAGTCCCTCTGGAAAGGTTTCTGAAGGATGACTGAAAAAATATTACTAATTTTAAAGTAATTTCTAAGTTCATTCGTCTACCTGTTTATATGGACGAATTAATTGCAATACCGATGGCACAGCGACAGCAAAGTATCCGACAAGCCGTGCAGGATTATGGGAAGCGTTTGTTCGGGTTTATACGCAGCCGCGTAAAGAACGACGAAGACGCCAAAGATATCCTGCAGGATGTGTGGTATCAGTTGAGTGCTGTGATCGACACAGAACCTATCGGACAGTTGAGTGCCTGGCTATTTCGTGTGAGCCGCAACAGGATTGTGGATAAACAACGCAAACAAACCACCCTCTCGCTTGATGAAATGGTGTATGAGGATGAAGACGGAGAAATGATATTTCCCGAAGCCTTGTTTGCCGATACTTCTGACCCTGACATGGAATCCGAAAGGAAGTTCTTTATGGAAGCCTTGTTCGATGCTTTGAACGAATTGCCTGAGAAGCAGCGCGAAGTGTTTGTGTTGAACGAAATGGAAGACATGACGCTTCAACAGATTGCCGACCAAAAAGGTGAAAGCATTAAGACGATCATATCGCGAAAGCGATACGCAGTAGCACACCTGCGCGAACGCTTACAAAATTTGTATAATTATTATTAACAATTAAAACTTAGAAATCATGATGTGTTGTGGAGAAAAACGGGGAGCAGGGTTCTGGATAAAAAGAGCCATATTCATCCCC
>CAZRFL010000115.1:0-9236 GCA_964599365.1 uncultured Bacteroidales bacterium
TAGCCGCTTGCGCGGGAAACTACGACCGCGCCAAAGACGGCTACGACCTGGTGGAGTGGATAGCCACACGCCCCTGGTCGAATGGCAAAGTAGGTACCTGGGGTCCCTCGGCATTGGGAAGGATACAATTTCAAACGGCCCGCACCCGTCCGCCTCATCTGTTGTGCTGTGTGCCTTTGGTAGCCGGACCTCAATACAACTACGACGAATATTTTCAGGGCGGTGACTACCGCACCGAATATGTGCAGCAACTGGATGCCCTCGGATTTGGCATGTCGACCACCTTGCTGGCCCACCCAACCCACGACATCACCTGGACTTATGCCGAATTCACCAACTACTACCCCGATTCCATCAACGCACCCATGCTCATGATTGGCGGCTGGTACGATCATGCTGTTTCAGTAATGCTCGATTTCTATGCAGGAATCAGGCAATCGTCTTTCACCACTGTGCGCGATAAACACCGTTTGCTGATGGGCCCCTGGACACATGGCGGACACGGAACCGCCGGTATAGGTGCGCCCCAACAGGGAGCCTTAACCTACAATGAGGCCGTGGGTTGGAGCGATTCCCTGGCTTTGCTGCATTTCGATTATTACCTGCGTCAGGTGAGCAACGGATGGAACAGCACGCCTTACGTTCAGTATTTCCAGATGGGCGAAAACAACTGGCAGAACACCGCCAGCTGGCCACCAACAGGAGTTAGCAACCAAACTCTTTACTTGCAAGACAACCAAAGCATCACCACTTCACTGCCTGTCAGCCCCGGCATTTACCAATCCCTTACTTACGACCCCCATGATCCTTCGCCCACCACAGGCGGTTCCACCCTTAGATCCGACCTGTTGCAGGGACCCTACGACCAGGCCCTGGCGGTAGAAAGCCGCAGCGATGTGCTTACTTATACCTCGGCAGCCTTTGTGAATAAGGTGGTGATGAAAGGCAAAGGCAGCGTGCATCTTTTTGTAGCTTCTGACAGGAAGGATTGCGATTTCGCGGTTCGCCTCACCGATGTTTACCCTGATGGAAAATCCATGCTGGTTTCGGATGGCATCAGGCGAATGCGTTTCCGCGATGGGTTTACGGCAGCCGATACCTCGTCCATGGTGAGCGGGCAAGTCTACGAGGCAGTCATAGATCTTCCCGATGTAGCCCTCACCTTTTTGGCGGGGCACAAACTGAGGGTAGATGTGACCTCGTCCAACTATCCGCGTTTCGATTGCAATCTGAACAACGGCAAGACTATGTATGCCGCCGGGGATACGCTGATAGCTTCCAACAAGATTTATGTGGGCTCCGATCATGCTTCCTACATACAACTTCCGCTCAATGGCTTTTTTGTCGGTGTGAAAGAAAACAAGGATGAGGCAAATCAGATGGAGGTTTATCCCAATCCTTCGAGAGAAATGATCCACATTGTGCTGCCCTCAAAAGAAACAGGTGAAGTGAAAATAGCGCTGACGGATGCGATGGGAAAAGTGGTCCACACAGAAACCTATAAGATGAATGAAGGCAGCAGCCGACATATTATACTCTCAACCCGCGACCTGGCGGCCGGTTTGTATTCCATTTCAGTAAAGGGAAATAATAGTACTTTTGCAACTAAAATAATCATTGAAAAATAATTGCTATGGTTAAATTTTCAGAATATCCCAAGCTCTCCGATAAACAATGGAGTAAAAAAACCGAACAACTGGCCGGAACCAAACATGGTAAAAAAGCGCTGCAGTCTATCTATCGCGAGATACTTTCGTTTGTAGACCTTACCACCCTAGAAGGATCGGACACAAAGGATAAGGTTAGCAATCTATGCACAAAAGCCATACATGTGAAAGACAGGGAAAGAAATATCCCCGGTGTGGCAGCCGTTTGTGTTTATCCCCCTTTTGTGAGACAATGCAAGACCGAACTTACCGGCAAAGGCATACATGTGGCTTCGGTTGCCGGAGCTTTTCCCTCAGGGCAATCGCCCATTGCGGTGAAACTTGCCGAGATAAAATATGCCGTCTGCGAAGGAGCCTATGAAATAGACATGGTGATTTCGAGAGGCAAGTTTCTGGAAGGTCTGCATAAAGAAGTTTACGAAGAGATAGTCGCCATCAAAGAATGTTGTGGTAAAGCCCACTTAAAGGTGATACTGGAGACCGGCGAATTGCTGACACCTGAGAACATTCGCATGGCAAGCGAAATTGCCATCATGGCCGGAGGTGATTTTATCAAGACCTCCACCGGAAAGATACAGCCTGCCGCCACTGAGCTTGCAGCCATTGTTATGTGTGAGACCATTTTGGAATATTTTCAGAAAACAGGCACACGCATAGGATTTAAGCCTGCGGGTGGTATCTCGGAGCCGGAAGTTGCCGTACGATACTACAATATAGTAGAAGGTATCTTAGGAAAAGAATGGCTGAATAAGAATCTGTTCCGCATTGGAGCAAGCCGTTTGGTAGATAACCTCCTCAATGTGATAGAATAAATTTATTTACTTTTATATGGCATGGTTGTATTTGCTGCTGGCAGCAATTTTCGAAATAGGCTGGCCACTTGGGTTTAAATTGTCGCAGACCCATAGCAGCGAAAAAATATTCTGGATCATCATGGCTGCAGCCTCTATGGCACTGAGCGGTTTGTTCCTGTGGATGGCCCAAAAGGAAATTCCAATTGGAACGGCTTATGCAGTTTGGACGGGGATTGGCGCTGCCGGAACCTTTATCATAGGCATCATGTATTTTAAAGATACGGCCTCACTGTTAAGAATTGCTTCGGTAATGCTTATTATCATGGGGGTGATAGGATTAAAACTCTCTCATTAAAATTAAAACCTCTAAATGAAAAAATTCCTCATTCAAAGGGTATATGATGTTTTAGGCTTTTTTCTGGCCGTTCTGGGTCTCTCCTTTTCGTCGAGGCAAACCAAGAAGTTTCTCAAGCAAAACTCAGACAAGAAATTTGATGTCGTTATTGTTCCGGGTATCCCATACAACGGCAAACAGTGGGATATGATCATGAAAGGCCGCATCTATTGGGCAAAATATTTATTTGACGAGGGAATAACCAAAAACATAATCTTCTCCGGGGCGGCTGTACATTCGCAATGGGTGGAAAGCAAAATTATGGCATTATACGCCGAAGCCATAGGTGTTCCGCCTGCCCATATTTTTACAGAAGAAAAAGCGGAACACAGTACCGAGAATGTCTATTTTTCTTACAAACAAGCCCTTCAGATGGGGTTCACTCAGGTAGCCCTGGCTTCCGATCCTTTTCAATCGAAACTTCTACGCAAGTACGTGAATAAATGCGTCAGCGACCAAATAGCATTGCTGCCCATAGTTTATGGCGTACTCAGAAAAATGGACGACAGCATGACCGACCCCAGTATTGATGCCGACCAAGCCCTGATTCAAGATTTCAAACCTTTGAAGGAAAGAGAAGCTTTTCGTCAGAGATTCAAAGGAACACGCGGAAAAAATATTCTGGCAGAAGAGAGTGATATTTAAATCTTAGTCTTGTGCTGAAAATTCATCATTATGATTAATTTTGTCGAAAATTGAACTTACTCATTAATCTTTATACTTTATGAAAATCGTTGTTGTTGGAACCGGTTATGTTGGTCTGGTTACCGGTACTTGTTTTGCCGAAGTAGGCATTGACACCATTTGTGTTGACATTGATATTACCAAGATCGAAAACCTGAAAAAGGGTATTTTGCCCATTTACGAACCAGGTCTGGATGCTATGATACACCGTAATGTGGAGAAAAATCGCCTGCATTTTTCTACCGATCTGAAATCGGTGCTGCCCGATGCAGAAGTCGTATTTATTGCTGTGGGAACACCCCCTGACGAAGACGGTAGTGCCGATCTAAAGCATGTATTGGCTGTGGCTGCCGAAGTAGGCAAGCATATGGAGGATTATACTCTGGTGGTTACCAAAAGCACAGTACCTGTGGGAACCGCGGTTAAAGTGAAAAACGCTATCACCAACGAACTTAATGCCCGCGGAGCCAACATTCCATTCGATGTAGCCTCCAATCCTGAATTTCTGAAAGAAGGTGCTGCTATTGACGATTTCATGCGCCCCGATCGTATTGTAGTAGGTCTGGAATCAGAGCGTGCCGAAAAACTCATGCAAAAGCTTTACAAACCTTTCACCCTGAACGGACATCCGGTCATCTTTATGGATATCCCCAGCGCTGAAATGACAAAATATGCAGCCAATGCCATGCTGGCTACCAAGATCAGTTTCATGAACGACATTGCCAATCTGTGTGAAATCATGGGTGCCAATGTCAATATGGTGCGTAAGGGAATAGGCAGCGATACACGCATTGGAAACAAATTCATCTATCCGGGTATTGGTTATGGCGGCTCTTGCTTTCCTAAAGATGTAAAAGCCTTGATTAAAACTGCTGATGAGAACGGGTACAGCCTCCGCGTGCTGAAATCAGTAGAAGAAGTGAACGATGACCAGAAAAGCGTTCTGTTCGACAAGGTGGTTAAGTATTTCAATAATCAGTTAAAAGATAAGACCATCGCCATTTGGGGACTTTCCTTTAAACCCGAGACAGACGATATGCGCGAAGCTCCCGCACTGGTGCTCATCGAGAAATTCCTCGCTGTCGGCGCTAAGGTAAAAGCTTATGATCCCGAAGCCATGGAAGAAGCCAAACGTCGTTTGGGCAATAAGATTGAATACGCAAAAGATCAGTACGAAGCCCTCATCAACGCCGATTGTTTGCTGATCGTTACCGAATGGACCGAATTCCGTGCTCCCAACCTCGATAACATTAAAAAATTGTTGAAGAAACATGTGATATTCGATGGAAGAAATATCTACGATTTGGCTGTCATGAAAGCCGAAGGTTTCGATTATTACTGCATTGGAATTGACACTGTAAAATAACCCATGAGGAAAAAAATATTGGTAACCGGCGGGGCCGGATTTCTGGGGTCGCATCTTTGCGAACGACTGCTGAACGAAGGAAATGAAGTAGTTTGCGTAGACAATTACTTCACAGGACAGAAGAAAAATATCGTTCATTTGATGAGCAACCCCTACTTCGAACTGATCAGGCATGATATCACCATGCCTTTCTTCATAGAGGTAGATGAGATTTATAATCTGGCTTGTCCTGCATCGCCCATACATTACCAATACAACCCCATCAAGACCATAAAAACATCTGTAATGGGAGCCATCAACATGTTGGGACTGGCAAAACGTATCAATGCGAAGATACTTCAGGCTTCAACCAGCGAAGTTTACGGCGACCCCAAGGTTCATCCCCAACCCGAATCCTACTGGGGCAATGTGAATCCCATAGGTTTCCGTGCCTGCTACGACGAAGGAAAACGTTGTGCCGAAGCCCTCTTCATGAATTATCATCGTCAGAACAATGTGGTCATCAAGATCATTCGCATCTTCAATACTTACGGGCCGCGTATGCACCCCAATGATGGTCGTGTAGTTTCTAACTTCATCAATCAGGCCTTGCGCAACGAAGACATTACCATTTACGGTGACGGTTCGCAAACACGCAGTTTTAGCTATGCTGATGATACGGTAGACGGAATGATTCGAATGATGAATACCGGAAATGAATTCATAGGACCCGTAAATATTGGCAACCCTGTTGAATTCACTATTCTGGAATTGGCTCAGCAGGTAATTGAACTCACGGCATCCAAATCGAAGATCATCTATCAGCCATTGCCCTCCGACGATCCCTTGCAGCGAAAACCGGATATCACTTTGGCAAAAAAAGAACTCCAATGGGAACCCAAAGTACAGCTTCGCGAAGGCCTGCAGAAAACCATTGAATATTTCAGAAAGTGACTTTGATCTGCGGTCTCAAATCAAAAATCATAAATCATAAATCTGAAATCATAAATCTGAAATCATAAATCAAGAATGAACATACTGGTAACTGGCAGCAATGGGCAATTGGGCAGCGAACTTAGGTTGCTTTGCGGACACTATACCGAACATTCCTTTCTGTTTACCGATCTTGCCGAAATGGACATTTGCGATAAGGCAGCCATGGAAGAGTTGGTTGCCAAAAATCACATCCAACTCATCATCAATTGTGCGGCTTACACTGCCGTGGATAAAGCCGAAACGGATCAGCAAAATGCCTTCAGGATCAATGCCGAGGCCGTGGGCAATCTCTGCGAAGTAGCCCAGAACTGCAAGATATTTCTGATCCACATTTCTACCGATTATGTTTTCGACGGAGCAAAAAAAGGTGCCTGGCTCGAAACCGATAAAACCGATCCTGTTTCCGTTTATGGCAAAACCAAGTGCAAAGGCGAAGAGATTATTCAGCAGCATCAGTTGCCCTCTCTTATCATTCGCACCTCATGGCTCTATTCTGCTTATGGGAACAATTTCGTGAAAACCATTTTGAGGCTTTCTAATGAGAAAACCCATCTCAACGTCATCTCCGATCAGATAGGTGCACCCACCTATGCCCGCGACCTGGCCATAGCCGTTATGAAAATTATTGCATCAGGCAAACTGCCTGCAAAACCGGAAATCTACCATTTTGCCAACGAAGGCTGCATCTCATGGTACGATTTCGCCGTGGCCATACTCGAATTGTCAGGCAGTAAAACTCCGGTGCATCCCATTCCTGCAAAGGACTATCCCCTGCCTGCACCTCGTCCTGCCAACAGTTTGTTCAGCCTCGCCAAAATAAAAAAAGATTTCGGGGTCATCACTCCTTTCTGGAAAGACAGTCTGAAGGATTGCCTGAATATTTTGTTGCCGAAGCAATAAAATACCTAATTTTATTTCGGAATTATTTTCGGAATGACGACAATTACAAAGATACTGCTGGTAATATCACTTTTGGTTTTGGCCCTGCTGCCATTTGCCAATTTGTTTCCGCCCTATTTGTTGTCCTTTCCACCGGGTACGGATGCCTGGAACATAAACCCCGCCAACGATACTGACTATCTCTACCGTTTCATCATAATGTCGGCAGGTTTGGGACTTACTGCTATTGCCTTATTGCTTGCTATCATGGGTCTGTTTATCAGAAACACCTCGGCCTCCGACAAATTCCTAAACATCAACATTTTTGTTTTTGTGTTTTATCTGGGATGGATGAGCCTACCCTATTGGACCAACGGCCTCTATCAGGTATTTCATCAGGGAACTACCTCCCTCTACGACCCCAAAGCCATGTTGCCCATGACCCTCATAGGCGAAATCTGGCGACTGCCCATATTGCTGCTTTTTCCGTGGATACTACTCTACCTGCTATTCAGCCTCATCCGCTTCATCATTGTCGTCATTCGCCGCGACAAACCCGGCATCAACAACATCCTCATCCTTATTTATTCCATACTAACTCTGGGAATTCAATTCCTGTTGCCGGGATATTTCTATTGGCTGCTCGATTGAATGGCCAAAAGCCACTTTTTAAAGATCCAAGTCTCAAATTCCAAGATCCAAGCCCCAAGATACAAGCCCCATGATACCAGCCACTTTTTAAAGATCCAAGCCTCAAATTCCAAGATCCAAGCCCCAAAATACTAACCAAGAGCCAAACAACAATAGAACAATAGAGCAATTTAACAATTCAACAATAAAGCAGTTCCTTAATGCCCTAATAGCCTAATAGTATAACAGTCTAACAGCCTTTCTTCAGCGCTTTCAACTCTTTCTCCAATTCATCTATTCGCGATGTAATTTTCGGAAGGTTCTTAAAATGCACATACGACCGCAGGTATTCTTTGATATTGAAGGCAGGTGCACCTTGCACAATGGCACCGTCCTGGGTGATGCTCGCCGGAATGCCCGATTGAGCCTGTATCTTCACATTATCGGCAATGGTGATATGTCCTACAATGCCCACCTGACCGCCTATCAAACAATTGCGGCCTATCTTGGTCGAGCCGGCAATGCCGGTCTGAGAAACAATCACGCTATACTCGCCCACCTCCACATTATGAGCAATCATGATCAGGTTGTCCAGCTTGCAGCCGCGTCTGATAATGGTCGAGCCGAGGGTAGCGCGGTCGATGCTGGTATTGGCGCCTATTTCCACATCATCTTCTATCACCACATTACCTATCTGGGCAATCTTTTTATGGCTCAGGTCGGCTTGTTGCGTAAAACCGAAACCGTCGGCCCCCAGCACCACGCCCGAGTGCAGCGTACAATTCCGGCCCACCGTACAATCCGAATACACATTCACCGAAGCGTAAAGCGTACTGTTATCGCCTATCTGCACATTATCGCCCACATAGCAAAGCGGGTAAATCTTCACATTATTGCCTATCACCACGTTTTCGCCCACAAAAGCCAGGGCGCCCACATACACATTACTGCCTAATTTGGCCGAGGCAGCCACCTCAGCCCGCTCCGAGATACCGCTTTTGTTCAGTTTTATCTGATTATACATTTCCAGCAACGTAGCAAAAGCCGTATAAGCGTTCTCCACCCTAATCAGCGTCATCGTCAGGGGTTGTTCGGGCACAAAATCGCTGTTCACTATCGCAATAGCGGCTTTCGACTGGTAAATATATTGCGTATAGGCCGGGTTGGCCAAAAAAGTCAGCGAATCGGCGTCGCCTTCTTCTATTTTCGAGAGTTTCGAAACGCTCGTCTCCGCGTTTCCTTCTATCTTTCCTCCAAGCACATCGGCCAGTTGTTGAGCAGTAAATTTCATCTTCTCACCTCTTAAATTATCAATCAACAAAATTTAGAAAAACTTCCCAATACGCGACATGTGGAGGATAATTTTATTAACAGGGTTATGAGGAGAGGAAGAAAATGGTTTTATTGTTTTATTGATAAATTGTTACAGATTTCGGATTGAGCAGGACAGATATAGGTGGATTATCTGGAGGAGACTCTGATTTTAGATTTTAGATTTTAGATTTGGGGGGAAATTAACAGGCATGCCCTTTGCGGACAAGCCTTATATATATCTGACAAACGGATTGCAAATCCGTTCGAGCGGAGACGCTGATTTCAGATTTATGATTTCAGAATTGAGATTTAAGATTTATGATTTAAGATTTATGATTTAAGATTTATGATTTAAGATTTGCGATCTTGGATTGAGGACTAACTTTATTTTTGGTAGAGTTGTTTGTTTTGGGGTTGGAGTTGTTTTGTTTTTGGGCTGACAAGAATATTTTGGCATTTTCGTGACTTGTTTTGGTTATTTCGACAAGTTTTGTTTTGGGGTGAGTGGTTTTGTTTTTGGAGGGAGTAGTTTG
>CAZRFL010000116.1:0-9144 GCA_964599365.1 uncultured Bacteroidales bacterium
CTTCTTTCAGATAACCGCAATCGTATTTAAAGTTGGAGATACCCACGCCACCTGAATAAACGGTACTGCGGAAAAGTTGTACATGCTGACGAGCCAGAATTACAAAATTAGCACCTGAGTTTTCAGGAATGGTAACTGTTGTTGTTACTGAGTTAGAAGCAACGCAATTGGTAGCATTGGTAACAGTTACACTATAAGTTCCAGCGGCTGTAACATCTATTGATGGTGTAGTAGCACCGGTTGACCAGAGGTAACCAAATGCAGTTGTTTGAGCGCAAATGCCTGTATCAACTGTAGCAGTTAAAGTAGCTGCTGCTGTGGCACAAGTGGAGAATTCCTTATCTTCAGTAATGCTAACATTAAATGAAGCACAGCAAGTATTGTTTTCGATAACTTTTACATTTTGAGTAGCAGTAACCGTTCCGTTAGGAGTAACCAAAGTCCATGTTACCACAGTGGTTCCAATAGTAAAATTGGCTGTTCCATGATTCAATGGATCGGGAACTGCTGAATTAGATAAACTGCTAACCTGACAATTCTGGCTGAAATCAGCTAAGCCCAAATCTACGTTTAAAGCAATGGTTTCACCAGGATTCAAAGTGATAGTAATATCAGCTGGTGGAGTTAAAGAAGGAGGAGTGGGATCAGTTACAGTAACATTAAAAGAAAATGTCTGAGTGTTTCCGGCCTGATCCACATATTGGAAAGTATTGGTAGTAGTTCCTATTGGGAATAGAGAACCGCTGGCCAAACCTGCAGTTTGAGTAAAAACAATATTTACAGGAGCTGAGCAATTGTCAACAACGGTAGGTAAATCGTAAGTAACGGTTTTACCACAAACAGTAGCATCTTTAGTAGTAGTTATATCGGCAGGAGGTGAAATCAAAACTGGTTTCTCAACATCAACAGCCGTTACCGTAAAAGTACAAGTAGTAGTATTATTGTTATCAACAGCTTTCCAGGTTACAGTAGAAGTGGTTCCCACAGGAATATCCATACCGGGAAGTAAACCTTCGGTATTGAAGAAATTGAGGAAAGAAGGGCAGTTATCATTGGCAGTTACAATATAGTCAACTGTAGCCACACATTGGTTTTCTTTATTATTAACAACGACATTGGTAGGACAATCAATAATCGGTGCTTGATTATCTACTACCTCAACTTCAAATGAATCAATTACAAAATTGCCTGAAGGATCGGTGGCTTTGAAAACTACGAAAGTTGAGCCCGGAGGAAAGAGTTCACTGCTGGCAGGTCCTTTAATTCTTTCTAAGTAAATAGGACCGGCTGAATTGTCAGAAGTAAGAACAGAAGGATAAATAACATTGCTACCATCAGTAGTGGTTGTTGTTGTAGTGATTTTACCAGGTAAACTTAAAGTAGGAACAATATTATCCACAACAGTAACTGTAAAACTGCAATTAGCTAAATTACCGGTACCATCTTTTGCTTGGTACTGGATATTTGATGTACCAACAGGGAAGAAAGATCCGCTTGCCAATCCGGCTAACACATAGATAGATTCAACTTCGCAGTTATCAGTTGCTGTAGCCAAAGGATAAGTAACCGTTGCACCATTTAATCCAAGTTCATTATCAATTGTAATGTTTTGAGGACAAACGATTGCGGGAGGTTCGTTATCGTTAACTGTTACGGTAAACCTCTGGAAATTAAGAACAAAACCGGTACTATTATATACTCCGGTCCAGGTAACTCCAGTTGTTCCTTTATTTAACAAAAGACCATTTAACGAACCCGTTCCTGAGCCTGAAGTAGAGCCATCTAAAACATAACTAAAGGTCCAGTAATTTAATTCGCTGGTAGGACATGAAAAACCACCCCCAAAATGCACATCATACACATTAGAGGTTACCGAACGATAACACTTTCCGGGATCGGTATTGGTGTACATACTGTTAGGAGCATTAAAACATGCTGTCCTTTGTGCTGAAACGCTGAGCGTCATCAGACTGAGAAGCAAAAAGCTAAAAAACAGTTTTAAGCTCTGCTTCTTGATTTTTGTAAACATAATTTTCATTTTTTTCATTGTTTTGGTTTTGGTTTGTGACGTTTATACTTAATTTATTTGTTTTGGTTTCACCTTTTAAACTTTATTACTTTGAAAAATGGGAAAGTGCTAGTTCAAAATGCAATTCATCAAAGTTTTAATCTAACAATCTTTTTTCTCTTTTAATTATTACCATACTTTCAAATAACTTCCGGGTTTTGCAACAATTGCCGATCCATTTACTTCAGTTGCAAAACGCACTATTAATGTACCTGCTGTTGCCCCTGTAGTAATAGTTCCGTCTATAAATGCCATATTGTAAGCAACAATTATAGATGTGGCATTACTTGCGGCCGGCAAATCATAAGATGTCATAGCAGCATTATTTGTTGAACTATTACCAGTTAATTGATAGGAAGATGTATATGATATAGAACCGGTTCCTAAAGCAGGCCCATTGACTGACCATCGTGATCCTGTAGTGGTTAATGCTGCTGTGTAAAAAATTTCAGCATGAAAATTATAAGTAGTGTTTGCAGCCACTGCCACACTCAATCCAGTCACATCTGTAATTGTATTATTGCCTGTATTATCTGTCACATCAGCCTTTAAATATACAGTTGTCTCTTTGTTTACCCATGTTGGTGCACTACTTCCATTTGATTGAAGTATCTGTCCTGAAGTGCCTGCAGCAGTTGAAGCCATTGCTGAGGATGATGCTGCATATATAATACCTCCCTGAGTTGGAGAAGTATTTGTGCCTGTACCACCATTACCAACGGGTAATGTTCCTGACACGTCAGCAGACAAACTAACCGCTCCCCAGGTTGGCAACCCAGTTGCATTTCCATGAAGAACAGTTGTCGATGTTCCCGGTCCTGCAGTTAAAAGAAAATTACCATCTGCATTAGGTAAAGTCCATTGTCTGTTTGCAGTTAAGTCGTTTGACGTTATGGTTCCTGTGAATGTATTTGTTGCTGTGGCTGATTGAGGAACAATGGCAATTTTATCAGAGTTAGTCGTAGATGAAGCAAAAATCTGTGCGCCACTGGTACCTAATGTAGTTGTCGCACTAACTCCAGTCCCGGTGCTAATGTTTACTGAGGAGGCGGACGCGATTGTTATAGCACCTGCAGCACTATTTCCGATGGAAACTGCTCCTGTAGATGTTCCAGTGTTAATACTTGTAGGAAAATTTGAACTAGCATTTAAATTTATGTTGCCACCAACAACTTCCATTCTACCGGGACAAGTTGTAGTACCCACACCCAGGGATGACATTACATAAAGACCGCCATTCATTTGTGTTTGCCCACCAGCTATGAAACGAATTTTTTCAGTACCATATGCTTTAATTATGAAATCAACATTATCCGTAGTACCAATGAAATTTGAGGTAGGATTGGTTGAGGCATTTCCGGTTAAAGACCAATTAGCAACAGCAGCTGCCGGTGACCAGGAAAGGATAGTAGTATCTGAAACGATACTAGTAACAGTTAAAAGATCATTTACGTTACCTTTTGTGGCCGGTAATAAAAATTTTATATTACTTGCTGGAGCATTTGCCACAATGGTAGTAAGATTGTGATTACTACCTTCCAATTCAATTCTTCCAATATTATTACCCCCCCCTATCCTAACAGTTCCATCTACTTGTAATAATCTTTCCGGATGGATAGTGCCAATTCCGACCCAGCCACCCCATCCTGCCATAGCATTATAATGAGGAACAATAAGCGCATAGTTTTTACCGGCTGCGGCATTAACTGCCGTAAAAAATGCAGCACAATTGGTTCCAACCGAAGCACCCTGTGCATCTGCCAAAATACCATAAGCCCAACTATCGGAACGTGAAGAAGTGGATGAATTACTTAAATAAGCTCCGAAAGACTGGGGGCCGGTACTAGGGTTATGATCACCGGCTACTGTTGCAGTAATTGCAAAACCAGGATCAAGACCATTAGATATGGTCATAATATCAAGCCCAACTGCCTGATAGTCTCCACCACTTACATATAAACTTTGACCAGTGTTGACGCCGCCAGCTCCAAAACTTCTCACATCAATTCCAGTGGTGGTGCTTCCTGAATTAGAATTTCCGTTGCCATCCAACCAAATAGTATTACCTATCATGTGCTGTTCGGTACCGTTATTTACACCTTCAACATTTGTCAGTATACCTTCCGATTGATAGGCACCACGGGCATAAATTCCCACACCTATGTTTCTGGAATCAACTCCAGAATTGGCAACAGAAGAGAACATTCCCATAGCCATGTGGCTGGGATTAGTATTAACACCATATTTGTTTACATAAAGTCCTTTTCCGTAATCCTCAGTTATACCTGCTGTTGAGTTAGACATTAACTCCAGTATGCTTCCATTAGAGGTAGAACCACCTTTAATCTTCAGACCACTCGAAGTATCAGCCACACTAGTTATGGTTATGTTTGGTCCGGAAGTTCCACCATCTTTTGAGAACTTCATTCTTTCGGTTCCGTTTGTTTTTATGTACAGTTCTTTAGAATCTGTGGTTCCTAAATAATGTGTTCCAGGTGTGGTCCCGGTATTACCTGTTGTAAGCCATGAGTTGTTTTTGTTCAACAAAGGCACCCAATCAGGACTGACCGTGGTACCATCATTATAATAATATCCTTTACCTAAGCCTACACTGGAATTCGTATTAAATATCAATAACGAATTGGCCGGAGTAGCAATGGTGCTGGCATCTGTTAAAGAACTTAGGGAAATACGTGGTACCAGTAATCCCATATTGGCGCTTTTTATATCAAGCATAGCCGAATTATCCGGGGTTGTACCATCAGTATTAATCCCTATATTCTGCGCGTTTAAACTTGATAAGCCTAGTAATGAAAATAACGCTAAACTAATTAAGACTTGGAGGGTAGAATTTTTCATTTTCGTTTTGTTTTAATAAGAGAATATGAATGATCTCGGGTTATTGGGTTCAACATTTAGGCAACAAATCTGACAAACGACAAGTGAGTTTTGAGAAATAGGTCGAAAATTTTTCAAACCATTTGAATAAAAAATTAAAAAAACCGAAAAATTATCAATAAATCTGCTCAAACGGCAGCTTATTTTTCCGTTAATCTTGTAGACCAAATTTACGGAACATACTACTTTACGTAGGCGTTTTTCCATTTTTCGTCGTCGTTTAATCTGTTTATAGACTTTGCAAAGATAATACATAAAAATAAAAAGTCAAGTAAAATCGTAAATATTTTTTAAGATCGATAAAAACTTGAAAACATTTATTTCTCTCTGCATTAATAAAAATCCCTGCTAATTGTATTGTTAAGCAGCAGAATACGCCAATAAATTTAAAAAGTTTCATTGGCAGATCAAAATAAATTGGTGGCACTCATTGAAAAACTCCTCAAATCAGCACCAAACCTACTTTACAGCCATGTAAAGAAATTTTAATGACGTAATAATTTTTAACGCCTATCAAATATTTTTCACCGATCATTTTAAATTTCAAGAATCCTTACATCACAATCTTTAGATTTCCTATTATAAAGGTTAATCTTAATTACCTTAACTCTCCCTAAAATCTACAAAAATTGAAAGCCAAAGATTACAATCTAACTACCAATTAAGTTAATGGTACAATTTGGAAATAACAGCCTTTTTTGAGAGAGTACTTAGTTAAACTTAAATCTCCCGACTCACAACATAGAAATTTATTGAAATGGGGACATAATAATTAAAACAGAGGCTGCCAAATAATGACAACCTCTATTTACTTTCCCTAAAAAAAAATGAGTTCCTCCCGCTTCTACTGACTATCTGCCAATATATACTTTATTAGAAAAGACTTCGCGTTCGCTTCTGACCACTATCATATAAACTCCGCAAGATAAATAGCCGACATCTATGCGTGCTTGTCCAATCTGACGCGGTGTTTCCGCTATTATCTGCTGCCCAATCATATTCTGAAGACTAACTGTGAACGGCAATGCATCTTCGCCTGTTTGATTTACAATAACAGAACCTGATGCCGCATCAAAATAAACATTGTTAGCCAACGATGCATCACTGCATTTTTCAATAGTTTTAACTGCAGAGAAGGTATAGTTACCATCATAATCCGTTTGTCTTAGCCGATAATAAGCAAGTTGGTTTAAAGGATCAGTATCTTTAGCATTATAATCAACATAAATATTGCTATTGCCAGCTCCCGGTATAGATGTAATATCTTCAAAATTGGTGGCGTCAGAACTTCGTTGAACAGTGAACAAACTATTATTGGTTTCGGTAGCAGTGGTCCACGATAAGTCTATCTGATTCGTATTACAAACTGCATCGAAGCTAATCAACTGAATGGGCAGCGGTTGTTCATTGTGCGAAAGTGCCCAGACCTTGGATGCAGAAAATGAAGAGGTGCTTCCTGATGGAATTACACCTATATTTGAGGTTACCCCATTCGCACCGGGACCAATAGACGAAAGCCACATTTGACTCGTATTATCCCATTGTTGTGGCGAAGTCAGATTGGTTGGATCGACAGTGGTAGCATTTTCGGAACCTTTGTAACTGAATTCCATTTCAGCGGTAATGGTATTGGTAACATCAATAAAATAGTACCTATCGATAAGGTTATTATCTGCCGACCCTCCAAAAATCCCATTCATATTCGCAACATCTGATGGATAGGTTGTATTGTCAGAACCAGTGCCAAAAGTTGCAAACATAGCATCAGAAGCCCCTGATGACGTTTTGGTAAAGCTTAGTGGAATATATTCATCAGTTGCAATTCCTGTTGAAGCCCCGAAAGGCACCACAAAAGTTCCAGTGTTGCTCCCCATATTCCAACGGACGATATTAAATTCATTTTCTGAAATGATCCATCCTCCATCTGTACCTGTTCGCCTGATGGCAATCGGATTGGGATTGTTTACTACTAGGTAAACGGGGGTGGTTTGACTTCCGCCATTCATAACCATATATGCTTTATCACTTCCGTTACCTCTGAATACAAGTGATCTGCTTTGTGCGTTCATTTTAATTGATAGCATAATAAAGAATATCATGAGGCCAAAACAAATAATTTCTGAATGTTTAAAAGTAGAATTTTCCATGTCGAAAAAAAGTAATTTTTATAAGCTCTGCGTAATCTGAGTTTCCTAGTCTAAGTATCCAAAAGTACAATAGTTACAAGCCTCAATCAAGAGCAAAAGCACCTGATTATTTCAGGTTAAAATACCTTATCGACCTAGATAAATCGCCCTGGTACTACATTGTGTTTTTTGAATCAGCTTTCTAATAAAAAGCATTTATAAGCCATGATTTTTTGGTGTTATTAGAATTCCTGGATAGGAAGCAAGGCTTACAATTCAGTTCATCAAAATTTCACAAAGTTATTTTGCAAGGTAATGCTTAGTGTTGGCATGGTTAACTGGCAAAATCAGCTTATCCTATTGAAAAAATTATTGCAGTTTATTCACGGCTATAAGTGATCGTTGTAGGACTAAGAACTGTTGTTCTTGATCCAACACAACTTGTTCCTAAAACAATAACGACAGGTATCTGTCAGATCACTACCGGTTTTAATCCGAATACTATCGTTTTCTCGCCAAATACGGTCGTACTTGGCCAAAATACGGTCGTACTTGGCCAAGATACGACACTTAATGGATCGATAACGACAGGTATTGGTTAAGTAACAACCGTTCTCAATTGGATTCCTATCGTTTGTAAACAAAGAACTGACGTTATTGGCCAAAATACGAATTCCATGGCACATATGGCTTATACAGTGTATTTTGGCAGATCGAACAAAAAGGAAATCCATTTGGATTCTCTAAATAAAAAAACCCTCCGCAAATGCAGAGGGTTTTAATTGATCAATAGAAAATATTATCTAAATAAAGTCATTTTGCCAGTCAACACTTCATTTCCGGTCGTTAATTTATAAATATAAATACCGGCTGGAAGTTCACTACCATCAAAATTAACTTTGTATTCCTGATTCTTATCTGCCATTTTATCAAGTAAGGAAGCGATGAGTTTCCCAGAAACATCGTACACTTTTAAAGTGACGTGATCATCTTCAGGCAAGGTGAAGGTTATCGAGGTAGCATGAGTGAAAGGATTAGGGTAATTATTAAGTAGTATATTGCCTGATTCAGAAATATCCTCTGATTCAGTACCCTGTTCTCTTAACACCAGACAACCCTGGCAGAAATTATTTAAAGTCCATGTAGTATTTTTCCCTGAATAAATATCTTTTGCAATTACCATGCCTTCAAAGTCGTTGTAGCGTTGATTACAATAATCGGCTAAGCTGAAAGAATAGTTGATCTTACCACAGGAAGCCAGATAGAAAATACCATACACATGAGCACCTTCCTGGAACGAAACATTATTCTCGCAATAGAACAACATCGATTTCTTTTCCGGATTGATGTTTACAAGTTTCGAAGCACAAATTGCGTTCTTAATACGAACTTTACCGCAAGCTACCGTAAATTTAACTGTTGAACCTTGTCCGAGGTTGAGGGTTTTGATATTAATATTCTCTTTGGTGAAGATTACAGTGGCATTTGTATTCAGCGTGATAGTATTGTAAATCGAATCGTTCAACGTGGTTGTAGCGTTGCAAGCAACAGTAACATTAGTGCAAGTAGAAGTATTATTCGATTCAAAAACCGGCATAACCACATTAGCATAGGTTTTGTTTACCGTAGCAATGGTACTGCTGCAATCTTTGTAAATTTTCTTGCTCTTAACCCAACTCGATGCATCATCAATATGAGTGCCGTTGGTTGCATCCATCGTTCCGCAGGTAGATTTAACTCCCAGCGAACCGGATGTAACCAATGTTTTGTTAAGTCTGATGCTATTTAATGCATACATAGTATATTCTGGCATCAAATCAGTAGGGTCAGCCGATACAACAGTATGGTAACTTGAATCGCAACCCAGAGCATTGCTTACCACCACAGAATAGTCGCCACCATTGGCATCAGCAATAATATTAGATGTAGTTTCGCCGGTATTCCATTCGTAGGTGAAAGGGCCACTGCCTGTAGCAACCGCTCTCAGACGGAATGAGTTTTCGCAGAACAAACCATCGCGGTTGATAACAACTGATATGGGCGCGCTTCTGG
>CAZRFL010000117.1:0-2110 GCA_964599365.1 uncultured Bacteroidales bacterium
TTGTGGCGTAATTTTTATTAAAAATATTTGGTCATGTCTTAGAAAACAGGCAGGCAGAGGAGCGAAATTATTTTGAGCGGATTGGGGGTTTTTATCCGTAGTACGGCTTGGAGCCGTACTACGGATTTTACAGTTTATTGTGTGCAGCAAATATTTTGATAGGCGCAGTAAATATTTGAATACCGACAGGAAATATTGTCATAGTTACCGGAAATTTTGTCATAGATGCAGTCGATTTCATGACCCGTGCAATGAATTTCATGACCCGTGCAGTCAATTTTACGACTTTGCAACAAATTTCACGACCCGTGCAGTCAATTTCACGACCCGTGCAGTCAATTTCATGACCCGTGCAGTCGATTTCATGACACGTGCAGTCAATTTCATGACTCGTGCAGTCAATTTCATGACACGTGCAGTCAATATCTGAGTAGTGAACACACTAATCAGTTTTACAGCGTTTTACATTTTTAAATTATTTAGAATCGATATCGATTGAGGGTTCTTAGTGGAATTCCTTTTTATTTTGTGATTACTGACGGGGTGAGCTACAACGCACAACCCTGCACACAGTCACCCTGTCAGAGGGGCAGAGGGATTGATGGGCGAAGTGCTGTTGATGAAATGGAAGGCTGATGGCCCCCAGCGTGAGGGATAGTAATGAAAAGCCCGGAATGGAGCGTAGCGAAATGAGGACTTGTAATGGATAGCCCGGCCCCGAAGGGGGGCGCCCATACTTCGACTACACTCAGTATTCAAGACATTGGTCTTAAGTGGAAAGGCTACAGCCCCAAAATATTTTTTCCCTAACCCTTTTTTTTTCCGAAAAACTGAATACTTTTGTCAATCCTTTGCTGACAATTATCAATAAACTCTAATATATCCTTATGAAAGAAAGAATTTTAAGTATTCTCGGAACCTTCGGTAACGATGCAGGCCGCATGATGGACATACTGCTCGGCGTTCAGGCCGAATTCGGCTGCGTTTCCGACGAGGCGGTGAGCACCATTGCTACTGCACTTCATATTTCCGAAGTCGACGTAATTCAGGTACGTTCGTTCTATCACTTTTTCACCTGCAAACCCGTGGGCAAATACGCCGTGTATTTAAACAACAGCGTGGTTTCGTGCATGATGGGCATGGACGATGTGGCCGACGAGTTCGAAAAACTCACCGGCGTCAGCTTTGGCAAAACCACTGAAGACGGACAAATTGGTCTGCGCTACACCGCCTGCATAGGCATGAGCGACCAGGAACCTGCCGCATTGATCAATAACGTTGTATTTACTTCGCTTACCCGCGAAAAAGTACGCAAACTGGTGGCCGATATGCGCGCCGGAAAAGACGTCAGCGAAATGTATACCCAACTGGGCGACGGACAAAATGCTCATCCTTTGATGAAATCGATGGTGAACAACAACATCCGCAAACGCGGTGCGGTTACCCTGGGCGAATACACCATGGGCAAAGGCCTGGAGAAAGCTTTATATATGGACAACAAAGGCGTGATAGCCGAAGTGAAAGAATCCAATCTTCGCGGACGCGGGGGCGCAGGCTTCCCTACCGGTATGAAATGGGATTTCTGCTCGCGCGAAACCGGCGATCATTATGTATTGTGCAATGCCGACGAAGGCGAACCCGGTACTTTTAAAGACCGCGTGCTGCTGACCGAGCGTGCCCATATGATTTTCGAAGGTATGGCCATTGGCGGATATGCCATTGGAGCCAAAGAAGGTATATTGTATCTGCGCGGCGAATACACCTACATGAAAGCTTATATGGAAAGCGTTTTGATAGAAATGCGTGCCAAGAACCTTTTGGGGAAAAACATTTTGGGCAAAGGTTTCGATTTCGATATTCGTGTTCAGTTCGGCGCAGGCGCTTATGTTTGCGGTGAAGAATCGGCACTGATAGAATCATCGGAAGGCAAACGCGGCGAACCCCGCAACCGTCCTCCTTTCCCCGTACAAAAAGGCTACAAGGCAAAACCAACCATAGTAAACAATGTCGAAACATTCTGTTCGGCTGTGAAGATTTTGGAAAAAGGCGGTGCCTGGTACAATGCCATGGGAACCCAGGAATCGGCAGGAACCAAACTGCTGAGCATCTC
>CAZRFL010000117.1:2210-9028 GCA_964599365.1 uncultured Bacteroidales bacterium
TGCGTAACCTGCCGTTCGTTCAACACCATTCTGAAGAACTCTATAGAAAAAGTGGTTGCCGGTCATGCCATTACGAAAGACCTCGACGATATGATAGCCTGGGGCGAGATACTGCGCAAAACCACACGTTGCGGTTTGGGTCAGACATCTTCCAACCCTATAGCCACCACCATTAAGAATTTCAGGGAACTATACGATGCCAGAGTTAAGAACGTTGATTTCCTCAGCGAGTTCGACCTTCAGGCATCAGTATTAGAATCTTGTGCTGTTGTAGGACGCAGTTCCGAAATTCACGAATAATTCATTTTTGATAGTAACATTAATAAAGATAATAACATGAGTGAAACAGTAAAATTCACAATAGACGGCAAAGAATGTGAAGGCAAAAAGGGTCAATATTTGATTGATGCTGCTGCCGACAACGGCGTTTATATCCCTGTGCTTTGCCATATGCGCGACCTGGTTCCGGCCGGATCATGCAGGATATGTACCGTTAAGATCAATGGCCGTAACATGGCTGCCTGCACCACACCCGTGGACGAAGGCATGAACATTGAGAACAACTCACCCGAACTGCTCGATATCCGCAAAGCCATCGTCGAGATGCTTTTCGTTGAAGGAAACCATTTCTGCCCGGCTTGCGAAAAAAGCGGCAACTGCGATCTCCAGGGATTGGGTTACAAATACCAGATGATGGTTCCACGCTTCCCTTACGCTTTCGAGCGCAGGGAAATGGATGCCACCACCCCCAAGATCTTCCTCGAGCGCAACCGTTGCATTTTCTGCAAACGCTGCGTACGTGTGATAAAAGATGCCGAAGGACGCAACATTTTTGCTTTCAAAGGCAGGGGAGATACCCTCGAAATCAATATCGACCGCAAACTGGCTGCTAACATGAGCGACGAAACGGCTCAGAAAGCTATGGATATTTGCCCTGTGGGCGCTATACTTCGCAAAGAGGTTGGTTTTGTACAGCCTATCGGCGAACGCAAATACGATCATGAGCCTATTGGAACTGATGTCGAAAACAATCACAAGTAAAACAAGGAGGAAAAGAATATGAGTAAACCTATTATAGCTACCACTTCCTTAGCAGGATGCTTCGGATGCCACATGTCGATACTCGATATTGACGACAGGATCTTACAACTGATTGAACTGGTTGAATTCAACAAATCACCCATTGATGATATCAAGACATTCACCAAAGAATGTGATATTGGCATTATCGAAGGTGGATGCTGCAACTCTGAAAACGTTCATGTGTTGAAAGAATTCCGCAAACATTGCAAGATATTGATCGCTTTGGGCGAATGTTCCATCATGGGTGGATTACCTGCTATGCGTAACGGTATCCCTGTGAAAGAATGTCTGGAAGAAGCTTATTGGAACGGACCAACCGTTGGCAAGAACCAGGAAAAGATCATGCCTAACGATCCGGAACTTCCCATGATACTGGATAAGGTATATCCCTGCCACGAGATCGTAAAGATAGATTATTTCCTCCCTGGATGTCCGCCGAAAGCCGACCTTATTTGGGCAGCAGTTGTTGCACTGGTTACAGGAGATACGCTGAATATTCCTTATGAACTTATCAAATTCGATTAATCTAAAATTATTATAATAATGTCACAGAAAGTAACTATAGAACCTGTAACTAGAGTTGAAGGCCACGGAAAAGTGACCATTCATCTCGATGACAATATGAATGTGGCGCAAACCCGTCTTCATATTGTTGAATTCCGCGGATTTGAGCGCTTTGTGCAAGGACGTCCCTATTGGGAAATGCCTGTATTGGTGCAGCGTTTGTGCGGAATTTGTCCTGTAAGTCATCATCTGGCAGCCGCCAAGGCCCTCGACGTAATTGTCGGAGCCGGAACCGGCCACGGATTGACTCCTACCGGAGAAAAAATGCGCCGCCTGATGCATTACGGACAAATGTTCCAATCGCATGCCCTTCACTTTTTCCATTTGGCTTCACCCGATTTCTTGTTAGGATATGATGCTGACCCCGCCATCCGTAATGTGATAGGTGTTGCCATCAATTTCCCCGAGTTAGCTACACAGGGTGTGCTGATGCGTAAATATGGACAGGAAGTGATCGCTTTAACGGCTGGTAAGAAGATACACGGTACAGGTGCCATCCCAGGCGGTATCAACAAAAACCTGACCATTGCTGAACGCGATTCTCTTTTAAAAGGCGCAGATCCTTTGAACATAGATAAAATGATAGAGTGGGCCGATGGTGCATTGCAATTCTTCAAAGATTATTACCTGAAGAACCGCGATTTCGTGGACGGTTTTGCTTATTTCCCCTCAAATCACCTCAGTCTCGTAAGAAAAGATGGTGCTTTGGATCTGTATCACGGCGTTTTGCGTGCTGTAGATGCTGATGGCAAGAAAATTCTTAACGATGTGGATTATCAGGAATATTTTAATTACATCGAGGAAGAAGTAAAGAACTGGAGTTATATGAAATTCCCTTACCTGACCAGTATTGGTAAAGAAAATGGATGGTATCGTGTTGGACCTTTGGCCCGTCTGAATACCTGCGATTTCATTCCTTCACCAAAAGCTCAGAAAGAATTCGAGATTTATAAAGCACATACCAACGGCAAACCAAACAACTATTGTTTGCATACCCATTGGGCACGTCTGATCGAATTGCTGCACTCAGCAGAAGTAATAAAAGAGTTATTGCTGGATGCTGATTTGCAGAAAGACGACCTCGTGGTTAAAGGCACAAAAGGCAATGAAGGTGTTGGTTTGATCGAAGCTCCCCGTGGTACTTTGTTCCATCATTATCGCATCAATAAAAATGATGAGATAGAAATGGCGAACCTCATTGTTTCTACTACCAACAACAACGAACCTATGAACCGTTCGGTGAACTTTGTAGCTAAAAACATGATGAATGGTCAGCCGGTTATTACCGAGCCCATGAAGAACGCTGTAGAAATTGCTATCCGCGCTTATGATCCTTGCCTGAGTTGTGCAACTCATGCTTTGGGCAAAATGCCGCTTGATATCAAACTATACAACGCAAACGGTGAAGAAATGGATCATTTCCGGTCATAATTCATTCGAAATAAAATAGAAAAGTCCGCTGCAAAGCGGACTTTTTTTTAGAAACACCTTTATATTATGAAGAGACTATTGATTTACGGTTATGGAAATCCCGGCCGACAGGATGATGGCATTGGCGCCCGATTTGTGGAGCTGGTGGATGCGTGGATAGAGCAGGAAAAGCTGACCGGCATTTATACCGATTGCAATTACCAGTTGAATATTGAAGATTCTGCGGTAGTAGCAGACTATGAAACTGTGATATTTGTGGATGCTTCGATTGTGGAAGAGGTGGATGATTACAAACTCGAAACCATTCAGCCCAATGATGCCACCATAGAGTTTACTATGCATGCCGTGTCGACCTCTTACGTGATTGACCTCTGTCGGAAGTTGTATGGGAAAACTCCTCAGGCTTATGTGTTGCATGTGAAAGCCTATGAGTTTGATTTCATAGAAGAACTCACCCCCAAAGCCGCTGAAAACATGGAGGCTGCTTTTAAGTTCCTAAAGAAGTTTATTACTGAAAAAATCTTATAAAAAAAGCTCCTGAAAACTCAGGAGCTTTTTTATTTGAAAAGGGCAGCAGATTTCAATAATCGTTGATCAATTTAAAATCGAAGCGGTAATACTGTGTTTCGCCCTGATATTGTTCCGGATTTTCAAGGGTAATATCCTTTAACTTTTCTTCAACATACTCCTTAAATTCTGGAGTGGATGCATTGATCTGTTTTAACAGTATCTTTCCGTCGTTATCAACATCGAAAGAGATTACGGCAAAACCTGTCTGAAGGTTTTCTTTGGCAAATGCAGGATAAGGAACTTCTTTTTCCATTACTTTTTTCAAGGCAGTGACTGCTTTAGGATCGTGAATTCCTGCAAAGCTGATCTGGGCTGCAAAGATCATTACTGTTAAAATAGTAACCGACCTTAAAATTACTTGTGTTTTCATGCTTTATTGTTTTTGATAGGTAAATAAAATGATTTGACTATGGTTTAATATAACTTGAAGACGAACTTAGCATACTGATCCCTGATCTCACCTAATGGAACGTTGAGACTGCCCAATTGCTTCTGAACGTAGCTCATCAGTTGTTGGTTGCTGCCGTTGATAGCATCAATTTTTATATTGCCTGATGTGTTGATCTGATATTTAACCAATACGAATCCTTGCAGTCCGATGCTTTTTGCAAATTCAGGATAGGTTATAGCTTTATGGATGTATTGCTGAATCTGTGTAGCTCTGTTGGACGTTGTTGTTTTGTCTGCGTGTGAGGCAAACGATTGTGCCATGAAGAATATCATTATGGCAATTACTGAAATGATCATTTTGTGTGTTTTCATGATTTTTGTGTTTTTAAATTATGATGCAAAGATGCACCCGAATCACCTCTTGAAGCAAATCTATTCTACGAAACGCTATTATAGGTCGGTGAATGCAGGTTGATGTTCGGTGAATGCTTTTACCGATTAAATAGGGGCGTTCGCCGATGAAAAAGGGCTGTTCGCCGAAAATGGCAAATTTCTTTGGGGTGGGATAAGAAATGAAAAAGCCCGTCAACTCTTGGCTGACGGGCTTTACAATTAAATAAACTAAAATTCCTATTCCACAACTAATTTTTGTGTAAATGTGTTTTTATCATTGGTAACCTTTACGAAATAAATTCCATTCTGCAGGTTTCTGATATCAAACAATTGTGAAGTTTTTGTAATTAAAGATGAGGAAACCAGTTTTCCTGTTATGTCAAAAATATCAAGGGTTCCCAGCCCATAGGTATTGGCAATAATATATTCGCTTGCCGGGTTAGGATAAATATTGATGGTTTCGCCTGTAAGTTCTTGCGTTCCTAAAACGGTCGACATTTCAACCATTGCTACCTGGGTTACCTCATGTGATACATCATCCTGAATAAATACGACGAATTCGCAGTTGTTTTTCACATAACCGGTTGTCGTGAAATTTATATTAAATGTTTGTGGGTTTTGGGTGGCAAAATTGATTGTGCTTCCTGTTTCATTTGGATACATAGCCCGACATACAAAATCAACTTCTGATTGATTGCCCCACGCATCAATAATATTTGATTCAGTCAAAGCCGTACGAAGTTTTACCGGCGAAAAAGCGTTAAAAGTTTCTCCTGCAATAATTGTAGCTGTATAGGCATCTGTTCCGGTTTGAACAATAGTCAAGTCGAGTGTATGAAATGATGGACTCGCAATTCGTTTGTTATAAATGGGTAAATAAGAGGGGTACATACTTATGGTAGCATTTCCGCCATCCACTCTCGATGAACCATCACGGTTTCCGTCTGCAATTACAGTAGGGTCACCGGTAATTACATAGTACGAAGCCCTATTGGCAGCGAAAGTATTTGCATACTCATCTCCATCATGATAGGCAATGGCGGTAGCGTTTTTGTTGTTTACCTCTATCAGGTCGCGCAAACCCATAGCAGCACCCGGACAATATTGGCACCAGGTACCAGTGAATTCTTCCATCAAAACCAGATTGCGGGTAACTCCACCAGCTATGGTTGCAGTGTCAAGATTTGAGGAATGTGAATAACCCAGTCCGATATAATGTGCTCTTACACCATAGATGTATTGCAGTGGCCAGGGAGCAACGTCAGTATAGGTTAATCCTGTATTAGCATAAACCACAGTTCCATTACGGCTCAATTTGTACAAATCTGGAGCAGGGGTGGGTGCTGTCCAAACCACATCAATATCAGCGCCATTAAGAGTGGCTGTAAGATTGGTAGGAGCGGTGGGGGCTGCAACGCTATCCACTTTCAGATCATCTATATAGTATCCTGAAGTTCCAGCGCCATCATTATCCCATCCATAAAAGTTTATGCCATCAAGTTTTAATGAGTTGTCCGAACCCTGTGCACCTTTGCTCCATTTATAACTTACCTGTTCGGCACCATCAATGTACAATGTAGCAAAATCGTCATCAAGATCAGTAATTACCTGCATTTTTTTCCACGAATTGCTCGTAAATATGCCTTTTGCTTTTGTGGCACCATCGGCATCTATAAAAATTGAGTCGTTCCTGATAAATGCCTGAAGTGCCCATTTACTATTGGCAGCAGCAAAATCACTCAGAAAATTAAAATAGCCAAGTTTGCCGCTTTCGACATACATATACCATTCAATCATGTAACGTCCGGTGGTTTTGTCATTCAACAGAAAAACACAGTCGTTGGCATTCAAAACGTTTACTGATTTAGTTCCGCTGTGAGCCTGAGTAGTTGATACATAAGGATCTTCGGCGCCGCCCGGGGCATTCGACCATGTGGTCCATGGTGCACCGGCTTGCTGAGCGAGTCGTGTACCTGCCGTGTAACTTTCGAAATCTGTTGTAAAAAGATTAAGTTGGGCCTTTAGTGTGAAAAAGCCGGTCAGCATAATTAATGAGAAAAGTAGAGTTTTTTTCATACGGTTTAATTTTGGTTAGTAATTACTAATTGGTTGAACAAATATAGGATATAATTGGCAATCGGAAATTGTTTTCAGATTTTTTTTTCTTGATTTGAACAATTAAAAGTAATTGTAATTTTTTTGGTTTTGATAAATGGTTGCAAAATCAACTATTTCCCTTTTTGCTCAAAAGGTTTTATACTTGTACCAATGAGGAGGTATTTATTTGAAAAAAAATACTTACTTGTTCATAATCAATGTAGTAGTCAATTGTAGGAGACTATAAAGTAGATTGTGTAAACAGGATTTCAGAGTCGACACCTTTTATC
>CAZRFL010000118.1:0-3396 GCA_964599365.1 uncultured Bacteroidales bacterium
GCCGGGCTCTTTATCGCTGACATTTTTATACAAATAGATGAGCAATCCAATGGATATGACGTTTTTGATAAATGCCTCCAAAGGCGTCATAGGGATCAATTGTCCGAAGCATCCGCAATTGCCGCTCATAGCACCATGAGCTATCATCTGAATGACGAGATGTATGCAAAATGCGAACAACAGCAATACCGTCGCTGGTATGACTATTTTCTTTAGATAATGTGATTGCAGCATCAGTATTCCAATGGATAGTTCCAATGCAATAATAAATCTTGACAAGTAAGGCGCATAGCACCAGGAAGTGATACCCAGGTCGACCATTTGCTTCTCGAAGGCCCAAACAGGAAAAAGTTTGGCCACACCAGAAATGATGAAGACTACGAAAATTAAAATTCTAATGGACCAGGGAAGATATTTTTTCAGCATGGGGAATTGTCAGTTTATATGACCATAGCAAGAGATTCTGTTATTGCAATTCATAGACAGTGCATTTATACATTATTTCACTCTGATCTTTTGACCTATCCTGAGTATGGTAGTCTTTTTAATACCATTCAGGGCACAGAGTTTGTCGACCGAAGTTCCGTATTTGCGCGATATCTCCGAAAGGGTATTACCGGATTTCACAATGTAAACCTTACTGTTGGCATCCAGAGGAGTGCTTTGCACATGTCCCGATTTATCTACGACTGTGTTATTGCTCTTGGCATTGGTGTGTAACACTTTCAAAGCCGAATCGAGTTTGGCAACACCCATACGGTCGACAGGTATCCTCTTCAACTTGTCGAGATCCATACGTTTGCTATAGAGATAGCGGGCGGTGTAATAGCCATAGCCATTGTAACGGTCAATTTTGATACCTCTGGACGAGGAGTGCAGAAAATAAACGGTATCGTGACAGGCTTTATAAAATATAGCGGTATGCCCCACACTCGAACTTCTGGAGTTACGTCCTTTGAAAAACATGAGGTCGCCCTGTTTCAGACTGTCCATGGGAACTTTTTTACCTAACAGTGCCTGAGATGGAGCTGCACGTGGCAAGTCGTATCCGAAAAGGGAATACAGGTAAGCCGCAAACCCCGAACAATCCAAAGGCCATGAATTATAAACACGGCTGCGATAAGGACGGCCAATAAACTTGGTACCCATACGGATAATGCTGTCCATAATAGAATCGCGCGACATTACCGGATTAAGTAGTGCAAGGGTAAAAACATCGGACTGGCTAACGGCATAAGTCGTGTTATTGACCTTAGCCGTTGCCCCATTATGTTGATTTACCGACAAACACAAAAGGACAAAAAGGGATACTGCTATAATTATTTTTTTTGTTACACCCATAAAATGCTTTTTGACTTAAAATTAGTTGCCTGCTACCAGATCGCCGGGATCCATTATCCCATACAAGCCTAATTTTAATTAAGTTGCAAAATATTTTGCAAAAACCAGTACGCAAATATAACCTTTATTTTTGAAAAAACAACTATAGGTCTGAAGATAAAACCGGGCAAAGATGGAAGCGAAGACACAGAAAAGTAGATGCATATCTAATAAGAGGAATATGATTTATGCGTATGATTTATTTAAGATATAGGACAAGATAGCCTTAATTCTAGTGTCAGATTTTGCCCCATCGAGTCGATTGATGAATAATCCGTCTTAGGAATTATAAAAGAAGAACCCAAAACTATTATTTGCTTACTACCCAACCTTTCTTTTTGTCCCATCCCCGGAAATTCTGTCCCAAATTAACACAAAAAGTTTTATTTCCGATTTTGGCACGAAATGTTATATTACTGTTATTCAGTGAATGGCACGCCTATGTTTGGTTCCGGTATAGCGTTTGGCAATAAAGGAGATAACTAACTAATAAATACTAATTTAAAAAATAAAAAAAATAATTCTTCTCTTATCAGGTATGTTTGTAATGTTCTGCAGCATCAATGTAAACGCACAAACAGCAAGTTCAACTGCAAACGCTCAAGCAAGTGCTCGCATCGTAACTCCTTTGGAAATTATGAAAAATGTATATCTCGCTTTCGGTAACATAGCTGCTGGTCCTACCGCCGGTACTGTAACCATCGCTACCGACGGATCAAGAAGCGGTATGGGTGGAGTAACTCTGATCGAAGCCGGTAACGCTAACAGCGCCGCTCAGTTTTCAATTATCGGTTATCCTTCAGCAACCTTCGCTATCTCTCTGCCGATTTCTATCGATCTTTCGAATGGAACTTCCACCATGGCAGTTGACAACTTTGTTTCCGACTTAGGTTCAGCTTCAACCCTAGATGCTAACGGCGAAGCCAGTCTGAACTTAGGTGCTACTCTGAATGTTAACGCTGGTCAGGAACCTGGTTTGTACACTGGTTCATTCGACGTAACTGTTGCTTATAACTAATCTGTAAAAAGGTTAGTTAGTTGGAAAGCTGCCCCGAAAGGGGCGGCTTTTTTTATTTCTTCTTTTAATGCTGCGTTGCGATTATTCATTTTAGGGGAAGGATAGTCTCATCAACTTTTAATAATGATTCATCCGAGGTCTACGATACTATCAAGGTTCTTCATTCATTACTTTCTAAATCGTCTACTGATACTGTCTGCAAGGGAGAGCTGACACAGATATTTTTAAAATAAAAAAGTAACAATAAAATAAGGCAGCTATTATGGCTGCCTTATTTTATTTGATCTCAAGTAATAAACGCAAATGGCTTTCAATTTGGCTTAAGCACAATTTTCTTTACCATATTGGCATCTTTTGAACAGTACTTCACCAGATATACTCCACTTTCAGTACCCATCTGTAACATGTAGGAGGTACTTCCCGAAACAGCTTTCGAAACAACCACCTGTCCCAGCATATCATAAACCACAAGTTGTCCGTTGAGTATTTCAGGTGCTGTCAGATGAATTTCATTCTGAAAAGCAAATATTTGTATGGGGCTATCTTCATTGTCTGTAGTATTTGTTAGAATGGGATTGATATGTATTACAAAACGATTCACTCCTGTCGTAACGCCTGAAGCGAAAGTGTAAGTATTATTCTGTGAAAGATCCTGGAAAGCACCTGACAGCAAATCTTCCAGATAAACACTAAAGCCGTCAGCAATAAATCCTGAAACCATGTCTGCAGTAAATGTAAACTGCCCGCTCAGTGAGGATTTAAAACCCATAGGAATGGTTCGTTGTCCGGTAAGTTCGCTAAAACTGTTGATCGAAATGTTGTCGGCTGCAATTTGTGTGTAAATCTGTGGATAGGTATTCTCAGCGGCAAACATTTTAAAAGCATCGAACTGACTGTCGAAACCATCAGAAGCATCGGCATCAAAACGAATATAGGTATCGTCAGTAAGCCCGTTTGTCTGGTTGGTTGCTGTGAGATGCAGGGTATGGTTCTGCTGC
>CAZRFL010000118.1:3406-8980 GCA_964599365.1 uncultured Bacteroidales bacterium
CTGCTGCGATTTGTAAATGTTTTGTGAATTATGAACCCTGACATCATTGTTGCATGACAATGCTCCTGATGTTTCGCCTGCGGTGACTCTTACCCAGAATGATTGCATGGGTGGAATGTATTGAGTGCCGCCATTGGTACCCACACCGGCAATATACGAACCGAAGTTACCATTGGTACGGAAATAGATAGCATTGTCCAGATTAGTTTTGGTCCAGCCTGAAGTGGCATTCCAGTCCATAGTGCTCGGATATGGGTTACCCACGAGATTCCAACCATTGAAATTACCTGAGAAACTGGTTCCGGTAAGTGAAATAGATTGTTCTCCGGTGTTCAATGACCCGCTGAATTCTTTTGCCAAATCGCCATCTCCTTCCGTAAGTAAATATTTTCTGGCATAGCCTTTCATCGCCACCATAGTTTGTGGTGACGCATTCGGAATACTGACCCATGCGTTGGTAGGTTCGTTGGCATACCATAATCCTCGTAATGCGGTTGTGAAAATGGATGAAGATGCTGACGCTATAGGTGAAGAAATATATTCCCAGCGATTATCGCTATTGGTGCTTACCCATCTTTCCACCTTTGCTGTCCCCGAGCCTGAAAAGCCATTGTCAATGAAAGACCCCATTGAAGTTGCATTGCTTTTAATCACCAGACATTGCGTGCCTGATAAATGTGTAGTACCTCCTACTGTTAGATTGATACCCGGATTGATGGTCAGCTTGCCGCTCTTAAGAGTAAGATCTGCCGCGATGTTTGTAGAGCTGCCCAATATCACCCCATAAGTATTATCGATAGTTAGTCCCCCACTTCCGTTAAAGGTTGATGGAAGTTCTATGCCGGTTGTTTGAATTGAATTTCCGCTATATTCAATCGCTGCACCGGAACTGAAACTGGGCGCTGTTCCTGACATACTTGCTGTTCCCTCCATTGAAAGCACTCCGTAAATAGTTAGACCTGTCGGCATCGTCTTTATACCGCTTCCACTTAGCGTAAGGTTGTAATATCGGTTTGTAGCCGCATTGGGTATGACAACGGTTTGGTCACCACCATTATATTCTACAGTTGTAGGGCCTCCGACTACAGTTCTCCATGTCCCCTGATTGTCCATGGTTCCGGCTATTCTCATTGTGCTTCCGTTGGTCAGCCATAATACTTTGCCTGCTGTAGTAGTAACATCAAAAAAGTTAATGGTTCCTGTAATAGTTGCATCAGTTCCGGTGAACAACACCTTGCTTGTCGAGGGATTAAACATACCCCCATAATTAATAAGGGCACTGCTTCCAACATTTATGGTTAATTGTGCTGAAGGTGATGCATTCAACACACCAGATGCATCGATGGTTAAGGTTTTTATTTCTGTTGTACTGGGTAAGGTAGGTGAAAAAAGAGTTGTGGATGCATCAGGAATGATGATGTTTTTATCGGATGATGGACCCACATTGGGAGTCCAGTTTTCTACACTGGTCCACGAATCGGATAATGAACCATTCCAGGTTAAGGTTGTTGTGCTACTATACTCATCGAGGGTAATATTTTTAGTACCATCCCAGCTTGATGAAAAGAAGGCCACATTGACATTTGATAAAGAAACCCAATTGTCGACAGAATTATAAGCAGACCTTCCATATTCAAAGTTTGTTGGTGTAAGCCCCACCCAAAATACCAGATGTTCTTCATCGTTTCCATTCAGTTCGCTGTCAAGATAGTGATAAGAAAATTCGGCTTTTGTACCATTGCCTCCTGTTTGAATTATCTCAATCTCACGGTTAATGGCTCCTGTTCTCCATGCAGGTGCTGTCCCAATTCTTATCTTTGCGCTCATTTCTGTGGGAAGTGTTCCATAGTTAGGGAAATAGGCAGTCATATACTGGCTGCCAAAAGTATAAGTAACAGCAGGATCAATAGTTGTGCGTCTTACAATGCCAGTTACATCTCCAATACCTATAGTGGTGGCATTGGCTCCCATGGTGAGTGTTTTCATAGCTGTTCCATCCCACATATCAAGACTTCCTTTTATAGATGAGGGATTGGGACTTTGTAAATTCAGTATGCCATTAATGGTGAAATCGCCGTTCGAGGTAATGCCTCCGGCACCATTTATTGTCATATTATTTACTGCGCCTACGAAGATTGAGGCTGGAAGCAAAATGGCATTATTGTTTGTAAAAGATAAAATTAAACCGGCGCTGTTGGCATCAATATTCCCGCTGTTACGTGTTGGAGAATTTCCGGCAAGAGTAAGCATATTTGACCCCAAATAAAAGGTGCCTGATTCCAAATTCAATGTCCCATTGATAGTCATATCCTGATTGCCAAGGGAAACCCCACCACTTCTGCTAATGGTAAGATTGTTAAGGGAAGGGGCATTAGTAAATAGGTCGTATGGTAAGCTTAAGGCTGAAGTCCCTCCAAAACTTAATGAAGATAGCTCATTAACATCCAAAAAGCCATTGGTTTTGCTAATGGTTCCGTTTATTCCAAAAGTGGTTTCTCCTACATTCAGATTTCCTGTAGTAAGGGATATGACATTATTAACATTTGCATTGGTAAGAAGCTTTACTCCGCTGCTGTTGTCAATAGTTAATTTATCAAAACTCGTTGTGGATGCTCCATAAATGGATTGTTCCGTTGTCCCATTTAAGATAATTGAATAAGAGGATGAGGCATTGAATGTGCCACTATTATCAAAGGCTCCACTAATATAATGGTCGAAATTCCCTGTATTGAAGGTGCAGTTTTCGCCAATGGTAAGCTCACCAGACAAATTAATTTGCGATGCGGCAGTTACAGTAGTTGTACCTGCAAGGGTAAGGTCGCCATAAACCGTTAAAGCTGTCGATGGCATTGTTTTGGTTCCGCTTCCGCTTAAAATCAGATTATAATATCCCGGGGTCAAACCATTGGGATTGATTATTGTTTGGTCGGTGCCGTTGAATTCTATGGTATTCGGCAGTAATGATGCACGCAGAGTGCCGTTATTTGTAAAGGTGCCTGCAATGCGCATTACATTGTCGGTTTCGGGTGTTAATCCTGCACCTGCAGCAATGGTCACGTTGTAGAAATTGGTAGGGTCGGCCATGGTTGCATTGGCATGTGTGAAAACCACAGTACTAGTGCCTGCGTTAAAGGTTCCCAAATTAAACCATGCTCCGGCACTGCCAGCCACGGTTAATGTCGTGGCTGTTTCACCTTCCAGAATTCCTCCACTGAGTATGGTAATGGTCTTTACTATGGCGGAAGGTGAGTCAGGAAGAGCCGGGTCGTGCAGCGTGGTGGCTGCATCGGGTATTACTACATCGCTACTTGCACCGGGTACCACTCCGCCCGACCAGTTGTTGGGGTCGTTCCAGTCTGTGCTGGGTGTGCCCTGCCATTGAAAAGTTGCTGATTCTTTATTCGATAAACCCCAGGGATGGGTGTCGAAAACTGTTCCAAAATAAGTGATGTTACGATTGGAAATGGCCACCCAATTTTCTGAAGTATTTTGATTGGCTTTTCCATGTTCTTCTGTAATGATTGGAATCGACAAGGGATGATAATCCCAGGTTACCAGATTGGTTTCAGTATTGGATTGTAATTCACTATCCAGATAATGTAAACTTAAAGTGATGGTTGTTCCGCTACCTCCGGTGCGGATAATATCATAAGATCTTTGAACTGCAGTTGATTTCCACGAAAGAGAAGAGCCTATGGCAATCTTAAAACTCATTTCGCTAGGCATAGTTCCGCTATTGGCAAAGGTGATTGAAGTGAAGCGATTTCCAAAAGTATACTCTGTGCCGGCATCAAATAAATTTCGTTTCACTATCCCTGTCGCATCGCCAACACCTGTAGTGGTGGCATTTGCCCCCATGGTAAGTGTTTTAACAACAGAGCCATCCCACATATCTAACAAGCCTTTGGTTGCCGAAGGATTGGCTGATTGCAGATTCAACTCTCCATTAATTGTTATATCGCTGTTGGAAGTGATACCACCTGCACCGCTTATAGTTACATTATTTATAAAAGATGAGAATAAACCAGCAGGAAGAACGATAGCAGATGCATTTGTAAAAATTAATGTGGCAGATGCATCGCTGGCATCGATATACCCATTGGTTCTTACGGGTGTATTGGCTAGTGTTAAGGCATTGGCTCCTATGGTCAGGGTTCCGGAAGTTAGTGTAAGCGTTCCTACAATATTTACATCTCCATACAAAGTAACTCCACTGGCTCGATTGATCGTCACATTGTTGAGGGTAAAGGCAGGCATGCTTATTGTGCCCCCTGTGCCTCCAATTATCATATTGGTGGAAGTGCCCCCGGTAACAGTTCCGGTCATGGCGGTTACTTCACCATAAAAGGTTAAGGTATTTGGTCCTATAGCAAAATTACCAGCAATAAGCGCAATGCCTTTATTAATGGTAAAATCCCCGTTTAACGATAATCCGTTCACATTGTTTATGGTCAAGGAATCGATTGTATTGTTTACCAATGAGCCCGATGGAATACTTTGAGCGGTAGTACCTGAAAAAACAAGGGATGAATTAGCTGTGGTGGCATCTATTTTGGCATTGTTACTAAAAATCAGACTGCCTGTGAGTGATAGTTGTTTCCCGTTTAATACCAAATATTTTGTTCCCTGAGCATTGGTTATATTTTTCAGGCTTCTATTCTGGTCGAGTATACAGTGATTAGTTGGATTAGCAGCAAACAAAATGTTGGCACCATTGGGTGGTACTTCGCCTCCTACCCAGTTGCTTGCAGTGCCAAAATCAGAACTTGTTGTGCCGGTCCACGTATAATTATTGTATTCTAAGGCTCCCATTTTAGGAACTATACCACGGGTTAACCCATCATAATCATTTGTTATTCCCGTACCCGTTATACCTGCCATAGATGCAGAAGTATAATAATCCAGGTCTGTAGTACCTCCCGGAATGGTGAATGCAGGATTAATACTTACACTGCCGGCATCCTGACTTGTGCCAAGCCTCCAGGCTGCTAAATCGGTTTTTTCGAGCGCCCCAATTTTGCCCAATACGGAACCTGCAAAAAAGTAATTGTTGAAATCGATTGTGGTGTTGGCAATTCCTGACAGCACAATAGCATAATGTTTTCCGGCGGTACCCCCCGAACGGGCATTATACAGAATATTGTTGCGGTAATTGCGGGTAGAGGTATTGGCGTTGTTGTGCAAAGCAGTTGTGTTTGAAGTAACACCCGAAGTGACAGTGCCGCCAATGTAAATAGAATTGAAATAAATGCTGTTATTATTGGTGGCCCCGCTTTCATCCCAAATACCAATGATTTTATAACCCAAGGTGTTGCCGCCCAGGTTTATGATATTGTTGGCACATGTGGTCAAGCCATTATTCAGGTATATGCCATCCATTTCACATGCCGTGTTTGAAGATGCTACTGAAATACTGTGTATGAAATTTCCTGAAATTGTATTGGTGCCGGCAATTGGCCCGGAAAAGTACATGCCAAATATTTTAACACTGGCTGTGGCATGTGTGCTCGATAAATTGTAAACCGTATTGCCCGTTACGGTTTGGGTATTGCCTGCTGAGGTTGATGATTGCGA
>CAZRFL010000119.1:0-8972 GCA_964599365.1 uncultured Bacteroidales bacterium
CCATTTGGTCGTTTCCATCGACAGTTAAGGGATAAAAAGCAAGAGTATCACTGGTAGCTCTAGCCATAAAGGACGCCAATACTAATGCCAATACAAAGTAAATTTTTTTCATAATGATAAGATTTTTTGGTTTATAACTGCAAATATACAACATTTTGCTGAAATAAGCAAGCAAAATGGTATATTTCTTTTCTACAAAAACCTAGAAAACAAGAAAAGTAAACTCAAATTATTAGTAAAATCTCTAGATAGAGAACTTCCACGCACAATACCATCCCTCAGGATGCTTATCGGGAGGACAACCCACACATTCGGTTTGTATTCTCTTATCGATGGCTTGAGCAAAGCTGCTGTATTCAATAATGCCTGCCGATTTGCAGGGATAATCGTCGAGGCCTTTTCGTTTTCGTGCTGATTGAACCCGACAATCGACCATACGGAACACAAAAGAGTTTGGAGTTTCATCAACGATCTCCTGTACATTGATGGCGGCATATAATCGAAGTTGCAGGGCTTTTTTCAATCCTTCCAATCCGCAATCCTGAGGAAGTTTTAATATGCGGCGCACCGACCAGGCTTCGAAGGGCGAGAACTGTGCCCAGGCTGAATCATTACAATGTTTGGCATCAGCCATGCCAAAAGTATTTTCAACAGCCTGAAACCAAACACCATCGTTGGCCAACCAGTTGATGGCTACACTTTCCTTCAGGGCATTCAACTCTTCTTCTGTTTTGTTAAGCATGGGTTGAGGAATGCCGTCCTGCATTTCGAATCCCAGTATTTTCGACAACCGTTTCATCTGAATATCGTAGCTGAGGGTGTAGGCTTTTTCCATGATCTCCATAGCTTTTTCGCGACCCAGGTGCTGCTGCACTTCGGCAAACCACATGGCATGATGCATCATAGTGCGGTGAAAATAATCGATGATGAGTGCAGCGGTTTGGTGTTTGTTTGAAATGGATTGGATCATGTGAAGTAATTTAATATTAATTGCGCGTCAAAAATATGGAAAAATCTATCGCAGTATGGGAAAATAGAAGCTTAGCTTTTTCTTCCCGCAGATTTCGCAGATAGACGCAGATATAAGATTCTGTAACTTTTGGAGTCAAGCAGAGGTTATTAAAGCTTGATCAGTTTTTGAAAGCCGGTTTTAACTCCCGAACTTACCCTGATGGTATATACTCCTTTGGTCAGCCCACTAACATCAATAGCTTGCTGTTCCTTTTGGAAATGCTGTTTTATTTGTTCCCTGCCCTGCATATCCGTAATTCGAATTTCAGTCACTACAGTTTTGTCATGCAGGTGTATGTTTATTACACTCTGAGCCGGATTGGGACAGAGACTGAAAGGCAGCAGGTTTTCTGTCATACCCAGACCGATATATGACTGCACGGTAAAAAACACAGAATCGAGATCGGAATTTATCGGATATGGCATGCAACTGAGATGATATAGCAGTTTGTAGTTCCCGCTTTCGAGCATCCCCAGGGTGAGGGTATCGGTGGAAGTGCAGATGTAGGTCATCATGCCCAGGGTGTGCTGGGCAAACACATCGATGGTGCTGCCTGTTATGCCAATGGATGACCCGGTGAGTTCGCAACCTCCGCTGGGGAATACACTTTGCACCACCACCTTCACAGTGTCGTGGGTGGTTGGATTGGCAGGAATGATATACAAGCTCTGTATGTTGGGCAATTGAGCAAACAAGGTGCTGCAAAGACATGAAAACAAAAGCAGCAAAATGATTTTTTGGTAAAGTCTTTTCATGGCGTTCGTTTTTATGATAAACGTAACAAAGTTAGGAAAAATTGGGTTGGGAAACAATTTAGACACGGGGAAAGCATTTCCCCGCGTGCAGGACCTACGGAAAAGTTTATTAGTTTCACTTACTTACAAATTAGCAATATCAGTCCACCTGATTTTAGCTTTGTTTCTGCCTGGCGTTCTTTGTCTCCTGCTATTTTGCTTTCAATTTGCTACTTCATTTCTGTCTGCCGTGCGTTTGGAGGTATACTCTTTCCCAACCAAGTTTTTGAAGGTTTTGCAGAATGGCATCGTATATTCTCCAAGGAAGCTGTTTTAAGCGAATAGAAAACAGCATACAATTACCCGACCGAAAGTGTATCTTTCTTTTTCACATCTCTCAATTTGGGTTTTAGTGCTCATTCTTATTTAAGATGTATAGTGTCGCTGACCAATAACACCTCGTTAAAATTCCCGACATAAATCTGCCATGCCCCACCTTCTCCATATTGCGGATTTGCTAATGCCTTTGAGATTGCTACCACAATTGAGTCGTATATGATGTCGAACACACCCACCATTGATCGGTAACCAAACTGTGGATGGGCTTTTACCTGAAGGCTTTCCCAGTAGCCTACAATGATGGTATCGGCATTGGCAATGGTTTGACTGATGGTGTAATATTCAGATTGTCCGGGCAAACCGCCGTACAAATCAAAATTACCGGGGATTTTGGCAGTTGCCCATTCATCAACTCCGGGATAGTCGCCTTGACCCTGCCAGCCTTTTACTGCGTTCAGCAAGGTGGTATCAACAAAATACACAGCACCTAATCCGGTTTCCGTTCTAAAAGCATCAATAACTTCGTTGGTAAGGGGTGGCTGGTCATTCTCTTCTTTTTCGCAGGAAATGAAAACCAAGGAAAATAAGACCAGAAAAATAAGCCAAATATTATTTTTTTTCATAAAATCTGTTTCAAAATTTTATTTTCATGTTTGTCGTTATGTCCTGCACTTGGTGGTAACGGAACTCTTTGCAATAAACCCATCAGGATGCCCAAAATTAGCTAATATTTCTGTCCTTTTTGCAATTATACGCCATAGCACTTGAATTTTTATGGCCAATGTAAACCGGTTTTTTTGATTCCTGTTAACAACACATGGTAAAATGATGCAATGACTGCGCGCCCTTCTCCAATTGATCAAACCCCTGACAACATGAAATCCCTTATAAATACAAATCCACGAAACCACCCTGAAAAGCACATAGGACTGTATTGACTGCATCATTCTGTTTGAATTATTTAGCTAAAAACCCCATAACCTTTTCACAAAACAGGTCAGGATACTGAAACATCAGCCCGTGACCGCCGTTCTCGATCAAATCCAACTCAGCATTGGGAATTTTCTCTTGCATAAATTGTGAGTTTTGGCATGGAACCAGATAGTCTTCAGTTCCGGTAATTAGCAGCACTGGACTAATGATTTCGCCCAGCAGACCTTCCGAGCCACTCCATTCATCGATCGCTTTTGACTGTTGCTGCAGCGTTTCGTTAGGCAGGCTTCCCATGGGGGAATTAGAAAACAGCCAAATCATAGAAAGGCAAAGCCTTTTACAAAAGACTAATGAAGGCAGAAGCCTTCGCAGAACGGGTGCACTTAACATTGACCTTATCTTTATTTGCATAAAAACATTTTTTTATTTTTCGATTTAAATCTATCGCGTTAAGTTTAAAAAGATTCGGAATCAATGGTCGTTTTCTGTGATTTTGAAACCTTGGGTTAACACATGCAACTATAGTATATGGTCGAAAAAACATCGTTTGTGGTGTTTGCGACTTCGTCAGTAGAATATGACGCATCGACAGTAGCATTTGCAGTATCTGCAGTCGCCTGCATTGCATCGACAATGCCAAATGCGATATCGTCAGTAGCCGATGCGACTTCTGCACACGCCAAAATCACTTCGACAGTGGCCGATGCGACTTCGACACATGCCGACGCAACATTGACTGTTGCCTTCGCGACATCGACACAGGCATATGCGACTTCGTCTGCTAACTTTGTCGGTCTGTATGTCGACTTCGTGTCAGTTACACGGGCATTTGTGATTTCGACGCGAACAAATATCACTATTTCATTCTATTGCAGATTACAATCACTGAAATCTAATCCTCCGCGGCAGACTAAAATCATAAATCTAAAATGATAAATCAAAAATATAAAATCCGTACTCCTTTACTGCATTTGTTAAAATTGTTCATAACCCGGTGAATTAATTGTTGATATCTTCAGGCTCAAAAACTTGACTTACCTACCCAATTTTTTGTACCTTTGTTTTACCAGATGAGAGATAAAAGGCTGGCTGATTAAGCAGGTGCAAAAGAGGAATTAAGTACTAAGAGTTGCATCCACAAAAAAGGTAGACGAAAGTTGTTCTTTATTTGATGAGTTTAAAGGGCTAGAGAAGCGAAACAAGGCTGTCCCAAACACAGCAGTGAAATAGCTTCAGCGGTGAATGACCAGTAATGAGAATGAACCGGGGGCTTATTTAGTCGGAGCGCAAGGGTACCACCCGCAAGGGTGAGGGAAATGTTCTCGGGTTTATATCTAAAAGTTGAAAGACTGAAGAGGATAAACCGGTCGGAATAACAGTAGTCTGGCAACAGGTAAAAGCTACGGCGGTTACAGGTTGAAACGGGAAATGATTTGCAAGAATTGTCTCCCGTTTTGTATTTTATTGGAAGTCGGGTTTCGCCACCAAATCACAAAAACACCAAATTTCACCAAAAGTAAAGTTACATTAACATCGATTTATCCCAAACTGAAAATCGTGCCAATATGGTGTGACCATCTTAAAAATGCGGGCTTTAGAAACTAAAAAAATCTTACAGAATCAACAGAGTATTCCGCCAATTAAATCCTTTATGGAAGAAACCCTGTGACGGCGGCAATAATCCTCCATACCGTCCACAATTTTTTCGCTGATAGCAGGGTCGATAAAATTCGCAGTGCCTACCTGTATGGCTGTGGCGCCTGCCAGCATAAATTCAATGGCATCTATGGCATTCATAATGCCTCCCAGGCCAATTACAGGAATTTTCACTGCCTTGCTCACCTGCCAAACCATACGTAAGGCTATGGGCTTTATACAGGGACCCGAAAGCCCTCCGGTAACGGTAGAAAGCACCGGCCGTTTGGATTCAGCATCAATGGCCATACCCAATAAGGTATTGATGAGCGAAACCGAATCGGCTCCGCTGTCTTCCACTGATTTGGCTATCTCGGCAATGTTGGTGACATTGGGAGACAATTTGACGATCAATGTTTTTTTGTAGGCTTTCCTGACTTCTTTTGTAACTTCAGTAGCCGAGGCGCAACTGGTGCCGAAAGCCATACCTCCCGATTTCACATTGGGGCAGGAAATGTTTAGTTCGATGGCAGGTATGTGTTCCAGCTCGTTCAGTTTTTCCACCACCTGTATATAATCTTCTATCTTCGAACCCGACACGTTCACTATGATCTGGGTGTCATAATGTTTTATACGGGGGTAAATATCGCTGATAAAAACATCCACGCCTTTGTTTTGCAAACCCACGGCATTCAGCATACCGGAAGCAGTTTCGGCCATACGCGGATAGGCATTTCCTTCACGGTGTTCGAGAGTGGTTCCTTTCACCACTATGCCTCCCAAACGGTTGATGTCCATGAAATCTTCGAATTCGGGGCCGTAGCCAAAGGTTCCTGATGCGGTGAGCACGGGATTTTTCAGGGCAAGCTTGCCAATATTTACTTTCAGATCTGCCATTTGAGTTGTTTTATGTTGAACACAGGACCTTCGGTACAAACGCATTTGTTTCCGTGAGTAGTTTCGGTTACACAGCACAAACAGGCGCCAATACCGCATGCCATGGTGTTTTCGAGGGAAACTTCACAGTCAATATTATTCTCTTTTGCTATGGCGGCAAAAACTTTCATCATAGGCAAAGGACCGCAACTATAAAGCCTGTCGAATGAAGTAACCTCGTCCATAACAGAGTTTTTGGTCATAAAGCCTTTTTCGCCATCCGATCCATCGTCGGTTGATATGCAAACCTTACCATATTTTCTGAACTCATCCGCTTCCAGTATATCATTTGCCGACCTGCCTCCGATCAATATTGTAACCCTTACATTCTGCCTGCTGAGATGCCTTGCCAGAAATAGCATGGGAGCTATACCGCAACCTCCGCCAGCCAGCAACACATTTTTGACTCCATCAATATTAAAGGTATTTCCCAAAGGATACACCAGATTGACCTTCTCTCCCACTTTCAACTGTGACATTGTCTGGGTTCCTTCGCCTATAATGCGAATCAGGAGATATAAGATGTTCTTGTCGTAGTCAACATCGTGAATGGAAATGGGCCGGCGCAAAAACACATTGGGATTATTATCTACCTTGATCTCGGCAAACTGCCCGGGCAACATTTGCGGAAGTGGAACCTCATTGGTTACTCCCAACACAAAATAATCGCTGCTGATCTTCCGGTTGGAGCTTACTGTAAGGTCGTGAATAAATTTTTTCATGTTGAGGATATTAAAAAAAAAGTCCCGTAAAGGACTTTAATTTTTATGTGGATTATTTCTTTTCTTTAGCTGCCTTGGCCCCCGCAGGTTTCTTTTCAGCTGCTTTTTTTTCTGTTTTCTTTGGTTTCTCAGCAGGTTCTTCTTCTTTCTTCACTTCTTCTTCGGCCACTTCTTCCGGCTCATCGCTCAAATCGAGCAGATTGTTTGCCACCAAAAGGTTGTACCAGTTGAACACCTTGCGGATATCTGAAACATAAACCCTGTCCTTATCATAATCAGGTAAAACCTGTTCGAAGTATTCCTTAAGCTTCTTTTCATCAGATTTATGATCAATAGATTTGCCACCGTTCTCTTTTTCAGAGATCTTCTTGAAAACCTCTTTCAACATAATATCTTCACCTGTGGTGAACATACTGATATCTGCCAGTGTGCTCATCTTGTCCGAAGCATATACAGGGATGCGTTTTTTATCAATAATCGATTCTACAATTATTCCGGTCTTGGTGCTGGCGATCTTTATATATAAACCCGGTTTGCCGGTAACTGAGAGAATTTCTTTAAGACTCATATCCTTTGTTTTTTTTGACAAAATTAGAAATTATTAGTTATAAATCGGAAAAAAAGAGAGATTAAGTAGAAGCATAAAAGCTGGCCATCGAATTATTCTTAAATTTGTATCCAAGAATAATATTTATGAATTCAGACCTCAAACCACTTTTAGAGCAACTTTATTTCAGACATTTTCAGGAATTACCCTCAAACATAGAAGAACTGGCCGCATCGGGTTCGAGCCGCAAATATTACAGGTTGACATCAGCACATCATCAAGCCATTGCTGCCTATAATAACGACAGAAAGGAAAATCAGGCATTCATTAGTTTTACCCGACATTTTGAAAAACATCATTTGCCGGTTCCAACTGTATTGCAGGAAGATCTTGAAAACAATCTATACTTATTGAATGATCTGGGCGACGAAACCTTGTTCTCTTATCTCGAAAAACACCGTAAAGAAGGGTTTTCAGAAAAAACCGTTTCCCTCTATAAAGGGGTTTTGGATGAACTGCTGCGGTTTCAAACGGAGGCTTCGGCCGATATGGATTATTCCGTTTGTTACCCCAGAGACAAGTTCGACAAACAATCCATGATGTGGGATCTGAACTATTTCAAATATTATTTTCTGAAACTGGCTCATATCAATTTCGACGAACAAAAACTGGAAGATGATTTCAATGTTTTTGCGGAATACCTATTGCAAGCCGACAATCATTACTTTTTGTACCGCGATTTTCAGTCGCGTAATATCATGATCCATAAAGATAAGTTATTCTTCATCGACTATCAGGGAGGGCGACGGGGGGCTTTGCAATATGATGTGGCTTCGCTCTTGTACGATGCCAAAGCGGATATTCCGCAGGAAACCCGGGAGCAATTGCTAGATTATTATATTAGCTCGCTGAAAAAGAAAATCCAAATCAATGAAAGTGAATTCCGTCAGTACTATTACGGATATGTTTTGGTTCGCATCATGCAGGCTATGGGAGCTTATGGTTTCAGGGGATATTACGAGAAAAAGGTCCATTTTCTGAAAAGCATACCTTTTGCCATTGCCAATCTGAAATGGATTCTCGAAAACACAAAACTTCCGGTGGAGACTCCTACTTTAGCTTTTGTCTTCGGACAGATAATTTCTTCAGAGAAACTGAGTTCCTATGCCGACGTCAAAAAAGATCTGCTGACGGTTCGCATCAACAGTTTTTCCTTCAAAAAAGGATATCCCACCGACCCCGGCGGAAACGGAGGCGGTTTTGTTTTCGATTGCAGGGCGCTGCCCAATCCGGGAAGGTACGAAGAGTACAAATTACTGACCGGTAAAGACAAAGCGGTAAAAGACTATCTGGAAAAATACCAGGAAGTAGAAGCATTTTTCGGGAACACTTCCACGCTTGCCTGCCAATCGGTAGAGAATTATCTTTCGAGGGGTTTCTCCAACCTGATGATAAGCTATGGTTGTACCGGTGGTCAGCATCGTTCGGTTTATTTCGCCGAACGTCTGGCTAAGTTCCTCGAAAGCCGTTATATTATAAACATAGTGCTAACGCATCACGAACAAAAATAAGATTATGGCAAAAGACAAAATGTGCAAAACAGAGCGCAAAGTAAAGGATGCGGTATTTGTTTGTGAAAAATGCGGGAGCAAGGCTAAAAAGGAAAAACATCTTTGCAAGCCTCAAAAAATAAAAAAAGAAAAATGAAAGCCATAATATTTGCAGCTGGTTTAGGCACACGCTTAGGCACACTCACCGAAAACAAGCCCAAGGCTCTGGTGGAAGTGAATGGCAAGCCCATGCTCGAACATGTGGTTACATATTTAAAGAGTTTTGGCATTCGCGATATCATTGTAAATGTCCATCATTTCGGTCCTTTACTCATAAACTTTATCAAACAGAAAAACAATTTCGGCATTCACATTGAGATCTCCGACGAGAGCGATACATTGCTGGATACCGGAGGAGGACTCATCAAAGCCTCACATTTCTTTGCTGACGGAAAGCCTTTTGTAGCGCACAATGTGGATGTTTTGTCCACAACCAACCTGAATGAAGTTCTAAAGTTACATGAGAAAACAAATGCTTTGGCCACACTGGTAGGAAAACACCGA
>CAZRFL010000120.1:0-8898 GCA_964599365.1 uncultured Bacteroidales bacterium
GATCATAATGTTCTGTTAAATACAACTGACAAAAAATTCCCCACCTGCGCCAATTGTCATACTGCGCACCGTGTTACTGAAATTGATCAGGATGAATTTCTGACTGAGATTACACTTCAATGTGGTACCTGCCACAAAAAACTTTCTGAGACCTACATGGAAACCTATCATGGCAAGGCCTATACACTAGGATATCTGAAAGCAGCCCGCTGCTCCGATTGTCATGGAGCTCACCAGATACTCAACATGAAGAACCCTGAAAGTAGTGTCGGACAAAAGAACATTGTAAAGACCTGTAAGAAATGTCATAAAGATGCCAATGCAGAGTTTACAGGTTATCTAACACATGCCACCCATAACGACAACAATGTGCTCTATTATACCTTCTGGGCCATGACTTCTCTGCTGTTTGGAGTGTTTGGCATCTTTGGTATTCATACACTATTGTGGATTCCGCGTTCCATTATTGAAGCACGCAAAAAGAAAAAACATCCACATCCTCAGGGAGAAGCCAAATACTTCAGAAGATTCACCAAGAGTCAGAGAATTACCCACATTTTCGTTATTCTCAGCTTCCTGCTGCTGGCTTCCACCGGTATGATGCTTAAATTCGCCCATATGGGTTGGGCTGCTAACCTTGCCAAACTGATAGGTGGAGTTCATGTAGCCGGCAACATTCACCGCTTTGCAGCATTGGTTACTTTTGGTTACTTCTTCTTTCACCTATTCTCATTAATTAAGATGAAAAGAGAGAAAAAGGTTTCCATCATGGGTTTTATATTCGGAAAAAATTCTCTGATGTTCAACAAACAGGACCTCAGAGATGCCATTGCTACTGTAAAATGGTTTCTGGGATTTGGCCCACGCCCCAAATACGGACGTTGGACCTATTGGGAAAAATTTGACTATATGGCCGTTTTCTGGGGAGTGGCCGTGATTGGTTTCTCAGGATTGATCTTATGGTTCCCTGAGGCGTTCACTAGGTTATTACCCGGTTGGATTATAAACGTGGCACAGATCATCCACAGTGATGAGGCACTGCTGGCAGTTGTGTTTATCTTTACCATCCACTTCTTCAACACTCACTTACGTCCGGAAGCCTTCCCAATGGATACTGTTATTTTCACAGGACATGTGGAAGCCGAGGAGTATAAAATTGACAGGCCAAAAGAATGGCAGGAACTGGAAGAAGCCGGAACCCTTGATAATTTCCTGGTAAAGAAAAAATTCACCAGTTCATGGATGAAGATTGTCAAAACTTTTGGCTACATCTTCCTTATGACCGGAATCATATTGGTAATTCTCATAATAATCTCGTTAATTGTGGGCAAATATTAGGAAGGCATCAAATTTTAATTATTTTTGCTACCAGAAAAACATAAAAACTAAAAAAAATAAATCATGAAAAAATTCTTATTACTCGCTGTACTTGGCGCTTTTGTTATCATCAATAACATAGGATGTAACAATTCAAAAAAAGAGATCAGCAATGTGGTTACCGTTGACAGTTTCTTATTAGCTCCTGAAAAATGGGCCGGAAAAGATGTTGTAATTACAGGAACCGTTTCGCATGTATGCCGTCACAGTGGCAAAAAACTCTTCTTGTTCGGAGCCGATGCAGAGAAAACAGTTAAGATCAATACCGGCGGCGAAGTATCAGCTTTTGACATCAAATACGAAGGCTTGGATGTTGAGATAACAGGTACCGTTATTGAAGACGAAAAGATTGATGCCAACTATTTGAACGAATGGGAAGCTGACATCACCAAAATGGTTGGAGATAAAGACCAAAAAGTCTGTACTGAAGAGAATAAAGCCATTTCAGGACAAAGCAAAGATAAAGCAGCTACTAAGGACACAGTAGTTGATGATCCTTATGCCGATGTAAAAGAATTTCGCAAAAAACTTGCAGAAAGCGGAAAAACCTACATTTCAATCTACGCTATCAATTGCAAGACAATGAAGGAAATCAAGAAGTAAGCTTCTTTAGTATCGCTGTTTAATATGCCATCAGAACGTTTAAGAATCTTCCGCAAATGGAATAGGATTCTTCACAGAGATATTGGATATTTCTTTTTCGGATTGACCATCATTTATTGTATTTCGGGCATAGCCCTGAACCACAAAAGAGACTGGAATCCAAATTACGATATCACTTACAAAGACATTGCCATTCAGGACAATATCAATAAATCAACCGTAACGGCCGATTGGGTGATGTCTTTATTGAAGCAATACCATGAAGAAGATCACTACAAAAAATACTTTTTCCCGGATGCCAAAACCCTTAAGATTTTTATAGATAACGGGTCAATTACCATTGATATGGCAAATAAGAATGGTTTCATCGAAAAAATCACGAAAAGACCATTTTTCTTTGAAATCAATTTCTTGCATTATAACCCAGGCAAATGGTGGATGTGGTTTTCCGATGCTTTTTGTGTAGGCATGATCATTGTGGCAATTTCAGGATTGTTTATTATTGCCAAAAGCAAGAACAGCCTTACCAGAAGAGGTATCTGGTTTATAATTGCAGGATTGGTGCTACCAATACTTGCACTAATATTTTTATAAAGCGTGGTATTATTTTGAACAATGTTTGGTAAAAAGCTTCTGAACCAAACATTGCTGCCACTGCTTCGTTTGACTTTAATTGATAAAATAAACTTAAAATAATTCACTCAGTATGAAAAAACTCCTGCTCATCCTTTTCTATTTTATTCTGCTCACCACATTATCAGGCATGAGGGCATATTCCCAGAGCATGAATTGCCTGGATTGTCATGATAACTTTGTAGCCTCAACCGTTCACGATAAAATCATTAGCTGCGGCGATTGCCACAGTGATGTTTTGGACGAATCGCATATGGAAGGCAAAGTTAAAAAGGTGGATTGCAAAAAATGTCATGCTGCTTTGGATGCTCAGATGAAAAGCGATGTGCACCGCAAACTAATGCATCTAACCGAAGCCAAAGCGCCTGATTGCAAGTCGTGCCATGGGACTCATAAGATAGAATCACCGGGCAAAGCAACCAACAAAGAAAAGAACTATTGCGGTAAATGCCACAAACCAGGTATTATGGTAGTTCCTTATCATACTGTGAGCAAGGTAAGTGAAAATTGCAGCAAATGTCATAGCAACAAGAATCACAATGATGAACTGGCTAAATCGGTACATAAGAACTTATCCTGCTCCAATTGTCACAGCTATGTGGTAAACAATATGGACAATCATCAGAAAGCCCCCAAAGAAGGAGTTACGGCAGATTGCTATTTATGCCATAATGCCATTGCCCTTCAGCATAAAGAAAGTATTCACGGACTTTCCCTCACCGAAGGTATGAACGAAGCAGCACAATGCTGGAGTTGCCATGGGTCACACAGCATCTATCCGGTAAAAGATAAGAATAGCAAGGTATATCCTACCAACCTTATCGGGACTTGCAGCAAATGCCACGATGATCCTAAATTCATTCAGAAATATTCTTCTTCCATCAATCAGCCTGGTAAGATGTATTCAACCAGTGTTCACGGCAAACTGGTGGCAGCAGGAAGTAAGAATGCTCCTACCTGTGTCTCCTGTCATGGCAAACACGACATCAAGAACCGTGTTCAGGATGGATCGAAGATATCAGCCATCAACCTTTCGAATACATGCGAACAATGCCATAAACAGATCACAGAAGATTATAAGAAATCCATACACTGGATTGCTGTACGCAAGGGTATCCGTTCGGCACCTGCCTGTAACGACTGCCATAGTGAACACGGAATGCAGGCAATTAATACTGCCAGTAAACGTGACGAGGTAAGAAAAATACAGGACAATACCTGTTTGCAATGTCATCAAAACCTCCTCCTTTCGCAACGCTACGGCATTGAGGGGATGAATGTGAAAAGTTACCAGGATAGTTACCATGGGCTGGCATCTTCGCATGGAGATAAAAAGGCCGCCATGTGCGTCGATTGCCACAATGTACATATGATTCTGCCTAAGGATCATGCCGAATCATCCATCAGCAAAGTGAATATTCAGGCTACTTGCAAAAAATGTCACCCCAATGCTACTGAAACTTTTGCCAACAGTTATACCCATACCACCCAGGTTGGTTCGGCTGCCAATATAGAATGGTGGGTTCGTACGGTATATTTTTGGGTGATAGTGATAGTAATCGGAGGTATGTTCCTGCACAACCTGCTCATTCTGGTTCACGAGTTGAGAATACGTTACAAAAAATCGAAGAATCAGATACGCATCCCACGTTTCACTAAGAACGAATTGATACAGCATACCTTACTACTTCTGTCATTTATCATACTTGCTATGACAGGATTCCAGTTGAAATATCCCGACAGTGTGTACGGCCAAATGATGCATTCCTTAGGGTTTACCGAAGGTGTGCGCCAATGGATACACAGGATAGCCGCTGTGGTAATGATGGCCTTATCGGTCTACCATGTGGGTTATCTTTGGGTAACAGCACGCGGACGCAATGTACTCAGGGCTATGTTCCCAAAATTAAGGGATATTCCGCAGGCTATCAACACGGTGTTATACTATATGCATCTTACAAAAAAACATCCGTCATACGACAACTACAATTACATTGAAAAAGCCGAGTATTGGGCGTTGATATGGGGTACTATTGTTATGGGTGCTACCGGATTTGTACTTTGGTTCCCAACAATAGTAGGCGACTGGGCACCTGTTTGGTTCATTAAGGTGAGCGAGATTGTCCATTTCTATGAAGCCATTCTCGCAACACTCGCTATTATTGTTTGGCACTGGTTCTTTGTGATATTTCATCCTAAAGAGTACCCGGTAAGCTTTACCGTACTAGACGGGAAGATGTCTGTAGCACACTACAAAGGCGAACACCGTCTGGAATATCATAAGGTAATTGCCGAATATCTGGATGTGAAGAATGGTAAACGTAGCCTGAAATCGTGCAGTAACTTTACCCGCCTTTTTATTAAAGCCATTGAAAATAACGGCGTGGCTATGGATATGTTCGTTAACGACGAGTTAGAGAACGATAAGGAATTAAGGGAATACGTTAATAGTATTAGACCCTAGTCCTAAGTAATATGGCAAAAGAACTCCCGTAGTGTTCGCTACGGGAGTTTCTTTTTGTCGCTATCATTAGGCTGGGGACCACCAGTTGTGCACGTCCTTCCTATTCCTTGTAAACTTCTTCACTACTCTGCCATATGGGCTTGTCTTATTTTTTTGTAAGTTTGCCACCCTAATGAATTATACTCCTAAATCCATAAGAAATATTGGAATCATGGCTCATGCCGATGCCGGTAAAACCAGCCTCAGCGAACAATTTTTGTTTCTGAGTGGAGCTATCAAACAGCCCGGCAGTGTGGATAAGGGCAACACTCTTACCGATTTTCTGCCTGTGGAAAAAGAAAGAGGCATATCGGTTCGCTCTGCCAATACTTCTTTCGTGTGGGGCGATGTACTCGTCAATTTGATAGATACTCCCGGTCATGTGGATTTTTCGGCTGAGGTCGAACGAAGCCTCCTGGCTATGGATGCCGCTGTGTTGGTGGTTTCTGCCGTAGAAGGTGTTCAGGCTCATACCGAAACTTTGTTTAAAGCCCTTCAGAAAAATAATATCCCTACCCTCATCTTCCTCAACAAAATTGATCGTGTGGGTGCTGATACCGAAAGGGTAATCAGCGAAATTCAACAGGAACTGACCTCTGATATTCTGCTGTTGAACAGTTGTCCCAACGAAGGCAGTATGGAAGCCGATGTAGTTTCGCGTTGGCAGAAGGCAGAAATGGATGACTCGCTTCTGGAAACCATTTCATGCACCGATGAGGAGTTGCTGGATCATTATATGAATGGCACCATTACCTTCGAACAGGCCAATGCCAGCCTGGCAAAGGCGGTGCAAAATTGCAGTTTGTACGCTGTGCTTATGGGTTCGGCTAAAAACGGAAATGGTATCAGCGGATTGCTGGAAGCCATGATAAGTTATTTACCTTCTCCAAAAGGCGAACCTACAAATGCTTTATCGGCATTGGTTTTTCGAATTGAATACAGCAAAAGTTTAGGAAAGATAGCCCATGTGAGGATTTTCAATGGAAGTATTTCGAATCGCGAAACCCTACATAATGCAAGCAGGGATGTTGACGAAAAGGTAACCCGCATCCGAAAAAACCTTCAGGGCAAATATGATGATGTAGCTACGGCAACTGCCGGCGATTGTGTGGGTATATGCGGCCTCAGCACGGTTCAAACAGGTGATGTTTTAGGTATAGTATCTGACACTATGGCTCCACCTTCACCTTTGCAAACACCTTTACTCACGGTTCAAATCAAAGCTGCGAAAGAAAAAGATTATGCAGCTCTGGCTGCCGCACTCATGGAACTGAATGAGGAAGACCCATCGCTGGATTTTCAGTGGATGAAAGACGAAAAAGAGTTACACGTAAAAGTTATGGGCTGGCTTCAGATGGAAGTGCTGGAAAGCATCATTGCCGAAAGGTTTCAGATAGAAGCTAAATTCGAAAACCCTACGGTGATCTATAAAGAAACGCCCTCGGAGATAGCCGAAGGTTTTGTACAATACTGGATGCCTAAACCTTGCTGGGCTATCTTAAAATTCAGGATTGCACCCGGCGAAAGAGGCAGTGGAGTGAAGTACAGCAGCCAGATCGGCGTGAATGATGTGCAGAAAAAATATCAAAACGAAGTGGAACGAACCATTCCGGTGGCTTTGCTACAAGGAATCAAAGGATGGGAAGTTACAGATATAGTCATCACTTTGATTGAAGGCGAAGATCATGAGATGCACAGCCGACCGGGAGATTTTGTGGTGGCTACTCCTATGGGTATTATGGATGGACTGCAAAACAGCGGGGCTACCTTGCTGGAGCCAATGATAGCTTTTCGCATTTCGGCTACCGACGAGCTGCTGGGCAATGTGACCAGCGATATCACCCAAATGAGAGGTAGTTTTGAAAGTCCGGTGATGAACAACGGTCGATTTCTGTTGCAGGGTCTATTTCCTTTGGCTACTTCGCTCGACTATCCCATCAAACTGAGTTCGCGTTCGGGAGGCAAAGCCAAAATATCTACCCATTTTCACAGCTACCGGGCCTGCACCGACGAACAGGGAGTCATCAGACCTTTTAAAGGTATCAGTCCGCTGGATACGGCCAAGTATATTCTGAAGGCGAGGAAAGCGCTGCAGTAAGGGAAGAGAAAGACCCAAATTCCAAATTCCAAATTCCAAGAGCCAAGACTTAAGAGGGCAGAACCGACCCAATGGGGTAATTTATAACAGCAATTTCTACAGCATTTGCTTTGCAGTTTCTACGGTTATTTCTAAAACCCGTGTTAGCCAGGAATATTTCTGTTTCATGAAATCGTATTCGTCGCCCGAGTTGATATAGCGGGCCGTACCATCGATAACGAATCCGGTTCCGGGATAATCTTTATGTCCTAACACATCTTTACTACCCAGGGTTAATTTCACATGATTGTTTACGTCCACATTCTTCTCGGTTTTTCTGAAACCATAGGCAGGTATCAGTATGCGATCATCATCGGTTATAACAAGGTAGGAATTCCAGGTATTGGCCACATGGGTTTCTATTCCCCAGGAAATTATGGTTACAACCCCTTCGTGTCGGAGGACTTCATGGAATTTTTCTGATAATTTTTTAGTTTCACTCATCTCGTTGCTATCTTTAAGTTAATTCTGTTTATTACTATAAAGGTAGCTATTTTTAGAGTAATGGTGGTAATAATTTTCAATCCGCAATCTTCAATCCTCAGTCCCCAGTCGGCCCATAGGGGACCCTACGGGTCAGTCGGCAGTCTACAGTCTCATAGTCTAAAAGCCTAATAGCCTCAAAGCCTATTCGAATATATCGTACTTCGCCTCTCCCCCATTCAGTATCAACAGTTCGTTGATCTCTTTTTTTAGTTCTATCATCTTTAGTTCGCGACCCAAAAACATGCTATTCCTATGGCTCAACTGAGAATGTTCCAATGCACGTTTTTCTTTTTCACTATTCTGAAACGCCAGTTCGGCATTGGCAATGACCAACTCAGCAGCACGTTTTTCTTTTTCGTCGTTTTGAAAAACCAGTTCTTCATTGATCAACTCGAGTTCGATCACATGAACTTCGTACTCGTTTTGAAGTTTCAGAATATCGGCTTCGCTGAGCACCGATAAAATATGCTTTTGTTTCTTTTCTAATATGACTTCTGCCCAACGGCGAAGCAGGGCTGCATCGGCTTTAGCAGAAGCCTGATTTACTTTTATACCTTTTCGCGAAACCTGCTTTTTGTCGGCTACACCCATAGTTTGCTCTGCTTTTTCAATCTCATCTAATCCATTATTGTAAAAATCTTTCAGCACATCAAATCCATGTCGCAAAATGTGAAGTTCGATTACGGGTTTTGTGTGGGTTTTGTCTTCCTTCTTCATAAGATAGAGGGGGTATTAATATAGGTTAGGTTGAGAGAGAGGCTCAGTAATAGCCGGCTAAGATGAGAAGAAACACTGTTTTTCCCGGCATGATCCATAGAAAAGAACCTTAATATTCGGTAAAGGTAGACTATAAGGAAGCTGATTGCTAATTTATTTTCAGTTATTTATAGTTATCAGGTAGTAGTATAAAAAAAACTCCCGCCATTCTTAACGAACAACGGGAGTTTTTTTTAGTCCTCAGTCTTCAGTCCTTCCCGAAGGTCCGTAGGACTCTCCATAGGAGTCCTGCGGACCTATGGAGGACCCCTATGGGGCCGACAATCCACCTAAAGCCTAAAAGCCTAACTGATCACTTGTCCTATCATAGCTGACCAGGGCCCGCTGACTTCGGGATGTTTGGTGTTGGTCCAGCGAACATAAAACTGAAGGTTGTTGCCCG
>CAZRFL010000121.1:0-8883 GCA_964599365.1 uncultured Bacteroidales bacterium
AGGGGAGCCGTTTTCATCGGTATTGTCGGTGGCGCTGACCACATATCCATATGTAGCGCTGGTATTTCCACAATACCCGTTAAAATTACACATGGGAGTGGCCGTTGAGCAATAATCTCCTGCCGGAGTACTGTTAAGACAAACCGGCCCTGTAACGGCGCATATATTGAAAGCTTCGCCGGCCGCGCCGTTGGCTGTCCATACCCTTACATAAACGGTGGAACCCGGTGTGAGGGATGAGTTGTTGATCATGGGCATGGTTCCGTTACTGCTGTCATCCGCATCGCATTCAATTTCGGTAAGGCTGGCGCAGGGTCCAGAATAAATAGCCATACTGGCATCGTAGCTGCTGTTAGCTCCCTGTGTGTCGAAAGTAAGGTGCCCCGAAGCAGGTACTACCACCTGAAACCATACATCGCCTCCCGCATAGTTGCCGCAGGAAGGGTTGGGAACCCCGGCAGAAGCCGTTGCGGCTACTGTGGTAGCACTGATATAATTACAGGAAGTTCCCGGCGTAAGGACTGTTGCACCTGAGCAATTATCATTTGCCGGTTGTGCCATTATTTGCACTGAAGTAACTAAGGCGATCAGAAGAACACATATCTTTCTGAGGTTTTTTGTAAAGGCGAAAAGGTATATTCTTTTATTCATGTTGAGGAAAATAGGGTATGAAAATCCAATAAACAAAATTTTTGCTAAAAGTATAATTTTTCTAATTGTAATTACATACCAAACGAAAAAAAATACTGCTTCATGAGTTTTTTAATCAGAAGATTAAAATTTATTTTGATTCTAAATAAGCGAAAATCTAAGAAATTAATATGCAAATATTTGCTGAAGCAAAAGGAGAAGGTTAAAACAATTATTTGAAAATCGAATGCACCTTATGAATTAAGTCGTTTGTGTGAAGTTTTATCAGGAAGAAATCTCTAAGAAAGACTCTCAACGGTTGCCTATTACCACCACCATTTTCTGAGCACGGTATTCTCCAACACTGTGAGCCCGTGGCCCATATCGAAGTGTTCTTTTATCTGCCATTCGGGATGGGCTTCCATAAACTCGTAGATGGCAGCTTTCATTCCCGGGCGCCCGTCGAAGGGGTTGATCAGTCCAAAGGTTTCGGTATCGTGCATCAGTATCCATTTCCGAACACGGTTATGATGATGTTCCAGTTCGGCTTTGATCTGTCCGTACCAATGGTCGGTATCGATGAAAAGGAGGTCCGTTTTTTTAATTTTTACCTTGAGATGATCTTTTTGGTAAAGCCTGAAGAAGACATTGTCATTTTCTGCGGCTTGTTCTATCATTTTGGCGTTTGCGGTGATATTGAGATCGTAAGCGTAGAGTTTTTTACAGCCGGAAACAAGAAATGCTGCGACCGAACAGCCTGTTTCCACACCAAATACGGTTACAGTTTTGCATAGTGAACCATATGATTTGCAAATATCAAGATGTGGTTTAAGAGAAACGACATTGAACCCCCGTGAACCGTTTTTTACACGATCGTATAATTTGTTAAGCTGTGGACGGGAGGCGTTGTTCATTTTAGAAGCTTCTTTTTTGCAAAATTAGCCGGAAAGGCTTTTATTCGTCGTTTGCTATGATAATATTTGGGTTTATTTATGGGGATTTGTTTTTTTTATTAATTTTACTCAAGAAGTGAGTTTTGTTACGCCAAAGATACTGAACCTCTTTGAATGGACACAATTTCTAAAAATTTTATCTCGGTTGTTGATATTTAGTAAATCAAAAATATTATAAGCTTTCAGGGGCTATTCCTGTTGTTATTTCATGGATAATTTGAAGTCATCGGAGAAGAAAAAACTATTTGTTGTTTTGGGGATGCACCGTTGCGGTACCAGCGCTATTACACGAGGATTGCAGGTGCTTGGTGTTCAACTTGGCGACAGTTTGATGCAACAGGATGTGGGAAATAACGACAAGGGTTTTTGGGAAGATTTGGATATCAATGCGCTGAATGTTGAAATGCTGAATGCTTTGAACAATGATTGGCATCAACTTTCGCTGATAAAAAAAGAAGATTGGGAATTGCTGAAGCAAAAAGGTTTTTTTGATCGCGCGATAGAAATGCTTGGGCAAAAAACGTGTCATGTCGATCTTTTTGGGTTTAAGGATCCAAGGATGTCGAAACTTCTGCCTTTCTGGAAAGAAGTTTTTGATCATGGTAATTACTCTGTAAACTATATCCTAGCCATACGCCATCCCTTGAGTGTGGCTCTATCGTTGGCCAAACGGAATGGAATTGACATCGAAAAAAGTCATTTTTTGTGGTTGATTCATACTGTCAGAAGTTTATCGGAAATAGAGGGCAGCAGTTATTTGGTGGTTGATTATGACAAACTTATGCAGGATGCCGCTCATGAACTTCAGCGAATAGCAGAAAGGTTTCATCTAAGGATGCACCCTGCCGAAGTGGAAAAATTCAAGTTTGAGTTTCTTGATGAAAGCCTCAGACATACTAAGTTCACTTATGATGACCTGATGGATCATGAGCGAAGTTTTGCTTTTCTGAAGGACGTATTTGCTACAATGACCGAACTTGCTTCCGGAAACCAAATGAGTGAGGGTGAACTCAGGCGAAAAACCGGAAATTGGGAAGTGGAACTGGAAAAACTGAATTCTGCATTTAAAATGGCGGATGAGTTTTCTTATCAACTCAACCTGGTTTATCTGCAAACGCTTGAAAAGGATGAACAAATAGCAAAAGAAAAGGAGGCAAAGGAACTTGAAACCCATAAGCTAAATGAGGCGGTTCAGAAATCACATGAGCAAGCTCTGCAAATAGAGCTTTTGCATCAGCAATTGGTCGAAAGAGATGTCGTTATTCATGAAAAGGAAAAGGTAATAGCAGAAAAAGCAGAGATTATAGCCGACCAGGAAGATATTATAACCAGAAAAGAAAATACTATCGCTGAAAAGGAGCGTATTATTATACTGGAGACGGAGGAAAAGAATAGAATTCTGGCATCTCGATCGTGGCGATATACGAAATCACTGCGCTATTTTGCAAAGCTTCTTAGAGGTTTTAGGCGCAATCCCGGATAATAAGTTGGTGCGAGGTTGATTTTTTTGTACCAAGTTGTTACTACCCCAGCCGGCTTATTTACGAACAGTATCTGCGAGTTCGGGAAAGGGTTTGTTTTTCATAAGCAGCGCATTAATACTCATGTCAACCATTTCCTGAATTACCATATCGGGTTTTTCTTTATCGATGATTGCAGGTTGAAAAAGAGGGGTCCAGATAAAAACAGAACGGCTAAAATTGCAAAAAAGAAATGGTAAAAGAGCCCCGGAATAAGAGTCACCATACATATACATTGTAGGATTTGAGGTTCTGTTAGTCAGTACAATTGCCGGAGGTGCCGGCGACCAAAGATCAAGATAGAAGGGATAAATAGTGTCGGTAATTATTTTATCAATTATTACCGGTGAATATTCGCGTGACGAGTAAAACTTGTCTATCTCCATTAGTTTTAATAAATCAGGATTGTATCCTTTAGTTTCTATCCATTTAATCTCTTTCGAGGTTAAGGGGTCTCCTATGTTTGGAAAATCACGTTTTATGTAATTAATCATGGTGCTATATGCCACATAGGCTCCAAAGTAATTCCAATGGCAATTGTTTTTAAAATAAAGCTTTTGGCTACCGGTTTCCTTGACATTTTTTAAAGGAGTGCAAATATCAATTACATCGAGGTCGGAATTTAATTTCAGGTATTCCAACAATTGTTCGGCTTTCGTTTGTTTGTAATGTTGTCGCATACGGGGGCCAACATATTCCTGATAAACGGTTTGAGCCATAGGTGGAAAAACCATGTAAAAATGAATACCTCTCTTTTTTAGCCACTCGTTGCGTTCAACTAATACACTTTTTAATTTTTCTAATTCCTGAATAGTGAGAGGTTGTTTATTCTCATAATTATCTTTTGCCGGGCCACCTATAAAAAACATCCAACCATCCTCGCCAAAATGAATGACCGGATTGTTGATCAATTGTTTGAAAATAGAATATTGCAGCAGGTTGTTCATACTGATAATATTTCTCCGTCCCGGTAATTGGTCTAAAATGTAACTATCGAGTTTTTTCGTAAGTACTTCTGATGAATCAACCTGAAGAACCGGGAAGGGATTTGTGCGACGATTTTCAGATAACAATATTAAATTCTTAGAATTAAACAGATGCATTATTAATCCTGTGAAAATAGTAACAAGGAAAAAGACACACAAAAAGAAATTGGGGAGTTTAATTTTTTTGGAATATTTGTTTATTGTAATTAATATCAGGAACAAAAATATTGTCAGGAAGAAAAACAAATTCTGCCGGATTAGAAATGAGTTATGCATTTTATTAACCTGATAGAAAGAAGATAAGGCAATATATGGGTCACTGCCACAGACCCGATATTCTTTTCCGCATCTAACCATATCGTTCATTAAAATGTTAGCTGATGAAATGGTTCGATAATCAAAATCGGTTCTCAATATTCCGGTTTCGGTTGATATAAAAAGCTTTTTAAATCGTTCATTATTTTCTCCAACATCACATCTGTAGAATGTAAAATCGGAAAGGTAAATTTGAAATTCGTACAAATTCTTGATCTTATTATCCAAATAAATTCTTTTCGCTTCGAAACCGGGATTATAGTTGTAAAAGAAGTCGACTCTTTTTGAGAAAGATCCTGTGCTAAAACGAAGTTGGCTCTGAACATCGTAGCTGATCCAGAAGAAAATGATCATAAATAGTGAAGTCCCCAGGCTGGTAACCACAATGAAGGGTTCAGATGGAGAAACCAACAGTAGAATAATAAATGCGATAAAAACAACCAATATGATTACAGAGATGATAGTGTTTTCCTGATTGTTTTTCGTAAGCAAATTCGAAGGCATTAAACTAACGGTGACCGGTGTTCCGGATTTATTCACCACGGCACTAAAATCATCAGGGTCGCCGATATAATCAGCATGGGTTATCTTGCAAACTGTATTGCTCTTTTCGAACAATGAATAAGTTTGGTTGCCGTGAAAAAGATTCATTGAAAGGAAGGAGACCGTATCCTGTTTCGCAAGGTTAGTAATTCGAAGAAAGAAGTTCTCGCTGCAGTTAAAATGTCCTTTGCTTTGCAGATATTTGTATCCCGGCGAATCGACCACCCATGATGTGATAGAATCATTGCCATTCAACAGAGTAATTATCGATGGGTGCGAAGTTTTTACCGAGAAGTAGACGTAATCTAAATTCTGTCGCTCTTGTTTTTTTATCCAATGCTGATTGATCTGGAAATAAACAAGAGGTATCAACAAAAAAGTTAAATGGGCCGGTTTTAGTTTTAATCTGTGTAGCCTCTTATCGACAACTCTATGAAAACCCAGGAACAGCAGGAAGACGATTATGGTCAGAAAGAGGAATTTATTGTGTTCCAAAAACAAAAGGAAATCAATGTTGCCAATAAAAGAAGCGGAGGTGAATTTAACGTAAGGATCATTACCTGCAAAATGATATGTGTCGCCGGTCAGCACCATGTCATTCAATATCAGTTCTGATTGTGGAGTTTCAGACAAATTGTAGGTTTTGCTGAAAAAACCCGAACTTATCTTGATCTTAATTCGTTTCAGGTTGATAGTGTCGTCGCCCATATCAAAACGTAAATATTTTTCGGTCTCAATATTTAATGGACGGGTAAAAACGTCGCTACTTCCATCGGACGTATACTTTTTACTGATAGTGAAAAATGGTGTTTGACTGTAAAAAATCTCACTTTTTTTGATGGGGGCCGAAGTAATGACAGATATTTTTCCTTTGGAATTGTTGAAGGTAAAATAACCAAAGCCCATAACAAAAAGGGCCAGCACCAGCGAGATGATAAAATACCGGGCGGGAGGATTGATAATGAGGAGCAACAGAAAAGCCCCCAAAAAGACAAGCATGATGAGCAGAGTCTTGGTTTGAAAGGGCGGACTCTTATCCCATTGTGTGGGTGGTGTCAGGCTGATGTTGACTTCTGCCTTTTTTTCAACAACAATAACCGGAACTCCGTCCTTTTCCGTTAGCCTGGCATTGGTGACACTTATGTGGTTTTTGAGGTCATTTCCGGGAGAGGAAAGTTTGTTGTGACTAAAAAAACAAATTCCCGTTATAAACAGGCTGTCATTACTGTTCAAACTATCTGCTTTGAGGTGGAACCCCTGGCTACTTTTTATGTTACCGACATACTCAAGATTTTTATAAGCCTTTGAGCTTATATCCCAGACCATAAGCTCCTGATTATTTTCAAGTAATCGCAATCGTGATTCAGAGGTTGAACGTGCCGAAAAACTCAAGAAATCAGGATGCAGGGAGGTGTCTGTTGGTTTAGGGGCCTGTTCTTTCCATAAAAAATAATAGGCAAGAGGTATGATAAGAAACAGCAGGTAAACAAGCTTTAGTCTTTTCCTGATAAAGGAAGGTATTTTGTTTTTGTGTTTTGTTTGCTCGTTGTCCATTGTCTTTAGTACCTGAAATAAATAAATGGATCACTGGTATCTCCTACAATTCTCATTAGTGAAACCGTAAAAACAATTACCAACAATACTGTACTAATAGTTTGTAATGCAGTTCCCATTTTGCCGATTTTGAACTTTGCAGGAATGGATATGGGGATACAAAACAATACCCCCAATACCAGAGCAAAAATGTGTTCGTGCATAACAAAAGAACTCAATCCCAGTGCACCGGCTTTTGCTGAATGGAACATTACAGAATAAACACTTAAGGCCTGATGTATGTCCTGTGTTCTAAATAAAACTGCACACATGATTAGCACGAACCAGATATACAACATGCCAAAGCCTTTCAAACGCTTCAGGTATTTTAATAAAAAGAGTTCTTCCAAACCCAGCAAGAGTCCCTGAAATGCTCCCCAAATGATATAGTTCCAGGTGGGGCCATGCCAAAGACCGCAAATCACAAAAGTTACCATCAGCGCGATAAAGATTCCGGCTTTTCCCCAGTAACGCATCTGCATTGCCAGAGGACTAAAGATATAATCCTTGATCCAATTGGACAGGGTCATGTGCCAGCGTCGCCAAAATTCAGTAATTGATCTGCTTATGTAAGGATAATTAAAATTTTCGGGGAGATCAAAACCGAGCATTTTGCCTACACCTATAGCCATATCAGTATAACCTGTGAAATCAAATAATAGTTGAATTGGAAAGGCCGCCATGCATAACCAGACCACTGCCGGACTAAGTGTGGTAACATCCGTACTCATAATTTGATTCACCAGATAGCCGATGCTGTTTGCAATCAACACCTTTTTTCCCAATCCGATGATGAATCTTTTGACACCTTCGGTGAATCGGGTCAGTTCGAAATTACGGTTCTTCAGTTGTTGTTCAATCGATAGATATCGGGCCAGAGGACCCAGTATCAATTGGGGGAACATGGTTATATAAAGGATGACGTAAGCAGGATTCTTCTCAAAACGTTTGTTTTTCCGATACACATCGATGTTGTATGAAATTGCCTGAAAAGTAAAGAATGAAAGACCAATGGAGGTAACCATCTTTACATGATGAATTCCTTTTACTCCTGCATAAATAAGATTATCGATGATAAACCCCAGGTATTTATAGTAGATTAAAATGCCCACAAACGTGCAAACCGCAAGAATAAGCGATGCAAGTTTGAATTTTGTTTTGGCAATCAGCAATGAGAACACCCACGACATGACACCGATAAAAACCAGCAAAACCACCAGATTGCCTGCACCCCAAAAATAAAAAACCAGACTACACAGAAACAGGAAGATATTCTTGGCCCATATTTTAGGCAGAAGGTAATATCCGGCCAGAAAAACAGGTAGAAAATAAAAGATAAAAACAACTGAGCTAAATATCATAGCTTAAGCAGGTTTTCCAGATCGTTTTCATTGAATTTCGGCTTATCGAATACATTGCTGTAATACTCTAGAATCTTTTCTTTATCGAAGTGTTTGCTTAAAACCTGATAACTTTTCTGAATGCGATTGTGGTTAAAGTTAACGTTGCGCATCCAATAGGATATCAACTCTTTTAGATCCGGTGTTTTTAAAGGAACTTTTTCCTTTGAGAAGAAATCCCCGTAAAACTTAATGTTTTCGAACATTCCGAGGTGAAACAGGTTTTTCTCCTGCTCTGATATTGCTTTGTATTGTTCCTCAGTTGGATCAAGGAAATCAAACACTTTAGAGTTATTGTAAATTCGCAAAACACTTAACATGGGTTGAGCAACATAATCGAACGACTCTGCATACTTTATGGTTTCCATGGCTTCCTCGTAAGTTTCGGTAGGGAAACCCACCATGAACAGAGTTCGGGTGACAAATCTTTTTGAGGCAGCATGAATAGCCTTTTCAGCCTTGTGTATGTCCATGTGTTTGCCAATAAACTTTTGCAGGCGGGGCACAGCGGTTTCCACAGCAAGTGCAATTTCAACAGTTCCGGCTTGTTCGAACAGATCGAGCATTTCGTCGTCGATATGATCGGCGCGTAAGCCATTGGGGAAGTTGAGTTTTACATTTGGCAACTCTTTAATGATCAACGCTAAAGTTTCTTTGGCTTCGGGCATGGGTACATTAAACGTGTCATCCACAAAAACAAAGTTATCGACTCCCCGTTTTTCGACATGTTGACGCATTTCGGCCACAACATTTTCAGGCGAACGACGGCGGATTCTTCGGCCAAATATCTGATGACAAAAGAAACAATCATAATGACAGCCTCGGGTTGCCATTATGAATACGCATTTCGAATCATCCTGAAGAGCCTGATTCTTTATGCCTTTATAGTCATTCAAATTGACAAAACTATAATCAGGAAAGGGTAAGGAATCCAAGTCCATAA
>CAZRFL010000122.1:0-4111 GCA_964599365.1 uncultured Bacteroidales bacterium
TTTACACAATCTACTTTATAGTCTCATTTATTTTAATAGCATTGAGGAAATTGATTAAGGGCACCTCTGAAAAACTCTTCTATAAATTTGGGTTTCGTTTATTTTATCAGTTGTTGCGTCAGATAAAATGTGTAGTGTAGTGTGGTTTTAGTAGTACGAAAAGTTTTCTGAGTTTTCAAAGATGCCCGATATTAACCTCCTTTTTTGGTATTTGTTTTACAATACAAATCTACTACCAGAATTGGTATTGAACCAAGAGAAAAAACACCTGAATTAACAAGGTACTATTACCTGAAAAGGCACGTATTTAGATGTGGGTTAAATAGCCTAAAAACAAAATTATTTCAAGGATAGAATAAGGATTATTTCAATATCAATTAGTCTGAATTTCAGTCAGTGGCAACGTAAAACTGCAAATGGTGCCAAGATTGATTTTACTTTCAATATTAAAAACGCCTCCATTAGTTTTAATAAATTCTTTGCACAATTTTAAACCTAATCCTGTTCCTTTTTCGTTTTTTGTACCAAAAGTAGAATAGAAAATATCATCCGATAATATTTTCTGAATGTCTTCGGGCAAAATGCCAACGCCGGAATCTAAAATCCTTACTTTAGCAAACTGAATTTTCTGCTTGTCGTAGGAAACATCGTTCACAATCTCTATGACTATTTCCCCATCCGGTTTGGTAAATTTAACAGAATTGCTTATTAGGTTTCTCAGGACAAGATCAACCATATTTTCATCTGCAAATACAATAAAACTTTCGGCATCCTTTATCATAATAGTTATCCCTTTACCATTTGCCAAAAGTTGAATTTCATCCACATTGTGCTTTATAATTTTATTAAGGTTGAGATTTTTAGGATGAAAATCAACTTTTTCCTGATTTATTTTAGCCCAGGATAACAAATCAGTCAACAAATCAAAAATGTTTTTTGTCAATGCTTTCACATTATCTAAAAACGAATACATTTTTTCGGGGCTCATCATTCCTTTTTGCGAAATCAATTCTGTAACCTTTACTAAAGTCCCTAGTGGTCCCAGCATATCATGCGCAATAATAGAAAAGAATTTATCTTTTGTGGTATTTGCTTTGCGTAGTTCATCCTCAATTTTTTTCTGATAATCCATATCAATATGGGTACCGATGGCTCTTGTGGGCCGACCGTCACCATCATACTCTATTACCTTTCCCTTATCCATAACCCATTTCCATTTGCCTGATTTGGTTAGCAGCCTATGAATAGTTTGGTAATCATCAGTTTTTCCTTCCAGATGTTGAGTCAGAACCATATTTATGAAGGGCATATCATCCGGATGTACCAGCTTTTCCCAAGATTTAACATTTGGTTCAACCTCCGATTTATCATAACCCAGCATTTTGCACCAAATATCGCTAAAATAGACTTCTCCGGTACTTATATTCCAGTCCCATAAGCCTGCGTCAGTATTCTCAATTGCTAGTTTCAATTGGGTCTCGCTTTCTTTTAGTTTTTGCTGTGATATCTTCAGTTCAAATGTTTTCGAGATCATATTTGATATAGTCCTCAGCAGCTCAACTTCGTCTATTTCCCAGGTTTTATAAACTAAACATTCATCAAAGCCAATAAACCCAGAATACCTACCTTCAACATATAGCGGAAAAACTAAAATTGATTTTATATCCTGAGGTTCCAGAATACGGTATATATTTTCAGGCAATTCCTTGACATTTGATGAAAATATTTTGCCATGTTCTTTCAGATAACTTTTCCACATTGGGATCATTTCGTATGGAACATTCTGCAGCAAATCTTTTTGCTGAGAAACCCCTGTATTGCACCATTCGTAAGTATTGGTTGTAGATAGGCCTTCCTCATCATCCTCGAATATATAAACACGACTCACATCGGTATGTTGCCCTAGTAGAAATAAAACATCATCTACACTTTCATAGAAATTGTCAATAAAATTTAGTTTTTTTGAAATATCTGCGAGAAGTGTTTGCTGCCTTAACCCATGCCGAAGTTTAACTTCAATTCCCTTAAGTTTTGTTATATTGTCAGCAGATGTTAGCCAATAGAAGTGTGTTTGGATTTGAATTTTCTTAATTGTGAACAAACAGATCAGCATATCTCCAGACTTTGTCTTGACTATTACTTCTTCATTTTCTACATTTTCACCCCGGTTCATCCTTTCAAGAAAAACAAGTCGCTGATTAAAATCATAATACAAATCCAAATCCTGTGAACTCAAGCCAATAATCTCTTTCTCGGCATATCCTAGAATTTGTAGGAACTGCTTGTTAACATGTACATACACCCCACTTTCTATTTCAGACAATGCCATCAATACATTGCTATTATTAAAAACACCGTAGAATTTTTCTTCCGATAATGCAAGCTCCGAAAGATTCCTACTTACGCCTATAATAACCTTCTCTGAATTCCAATCGCCCTGGTAGACTCTGGTTTCAACTGGTATATAAACACCGTATTTTGACAATAAGGGCAAAGGACATTTCTCGACCTCACCAGCAATCATTTTCCCAACTGTCTCCAAGGCTTGTTCGCGAAACTCAGGGGGGTGAACCATCAAAACACTTTGCCCATTCAGATCCTCCTTAGTATAACCAAGAATCTTGCTTACGGCCTCATTAGTATCAATGATATTGCCTTGCTTATCAAGAACAAATAAAAAATCATCAATATTGTTGAAAAAATTTCTAAAATTGTTGTCAATCTTCTCCATATCGCATCCTATTAATTTCCTAACACACTCTCTCACTTTTGACCATAAAAAAAAACATTGTAAGGACCAAGAAATAAAATCTCAACTAATTGCTATAACTTTTAACTACAGCTCCCTCCTCAGTCATACAACTAGTTTTTAAACATCCTGTTATGTAACACATAAAATGATTGACAACCATTAAATTCAAGTACCTATTTATTGTCAACATTTACATAGTAGCCAGAAAATTAAATTAAGGACATCTCTGAAAAACTTATTTTCTAATTTGAGTAATGCATATTTACCTGTTGTTGCGCCAGATAATATGTTTAGTGTAGTGTGGTTTTAGTAGTACGAAAAGTTTTCTGAGTTTTCAGAGATGCCCGTTTTGTAACCTCCTTTTTTTAAGTTTGTTTTATGCAGGTAAAAGTACATCGTGGCTAATAGGAGAATCAAGTTGTAAAAAACCTGAATTTATCAGGACAAAACACTTCACCCATAAACAGGTCATTACTCCCGGTTGTATATGCAAAACGACCTGATTATGACTAATTGTAATAACAATAAAAGGTCTATTCAGAAATGAATTTTATTAATAGGTGGGTAACCTAATTAATCTTTAAAGGAAGCAATAGTAATACAAAGCAGTTATCACAAGATCAAATAATCTGCGGCAAACCCAGTTCGATACAGAGATTTTTTATCTCACTTTGCAGGGCAGCACTCAATGGAACTCCTTTGTCTTTTCGTTCCAACCACACCAGATATTCTTTTTCTCCAGCTGTAAAGATACGGTTATGACCAGGCATCTTTTTTGAAGCACGCAATTCGCGTAAAATATCTCCCGTTATCTTTTTAAACTCATCGGGTTCAGTAAAAGCATTGATATCAATAGCAATAAAGAAATGACCTAAAGGATAGGGTATTTTCTTTCCATCTTTCAGACCCAGCAACATTTTCATATAACTACCCGATTGCAGTGCGGAGGATAATATTTCAACAACAGTAGCATAACCGTAGCCCTTGTACCCTGCAGTTTCTTCTCCAATACCGCCTAATGGTGCCAGAGCAGCTTTTTCATGTATCAAATCTTGCAAAATCTCCTGAGAATCAGTTTTCGACTCTCCATTTTCGTCAATTACCCATCCTTTGGGAACATCTTTCTTTTGGCGGGCATAAAGTTCTATCTTCCCTCTCTGACTTACAGAAGTAGCACAATCCAACAGGAAAGGAAAATCTTCATCGGTAGGCAAGGCAAAAGTTAATGGGTTGGTCCCAAGCATATTTTCGACACCAAATGTAGGAGCAATAGAAGGACGGGCATTTGTTCCTGATATGCCAATCATATTTTCCTTTGCAGCCATCGACAATGATGGAAATACCGGCGGGAACATCATG
>CAZRFL010000122.1:4121-8688 GCA_964599365.1 uncultured Bacteroidales bacterium
CTTTGCAGCCATCAACGCATAATATCCTGCAATGCCATAATGTGTCGAATTGCGCACAGCAACCATTCCCATTCCATATTTTTGGGCTTTATCAATAGCCATCTGCATGGAATGCTTTGCAATAACATGTCCCATACCATTATGACCGTCCACAACAGCCGTAGTAGGGCTTTCTCTAATTACTTCAATATGCGTAACCGGATTTAAAATACCTTCGCGAATACGGTCAATATAAATCGGCTTGAGGCGATTGAAACCATGTGAATCTATACCAAATTTATCAGCGGTAATCAGCACTTCTGCACAAATCTTTGCATCTTCAACAGGAACACCCGATGCTACCAGAGCATCAACCATGAAATGTTCCATAATAGCAAAATCCACTGAAATTATTTTTCCTTCTTCCATAATCTTATTAGTTTATTAATAGCGATTTTTTTATTAAACTCCCCTATTTAGGAAATTTGAAATACGTCATGTACAAAGTCATAGTTCTATTCTTACCAGAATAAACAAATTTTATCTTGTTATAATCAGGTGGTCCCATGGATGTGCCTATGTTATTCGAAAAACAATAGCCCTCCACCGGTATATTCAACTGGTTTACTTTCAATATCCCATTTTTATCCTCATCATGAAATGCAGCAATGCTATACACACCAGGAGGAACTGAGTCAAAAGGAATAGTCATACTAAAGTCAGTAACTGCGACTGAAGCACCTTTGTATGGAGCACTTTTATTGGCAAAGGCCTTATAATTATTATACAGTGCCACGTTTAAATTACCGGATGTATTTTTAAGGCTTTTAATTATAATAACCAACTTACCATGAAGTGAATCAAAAGCTGCGGTTGAATCTTTAGGGGCTTTGAATGGATTACCCGTTTCAGACATATTCAGCAGACCCTTATCGATATTCTTTTCGATCTGGTTCAACCTCGAATTCAAAGTATCAGCCAAAGGATTTGGATTAACCTGCGCTTTACAAATCACCACATATAATAGAAGATAGAAATACAGCAGCAGTTTTTTCATGTATAGAGACTAATCCTAATAATTTACAAAAATATAAAATAGTTTTTTATCAACAGATAAAGTTGGAAGTTCATATTCCATTTTTCTTCACAAATCAAATTGTCAATTCCAATCCGTCATAAGCAAACTTCACGTTCCCGGGCAACTGGGTTTCCATTTCAGCCTGTCGTCCCATCATGTGACTGATGTGCGTTAGGTAAGCTTTTTTCGGTGCAACTTCCTTTATCAAATTCAGTGCCTGTTCTAAATTAAAATGAGAATAATGAATTTTCACTCGTAAAGCATTTATAACAAGTACGTCAAGTCCCAATAGTTTTTTCTTTTCTTTTGCACTAATCTCACTAACGTCAGTCATGTATGCAAAATCATTAATCCTGTATCCAAACACTTTTAGGAAATAATGCGAAGCTTCAACGGGAATAATTTGAATATTGTTTACTTGAAAAGGTTTGTTTTTTACAACATGTTGTATGATCTGAGGCACACCAGGATATTTTTCCCTCGAAAAGGCATAATTAAATTCCCTTTTGATGGCATTTTGAACCGAAGAGGCTGCATACACATCCATGGCGCGATTTTGCCTAAAATTGAAAGCCCTGACATCATCCAAACCACCGGTATGATCTTTATGGTCATGAGTAAAAAGAACTGCATCCAGTTTCCTTATATTTTCACGAAGCATTTGCTGTCTGAAGTCAGGGCCAGTATCAATAACCATAGAAGTATCGCCAACTTCCAAATATACGGATGACCTAAGACGCTTATCTTTGACGTCAGAAGAAGTGCAGGTATAACAATCACAAGCAATCACAGGTACTCCCTGTGAGGTGCCTGTTCCTAGAAATATGATTTTCATTTTCACAAATATAATCTATTTGCCACAAATTTTGTAATTTTATCATTACAATTTAAACCATGAATAATTCATTTTCGCCTTTAAGTCCTTTCCTGTTAACTGATAATGTCTTTAAACTACTTCATAAAGACTGGATGCTCATTACAGCAGGAACACCCGATAATTTTAATACGATGACTGCCTCCTGGGGTGGTTTTGGAGTTCTATGGAATAAACCTGTTGCCTTCTTATTTATACGACCAACAAGGTACACTTTCGAATTTTCCGAAAAATGCGACATTATCACTTTGTCGTTTTTCAAAGAAGAGCATCGCAATGCCTTAAACATTTGCGGGAGTTGCTCCGGGAAGGACCTCGACAAAGTAAAAAAAGCAGGTATAACGCCAATAACAACAGATAACGGCGGTGTTTCATTTGCGGAAGCTCGTTTGTTTATGGATTGTAATATTCTTACCTTTTCAGATATTGACCCCACTCATTTTCGCATTCCGGATATTGACCGGCATTACCCTTTAAAAGATTATCACCGAATGTATATGAGCGAGATCATCAGTTGTTACAGCAACGCTATCTAAAGGATTGGCTTTTTTATACACACATTTCTACTCATTGAAAAACCTATAGAAACTTATTTTACCTTTGCATCAAATTAACTTCATGAGTTTTTTTCAAAAAATACAAGAGTACCTTCTCACCGCTGACCTCAAGAAAGAACTTATTCGGTCCACTAGGGATAAGAAGTTTATAAGTTTTGACAAATCGCGCAGTATTGGCATCTTATATAAGGTTGGCGAAGAAAAGGACCAGATAGAGTTTTCAGCTTTTGTTACCAGGTTAAAGGAGGAAAAAAAAGAAATAAAAGCTTTAGGGATGATTAAGTACAAGGATATCCCCCATTATTGCTACCCAAAGCTTTCTTACGATTATGTCACAACTAAAAATATCAACTGGATCAGGAAGCCGACTGGTGAAAAAGTTTCCGATTTCATTAATAAACCTTTTGATATTCTGATCAATTTTGACACTACGGCTGATCTTTCACTTAATTATATTGCAGGATTATCAATAGCCAAATGTAAAGTAGGGATATTCCACGAAAATAATAAAGCTATTTACGATCTGATGATCGAAACTGATCATAATTGCCCCTTTAAGGAACTGTCAGAACATTATCTTACTTATATTAACATGATTGCTCAAAATAACTAACTGCTGTTTATATTGGCAGGGTTAATGATGTGTTAATGCATATCCGCTATCTAAGAATAATCCGTAACTTTCGCCCAAATTTCTAACACGTATGCGTAATCTCTTTACATTTTTACTTCTGGTTGTTTTTGCCGGAAACATCTTCGCTCAACAAAAAACTTCAATCAATGATCAGGCGTCACAAGCGCAGCAAATACTCAACGACCGTGGCGAAATTGTGATCAAATTCAATGTTGCTACAAAAACTCAGATCAACGAAGACTTAACCCATATCATGTCCATTGACCATGTGAAAACACTTCCCAACGGACAGGGTTATGAAGTGAGAGCCTATGCCAACCCACAGGAATTTCAAGAATTTCTTACCAGAAATATACCTTACGAAATCATCCCGAAGATTCAGCCAAAAGCACTTACAATGGCTACCACTACCGCTCAAATGGCAAGCTGGGACCGTTATCCTACCTATAGCGTGTATGAACAAATGATGGCTAATTTTGCAAGTACCTATCCCACATTATGCAATATTGACACCATAATGTCTTCAACTCCATCGGGTAATTACAGGATTTTGGTTGCAAGAATTTCAGACAATGTAAACACTGCGGAGAATGAACCCCAATTTTTATATACTTCATCAATTCATGGCGATGAAACCACAGGGTTAATATTAACGCTAAGATTGATCAGCTATTTGCTCACCAATTATACCACTATACCTAAAGTAGCCAACCTGGTAAATAATTGTGAAATTTGGATATGCCCTATCGCAAATCCTGAAGGCACCTACCATCTATCCAATCCTGTTGGCAGTGATGTTGCAAATTCCCGAAGGGGAAACCTTGATGGAACAGATATGAACCGCAATTATCCCGATCCCAGAGCAGGCCAACATCCTGACGGTGGCTCATGGGCACCCGAAACTCAAGCTTTCATGACATTTGCTACAAATCATCATTTCAATATGTCCGCTAATTTTCACGGCGGTGCTGAATTGCTCAACTACCCCTGGGATACCTGGACAACAAGCGGAAATCCAAATTGTGATGCAGCTTGGTGGGAAAGAGTTTGTACTGCTTATGTGGATACTACCCGACTGGTAAATCCAAGCTATTTATCAAGTTTATATGCTGATGGAGTCACAGAAGGCGGAGATTGGTATATAATTACGGGGGGAAGACAGGATTATATGAACTGGTTTCATCATTGCAGAGAAGTTACCATGGAATTGGATGATACCAAAACAACTCCCACCGAGAATCTCAATGCTCAGTGGAATCAGAATTATCACTCATTGCTTAACTATATGCAGGAGTCTCTTTACGGAGTTCGTGGAATTATTACCGATTCTTGCAGTGGATTACCTATAAGAGCCAAAGTTTGGGTCAACGGATACGATCAGGCCAACGATAGCTCGCAGGTTTATTCGGCTTTGCCCGTGGGAAACTATCACAAATACATGATTG
>CAZRFL010000123.1:0-4572 GCA_964599365.1 uncultured Bacteroidales bacterium
GCCTTTTACTGCCACAAGGGCGAGTAATACTAAAATGGTAATTGATTTTTTCATGATTTTAATTATTTGCTTCCAATTGGGAAATTTTGAAGGTCAAATGTAAGTTAATGAAGGAGCCTGTTTCAAGAGTTAAATGACCTGTTTGTTCTAGGTATAAAGACCTGTTTTTTTAGAAATAATTTAAAAAATATTAGTTATATATTGTTCTGGAAAGAAATCGTGAAGGTCTTTTGTCTTATGATCCTCTAAAAATAAGATGAACCAGGCTGATGGCATATAGAGTATAATGGATGGAAGATTGGAATGTTGGAGGAACGGAAAGATGGAAGAATGGATGAATGGAAGAATGGATAATTTCTCTGCGCTAATCTGCGTCCGCCAGCTGGCGGATGCGGGAGATTTTTTGTTGTTTTTTAGTGCCTTGAGTATTTGCAGGACGATGTTTTATGGTGTCCGCCAACAGTCTAATAGCGATTACATACACTAACCTTCCATTGCCCCCCGACCTTCTGAATTCTCACTTCTGAATTCTGAATTCTTAAGCCATCTTTTGCAAAACTCACAGGAAACCGTATATTTGCATATAAATTTACAGCCCCATGAGCGAAAAAAACAAAAACGATCGCGACCTTATTGTTATCATTTCGAAGGTCTATCAGTTTATCGGCAGATATTTCATCATACTGTTACTGTTCCTCATCATGGGACTGGTCTATGGCTGGTATAAAAACCATACGGCAGGTTATTTTTTCAAGCGACATTTGGTAATCAACTCCATTGTGATAGAAAAGTACCTGTGCACCGATATGGTGTATTCCCTGCAAACCCTGGTGGCCGATAACAATCTGGACGCTTTGGCAAAAAAGATGAACATACCCGAAAAGGCAGCCGCCTCCATCATAAAATTCGACACCAGCACGTTTCATTATCGTGAAAATGTTGGTTTCATGGTCGACCTCTCCTACCGCGACGATCAATATGCCGACACCCTCACTTCCGGGCTGTTGTATTTTCTGAACAACAATGAATACAATCGAAAGAACATGCAGCTTTTCATTCAGGAAAGACAAAAAATGCTGAAAGCGATCACCCACCGCCTGGGATCATCGGATAGTACCAACCTGGGCGCTACCTCGGTATTCTCAGCTTCGCATGGCGAAAATGCAGTCTTTATCCGTTCGGCCTCTTCCGAACATATGCGGACCATGGAAGAAAAATACCGCATCGAAAAAGATATTGAACTGGGCAAACAAATATCACTGGTCGAAAAAACCACAGGCAAGGTATTTGCTGGCATGGGACTGACCAAGTCGCTGATATTATACGGACTGGGAATAGGGATATTGGGTGTTTTCCTCTCGCTCTTTATCGAAAGCCTGAGGCTCTCCCGCAAATATCTTAAGGAACAGAAATAATAGGCTTATTCTCTGCCGGTCTGACAAAAAGAAGCAGGGAGAGCAAAAATGCAAAGTAGAACACTCCCGCCTGCCGATTGAGGCATGATTCGAACATAAAGAAGAGCAGGTTTACCACCACAAAACATATCAGTAATGGATTGCGATATCTGATACCCTTAATAAAAGGCAAAAGAAATAGGGATAGAATAGACAATAGTCCCAACAATCCTAACTGTATGGAAGTTTCCAGAAACTGGTTGTGGATATTTCTATTGGCTGCTTCTGCCTTCTTCAAACCTCTTTCCTTATACATCTTGATCAGTTGATCTTTATTATCTCCTGTTCCTACTCCAAAGAAAAGATTGCTTTTTACAATGTCAAGGGCATTATACCATATCACCAATCGGTTTTCGGTATCCACCTGCTGATGCGATTCGGAGAAAAATGCTTTGAGTTCGTCCAGCGAATTGCGCATTCTTCCGTTGAAGCCCAATACCATAACCCCTCCCACCGCAATAGCAAGAATGAAAGACAGTTTCAGGAAACTCCGCCTCGTTCTGAGCACATAATAAATGAGGTAAGCCAGAAAAACAAATAGCAGGGCGATGAGTCCCGTACGGGCAAACAGTAGGTAGACCATGATGCTGAAGAAGATTATCAGCACTATATACAGCACCTTCCAAAATGTGGTTTTGCCTATTTCTTTGCGTAAAAGCATATCCAGTAGAAATATTACCGAAGAGACAATAAATATTGAGAAATATCCGGGATGCTGAAAGATAGACAAGGGTTCATACATAAAATTATTGCCCCCATTGGCCAGCTTTTGCCAGAAGGAATAATTGTGGTCCATCAATTCCGAATTGAAAGTCCAGCTTCCGTTGACCACCGAAATAGACCTGACCGTAGCCGCCACCAAGCAAACTATAGAAGCCACAAAATTTCCCGCTACAAAAGAAAGTAACACCTTTCGGTTGTTCTCTCTCACATATTCGCCTGAGAGGAACATAAACAGCGGCATGATAATAAAAGGCAGTTTCAGTGTAATATCTATTGATGCAGCATGGCTGTTTTCGCTATAGAAGGAACCGATAATATGCAACACAAAGAAAAGCAGAAAGAACCAAAGGAATGTCCTATCCTTTTTGCGTGAAAATCTTTGTTTGTACTGTAAAATAAACAGTGAAGAAAGCCCCCACAAAAGGAAGACATAGGTAGAGAATAGCCGGTGAAAAGGAATGGAAAAAGCCAGCAGTACCAATAACCAGAAATTGATCTTTGTGATTACTTCCTGATATTTCTGCATTTTTGTCACAGCCGGTCTTATTAGTTTGTTATAAATGCTTCGCGAAAAGGCTCCGCACCATTTCGAGAGTCTCGGGCCTTTTGCAGAAAGCAAAACGAACCTTTTTGGTGATGACCTGGTTTCCTTTATAGAACGAGGAACCCGGCACCGTAGCCACGCGGGTTCTTTCAATGAGTTTTTTGCTAAAATCCATATCATTTTCCGCTTTCAACACCTGCCACAGATCGCTCACATCGGCAATGATATAATAAGCTCCTTTGGGTACAAAGGGTTTGAAACCCGAACGGGTAAGCGTTTCAACAAGATGCTTGCGCGAAGCATCGTATTTCATTTGCAGATGATCATAATAGGCCTCCGGAAAATCTAGGGCCTCGGCAGCGGCATGCTGAAAAGGCGTGGGTGCTCCTACCGTTAGAAAATCATGTACTTTGCGTATACGGGCAGTAATTTCAGCCGAAGCAATGGCCCAGCCTACCCTCCATCCTGTGACGGAATAGGTCTTGGAAATAGAATTAATGGTGATGGTACGGTTCTCCATGCCGGGTAGAGAAGCCAAAGAAACATGTTCCGCTCCGTCGTAGATGATATGCTCGTAGATCTCGTCGGTGATGGCGTAGCTGTCCCATTTCTGACAGAGAGCAGCAATGGTCTCGAATTCGCTACGGGTAAACACCTTTCCGGTTGGATTATTAGGTGTATTGATGATAATGGCCTTGGTCTTTTCGTTAAAAGCGGCAGCCAATTCTGCTTCATCGAAATGCCAGTCGGGCGTATGCAGTTTAACGTATTTGGGCTTGGCTCCCGAAAGAATACCGTCGGGGCCATAGTTTTCGTAGAAAGGTTCAAAAATAATGATCTCGTCGCCCGGATTGATGATGGCCTTGAGGGTAGCTATCATAGCTTCTGTAGCACCGCAAGTAACGGTGATGTCGGTATCGGGATCGCATTTTATATTGTTATAGCGTAAGGCTTTTCGGCTGATGGCCTCACGCAGTTCAGGTTCGCCAAAGGTGACCGGATACTGGTTCCAGTTCTCGTTGATGGCATTGATGGCCGCCTGTTTTATCTCTAGCGGACTCTCGAAATCAGGAAAGCCCTGGGACAGGTTCAAACCTTTCATGGCATCGCTCACGCGCGTCATTTCACGGATAACGGATTCGGTAAATGTTTCGGTGATATAGGATAGGTGTTTCATGGGAGTGGGCAGATTAAGATAATTATGCAATTATACAATTATGAATCCCCTCCAGAAAGTCAGATTTTGCCACCAAATCACAAAAACACTAAATCTCACCAAAATCAAAGCACTTATTGTCAGTCTTTGGTGTTTTTTGGTGACTTGGAGTTTTGGTGGCATTTCTACTTTATCTTGTTTTTGGAGATGACTCATAAATACAGGTTTCAACAATACTACTTTCCGTAAAATTTCCTTACCACAGAAATAACGTAATCCAATTCCTCTTCGTCAATTTCTACATTCATTGGTAAAGAGCAAACTTCGCGGCTCAAAGCTTCGGTTTCGGGGAATCCACGATCCACCAGCAACAAGCCTTTATGTTTGTAATAGGGTTTGCGGAATTGTGTCAATACCTCCACTCCGTTTTCCTTCATGAAATCGGAGAATTCGCTGCCTTGCTGCGAACGTAAAGTATAATTCTGATAAACGTGATCGAAACCGGGTTTATCGTAATGTGGTAGCATCAGCTCGGGAATATCTTTCAGTGCTTCGCGGTATTTGTTGGCAATATATTTTCTCTTTTCAATCCACTCGCGCATATAACGCAGTTTCACATCGAGAAAGGCAGCTTGCATGTTATCGAGCAGACAGGTGAATCCGTGTCCGTGATATTCTCCGGTCTCGCGATCTTC
>CAZRFL010000123.1:4672-8494 GCA_964599365.1 uncultured Bacteroidales bacterium
GCCGAACAACTGGCCACAAAAGTATGGGCCGGAACAATCACTTCATCACCCTGTCCTATACCAGCAGCGCGCATAGACACCTGCAGCGAATCGTATCCGCTGTTCATGCCAATGGCATACTTGGTGCCTACAAATTTGGCCAGATTTTCTTCAAAAGATCTCAATTGACCCTGATTGATAAGCTGACCTTTTTCCATAACTTCAAAATAGGCAGCATCCAACTCAGGTTTGAGCATGCGATACAGTTTTCCGGGTTCTACAAAACGGACTTTCCTTTTTTCCATAAATTATCTGATTATAAAATTTCCTTAATAGCTTTAATAATATCGTCTTTGGTTTTATAGTAAACCCCTTCTATGCTTGATGAAGCCGGAGCAGGGGTATCAGGCAAACAAACTCTGCGAACGGGAGCTTTCAGGTATCCGAAAATATTTTCAGAAACCAGGGCAGATATCTCTCCTGCTACACTTCCTGTTTTCCATGAACCATCAGCAATCACCAGTTTCCCGGTTTTCTTCACCGATGTAAAAATGAGTTCCTGATCGAGGGGTTTTATAGTTCTGAGGTCGATAAACTCGACATCTATACCTTGTTGTTTCAGTTCGTCCACCGCCTTCTGCGATTCGACGGCCATGTAAGAAAATGAAACCAGTGTTACCGCATTTCCTTCATTTCTGATGATTCCTTTTCCTATAGGAACCTGATAGATCTCCTCGGGAACCTCCTCCTGCGAGCGGTACAGCCACCGATCATCGATAAAGACCACAGGGTTTTCATCCAGAATGGAGGATATCAGCAAACCTTTGGCATCGTAGGGAGTGGAAGGAGCCACTACCTTCAAGCCCGGCACATGGGCAAACATGGAATGCAAAGCCTGCGAATGTTGCGCTGCCTGCTCTCCGCCACGATTGACGATAAGCCAGAAAACAACAGGAACGGAAGACTTACCTCCGTTCATATAATGCCAGTTGGCAGCCTGATTTATGATGGGGTCGAAGGCATACAAAGCAAAGTCAACACGCGGATGAACCACAATGGCTTTCATTCCGGCAATGGCAGCACCCACAGCAGCGCCCGTAATCGCATTTTCCGATACTGGGGTGTCAATCACCCGGTCTTCGCCAAACTGCTGTACCAAACCGTTGCAAGTACTTCCCACATACCAGGGGCTCTTCACTCCCTGACCAATCAAAAAGACCGTTTCATCCTTTTCCATCATCTGGCGCAATGCTTCATTGATGGCCAGACCAAAGTTTAGCTTTCTACTATTTGAATACATATTTACAAAGGTCTTCTTTAGCGGGTTTAGGACTGTTAATCGCAAATTCATTTGCGGCTTTTACTTCTTCGTTCACCTGTTGATGGATCAATTCGATTTCTTCCTCAGAAGAGATATGATTATCGTAAAGGTATTTCTTTAAAAACAAGAGAGGGTCTTTTTTCAACCATGCCTCTATCTCATCTTTGGGACGAATATCGGTGTGCGATCCCTGAATGTTATCATCGGGACCCACATGTCCGCGGAAACGATAGGTCAGGAATTCAATAAAGACAGGGCCTTTGCCGCTCCGACAGCTTTCTACTGCTTTTTGCGCCACTTCAAACACCTCCAGCACATTGTTACCGTCTACACGATAGGTTTCAATCTCGAAAGGGTTGGCAATATTGAAGATATTACGGTTGGTGCGTATCTCGTTTATGGGTAAATGAGTAGAGTACAGGTTATTCTCGCAGGCAAAAATGAGAGGTAGTTTTTTGAGGGCGGCAAAGTTCATCGATTCATACAGAACCCCTTCACCTGTGGCACCGTCGCCAAAATAACTCACGGTCACCTTGTCTTCTTTTTTGATCTTAATGGACAAAGCGGCTCCCAGTGCAAGAGATATGGTACCGGAAACAATTGGCACAATGCCCAATACCCCGTTTTCAGGAGAGATCAGGTGCATGGAACCGCCTCTGCCTCGCGAGCATCCGCTTTCCTTGCCATAAATCTCCGCTATCATCTCAGCCATATCGCCTCCTTTGGCCAGATAGTGTCCATGCGAACGATGATTTCCAAAAATATAATCCTGCGGTCTGAGGGCAGCACCGATACCGGTTGCCACAGCCTCCTGTCCCGAATACAGATGACAGGGAGTCTTTATTTCCCCTTTAAATATGGGCTCCACCAGACTTTCTTCGCAGGTTCGTATGCGAAACATCATCAGATAAAGCTTTTCTAAGAATTCTTTTGAATAGGTCATTAACTATAATAAATTTGAAAGAGGGAATTAATTTTTCAAAACAGCCTGCAAAGTTAAAAAAACAATTTTAATATTGTTTTTTAAAAATATCAATGGCAAACACTCATGCCTCCCCAAAAAAAATTAATTTTGACATCATAATAAAAAGGCCACTATAGTACTAATTTATGGAAGTTCATTTCTCACTTTTCAGCGAAGACGATATTCCTGCCGTTAACAGATTTAACCAACGTTTTCTGGATGCGGGCAGCGACCTCTTGTTCTTCGAAAAATATATTAGGCGGGTCTATCGCAAAGACGAAAACACCAAACTTTATTACGAATTTTACCTGGCCAAGGATGAACAGGGCGAGGTGCATGGCGGATATTATTTTAAAAACCAGGAATTCTGTATAAACCAAAAGCCCGAAGAGATAGTCTTCATGCAGCTTCCCATATCCGAAGGAGTCATAGATAGTAATTACAAAGCTATGGGCCGCATGATATTCGAAGATATGGAAAAACGCCGCAACCTGGTTTTTGTATTGGGAATGGGCGGATTTCAGTATCCCCTGCCCCACCGTCTGATGAAATTAGGCTACCAAATGTACCTGGTGCCTTTCTATTTTTATATCACCAAACCGCGCGCTTTCCTTAATGATTTCGAATATATCAACACCTTGAAGAAATTTTTGCTTAAAAAAATCGCGATAAACATCGTTAAGATTTTTGGCTTGTTATATCTGATAAAAGGTTTGATCAGTATCTATACTTCTACATACAGGTTGATTAAGTCAGGCAAATACAAAGGCGTAAACTCTGAAATTGTAGAAGAATTTTCGGATTTTGCCGATGGGCTTTGGCAGCAGAACAAGGATTTTTACTCTATTGTTGCCCAACGCGACCAACATCTGCTCAATCAAATCTACCCCAAAACCTCACCACAGTTTCACCGTTTGAAAATCTCAAAGAACGGTGTCTGTATTGGTTGGGTAGTGATGCTTTGCACACAAATGAGCAACGACAAATACTTTGGAAATTTGAAACTCGGAACCCTCATTGATGCTTTTTCGTCTCCCCATGATGCCGAACTGCTGATTCACGAGGCGGTGAAACATCTGAAAAAGCAAAATGCAGGACTGATAGTAGTGAATCACACCGATGTGAGATGGGGAAAACATTTCCAAAAGAATGGATTTCTGAAGGGTCCTTCGAACTTTATTTTTGGCATGTCGAAAAGGATCAAAGAATATTATCCCGGAAAGATTGATTTTGAAAACAGTTTTTTAATGCGCGGCGATGGAGACGGACCTATTGGTTTGTAAACGAATATGAGAAAAATAAACTGGCCCGACGGAAAGAAGTTTGCCTTTACCATCGTTGACGATACCGATTGTACCACTATGGAGAACGGCCCCACGGTGTATGATTTCCTCAATAGTATAGGAATCAGATCGACCAAAACGGTTTGGATATTTAAGGGTGAAGTTCGCGACGACAACAAAGATATTATTGGCGACACCTGCGAAAATCCCGAATACCTCGCATGGGTGCAATCCGTTCAAAAGAAGGGATTCGAGATAGCTTTGCACAATGTATC
>CAZRFL010000124.1:0-8253 GCA_964599365.1 uncultured Bacteroidales bacterium
ATGTGGTGCCTTTCAATTTCGGATTTAAAGATGGCATCATCTATCTGCATTCGGCGCAGCAAGGCAAAAAGATGGATATTCTCCGACATAACAATAAGGTTTGTGTGGCTTTCAGCACTGATCACCTCATGGCATGGCAGCATCCCGATGTGGCCTGCAGCTACCTGATGAAATATCGTTCGGTGCAGGTGTTCGGTCATGTGGAATTCGTTGAAGGCTTCGACGAAAAAATTGAGGCCCTGAATATATTTATGCAGAAATATACCGGCCGCGATTTCAATTACGGAGCCCCCTCTATTCACGAAGTCTGTGTTTATAAGGTAGTGGTTTCCGAAATGTTCGGTAAGGAACTGGGCTATTAGGCGCGATGCATCAGTTCATACAGGCGAAGACCATTCTCACCAAATACAAACAGACCGACTCCTGGTTCCATATCCGCTATGCTATGAACCTCTATAGGGGATGTCAGCATCAGTGCATCTATTGTGATTCGCGCTCGGAATGCTACCGCATAGAGAATTTCGAAAACATATTGATCAAAGAGAACGCCATTGGATTGCTGCGCAGCGAACTAAAAAAACTTAAAACCAAAGACACCATTGGCACGGGCTCGATGAACGACCCTTATATGCTTATAGAAAAAGACATCCAACTGACGCGTCAGGCACTGGAAGTGATTTACGAATTCCGTTATCCCGTGCATGTGATCACCAAGAGCGACCTGGTCTTGCGCGACGTGGAACTCCTCAAAAAGATCAGCAGAGTGTTTGCTACAGTATCTGTAACCATCACCACTGCCGACGATGCCTTGTCGGCACTGCTGGAACCCGGCGCCCCGGTATCTGCCAAACGGTTTGCAGCGGTGAAACAATTGAATGAGCAAGGCATACGGGCAGGCATTTTGCTGATGCCGGTTCTGCCCTTCATCACCGACACCGAAGAGAACATTCGCCTGATGGTGGAAAAAGCCGTTGAGGCCAAAGCGGCCTACCTCCTACCCGCTTTCGGCGTGACCCTGCGCGACAAACAAAGAGATTATTTCTTTGAGAAACTGAAGCAATACGATCCCAAGATTCTGGCCCTGTACCAGAAATATTATCGAGGACAATACAGTTTTCAGTCACCTTCGCAAGGCAAACTCAGCAGCCTATTTAGCCAATTGTGCCGACAACACGGACTGAAAACCGAGATTCCGGCCTATCAAAGGATAGAGGATGGACAGATGGAACTATTCACTTAAGTAAAACTTAAGTATGGTTTGTTACAGTGATGTGTGAGTGTTTTAGACTGTGATGCAAGAGATTTCGCCAACGATGTAATTGATTAATTATCTATGAATTATTTACTAAATAATCTGTGTAAATCTGCGAAATCTGCGGGAAATTATTCTCCGTGTATCTTCATGTTCTCGGTGTCTCCGTGGTTTTCTTCAGCGTCCTTGTTTTCGTTTTCCTCCAAAGGCAGTCTAAAAAACTTCATCCCGTTCAGCACCCGGGTGGAGAAATAATGGAAGAGCAAGCCCATCAGGAAACCTATCATCATGCCGAGCAAAGCACCGCAGGCCAAATCGGCAGGATAGTGAACGCCCAGATAGATGCGGCTATAAGCTATGAGCGAAGCCCAAAGAAAAGCGAAAAGTGCGAAGTAGCGAATCTTGCGGTAGAGCAGCATACTCAGGAAAGTGGCCACGCCAAAAAAGTTGGCGGCATGGTTGGACACAAAACCATAATCACCCCCATAGTAACCATTAAGGGTATGCACCTGAAACTGAATCATGGAATTGTGAGTGGGTCGCAGGCGCATGAAATACTCTTTGAACCAGTGCCAGGCGATCTGATCGGTGAGGGTAAGGCACAAAGCCATAAACAAAATTACGAATAAGGCCTGCCAGCGAAAGGCTTTGATGACGAAATACAAAAAGCAAATATAAACCGGTATCCAAACCAGCGGCTCGCTGGCCCACCATAGCACAAAATCGAAGAAGGGGTTGCGTAGTCCGTTGAGGAACAGAAACAACTGAACGTCGAAATGTATGAGTTTGTCAATCATTGAAAGCCTTGTTCAGGTGGGTATTCAGATTTTTCCAAAGCACATCTTTCAGTTCGGCAATGCCAAATCCGGTGATGGCCGAAATAAATACTGCAGGCACTTTGGGCAGTTTCTTGCGAAGCTTTTCAATGGTATCAATATCGGTCAGGTCGCATTTGGTTATGGCCAGCACCTTCGATTTGTCGAGTAGTTCTGGGTTGAACTGTTTCAGTTCGTTGAGCAGAATATTATACTCCTTTTTAATATCGATGCAATCCACCGGCACCATGAAAAGCAGCAGAGAGTTTCGCTCAATATGGCGCAGAAACCTTAACCCTATGCCCTTGCCTTCGTGGGCTCCCTCTATAATACCGGGGATATCGGCCATAACAAAGGATTTGTTCTCGTGATAGCTCACTATGCCCAAATTGGGTACCAGGGTGGTGAAAGGATAATCGGCAATCTTGGGTTTGGCCGCCGAAACCACCGAAAGCAGGGTCGATTTACCCGCATTGGGGAAACCCACCAAACCTACATCGGCCAGAATTTTCAGTTCCAGAATCTTTGGTCTGTCCTGTCCGGGTTCACCGGGTTGCGCAAATCGGGGTGTCTGAAAGGTAGCTGTCTTGAAATGTACATTTCCCAGTCCTCCCCTTCCACCGGCCAGCAACACTTTGGTTTCGTCGTGTTCGGTGATCTCAAATTCCACTTCGCCGGTTTCGGCATCGCGGGCAATGGTTCCCAAGGGAACTTCGAGTATGATGTCCTTACCATCGGCCCCGCTGCTCTGATTGCTCGAGCCCGATTGACCATCGTCGGCAGCCACATGACGGGTATAACGCATATGAAGCAGGGTCCACAAATTCTGGTTGCCTTTCAGTATGATGCTTCCGCCCTTGCCGCCGTCGCCACCATCAGGGCCACCTTTGGGAATATATTTTTCCCTGCGTAGATGCGTGGAGCCCGATCCGCCCTTGCCCGATTTACAATTGATCTTTATATAATCTACAAAATTTGAACCTGACATGTTTTTAGGGAATAAGGAATAATTAACAGGGAATAATTAGAAATGATTTTTGATTTGAGATTTGAGATTTTTGATTTAAGATTTGAGTCACTAATGGTCATTGGGAAATTTGAACTTCGAATTCTCCCGAAGGGACGCCCAAGACGCGAACTTTTTAGTTCTGCGAAGCCATATAATTATCGATGGCGTCGGCTATTTTGGCGAATACCTCTTCTATGGTACCCATGCCGTCGATGGTGACCAGTTTGCCTTGTTTGAGGTAGTATTCCAACAGGGGTTTGGTCTGCTTATCATATACCTCTATCCTTTTCTTGATCACCTCTTCGGTATCGTCGGCGCGGCCCGAATGCTGGCTGCGGTAGAGTATGCGTTTGGTAAGTTCTTCTTCGGTAACGTCGAGATAAATCACCAGCGAAATAGGGGTATTGTCTTTTTCAACGGTTTCGTCCAGTGCTTTTGCCTGAACCGGTGTGCGCGGAAAGCCGTCGAAAATATAGCCTTTCAGATCGGCATACTTGGAAGCCCGGTCGAACAACAGGTCGATGATCACCGAATCGGGAACCAGCAGACCGTCGTCAATATATTTTTTCGCGTTAAGCCCAATCTGGCTTCCCATTTTGATCTCTTCACGAAGAATATCGCCGGTGGACAGATGAACCAGTTTGTATTTTTCGAGGATGTTTTGCGATTGCGTGCCTTTTCCCGTTCCGGGAGCTCCGAAAATAATTATGTTTAACATGCAATAAGGTTTTTATGAGACAATTTTATAAATATCTTTCAGGTTACGTCCCAGCCCGTCGTAGTCAAGCCCATATCCCACAATAAAATCATTGGGGATCTCTATGCCTATATAATCAATCGCGATGTCTTTCTGCAAGGCGGCCGGTTTGAACAAAAGGGTAGCAATTTTTATTTCCGCAGGCTCAAAAAAGCCTATCTCCGCTAACAGATGCTCCATAGTGATGCCGGTATCAATAATATCTTCCAGAATGATGACGGAGCGGCCTTTGATCTCTTCGTTGAGTCCGATAAGTTTTTTAACAGTATGGGTGGTTTGGGTTCCTTCATAGGAAGACAGTTTCACGAAACTCACCTGACAGTTGACGCTGATCTTCTTCATCAGATCGGCCGAAAACATGAAGGAGCCGTTCAATATCACCAGAAACAAAGGCTCACGGCCTTCGAAATCGTGGTTAATCTTGCCGGCCAGCGTTTCGATGGCTTCCAGAATTCTCTCGTAAGGAATTGACAATTCGAAGGTTTTATCCTTTAAGGTTACTTTTTGCATGCGGATATTTTATTTAGCTAAAATACAAAAATCGTCATTTATTGGCACAATTGTATAAATATTTTATCTTTGTAACACAAACTCTTTACCGTATGAAGCCAGTAGTAAGTATTATTATGGGCAGCACCTCCGATCTTCCTGTGATGGACGCTGCCGCCAGATTTCTGAACGAGATGCAGATCCCTTTCGAGATGAATGCGCTTTCGGCCCACCGCACCCCCGACAAGGTGATGGATTTTGCCAAAAACGCCCGCGGACGAGGCATCAAAGTAATTATTGCCGCAGCAGGCATGGCAGCGCATCTGCCCGGAGTGATTGCCGCTATGACGCCCCTGCCCGTGATTGGTGTTCCCATCAAGGCCACCCTCGAAGGCATGGATTCTATATTGGCTATTTTGCAGATGCCTCCCGGAATTCCGGTAGCTACGGTGGCCCTCAATGGGGCGCAAAACGCCGCCATACTGGCCCTGCAGATACTGGCCGTGGGCGATGCTGAACTGATGCAGAAAATGGTGAACTACAAAGAAACCCTAAAAACAAAAATAATACAGGCCAACGATGACCTGGCCAAGGTGAAATATGAGTACAAAATAGAATGACCCGTGCTATACTCTATCTGGTTTTTTTGTGCTGCAGTGAAACCCTGCTTTTCGGACAAAAAGATAATGTGAGTATAGGCGGACGTTCGGCAGCAATAGGCAACGCATCGGTTACCCTGGCCGATTTTTGGGCGGTGCACAACAACCAGGCTGCCATGGCGTATTACAAAAAGATAGCGGCAGGAGTATATTACGAAAATCGTTTCCTGACCAAAGAAACGGGACTGAAATGCCTCGCGGTGGTGGTCCCCATAAAAAAGGCCGGTGTGATCGGCCTCAACCTTTCGAATTTCGGATATAGTTTATACAATGAGTCGAAGATAGGACTGGCTTATGCCATGGCTTTTGGCGATCATATTTCGGCGGGACTGCAACTGGATTATATCTACACCCACATTGGCGATAACTATGGCAACAAGGGCCTGCTGACCTTTGAGGTGGGACTGAGGGCAAAGATCATCAAAGAACTGGTGCTGGCGGTGCATGTTTTCAATCCGGCCAACCTTAAGTTAGTGCCGGGTGAAAGCGAACGCATACCCCTCATTTATAAGGTGGGCCTCTCCTACTCTTTTAAAGACAAGGCCCTGATAGCCGCCGAAGTGGAAAAGGACATGAATTTCAAACCAGTATTCAAGGTCGGAGCCGAATATAAAGTGGCCAAACCTGTGTTCCTGCGCATAGGGATTGCCACCAATCCCATGCTCTATTCCTTTGGAGCGGGTTTTGAATTCTACCATTTCAAGCTGGACATTTCGGCTTCGCGCCACCCGCAACTCGGCTTTTCGCCCCAGGCTTCCCTAACCTGGGAAATTCATTCCACCGGAAAATGAAATGGCAGCATCATAATATTATACCTGTGCTACCCATGGTAGCAGCCTTTTGTTTTATCACACCCCAAATTGCCTCTGCGCAAGTTGTAACTGTGGACTCCTCAGATGCTGAGAACATTCTTATTCAAAAAACAGAGAACTATAGCGAACAGACCGGATCGGAAATGGACATCACCGATGCCCTGGCCAACCTGGAATATTTTAAAAAGCATCCCCTCAACCTCAACACCGCCCATTACGATGATCTTCAGCAACTGGGCCTGCTGGACGATATCCATTGTAAAAACCTCCTCGACCATATCCGCCGCAACGGCAAACTGCTTACCATTTTTGAACTTCAGGCCGTGGAGGGTTTCGATGCTCAGCTGATTGAAATGTTGCTGCCCTATGTGGAAGTGAAGGACTTCGGCCAACGCAAGTTCAATTTCGGGGATATTGCGAAATACGGTACCCATGACCTTATGTTCCGCTATCAGCGCATCATCGAAAAACAAAAAGGCTTCGCTGATGTTTCGGATTCGGTGCGGCAGCTGGCTCCGGGCTCCTACTATCTGGGCAGCCCCGACAAATTGTATCTGAAATACCGCTTCAACTATATCAACAATATCAAGATAGGGCTTACCGCCGAAAAAGATGCCGGCGAAGAATTCTTCAGAGGCAGCAATCGCTATGGTTTCGATTTTTATTCGGGCTACCTCAACGTGAACAATCTGGGCATCGTTAAAAATGTGATAGTGGGCGACTATCTGCTGCAATTCGGGCAGGGGCTTACCCTGTGGAACGGGATGAGTTTCGGCAAATCGGCCGATGCCGTCGGAATCAAGAAAAGCGGAAGGGGCATTGCCCCCAGCAATTCGGTGTACGAAAGCGGGTTTATGCGCGGGGCCGCCATTACGCTTGGGACAAAACGCTTTTCGCTGAGTGCGTTTTATTCGCGCAAAAAGATTGACGCCAACCTCATCAGCGATACCGCCGAAAACATGGAATCCTACATCAGCTCGCTGCCCGAAGACGGACTGCACAACACCCTTTCGGCCACAGCCAAAGAAAAAAACGTCACCGAACAGATCATGGGCGGGCATGTGGGCTATAGATCCCGCGCTTTGGAAATCGGGCTTACCGCTTATGCCACCCTGCTGAGCCAAGCCCTGCACAAGGAGTATCAGCCCTACAATCAGTTCGAATTTTCGGGCGACCACAATTTCAATATCGGCCTGCATTACGGCTATACGCTGCGCAATATAAACTTCTTCGGCGAAACCTCACTGAGCCGCAACCTGGGCCTGGCCACTTTCGACGGAATGATGTTTAATATCAACAAATACATTTCGGCGGTAGTGGCTTACCGCTATTATCAGCGCAATTATCAATCGCTGTATGCATCGGCCTTTAGCCAGTCTTCGGGTTCGAGTAACGAATCGGGGCTCTACCTGGGCATGGTCGTGAAGCCCCGCTATAATATTCTCTTCAGCGCTTATGCCGATGTGTATCACTATCCCTGGCTGAAATATCAGGTGGATGCGCCTTCGTCGGGTTATGATATCAATGCAGGTTTGCAATATAAACCCACCAAAAAGATTCAGATAGACCTGCGCTACAAGTTCGAAAACTCTCAGAAAAATGCCGGCGACAATGCAGCCGCCGTGGATTATCTGGTGACGGTGAACCGTCAGCGATATCAGTTGCATATGGCTTATCCGGTTTCGCAATCTGTCGTTCTCTGCAACCGGGTGGAAGCTGTCTGTTACCGGAAATTTCCGCACGAGGCCGAATGGGGCTATTTCCTTTCGCAGGATATCCGCTACCGCAGCCGCAAAAGCCCACTGGCCGTTTCGCTGCGCTTCTCGGTTTTCGACACCCCATCCTACTATTCCAGAATTTACATCTACGAAAACGATGTGCTCTACGCCTATTCGCTGCCCTCGCTCTACGACCGGGGCATACGCTATTATGTGTTGCTGCAATACCAACTGGGCCGGCATGTGGACCTCTGGCTGCGCTTTGCCCAAACCAGCTACAACAACAAAACCCTCATCAGCTCAGGGCCAAACGAAATAAAAGGCAGCACACAATCGGAAATTAAGGCGCAGATAAGGGTTAAGATGTAGGGGGGCTTATGGCAGTGTGGTTGATTTGTGATTAAAGTAATAAAGTTTTTGTTGCCTGCCCCTTTGTCTGAACCACTGATTCACCTGATTTTATTGATTTAACTGATTCGAAATTTCTTGGCAGAAAAAGGTTGCACTGCGATTATAAATCATAGCTAGTGGGTATTAATTTTAGAAATCACTGCAATGCTGTGTTTATCAACTATTAATCCTTCCATTATACAGTAAAAAAGCGACTGGGTGTAGCAAGAAGGTTCCTAGCTTTAGCAAGAAGGCTCCTAGCTTTAGCTAGAAGGTTCCTAGCTTTAGCCGGAAGGCTCCTAGCTTTAGCCGGAAGGTTCCTAGCTTTAGCCGGAAGGCTCCTAGCTTTAGC
>CAZRFL010000125.1:0-8250 GCA_964599365.1 uncultured Bacteroidales bacterium
GGTATCCGTTTTATGCAGGGCCAGCGAACCAATGACGTCAGGAATTGAAATCTGAATATTTACCCTCATTTTTTTATCGCCTTTGCTTTTAAACATATGGCACGAAAGCAAAGTGATAAGCATAATGCAGCTCAGCACCAGGGTGGAGAGCCTTATGAATGTTCTGTTTTTCATGATCTTTTTATTCTTGGGGGTTTGCTATGCCCAAAGATATAAAGATATTATTGACCTAAATAGAAGACAATTCTTTTTTTTAGGAATTATTTTGCTTGGGTTAAGATGGACATAAAAAAGCCTGACCCGACTTTGTTTGCAAAGCCAGGTCAGGCCTGATTCCAAAAGGCTAAGTTGCCCTTCTTAGTATTTAACTATCCTTTTGCTCTGAACGGTCTTTCCTGAGGTAAATTCAATATTATACAATCCAGCCGCAGTATTTTCCATGTCGAGCACATAAGCATTACTTCCCCCTTCGACATTGATTTCCTTATCCGCAACAATATTGCCGAGCATGTCCGTTACTCTCACTCTGGCTTTGCTTTCATCCGTTTCTCCAAATTGAACGATCAACTGATTGCTGAAAGGATTCGGATAAATGGTCAAATCTCCGGTAGCTTCCGAAGTACAGACTACTGAAACCGGGCTGAACACTTCGAACTGACCGTTGAAATCGGTTTGTCTTAATCGGTAGTAAGATAATCCGCCTAATGATTTTTCATCAGTGTACTGATAGTTTATCAGTTCGTTGCTGTTGCCGTTGCCGTCTATAATATCAATTAGTGACCAGTTTTCGGCATCAACACTTCTTTCCAAAGTGAAATAATCGTTGTTGGTTTCTGTCGCTGTCGACCAGGTCAGATCAACTTTTCCGCCCTTGCAATTGGCCTCAAAGGATACCAGATTGACGGGTAAAGGATTGTTCTTTTGTGTCAGTGCCCAGGGCGAGAAACTGCTTACCACAGGCACGGTAACTGTATTAACAGAAATATCATTCGTCTGATTGGGAAGTTCAGGATATACCCAACTGTTGATACCGATATCAAATTTCTGAGCTATCATAAACGGGGCTTCGCCGCTTACGGGTGCTTCGTTGGCATCACTACCATAAGTAAAGGTAATGGCTGCCGATCCTGTGATAGGATTATCGCTGGGCTCAATGCGCCAGAAACGCCTGACAATATATCCTGCATTGGCAGGGGTGGAAGAGCCCATATAAATACCGTTAAGGTTAGCGACTATGCTGGGTTTGCTGTTGAAAACATCCGTCGCAGTGGTACCACCGGTAGGGTAGGTCGAAACAGTAACGTATCCTCCCGTGTTCCCTCCTGCAGCGAGATTAAAAGTAAAAGGTATATAAGTGGTAGCATTAACTCCAAAGGGATACACATGAGCCCCGGGAGTGTTGCCTATATTCCATTGCACTTTACCATTAAAAGTAGGATCCGAATTATTGCTCACTATATAGCCGCTGGTTCTGATTATGGCATTGGTTGCAGAACTATTTAGTGTAAGCACTTTTTGGCTCAGATCAAGTCCGCCGTTTAATAATTGCATATAAGGGGCGCCCTGAGTAGCTGGATAGGTCGAATTATAATTTACGGTTCGTGATGCATTCAATACCACACCACCGGGATTGTTAATGGTAATATAATTCGGGCTGGCCGAAATAGACATGGGGTACTCATAAAAATTAGTGGTCTGGGGAGTGGTTCCGTTATAGATCAATTTGGCATCCCCTTTATAAGCAAGGTAATTATTGCCGCTGATAGAGCCGGTGTTGGCTTTATAATTAAAGGTGCTTGTTGTTGTGTTGGTAAACGAACCCATATTGTAAATGGTTCCGTTATCGATAATGAGGGCTGTGTTTGTAAATGAGGTGCCGCTTGCATTAAGTGTAATCCCGCACCAGGGTGGAGCATAGGTTCCCAGGTTGGTAATGGTCCCGTTATTGGCTCCGTAATCTATCCCGGAACTGAATACCAGACTTCCCGATGTACTCAGGTTGAAATTCGCCAGAGCATTATTGGTTAAGGATGAACCTCCATCGACTATGGTGGCCCAGTTTTCGTTATAAGTGCCGTTGTTGATACAGGTGGCCGAAAGAGAATGTCCTCCTATATTGAGATTCCCCGAGTTGTTGATGGTTCCGCCGCCGAAATTTATAAAAGTATTGTAATAAATCACGATGTTGGCGTTGTTGTTCCCGTTCATGCTGTTATTAATGGTTCCGTAGTTGTTCAGATTATTTAGGATTATTTCGCCTCCATGATAGTATTTCCCTCCGGAAAAGATATAATAACCTGCCTGACTGGTATTGTTTATGATGCCGTAGTTAGTGACCAAAGTTCCGCCACTGGCATAGGAATATATTCCCCCGTAAATAGAACTACTGCTGCCACTGGCGTCGATAGCAAAGATACCTCCTGAATTATTATGTATAGTGCCTGTTAAATTATTGGTGATAGCCGAACCGGCAGTTTGCATGGTAATGGTACCGGTTGCACTGATTGCGGTAATATTATTATTCACGAAAGAACCTCCATTCAAAATGACCCCATAACCATCCCAAGCAAAATATCCTGAACCACCTGCATTGCAGTTCAAAGTGCCATTGTTTGTCAGAGTTTTACCAGTTGCGAATCCTATACCATAATTGTCCGCAGGAACGGTTAATGTCCCTCCGCTGTTAACGGTAGTATTGGGAACATACAGGGCAATATTAGCGCTAATAGTGTGTCCGCTCATTATCTCAACGGAATTGGCATTGCCACTGGTAGGATAATAGGGAGTGAGGCTGTTTAATGTTGTTACAGGGGCATAGGCTCCTCCATTCTTACTTACCAGCCATTTGGTGCCGTAAGCGGTCCAGTTGCCTGAAGCTCTCGATCTGTAGTTATATACGTCAGGCGGAACAAGTGTTTTTGTTCCTGAATTTACAGAAGATTCCTGATTAGGACAGGTGGTTTCTGCCCACGTATTTCTTGTATTATTCTCTAAGGTTTTACCCGGTTCAGGATTGCTTATAAGCACTTGTGTTGAAAAAAACTGACTTTTTTCTTTATCAGCTTCAATGTTTACGGGGCTTTTAAAAGAATTAGTTGACTGCGTAGTCAACTTTTCATTTGTGTTATTTTCGCTAATGACATTCTGCGAGTAAGAAAACAGGGGAATTAGCGAAATGAAAAGTAGAAAAAACACTGCTTTTTCAACTATAAAATTGGTTTTTAATTTAGGTACATTCATAATTGTGATCCTCCCTTTATTAAAGGACTTTTGAGAATTATTTCTCTACCATAAAGGTACAACCAAATTGTCCGAAATTATTTAGTGATACGCTAAATTCACTTAGTGATTCACTAAAAATTGATATTAATTTCAAATGCGATAAGGTATTCTTTATCACATGATTTTAAAGAGAAAAGTGCTGGGCTGAAATTACTTTTTCACTAAATAAAATTAATATATACGAGAATATATGATTGGTAAGAGGGGCATTAAAATGCCTTATAAAGCCACATTCCATTCTATAAAACAGCGAATGATAAAAGGTAAGGAAGCTTAAAAGGAAGAATAATAGAGAAGATGAATTAATATCAAACCAGTGAAGCCACCGATGTACTCGCCAGTTTGTTAAAAGTATATTCTCTGATATCCTTAAATGTACTCCTGATGGTACAGGTTTCTTCATCCTTGCAATGCTCGCAGGGTTGATAGAACTTCTCAGAAGTGCAGGCCAGCATCGCAATGGTTCCTTCGAATAACCGTATGATCTCCAAAAGACTTATTTCATTCGGATCTTTGATGAGATAATACCCGCCTTTGTTTCCCAGTTTGCTTCCAAGGTATCCATTGTTTTTTAGTTCGCGTAAGATGGATTCCAGGAATCGCTTGGGAATCTTTTCACTTTCTGCAATCTCGTTTATCAGCAAGGTTCCTTTTCCATATTCTCGGGCAAGTCGCGCCATAGCAAGCATGCAATATCTGGTTTTTTGTGTCAGCATTTATTACTCTACTATTTAAGGTTTTTGTTCTTGATTATCGAAATCCTTATTTTATTCAAAGTTAATTGATTTAGGGGATTTAAGTATCGTTTTTTAATTTTTTTCAGTTTTAATGTGCATTCAACTGCCTCTAGATTCTATAAATTAGGATTTTGAGAATCTTGTCTTTGCTATTTAGAATTAATAAAAATAGTATTATCTTTGTAAATAGCTTACTAAACATTAAACCTCATGAAAATAGCAAATCATATAGGCGAACTCATTGGAAATACTCCTTTGGTTCGTTTAAACAGACTGACAAAAGACGCTTATGCCACGGTTGTTGCCAAACTCGAATTCTTCAATCCTGCCTCCTCTGTAAAAGACAGAATTGGCTGGGCCATGATAGAAGATGCCGAACAAAAAGGGCTGATCAATAAAGAAACAGTTATCATTGAACCTACCAGTGGCAATACCGGAATTGCATTGGCATTTACCTGCGCGGTGAAAGGTTACAAATTGATACTAACCATGCCCGAAAGCATGAGTATAGAACGCCGCAATATCATTAAGGGCTTTGGAGCCGAGATTGTTTTGACCGAAGCTCCCAAAGGAATGAAAGGTGCCATAGCCAAAGCAGAAGAACTAATCAGCACTACGCCCAATTCCTATATGCCCCAACAGTTTATGAATCCTGCCAATCCTGAAGTTCATCGCAAAACCACAGCAGAAGAAATATGGAACGATACTGATGGTAAGATAGATATTTTAGTGGCCGGAGTAGGAACAGGTGGTTCTATCACAGGTATATCTGAAGTGATAAAAAAACGTAAGCCTGAAATGATCAGCATTGCTGTGGAACCTTCTGCTTCCCCTGTTCTTTCAGGAGGTGCACCTTCTCCGCATAAGATACAGGGAATAGGGGCGGGGTTTGTTCCCGATATTCTGAACACGGATATTATCAACAGCATCATTCAGGTGAGCAACGACGATGCCATTCAGACCGCCCGTCAACTGATAAAGGAAGAAGGTATTCTCTGTGGTATTTCTTCAGGAGCTGCTGCATGGGCAGCACTGCAGGAAGCTAAAAAAACTGAAAATAAAGGAAAACTTATTGTGGTAATTCTACCTGATACCGGAGAACGTTACCTAAGCACTGATCTTTACAATTTTAATTTATAATCCCAATGAATAAGGAGTCTGATTTTTACGATCTTATTGCCGACGACCTCTGCGATAGAAAAAAGTATGAGGTATTATATCATAATGCCAATTACAATTCTCCTTTACCATCTATAGATACACTCACACATATTGTTGATGATCTGAAAGAGATACTTTTTTTAGGTTTTTTCGGACATTATGAGCAACATAAGCACACTTTCAAATGCTATGTTAGCCATAAACTGGAGGTGATACAGAAACTTCTTGAAGAACAGATCACACGCGGATTTTGTTTTTCGTGCAGCCGAAGTGAATCGGAATGTGATAACTGTAAGAGGAAAGCAGAACTTTTGGCAAAGCAATTCATTGAAAAGTTACCCCATATAAAACATCTTCTGTCCACAGATGTAATGGCTGCTTTTAACGGAGATCCCGCTGCAAAGAATTTCGAAGAGACCATTCTTTGTTATCCCAGTATTGTGGCGCTAACGTATTACCGCATCGCCAATGAATTGTACAAACTGGGCATAGACCTCTTGCCCCGTATGCTGACCGAGATATCACATTCCAAAACAGGAATTGATATACATCCGGCTGCAACCATTGGTGAGCAGTTCTTTATCGATCACGGCACGGGTGTGGTGATAGGTGAGACCAGTATCATAGGCAAGAACGTAAGGCTGTATCAGGGAGTGACACTGGGAGCTAAAAGCTTCCCCAAAGACGAAAAGGGAAATCCCATAAAAAGTATTCCACGACACCCCATTCTCGAAGATAATGTCATTGTCTATTCCAATGCTACCATACTCGGGCGCATCACCATAGGCGAAGGCAGCGTGATAGGAGGGAACATATGGGTAACAGAGAGTGTTCCATCCCGTTCGAAGGTACTTCAGGCGAAAGACCTCTTTCAGGTGTTCGACGAAGGATCAGGTATCTGAAAGATTACTATTTTTTAAGTTTCTCTGAGATTAGCACTCCCCCCTGCGACATATTCTCATAAGGATTCTCTTTTACAAATATCACGAAAGCTTCTTTAGGTATCGTGGTGATATCGCTTGCCAGTTGGGCAAACTCTCTGGCTATTCTTTCTTTCATTTCTAAGGACAATACAGGTCCTTCTATGGTTATTACAGGCATAATAAGTCTCTTTTTATATTTTAGTAATAATACAAAATTAAGGCAAAACGCATGATGGTTTTATTTTTTGAAAATTAAATCATGATTTTGTTTTAGTACCTAGCTACGGCTAATTGGGTGGAAAAGTTTTTTGGGCAAATCTTACGGATAATTAATTCTTTTTTAAACTCTCGTTTAGAAATATTATTTGACATACAAAATATTTACTCGCCATGAGTGGATATGGCAAGCTGCTTTCAGGTTTGAACTTTTAATAGTAATTTTGCCACTTATCTATACAGTTTGTTGATGAGGATACGTTTCTTTTTATTCTTTGCCTTGATGCTTTTTGCAAGCAGGGATGCGGTATTCTCCCAGATCATGAATATTGAGCAGGAGCGTATTAAAACCGATACTACAGGTTGGGAAGGCAAGGCAAAGTTGTCCTTCGTTTACATGAAAAATGATAAGGAATTGTTTAGCGGGGGAGCCTATATTCATCTGCAATATAAAACCAAGAAGAGTTTGTTCTTGCTGCTCACGGATTATAATGTGACGAAGACTTCAGGCGAAGATTTTGAAAACGCCGGTGTAGAGCATTTCCGTTATAACTATAAAATTAAAGATTGGCTTACGGCAGAAGCATTCACACAAGCACAGTTCAATAAACTGCTCAAGGTGAAGTTTCGTTGGTTGGTAGGGGCAGGACCTCGCTTAAAGCTGGTGCAAACCAAACCTTTCCGTATGTACCTGGGAGCACTGTATATGTTTGAATACGAAACCCTGGACGATACCAATGTGTATAACAAAGACCATCGCTTGAGCAGTTATCTGTCGTTTACCCTGAAACTCAGAGATAACCTAAGTATTATAAACACTACTTACTACCAACCCAAATTCAGCAATTTTAAGGATTACAGGATTTCTTCGCAAACAAATTTGAAGATAGGCATCACCAAACATTTTGCTTTTGAGGTGAGTTATATTTATTACATCGACAAATTCCCTGCTTTAGGGGTGCCCAACGAAACACATTATTTCAGTAATGCGCTGGTGTTCGATTTTTAGAAAAAACAGCTTCGCATTATCTATTTTATATAACCTCACAAATCTTTCTGTCACAAACTAGCTGAACCCACCTCAGGCTTTTTCTATTTTTCTTAGTTTTATCCCGATAAAGATTCCAGGAATAATAAAGGCTGCCGGGGCAATAATAGGACTTATTGATATTAGAATTGAAGTTACTTCAGAAAAATGGATATCCTGCTGGCCTTCATTATGCAAGGTGTAAAGGAAAAATCCGGCAAGGTACATCAGGTACCAAATTAGCGACATAATATTTAGCCATAAAAACACTTTCGATCTTTTTCCTTGGATATTATTTATACGGATACCAAAAAACAAATATGCCAGGCCCACAGGTAAGAAAGATGGTATTAGTATAAATGGCAAAATAAGTATGTGTCCAAAAATTAGATCGGGCAAATTCGTCAGAAGGCCAAGAAACGATACCCCAGCCATAGCAGAACCGTAAATAATTAGAAAGTTTCTTCTCCCTTTGAGTTTTTGATTCATAATCTGTTTTTACTTTTTATTCTTTTTCTTACTTGTCTTTTCGCAGGCTCCACCAAACTCTGAAAACAATATAAATGATGACAATTAAGGCTACAACCGCTACGATAAGAGGCACTCCTGCCGAACTATCGTAGGGAGTGGCAAAATCTTGTTCTCCGGGATTATTTGGATCGACTAGCAGCAGCATCAGTTTGTTCTATATTTCGGTGCAAATATTCTTGTGTTTTTCAGCTTTTATTCTTTACCTCTTTTAAGTATCAGGTTAATCAGTCTAATCAGGTTAATCAATGGTTCAGACAATTTCCTCTTCAAAAATACCATTTTCTCCAATCCAACCAAAAAAATTAACATTAATTCGTACTTCCTTATTTCAAGAAAAAAAATATAGCCACAGCCGTCCAAAGTTCAATCATTT
>CAZRFL010000126.1:0-8147 GCA_964599365.1 uncultured Bacteroidales bacterium
ACAAAATTAAAAGAGTTACAATATAAGATCAAGTTCCTGGAAAAGGAAGTTGAGGGCTTGAAAAAAGAAATTCAATCCAAGGATAAAATAATTGAGTTATTGGAGAAACTAAAAAAATAATGCACAATTAATTCACAATGAAAAAATTAAAAGACACGTAAATAATTGAATAATTGCATGATATAAGGATTTAAAGAAAATCCCCCTTTCTCCGCCAAAGAAAACAAATGTGCCCCAACAGGGGCATTTTTTGTTTACGTTGAAATCACCACTGACGAATTAAGAGCAGAGTGATTGCCCCAATTAATATCTAAGTTCTTCTGATTGAAGTTTTTCTGGCAAAATATTATTCCAAAGGAATTGCCAGTAAAGATTTCATTGAGCTTCCCCATTTTGCAATCTTGAGCAGAGCTAAAATCCTGCTTACTTCTCTTACAAGAAGGTTATTAGGGTAATCGACTCAAAATTATTATTACTCTGTTTATTCTGTTGGTCTTACTTCAAAACAGTAACGGTCCCGTGAACATCGTATGATTTGCCATCGCCCGCACCTTTGGCTGTGTAAATAAAATAGTATGTCCCGTCTGCATATTGACGATTACCATCAGTACCATCCCAGCTGCCGCCCACATTGTCCCATGAAAATACCTTTTTACCCCAACGATTATAGATCAACATTAGTTCTGAACCCAATCCTTTGGAATCTACTCTAAACACATCATTGAAACCATCACCATTGGGGGTAACAATATTGGGTATGAAAATAGTAGATGGAATAAAAATGGTAATTACCAATATAGCTTCAGACTTACAGGAGTCAGGACTATAAATCGTTAATGTTACCGTATAGGTACCATCGGTATTATAGGTATGTATAGGGTTCTGCAGCGAAGAAGTAGCGCTGCCATCACCGAAATCCCAAACCCATGCCCATGCATTGGAGCCGTAAAAATAAACAGGTTGGTTGATCACGCTATTGATAGAATCTACTAATGCAACTGCATCCAAAATAGTTGTGGTACTTATGGTGATCTGCTCGTTTATGGTACAATTGTTTGAATCGGTTACCGTAAGAGAATAATCGCCGGCACACAGGTTGTTCAGGACATTGGTAATCGACCCTGCTATGCTCCAATGGTACTGATAAGGATCGTTACCTCCTGAAACGGTAGCCGTTATAATTCCATCGCAACTGTTGCTGCAGGTTTCGTCGACACCGGTCAGATTTAGTATAAGCTGTGGCTGCTGGTTGATAGAAAAATTCAGAACCGTATCGCATGAATGAGCGTCGGAGACAGTAACTGTATAATTGCCAACCCCCAGTCCTGTAACCGAAGCCCCACTTGGAGTTCCTCCCGACCAGTTATAGGTGTACGACGGAGTTCCTCCGCTGCATCCTGCACTGGCACTTCCTGTTAGTGCGCCAAAACAAAGAACATCATTTACAAAAGTTATTGAGGCACTTATTGCCGTGGGTTGTGTTATGTTTACAGACCCAGTTGCGGAGCAACCGGCATTGTCTGTTACCGTTACACTGTATGTGCCTGGGCTCAGATTGGATGCATTTTGCGTATTTTGCACAGGCATGGTGCTCCAGTTATAATTGTACGGAGATATTCCGTTAGTTGGGACTGCACTGGCAGTCCCATCCGAATGCCCGTAACAGGATACATTCGATGTGGTCGTTGCGTTGATGACCAATGATGCATTTACCAGTACTGTGGTCGTTACTGCTGTAGTGCATCCTCCAGTATAAGTTACAGTGATCGTATAAACTCCGGAAGCTGCCGGAGTGGCATTTGTAATACTGGGGTTCTGTAAATTGCTTGTGAAACCATTGGGCCCCGACCAATTATAAGCTGTTCCGCTGTTAGGAGTGGCAGTAAGATTTAGTGTGGCCCCGGAGCATAATGGACCATTATTCGATGCTGTAACCGGATCAATTGGATTCACAGTAACTGTAACTGTGCTGGTACCCGTACATCCGCCTTTGACCACAGTAACCGTATAAACTCCCGATGCTGCAGGTGTAGCATTGGTTATGCTTGGATTTTGTACATTGCTCGAAAAACCATTCGGGCCTGTCCAATTATACGAAAGTGCTCCTGCAGGAGTTGAGGTAAGGTTTATAGTCTGGCCTGCACAAACAGGACTGTTGCTGCCCGATGTGGGAGGGATGAACGGACGAACAAATACATGGGCCTCGAGCACCGAACTACAACTGGTAATAGCAGTTTCCGTTACTGTACAATAGAAAGTAGTATCGGTAGTGGGTGTAATAGTAATGGTGGGGGTGGTAGCTCCTGTCGACCATAAATAAGCATCGGCCCCGGTAGGTGCGGAAATGGTTACGGATTGTCCCAGACAAATAGTATCAGGCGAAATAATGCCGTAAGGCGAACAGGAACAATCCAGATAAGCATAACCAAAATGTGCTCCCTGATTCACATGATCGCAATCGGATACGGTAAACCTGGTAGTTAGATATTGACCAATATAATTGGTGAGATTCATGTTGACTTCTGTCCAAGGTTTGTAATAGATGCTAGTTCCTGAACCTGATTGAATAAATCCCGGAAAAGGTACCGTAACCTGGTAAAAAGCACATTGAAGAATATTGCCAAACTGATCTATCAGGTCGCATTCGAAAAAGGGTTGTTCATTGTCGTCATGACCTCCATCCTGCAACACAGCAGCATAATGGAATGTAAATTTTGTATTGGTCGAATCTACCATAAAGGTTTGTTCGACCGAGGCTGCATTGTAGGTCTCATAAGTTCCCTCATCACCAATCATCATGGAGGTAGTCCCGCTATAGACCTTCGGAAACCCCCCATAGGGATCGGTACCTCCGGTTACTAATGTGAAATTGGGATCTGATCCTATGCCCGGACAATATATCTCCGGAATATAAAAAGGTCTGGGGGAGCCTGAAGCTCCTGTGGAAGAATTCCCTATGGTTCCTGTCCAACCGGTGATCCCGCTTTCGAAACCCAGATTGGTACAAGGTCCTTGTATTGGAGGAGAATAGATGCATAGATCAAAAGATTCGCCTGATGCATTTCCGGCTAACCAATACCTTAAATAAACAGTGGAACCGGGTGTCAGTGAAGGATTGTCGATTAGTGGATTTAAGCCGTTGTAACCGCTATTGGCATCGCATTCTATTTCTGTGAGTGAACCACAACTACCCGAATAAATACTCATACTCGCATCAGAACCGCTATTGCTGGACTCTGCATTGAATATCAAATGACCTGATGCAGGAACCACCACCTTAAACCAAACATCGGCCCCAACATAGTTGCCACAAGTAGGATTAGGCACTCCCGCTGATGCCGTAGCCGCTGCATTGGTGTAGGTTGCGAAATTGCAACAGCTTCCAGCAGTGATTAAAATAGCTCCCGAACAATCGTTGTTGGCGGGTTGTGCAAAGATTTCAACTGAGGCTAATAAAGTGAAGAGAAAAAGAAAAACAATTTTCAGACGGATCTTTGTTTCGAAATTTGTACTTTTTTTATTCATAATTCAGGATGATTTATTTTATAATGACGACATTACACCTCCCAAAAATACAAAAACATTATTAAGAAACAACTTTTTTTTGATTTTTTTTTTTTGCCTCAAAATCAAATACATACTTTCATTTGATTTCCTTTAATCCTCTTTCAGACAATATAACTCTTTTATTCCTCGAAAGCTTATGATATTTGTATAGCATTAACCATTGTTTTGAATATTGTAGAATTTAAGCTTAGCGCAGATTTTTTTTTGGAGAAAGCTTATTTCTTGTATTTAAATGCTTTAAGGATTCTGAGAAACTTATTAGTAACTCCTTAAAGTAATATCGATATTTTATACTATAAAATTAGAAAGCATCTAATTTGATGTGCCTTTTTTGCAAATTGCCATTTGGAAATTTGTGAGATATTATTTGAAATTCAGATTAGAAGTGATTGCAGGAGTAAATAGAAATTAGTTTATGACATCTATCATATCGGCACCTATCAGGGTTGCTCCACCCAAATTGGCTCCACGAAGATCAGCGCCACTTAGGTTTGCCCCTCTAAGATCTGATCCGCTTAGGTCGGCACTGCTTAGGTCGGCACTGCTCAGGTCGGTATTGATTAGATCAGCTCCGCTGAGATTGGAGTTGCTCATGTGGGCATTATATAGGTCGGCTCCACAAAGGTTGGCGCCATTTAGATTGGCTCCACTAAGGTTGGCTCCACTTAATTTTGTATCACTCAGGTTGGCATTGCTCAAATCAGCATCACTGAGATTGACACCTTTCAAATCTGCTCCTTTAAGTTCGGCATTGCTAAGATCTACACCAACAAGTCGGGCACTGACAAGTTTTGCATTATTCAAAATTGCTCCGCTTAAATCAGAGAAACTTAGGTCGGCATTGCTTAGGTTGACCCTGCTCAAATCGGCATTACTGAGTTTCATCTGTCGCAAATCTCCCCAACGAAGGTCTATTTCTCCTTGAGAATCTCCTCTGAGGTATTCCAAAATTTTTTCTTTGTCGGTCATTTTATGCCTGATTTTTTGTGCAAGTTACAAAACTTTTGTAAAATTAAGACAAAAATAATTAGAAACTTGTGTTTATCGGTAAATATCCTTCACTTGTGTTGTTTTTTATTCAATTCTAAGATAAAATAGAGATTATCATGCAAATTTATATTATTTTTACAGAATAAAATAGTTACGCATGTTGGACCAAGATATATCGCTGGAAATGTGTATTGAAAGATTTTATTTAAGAAATGAAGTATAAAATGAACGCCATCGGGAAGATATTTGTTCTCTTATTCTGTTTAATGTCCTCATTGACTTTGTTTTCTCAACAGAAAGCAAAAGGGGGCTTTAGAGGTTGTAATGTTTATAAGTATAGTTATAAATTTGGAGTGCAGGTTCCTGATTCAAAGGTTCGAACCAGTTCTTATAAATTTAATGTTACTGGCAGCATTGAGGAGCATATTTTCTGTGATGCGGAAGGTAAGGATACAGATAAAGAAGTGTATCATTACGATACTAAAGGAAATTTATTTGAACATGTTCAATATTTTCAAAATGGTTCGATTAGTGGTCGCACTACCTATTTATATGACGACAATGGCAACTTGAAAGAAGAGGTTTGGTATGAAGAAGATAGGGTGTTGAATAAGGAAACACATCGCTATGATCTCCTGAAGAATAAGATAGAAGATGATCATTATTTCGGTAAAGATTCAATAGTGGGTAAGGATTTCTATAAATATAATGATAAAGGGAAAATTACGGAACATAGGGGAATGGATTGGGAAGGCACAATTCGTGATCTGGAAACATATTCTTATGATGCCAAAGGAAATCTTACAGAGAAGAAGAGTTGTAGCAGTGCAGATGCAGATTGCAAAAAAATCACCTATAAATACGATAGTAAGGGGAATGTTACGGAAGAGATTCATTTGAAGGCAGATGGGTGGGTGGCTAGGAAAGTGGTTTATGTATATGATGCAAAGGGGAGATTAGCAGAAAACACAACGTATGATGAAAATGGCTTTGAAAAGAGTATTTTCGATGCCAAGGGCAACAAAGTTGAAACCGTACTGAATTATAAAGGTAGATACAGCGGCAAAATTATTTTCAAATACGATGATAAGGGTAACCTTGTCAATGAGTTTTGGTTCAGTCAATTGAATGAGGTTTATAAACACAACGAATACGTTTTCTTTTAGGTAGATAAGCAGGGAATTTCTTTTGTCTGCTACAGGCAGTACTTTTCATTTATGCAATCAGTAAATTGCATCAAACGAGGTCTATGTTTATATTTTAAAATCGTTATACAAATTTAAAAGTATGACAAAAGAAAAATAAATGATGAGAAAATAAAATAAAATGATGATGAAGTTGGATTTATTTTGTATCTTTGTAACAAAATTGAAAAGTTAGCGTTTAAATTCTTAACAATTGCGCGGTTATAAAGTTCCGCATTATAAGGAGGACCCTACACTATGAAAACAATTTTCTCAACCACAGGCCTGATTCTGGTCTTTTTAATCCTGCATGTTGGGAGTGCCGGGTCGCACAATGTATCCCTTATTGATCCCGGTGAAGGTAGTTTTCCGGAAAAAGTGAAAGGAAGTTTTACCGGCTGTAATGTTTATAAGTACGGGTATAAAAATGGAGTACTGCTTACCGAAACAAAAGTTCGATACAATTTCTATAAATTTAATTTTAACGGAAGTCCTACCGAGCGTGTTTACTATAAACCCGGATCTACGGCGAGCAACCGTGAAACTTTTAAATATAACAGTAAAGGTAACCTTACGGAACAGGTAGAGTATTTTCAGAACGGAACTATTAGTGGAAGAACGACCTATAGTTACGATTTGAATGGAAATCTTATTGAGACAATTTGGTATGAAGGAGAAGATGTCGTAATGAATAAGGAGAGGTTTGTCTACGATAACCAGAATAGAATGGTAGAAGAAGTACATTATTTTGGATTAAAGGAAATTACAGGCAAAGAGTTGTATACCTACAATACACAAGGAAAGATTACCCAGCATAAAGGCCTGAATGCGGAAGGTGAGGTTCGCGATTTGGATACCTATACTTATAACTCAAAAGGTCAGCTTTCAGAAAAAAAATTATGCAGTGGAAAATCACTGGCCTGTAATAAATTTACTTACACATACGACAGCAAAGGAAACTTGGCCAGTGAGATACATGTGAATGAGAATGGTATCATAGTGAAGAAAGAAACTTACACATACACGGCAACCGGATTATCCACACATACTACTACTTATATCAATGGTTTTGTGAAAGAAACTTATGATAAGAGGGGGAGCGTTACCGAAGTGCTGACCAAAATCACTGGAGGTCAGAATAATAAGAAGGTGATAAAATATGACGATAACGGCAACCTGATCAGTGAAACCTTATACAATGATTTGAATCAACCTTACGAGCTTACTGATTACGTCTTTTTTTAGAACAATTGCAGCTTTTGTTTATGGTTAATATAGGCTCCCGCTTCATTTCGATGTTGCGGGAGTTTTTCTTTTATTTGATTTTTGGAGCTATTATTCTTTCACGAACTTCAATACCACATTACCTGTTGTAGTGACAATTTTTATGAAGTACAATCCACTGGCAAGGTCATGGATATCAATTTGCCGCGAACTAAGGTGAGAGTTTATTAAAACTTTACCTGTAATATCCAATATATAGGCATCAGCAGGAGCGCTTAGTCCAGATATGTATAATGTGTTTTTAGCCGGAACAGGATACAAACTGATCTTATCCGATTGACCCATCTCGTTAACCGAAAAAGTATTCTTGTAGCCCAACACCCTGATATCGTCTATCAAGGCACCATCAAACTGATTGCTGAGATTGCTGTTGAAGGTGATCTTTAATTTCAGTTGATTTCCCACAAAACCATTCAGTGGAATTTCTTCCTTTACCCAGTCTTTTACAAATCCATCATAAACTGCTTGGCCTGCTTGTTGACTGGAAGTTCCATACGAAGAGAATTTGCCGCAAAGGGGTACCCATGTGCTTCCGTTATCAATGGATGCCAGCACCTGCATATAATCGTAAGCTATCTCCATGTCCCATTTTGCGTTGAAAAGCAGATAGGCTTCATTATAGGCTGTAAGATCAATAGGAGTGATGAGTTCCATTGAAGAAGACTGCAGCAATCCATAATTACCGGAAGGCGATTCGGTGAAAGCCGATGGGGCAGAGGTGAATTGAGCAGTGGTCAACTGATATCCGCTGCTGTTCCACAAACTCATATTATCTGCGGGATCGTAGAAAAGGGTGTCTGGGCTGCTGAATATCTTGGTGATGGTATCGGTCCAGGTATAGTCGCCATTGCTGATGCTGAGCAGGAAACTAACAGGAGTTCCCTGTGCTGTGGAAGGACTCAATGTATAAGAGATGCTGTCGCGTCTTTTCTCCAGCGTGGCCATGTTGTTGAACCCAATGGCTGCTCCGGTTGATATCACCTGAGGACATAGCCCCGTAAGGCTTACCTGAAAATTGGCCGGATCGTCCATGCCCAAACAATAGACCTCTACCGGTATTTTACCCTGAAGATTGCTAATAAAGGTAGGCGAGATATCGTTGACCAGTGCAAACTGAGTCGC
>CAZRFL010000127.1:0-7828 GCA_964599365.1 uncultured Bacteroidales bacterium
TCCAATTGCAATTAATTTAGACTGCCTAATCTCCAACTGTTTCCCGTTTGCAAATTTTACAATAACTCCTGGTTGAATGGTTAGTGTATATCCTGGAAAAACCGTTACATCACCAGTTACAATATACGGACTATTCGCCAATGTCCAGGTAGTGTTGGCAAAAATTCCACCGCTCACATTGGTCTGCGAATGCCCGGCATAAAAAACAAACAGAAATAAAAAGAGAGTAATGATCTTTTTCATAAGGAATATTTTATGGGGATGTAAATATAAGACACTTTTTGCTGGTAATTGGTTGCCTAATATATCAAATAAATTTTGTCCTACTTTTCAGTAAGCATGCATGCCAAAAAAAGCCTCTAGTTTATTAAAATTGTTCTTTATAACTTCTCTCTAAAAATAATTTTAAGTTTCACCCAATATTTTTCCACTTCTATACGTTATTATTTCTATACACTAAAAACTATTTCTATACCTTATTAGTTTATGGCTACAACACCTAACAACGGCATATGCGAGAACCACGACGCGCTGATAGCCAAATTAGAGGCTTTGGGCGATTTTGCAGGCTTGTACGAAAACCTGCCCGGGGTAGGCTTTACCTTCGATGTAGCAGAAGATGGGCAGAGCTATACATTTCATTATAAGAGTTTCAACCACCGACTGCCCTGCATACTCGATTATTCGCCCGGGGAACTGGAGCAGATGGGCACGAATTTCCTCACAAAAGTGCTTTGCACAGAAGATTCCGGATTTGCTAAAAATATGATAACAGCACTTTCGTCAGGCAGTAAAACTATGGATTATACCGATCTGATCAGGTTGAAGTCGCGCGTGGGAGAGCTTGTCAGCATGTTGCTGGTTTGCTCGGTTAGCCAGCGCTTCGGCAGCGGCAGGCCGAAACAGATAAAAGGCATAGGACTGTTGGTGGAAGACGAACAGATGATTCGCGAAAAAATGAATGCCGACCAGAGCAGGCTTATTCCGCCCGAAGTGCTCAAACTGATCAACGACCTTACAAAACGTCAAAAAGAGGTACTGGTATTGGCATTAAAGGGTTTAGCAGCTAAAGATATTTCGGATAAGTTATGCATAAGCCTAAATACGGTCAACTCTCACATAACAGCCATACGCCAGACCTTTCATCTCACCTTTAATGGGTCGCTGATGCAATTTGCCATCGACAACGGCTTATTTATCTGGCTCAAATCACAGGAATAAAAATCACCATTTTTGGTGATTTTTTGGCTTTTTCGGCGACGTAATTTTATACCGTCATTTTACAAAAACGGAAAAGCCGGAAAAATGAAAACAAAATCGCATACCGAAATCCTTACTTACAGCACATCAGCCTCAGCTATGGCCATAGCAGCAGGAGGTTTGGAATGCCTGTTGCGCAATGCGGCTGATCGCCTCAGTGGTTCAAACTATGTGGTAGCAACTTCGGAATGTTCGGTATCAACTACGGAATGTTCGGTATCAACTGCGGAATGCACGGTATCAACTTCGGAATGTTCGGTATCAACTTCGGAATGTTCGGTATCAACTTCGGAATGTTCGGTATCAACTACGGAATGCTCGGTATCAACTTCGGAATGCTCAGTATCAACTTCGGAATGTTTGGTATCAACTTCGGAAGGTGGTTTTGTAAAAGTCAATACAGCCACAAAAAATTATGCAGTGCTATATTATTTTGCAGCATCGAATTTTTGGAAAAAGAACAACAAGAATGAATTACAACAAAATAAAATCATAGTTCACAATAATTATAAATTAAAAAATTAAAGTCATGAAAAAAAATGGTAGAATTCCCAAAACATTAGCAAAGTTTATTACTTACATTGTAAATCTTGGTGTTTATTTGCATCTCATCCCTCAAGGCGGGACCGATCCCAGGGGTATCACTCTTGGCATGACCACGGCCGAACTGGCAGCGTATAAAGCCTTTGTCAAATTGTTTGTGAGCGGCGATCCTGCCAATCCCGGCTTCTGGGACCTTCACAGCAATCCCGACAAAAAGAACAAGCTAACCCGCTTAAATATGCTTCAGGCCATGAAAGAGTTTGGCATCTTTTTCCGACCATTGCTCAACCGTATAAATGTGAGTCCGAATATTACCAACGAAGACCGCACCATTATGAATATTGCTATTCCAAAAACCGGTAAACGCGAAAAGCGTACACTGCCGATTTCCGATCTGTGTCATGTGAAGATTGTACCCGGGATCAATGGCGATATTCGTTTGAGCTTCAGTACCACCCCCGACAGCCGTGCCAGCAAAGCCGAGGGCGCCGATGCCATCGAAATTGCCAGCCGCATTGATGCTCCTGCCGATCCTGCCACCAAGATAAAATACAAACCACTGAACAGCGCCAACGATGGCACCAGCAGCAGCATTCATACCAAAGCCAATTTTATTTTAAAGCTGGGAAGCGAAAACTCCGGCAATTACTATCAATTTTATTGCCGTTGGACCAACACCAAAAACCCCGTCATCGCCGGTTCGTGGACAGGGCCATTGGTGGTGCTGATTCCATAAGCCGAAAATCAGCAATCGGCATTCCTCAGTCAGAAAATTGATAAAATGGAAGCTCCCGGTGTTAGTTTTTATGCCGGGAGTTTTTATTATTAGAATTATTATTATTCTCCAAAAATTCTCTGCTTTCTTTTCCCTGCCTGACTGCCTAAACGGCAGTGCCAGGCAGGCAGGTTTGCCTCAGGTCCTAAAGGATGGAAAAGAAAACAGAGAATTTTTCGTGACATGCAAAGGCCCATAGGACTCCAATTGAGGATTAGTTCGGCAATTTCATCCGCCATTTGGCGGAAAGAGGCAAAAAATTGGCGAACTAATCACTCAAATATTACCGTTAACTTGACCCAACCTACCGTTAACTTAATTAACGACTTTTTTCTTGCATCCGCCTGCACATATATTTATCTTTGACGGTAATTCGATATTATTAAGGATTAAAAAGTAACATCATGAAAAAAACTTTACTCTCTGCCATCATTTTGGGTCTGCTATGGGTTGCTCCTGCAATGGCCCAAACCTATGCCATCGACACGCTTACCATTAACAATGTCAGGGCGGTGTTCAATTCTACAGGTATCAATTTTTCGAGTCAATACAACAGTTTCTACGAAGTGCCTAAAGGCAGTGGACAGAAAACCATTTCGTGCAACACCCTGTGGCTGGCAGGCATGGATGTAAATAGTCAATGGAAAATGGCCGGTGGCATTGCTTCTTCCGCAGGCAAAGACTACTATCCCGGTCCGCTTTCGACCAATGGAACGGCTTCCATCGATTCGGCTACCATGGCCAACTGGAACTGGGTGTGGAAGGTGACCAAAGCGGAAATAGATTATCACATAATTCATCATGCAGATGCAGGATACATATGCCCGCCTCATATCCTCAACTGGCCCGCACATGGAAATCCGGCAGTAAATCAAGCACAATGGTTAGCTCCATTCTGGGATGTAAATGGGGATCAAAATTATAATCCTGCTCAGGGCGATTATCCATTGATACGCGGCGACGAAGCCGTTTACTTTATTTTTAACGATAAAGGTGGGCTTCATAATGCAACGAATTCACAAGCTATAGGAATTGAAATACATGCCATGGCCTATGCTTTTCATTGTCCATCCGATTCCGCTTTAAATAATACCGTATTTATAAATTACAGAATTATCAATCGCTCTACCTACAGGTTAACCAATACCATGCTGGGAGTATATGCCGGCCTGCATAGCAACAACGATCACAACGATCTTACACGCTCCGATGTCAAGCGAGGCTCGTTTTACACCTATTCGGGCAACAATACCGATCCCGTGTTTGGGGATCTCTTTCCTGCACAGGCCCTGACCATATTAAGCGGCCCCTATATAGATCCAGATGGAATTGACAATCCACGATACGACACATTGAATCCATCGCTTAACTGCAATGAGGCCATCAACGGGCAAAATTTCGGGGATGGGAATGTAGACAATGAAAGGTACGGCATGACGGGCTTTGTTAATTTTACGGATACATCAAGCCTGCAGGCAATAACTGAACCTTCCATAGGCGCTGAATACATAAATTATCTGCACAACAAATGGAAAGATAATCAGCAGACCATTTATTGGGGTAAGGGTCATCCCTCTGCCGGTGGCTATGGACCTCCCTGCCAATTTATGTACCCTGCCAACAGCGATCCCTGCGAATGGGGAACCTCCGGGGTGAACCCCGGATCACCCTATCCCTCCAATTATTGGACCGAAGAACAAGCCATCAATACTCCGGGCAATCGTCAGGGATTGGGCAATATGGGCCCTTTCACTTTTGAAGTTGGCGCAGAATATTATCTGGATATTGCTTTGATCTATGGCATTGACTATACCCAGCACAACAATCTGTACGGCTGGCAAACGGTGCTGAATCAGCGAATAGATTCTATCAGGAAGTATTTTGCCACCGACTCCACTCCCTGTGGCAGCAGTATCTCAGGAATCGCATCCCACCATAATACTTACAGTCCCTCGATAACTATCTACCCCAACCCCACCACCACCACCCTCACCATTGATGGCCTCAGTACAACAGCCAAAGCAGAGGTATACGACATCAGCGGCAAACTGCTAATGAGCAACACCCTCCTCTCCCACTCGCTCGACATCAGCCGCCTGACCACTGGTTTGTATTTTATTAAGCTGACCACTGCAGAAGGAAGTGTGGTGAGGAAGTTTGTGAAGGAATAATGGTAATTTGATAATGATATAATGATGTAATTTGAAAATTTGAAAGTTATGAGAAGGACGTTTACAATTACTTTATTGCTAATAATGGCTCATGCAGGCTCGTTTGCCCAATGTCAGCAAAATAATACCGATAATGGCAATATCCATCTGTTAACATCTTCAAATATTGATGGCCATTTAGTAACAGGAAATTTACCAAATTCTTTTATACACAAAAAGGGTTCAACCCAAAAATCATTGATCTGGCAGTGGGACACCATTGTGGCTTATGATACTATTGGCTTATTGCAAAGGCATACACAAACATTCGATAGTCAAGGCAATGTTCTTACGCTGTTAATTGAGCAAAGGCAAAGTGGTGCATGGGCAGATAGTCTTAGATATACTTGTACATATGATGCCAACGGAAACGTACTAACTTCATTGAACGAAATATGGCAGGGCGGTGTCTGGGTTAGTAGCGATAGATTTACGAGCACATATGATATAAACGGGAACAAACTGACACTATTGCAAGAACACTGGCAAGGTGGCACCTGGGTGAATCTTGGCAAGTCAACCTGTACCTATGATGTAAGCGGCAATATCCTCTCTCAATTATATGAACAATGGCAAAGCGGTGCTTGGGTGAACTTTACAAAAATAACTTATACTTATAATGGCAATGGTGACATCATATTGGATTTGGAAGAAGAATGGCAGACTGGTACCTGGGTAAATTACAGCAGAGATGGTTTTACTTACGATGCCAATGGAAATACACTAAGCAGAGTTTATGAAAAATGGCAAGGCGGATTATGGATGGGTGAATGGCGCTATACATTCACTTATGACATTTTAAACAACAACCTCACTGCACAATATGATGTTTGGCAAATAAGTGCATGGAACAACATTTGGAGAAACACCTTTACTTACGATATCAATAATAATATGCTTACATATACTAATGAGCAATGGCAAGGTACGTATTGGCTTAACAATTGGAAAGAATCTTACACATATGATGCTAATGGGAACCTGCTTATTGATACTGACCAAAGATGGCAGTCAGGAATTTGGGTTAACTTCGGACAGAGTTCCTACGTTTATAGCTCAGACAATAATTCAATAACGGGTATTTATAAATATTGGACAAATAATGATTGGCAAAACGGAATTTGCTGTTTATCGGTTTATTCCAACAAACAGAATATCTATGGATTAAATGACGTGCACAAGTACGTAGCAAAATTTATTTCTATTACAGGTATTGAAGACTTTGATAGAGGTAACCCAAACATAAAAATCTACCCCAACCCCGCCACCACCACCCTCAACATAGATGGCCTCCATGCCACAGCCAAAGCAGAAATATACGACATAAGCGGAAAGCTGCTGCTGAGTCAAACCCTCCTCTCCCACTCGCTTAATATCAGTAGCCTGGCCAATGGTTTGTATTTTATAAAGCTGACTACAGCCGAAGGAAGTTTGGTGAAGAAGTTTGTGAAGGAGTAAAGGATTAGGAAGCCGGCAGACCAAAGTCAGAAGTGAAGAATAACTCCCTGTGTTATAATTTTAAACGCAGGGAGTTTTTTTTCTTGCACATTTCGTACCTGATACATATAAATGTCTAAATTTGGCGTCTTAGCCTTCTCGGCGGGCTATACACCGTAAACATTATATTTTATGAAAGCCTTTCATGTTTTTACCCTTTTGCTCTGCATAACCCTGACAGCTTATTCGCAAACTACCACTGAAGGGACCCCGTGGGCCGAAAAGTGCGCCAAAGTTAAAATAATGAATGTAGATCCCGCCTCGCTGGCGGCCAAAGGTGTTTCGTTCATTCACGGGCAGTTCAGCCCTGAACACATATTCACAGGCGAAGTTTGCGGAAACGATATTGAGGCTCTCGCTTCATCAGGATTGAGCTATGAGACCCTTATACCCGATATCAGCGAGTTCTATGTGAACCGCAACCTGACAAAAACAACCCCTGACACCAAAGAGATTGAATACAACTGCGGACCAGCCCGGCAGTATATCACCCCGGCTCACTTCAGCCTCGGCTCCATGGGTGGTTTTTTCACCAACGACGAAACCATGGCGCAGCTCGATAGCATGCGTGCCTTGTTTCCCCAGCTTATCTCGCAAAAGATACAGATAGGTACCTCTGTTGAGAACCGCCCTATCTATTGCGTAAAGATTTCCAATGCACCCGATATCGAACAAACCAAACCGCGGGTATTATTTACCGCCCTGCATCATGCCATGGAAGTGGCTTCGGTGCAGCAACTCATTTACTTCATGTACTACCTGCTCGAAAATTATAATACCGATGCCGAGATCAAATACATGGTCGATCATCTGGAGATATACTTTGTGCCTGTAGTGAATCCCGATGGTGATGTTTACAACCAGCAAACCAATCCCAATGGCGGGGGCACCTGGCGCAAGAACCGTCGTCCCAACGGACTCTTCACAGGTGTCGACCTCAATCGTAACTATAGCTATGCCTTTGGTTACGACGAACTGGGGTCAAGTTCTTTAGGCATTCATCCCTGGTACAGAGGCACTGCCGCTTTCTCCGAGCCCGAATCGCAGGCGGTGAAATCATTGGTGGATACCAAGAATTTCTCCCTCGAAATGAACTGGCATTCTTACGGCAATTACCTCATCTATCCATGGAATTATGAGACCCTGCTGACTGAAGATTCAACACTTTATGAACAATTCTCCCGTTATGTTTGCATGGAGAGTCATTTCCGCTATGGCACCTGCGACCAGACCTATGGCTACAACTCCAACGGCGATGCCGACGACTATGCCTATGGAGATATCACCAAGAATAAGATCATCTCACTAACAGCAGAAATAGGATCATCCGCTGATGGTTTCTGGCCGGCAGCCTCCAATATCGAAGCCCTTTGCAAACAATCCCTCGACATGGATCTCCGCTACATCAGGTTGGCGACTCAGTTTGCTTTGGTCAACGATATCTCGCCTACCTTTATTAGCAACCTTCAGGGTAAAATACCGGTAGAGGCCTATTGTTTGGGCATGGACGATCCGGCCAATTTTCAGGTAAGCCTTACGGGGC
>CAZRFL010000128.1:0-7789 GCA_964599365.1 uncultured Bacteroidales bacterium
AATCTTCGGTATTAGGCAAAGGATCAACGTTTAGAATTTCGCTGAAAAAGTAGAAAATTGACATTAATTTTTTTTTAGTAATTTCTCGTTAAAATTAAATCATGCGGGTAATCGGGTCTATCATAAAAGGTGCCATTGAGCTTAGAAGTAAAGTTCCCAAGCGTACTTCCAGAGCCAATCCTTATAAGACCCAGAAACGCACCCTCAAGAAATTGTTGCGCAAAGCCCAGTTGACCTCTTTTGGCGAAGAGTATCATTTCACCGAAATGCTTCACGAAAAGGATTTTATTTCAGCTTTTAAAAAGGCGGTGCCCGTTCACGATTACAATTCCATATTCAAGAAATGGTGGTATCGTACCCTCAATGGCGAACCTTATGTTTGCTGGCCGGGTAAGATCAAATACTTTGCATTGAGTTCGGGCACTTCCGAGGCATCCAGCAAATACATTCCTGTGACGGGAGATATGTTGCGTGCTATTCAGAAGACCAGCGTCCGTCAAATATTTTCTTTGGCACAGTACGATTTCCCGAATGAATTTTTCGAAAAAGGAATCTTGATGTTGGGCGGAAGCACCCACTTGCAATACAACGGGACTTATTACGAAGGCGATCTTTCGGGCATCACTGCCGGAGGACTTCCTTTCTGGTTCCAGCATTATTATAAACCCGGCAAACGTATTTCGAAAGAACGCGACTGGCAGACCAAACTGGATGAGATCGTAAAGAAAGCCCCCGAATGGGATATAGGCATCATTGCCGGAGTTCCTGCCTGGTTGCAGATATTGCTGGAGAAGATCATTGAAACCTATAAGGTGGATAACATTCACGACATATGGCCCAATCTGTCCATTTTTGTTCATGGGGGAGTGGCTTTCACCCCTTACGAAAAAGGTTTTGAAAAACTGCTGGCCCATCCCATCACTTATCTGGAGACTTATCTGGCGTCCGAAGGATTTTTTGCTTTTCAGAGCCGCCCCAACACCGATTCCATGCAATTGGTCATAAATAACGGACTCTTTTTCGAGTTTGTTCCTTTCAATGCTGCCAATTTTACGGACGACGGACTGATGCGCGATAATCCTGAAACTCTTCTGATCAATCAAGTGGAAGAACAAAAGGAATATGCTATGCTGGTTTCTTCCTGTGCCGGTGCCTGGCGATATCTGGTAGGGGATACCATTAAATTTACTTCCAGAGAGAGATACGAAATCGTTATAACAGGTCGTACCAAACAATTCCTCAGCATTTGCGGCGAGCATCTTTCGGTAGATAACCTCAACCGTGCCGTTCACATGCTGGAGCAGGAATACAATGTCGAGATCAGAGAATTTGCCGTAGCCGGTATCAAGCATGGTTCCTTGTTTGGCCATAAATGGTATCTGGGCATGGATAGAGATTTCGATTCGGAATTGGCCGCCCGAAAAATAGATTCCTACCTAAAACTTCTCAACGATGACTATCGCGTGGAACGTCTCGAAGCTATACGCGGAGTGCATGCCGAGATACTGCCATTGAATGTGTTCTACGACTGGTTGCGCGATCAGGGCAAAGAAGGCGGACAGCATAAATTCCCCAGGGTATTAAAAAACGAAAAATATACCCAATGGGAAGAGTTTTTATCCAAAACCTTAACCAACAGAAACAATCCTGAGGTATGATGCAAATAGTGATCAGCGGTTTTATTCTGGGATTGACACTGGCTGTGCTGATAGGACCTGCATTTTTTACCCTCATTCAAACCAGCATCAATCATGGTTTCCGCATTGGAATGTTTCTGGCTATAGGAATTTTTCTCAGCGATCTTACACTGGTCTCTTTAAGTTTTCTGGGAGCCTCTCAGTTCATCAGCGGCGAGAAAGTACGCATTGTTTTTGGCATTGGGGGAGGACTGATACTCATCGTCTATGGTGGCTATACTTTTATGAAGAAGGTGGTGAACTATTCCGATAAAGAAGCCAACGACAGCGAGATCATTAAAAAGATACATGCACCTCAGCCCATATTGTATATGATCAAAGGGTATTTTCTCAACCTGATCAATCCGTTTTTGCTGATATTTTGGATAGGAGTCATGAGTTTTGTGACCGCTGAGTATAACCAAAGCCCAAGTAAGAATCTGGATGTGACAATATTCTTTGGCACAGCGCTGGTGACGGTTCTCGCCACCGATTTTCTAAAATGTTTCGTCTCCAACCAGATCAAACGATTCTTAAGTCACAAGATCTTATCCTTTATGAATCATGCCCTGGGTATATTGCTCATAGGAACAGGCGTATATCTGATCGTTAAAACCCTTTTATTCTTTTATTTTAAGATCACCTGGTAAGGTATCTCTATTCAAACTTCTTCAGTTCGAACTGCTGACCGTCGAGTACACCGTAAGTGAAATTATATATCCAATCGCCCAGGTTGATGTAACGTGAGTTTTCTCCAATCTTCTTGTCCAGAGGAAAATGCCTGTGGCCGAACACGAATAGGTCGAAATGTTTTTGGGTGAGTATTTGCCGGGTATAGATCAACAACCTTTCCTTATCATCTCCCAGATAATCGTGGTCGCTGTCGCCGCGTGCCAGGCGGCTGCGGCGCGAAAAGAACAAACCCAGCCCCATGGCAAAATTAGGGTGCAAACGGGCAAACAACCATTGACAAACCTTATTGGCAAAAACCTTCTTAATGAACTTGTATCCATAGTCACCCGGCCCCAATCCATCGCCATGGCCAATCATCATCTTCAGTCCGTTGAATTCGGTTTCTATAGGTTTGCGGCTAAGGTCTATGCCCAGTTCTTCCGGAAAATACCCGAACATCCACATATCGTGGTTGCCGGTAAACATGTGTATCTTAATGCCTGAGTCGCTCAGTTCGGCCAGTTTGCCCAGCAAGCGGACGTAACCCCGCGGAATAACGGTTTTGTATTCGAACCAGAAATCGAAAAGGTCGCCTAAAATGAAAAGTTCGTCGGCATCCGCTTTTATAATATCAAGCCAGCGCACCAGTTTTTTCTCTCTTTCCAGGCTTCTCTGTTTGTCGGGTATGCCCAGATGGCAATCCGAAACGAAATAGATTTTTTTATTTCCTTGGGTCAATGTGTGAAATTATAGGGTAAAATTACAAATTCTAAAGCGAATAGTCCGCATCCATTGCAAATCTTAAAATTTATAGTTTTTATACAACCATTCTGATAGCTCCTGATCGCTTATGCCCCGCTTCACTATGTTTCCGTCTTTATCTATTAGTATGGCAAAAGGAATGCTTTCGATGGCGTATAACTTCACCACGGGCGACTCCCATTCCTGCAGGTCGCTGACATGGGTCCAGTTGATTTTGAACTCCCTGACCGTCCCTTCCCAGGTAGTACGATATTTGTCGAGCGAAACCGCATAGATGCCAAATCCCTTGGGTGCATATTTTTTCTGAATGGCTTTAAATGAATTCAACACTTTCAGACAAGGCTGACTGGAAGCCGCCCAGAACAAAAGTAGGGCAGGCTTTCCTCTCATCGACGACAAAGACTGCATCACTCCGCCTATATTTTTCATGCTGATGTCGGGAGCTGTCATACCTGCATTCAGTTTTGCTGCTGCCCGACGCATTTCTTCCTTCACTTTTTTGATGGCCGACACCGACTGATGAAGCTCTATCACAAAATCGCTTTTGGGATACAGAGGCATTAGGGTGCTGTCGAGCATGCGGAAGTATGTGAAATGATCCCTTTCGTTCAACAGTTGTTTGCGCCCGAAGCTTTGATACAGGGCAAAGAGCGAAGCCAGAGATGTTGGGTTTTTCTGGATGAAGCTCTGTACATATTTCTGCTGATCCGCAAAAATGATCTCATACAGTGAATCACATTCTGCTTTGATGTCCTTGAATTCCGCTTTTTCTTTACTGACTTCCAAAATATGGAAAAGAGAATCCGACTTGCAGTAATTCATGCGGGTATGGGTGTTCAGTTCGGCCAGCAATTCGGAGCCTGCCGACCCGCTCACTTTATATTCGTTGGCCAGTTGGCGGCTGTTGCCCGTGATCTCCACGGTTTCTCCCATTTCGGGCAGCAGGGTAATAAAATTATCGGCGGCAAGCTTCACCATATAAAAATAATTCATGGTGGGCTTATAGCTGAAACGGAACTCCCCGTTGTCGTCTATCTGGACCGAATCAATAGGTTTCAGGCTGTCGGCCTTCATCTGCACCAACACTACCTTATCGCCGTTGGTGTTCTTTAGTATTCCGTGTATGATAAATTCATCGGCATTTTGTTTGGCGCCACTGCCGCAACCTGCCACCATCAGTGCACAAATAAACAAAGCGGCAACGAACCCTAAAGTTCCCTTGTGAGATATCTGCTGCATAGAACCGTTTATTCCTGATTTCCGAAAACGTAAGTTTTGGGTTTGTAGGTAATCACAATGGTTCCCAGGCGGCTGTCCAGACCCATAATGGGGCATATGGACATGATGTTGCCGTCGGCATCGTTTTGCGAAACCACTTCGTTGATCTGGCTTAGTTGCGAAGCTACAGGACCGGGATAAGCATTGCCTTCAAATTTTTTGTTGGTCGACAACACCACTATACCATCGGTTTTGATGGCCGAGATATCGTTGAGGTCGGCGGCTTTTACCAGATCGGTCATGTAGGTATTCACCTGATCGAGGTTGTTGCGCAGCATTTCGGAACGCACGGCCCACGAAAACACACGGGTAAGGGTTTCCATGTTCTTCTTGTTGTTGTCGGTAATGGTATTGGTGGCATCGGTCCTGATCTGAATGATCTCGGTTTCGTGCTGTTTTTTCAGTTTGCTGATTTCGGCCTGTTTCCAAAAATAAATTCCTGTGGGAATAGCGATCAACAGACAGATGATAACAATGGACACTATAGCCTGAGCGCTTAGGCCTTTCTTTTTCTTTGCTGGGGTATTGGTTGTTTCTGACATAACTTTATGGATTAGAGTACAAACCTACGTATTTTTTGAAAATCACAGGCAGATAAAATGAATTTCGTAACGGTTTTTTATGTATTTCATAATAAAAATTTACTATTTTTGCACGCTCAATTGGTACTATGGCCGAGCGGTCAGGCAGAGGTCTGCAAAACCTCCTACAGCGGTTCGAATCCGCTTGGTACCTCTGAAACACTAAGCAGGAGTTGATTTTCAGCTCCTGCTTTTTTTATTTCATGATGTGGATGATGGGTGTGATTAGAGGAGGGGGTAGATTAGCTCCGTTTATACAAAACAACGCCTACTCTATCTATATGCTCAGTCAATTCTTTATTTTGAATGGACAGGTAATCTATCACGTCAAATTTATAAGGCATATTGGTTTCCTCATTCAGAAGAAATCCTATATGTGCAGTAATGGTAAAGCTTAGTTTCCCTTTCAACGCCAGATCCACATCGCTACCATTTTTATAAGTGCCTTTGGCACGGCTGCCAAAAATCAACACCTCTTCCACCATTTCATTTTCTTTCATGATGGCAACAATTGTTTCAATATCGCTTTTCTTTAACCCAAAAGGTTCATTCATGCTGCTTTTGCTTAAAGATTTGATAAACTGCTTTTAACAAAGGATAATACTTACCGTGTATCAATTTTTCAATTTGATTCACCTTTTCTTCATCATAGGCATGTGCTGTCAGGTTTCTGTCCAGTATCATTTCCATCCAGCAATGTCCGTCTTCTATCAATCCTGTTTCGAATGCTTTTTTAATAGCAGCCCTGGGCGAGTTCACCTCCGTAAAACCCTGTTCCTCTAGAAAGTCTTTTAGGGTATTCCATGCCAGTTCGTAGCTCATTTCGAAGAACTGAATGATACCAGCTTTCTGAATGATATCAGGACTTATGATGCCTAATGCATCTTCCAAATGCATCAATGCTTTTTCAAAATTCGCAAAGCGTTGTTTCCAGCGTATATCATTGGTTTCCATAATGCAAATTTATGCAATTTTATTTCAATGTTTTTTCTTTTTCAGCTTTTCTTTTTTGCTTTTAAGAGTTCCTGTTTTTGGTTCACAACTATTCTCCTCCCTTATAGTCTAATTGCCTCAAAGCCTCTCTTCCTAATTCTCTTCTCCATTTACCAAGCCTTCCAGTGCGTATAGCAATCTGTTGTGTGCTCCCTCTTGAGAACCAAAAATGGATCTGTACAAATTCCCTTCGCGGGTGATCAATATCCATTGGGGAGTTCCTTCGGCCTGGAACTGATCATAAACGCTATGGTCCTTATCCAGATAGATGGGAAAGGCCTCTTCCCCGGAAGTAAAAATACTTTTTATATCCTCCTTAGTGATTTCTTCCCCACCAAAACAGCTATGTATGCCCACCACCTGTATAGCCTCATTCTCTTGCTGGAATTCATAGGCTAAGGGGATGGCCCTACCGGTGCAACCCAGGCATTTATTGTTATAAATAACCAGTACCAAAGGTTTGGCCTCATACTTCTGTAACAGATCAACCTGGTGGCCTTCCAGATCAGTGACTATAATGGATGTAAGCATATTGTGGTTAGAGTTAATGTTGTTTTATAGGTACAACAATTTTTGGGGAGTGGGTCGGATATTTTTTATTACTTCGCAGGCTTGGTACCTTGTGAAGTAATAGGAAAATCAAAATAGTAAATTATGATTTCGATAGTTTATCATCCGATTCAAATTCCTTCAAAGTCTTGCCGCTTTTTTGCTTCCATTCCGTTAATCCATTAGCATTTCTGCCTAGAACCATAACAGCAGCCGTTGATGGACTAGAGAATATGTAGTCTTCTGTGAATTCTAAGTACTCTTCTTTCTCGACTAAAATACCTTCTGCTATTAATTCTTGACGAAGGTGGTTAAAACTTGGGGTTAAAGAAGGGGCAATTGATCCAGCTGCTTTCGATCCTTTGAAAACAACAAAGCCATCAGAGGTTGGCTCACCTTGTCCATCTGCGCCACGAACAGCTTTAATGAAAAACGCATCTTGTTTTTGCTTGGGTTTAAATTCTCGTTTTTCATCAAATACTTTATGTCCTAACGTATTCACAAGTAATTTAATATTCTCTATAAATTCTTCCATTTCAGCTCTGTCAGATTCTGAAATGGATGAAAGAGTTGGAGTACTTGTATTTTCTATTTTATATCGTTTGGCATTCTTTGCAATGTCGTGGAGCCTATTTTCCAGATATTTTACGTGTGCTTTGTTTAAATTCTCATCTTTACTGATAAATACAATTGTTTCATTCCAAAAATCCTTTTGGGTTAAGTGTTGGTTCAGTCTCTTCAGGGTTGACTCAGCCTCACCTATATAAACCTGATCTTTCCCTTCCTCGTCTTTACCAAATAAAAGATAAACACCAGTACTTGTTAGATCCGGGCGGTCATTACAATCTTTAATTTTGATTCTTGGTATTTTATACGCTTTACCTGTCCAATTAGAAAGCTCGCAACTCATTCTTCCGTTTGGATCACCGTCCATCAGGAATATTTTAATTGTTTTGGCGAAATTCATTTTTATGTTTGTTTAAATTTTGCAATTAATTATAATTCTGCTCCCTGTTCTGGGAATTATTATTCCTATGTCAGAAAAAATCATTTTACTACCTCAAAATTAAAAATATTTCCATTCAAACATCAAACATTAACATTTAATCTTAGCTGCCTGAGTTTTTCTTGGAAAAAACGCCCTCAAACACTCTTTTTCCACCTTCCTATATTCCGCTAATGTTTGTCTAAAAAGTGTAAATGACATCCTAGTAGATGTTATTGACTTCCTCACACGTGTTATTGATTTCGGCAGGTGTGTTATTGACTTCCCTACAC
>CAZRFL010000129.1:0-7626 GCA_964599365.1 uncultured Bacteroidales bacterium
CTGAAAAAATTGCCACAGATTCCCAGATTATCATTTCTGGAAAAAATTTCACAGATTAAATTCGTAATATTTAAAAATTTCATTTTTAAATATTACGCTCTGCGCAAATTTTTAGTTCAATTTAATCTGCGAACGGAGCGAAGCGACCTCACGAAGACCTTTGAAATGAAAATTAACTGAGTAATCTGCGGCGATCTAATTGACAAAAATACACCCAGTTAATCACTAATTTTCTTAAATTGGTCAGTATAGTAGTATATTAGAACTGAGAATACTGAAGCAAAAAAACATTACTTTTGCATAAAAAAACATTCATGCACGAAGTTTATATAGGAGGCGAAAGTGCTGTCACATCTTTGGGTTTCACATTAGACGAACAAGTTCAGAACCTGAAGAACGACATCACTGGTGTGAAAAAAGTTACAGACCGTAAATTGGCTCCGGAGGATTTTTATGCTTCCCTGGTTGACGATTTTAGGGCAGAAGAACTTTTCTCAAAGATAGGTGATCCTACCCAATATACCCGTTTCGAAAAGCTTTGTATTCTTTCCGCAGACATAGCACTGCGTTCGAATCCAAAGATAAAAGCTGATTCCGGAAGGACCCTCTTTATATTATCCACAACGAAAGGCAATATCGACTTATTGGAAGCAGGTAAGAAGCATCTCTTCGAACCTGAGCGCGTCTATTTGTGGAGGTCGGCCGAAGTGATAGCCCGATTTTTCGGTAACAAGAATACTCCTGTTGTAATTTCTAATGCCTGCATATCAGGTGTGCTGGCCGTTATCAACGGATATGATATGCTGAGTTCGGGAGATTACGAAAATGCAGTTGTGGTAGGGGGTGACCTAGCTTCCGAATTTATTGTTTCCGGTTTCCAGTCATTCAAATCATTGAGCTTTGGTCCCTGCAAACCTTTCGATGCAAACCGCGACGGTTTGAACCTGGGCGAAGGAGCCGGAACCATTATTTTAACCAACAATAAAGAGAACTTACCCGCGGGTGATCCCATAAAGGTATTGGGTGGCGGCAGTGCCAACGATGCCAATCATATTTCTGGCCCTTCGCGAACAGGTGAAGGATTATTTTTTGCTGTGACCAAAGCCATGCAACAGGCCGCTATTGAAGCCTCTCAAGTGGACTTTGTTTCAGCTCACGGAACAGCCACCCCTTTCAATGACGAAATGGAAGCCAAAGCATTTGCCCTGGCGGGATTGAGTGAAGTTCCTATCAACAGCCTGAAAGGTTATTTTGGTCATACGCTGGGTGCTGCCGGAATCATAGAATCTGTCTTTGCCATTCAGGGGATGAAGCAGGGGGTGATCTTCAATACCCTGGGATACTCGGAATACGGCGTTCCTGACCAAGTGGTGATCAACGACAAATTGACTCAGAAAGAACAAAAATTCATAATTAAAACAGCTTCAGGTTTTGGCGGATGCAATGCGGCTGTGGTTTACGCTAAATAGTTTTCTTATGCTGATTACACGTACTGCACATATCACAAAGAATCGGGTCGATGCCCAGGGTCAGAATGTATTTCTGACTGAGGACAACCCCAACTTCGCAGATTTCATCAAAGCGGCCTTTAAAAGCCTTAACCAGGCCTATCCCAAGTTCTATAAGATGGACAACCTTAGCAAACTGGCTTTCGTGGGAGCAGAGGTATTGCTGAACGGGGTTAATCTGCTGGATACCTATTCCCGCGAAGATATTGCCATGGTCTTTCTCAATCGCGCTTCTACTATGAATACCGATAGAGAGCACCAGCTTTCGATTGATTCGCGTGAGAACTATTTTCCCAGTCCTGCCATATTTGTTTATACCTTGCCCAACATTATGATGGGAGAGATTTGCATCAAGCAGAAGATCTTCGGTGAGAACCTTTTGCTGGTGACTGAGAAGTTTGACGCCAAACTGCTTTATGATCAAACGGCACAACTGATGAACAAAAATAAGGCAAAGGCTGTGATAGCCGGATGGGCTGATGTGGACGGAGAGGATTATTCCGCCTTTTTGATGTTGGTTGAAGCCGACAATATGGTGAATGATATCAAAGAATTTACTACCTTTGCGCCCTCAGAAATTGAACAACTATTTATAAAATAAAGAAATATTCTATCATGGAAGAAAACGAATTGATTGACAAACTGCGTAAAGAGATCATTCAACAATTGAACCTCGAAGACATGAATGCTGAAGATATCGACCCCGATGCAGCCTTGTTTGGCGAAGGATTAGGACTGGATTCTATTGATGCATTGGAACTTATTGTATTGTTGGAAAAGAACTACGGCATTAAAATAGAAGATCCCAAAGACGGCAAGAAGATCTTTGCTTCTATCCGCACCATGGCCAAATATATATTGGACAACCAAAAAGCATAACATTGTGCGCAAAAGGATTTTTGTTACCGGAATGGGTATTGTTTCCGCTATTGGAAAAAACATTCCGGAAACTTTAACCTCTCTTTCTCAGAGCCGTTCCGGACTTGGTCGGATCAAATGGCTGGATACCATTCATAAAGATAATTTACTGGTAGCAGAAGTAGGCTTCTCCAACGAGGAGTTGGCTTCCATGTGGGGTCTTCCCGATCAGGAAGGATATACCAGAACCACTCTAATGGCTTTGCTGGCTGCAAAAGAAGCCGTGGCCCAGGCCGGTATTTCTGATTTCGATAAGATACCTACAGGTCTGATATCAGCCAATACCGTTGGCGGAATGGACAAAAGCGAGATCTATTATTACCAATACCTGAAAGACAAAACCCCCAATTCATACATTGCCACTCACGATTGTGCCGACAGTACCGAAAAGGTGGCCGATCACTTTGGTATCACTGCTTTTATTTCGACCGTAAGTACGGCTTGCTCCTCGGCAGCCAATGCCATTTTGCTGGGCGCAAGACTGATTCAGAATGGGACCCTGCAAAGAGTAGTGGTGGGCGGAACCGAATGTCTGACCAAATTTCATATAAACGGCTTCAATTCTTTAAAGATACTTGACCCTTCTCCCTGCAAACCTTTCGATCAGAATCGTGCAGGGATTAATCTGGGGGAAGGTGCCGGTTATATTGTCATTGAATCGGAGGAGGTAGTAGGGGATGATTCGCGGATCATAGCCGAACTAAGTGGCTGGGGCAATGCCTGGGAGGCTTTTCATCAGACGGCTTCTTCGCCCGATGGCAACGGAGCTTATCTGGCCATGAAAAAAGCCCTGGACATGAGCGGACTGAAACCTTCGGATATCATCTATGTCAACGCACACGGAACGGGTACCGACAATAACGATGTGTCGGAAGGACATGCTATTGAAAAACTTTTTGCACCCAATATTCCTTTTGTAAGTTCTACCAAACCCTTTACAGGACATACCACCAGCGCGGCAGGTGTGGTGGAATCTATCATCAGCCTGCTGGGAATGCAGAACGACATGATATTCCCCAATCTCAACTTCAGTGAACAAATTGAGGAACTTACCTTCAAGCCTGTGGCTGCTCTTATGACAGGGATCACTCAGAAGCATGTGATGTCGAATTCATTCGGCTTTGGTGGCAATAATACAGCACTGATCTTCTCAAATCATAAATCATAAATCAAAAATCCCAAATCAAAAATGTCTTCTTACATTTCGGGCATAGGCTGCATTTCTCCACAAAACACCATAAACAATGATGTTTTCCTGACAGAGCCTGTAAATCAGAATGCGCTTTTTCTGCAATGCATACAACCCGAATCGTACAGAGATTATATCAATCCTGTGCTTTCGCGCCGTCTGAGCCGTATCATCAAGATGGGTATCACATCGGCGCTAATCAGTATCAAAGAAGCGGGAATTGATAATCCCGGCGCCATCATTACAGGAACCGGGCTGGGCTGTGTGGAAGATACCGAGAAGTTTCTGATGACCATGCTCGACAACAACGAGACCTTGATGAACCCGACTAACTTCATGCAGTCGACCTACAATACCATCAGTTCGCAGATCGCCATCATTTTGAAGTGTTTTAATTACAACAGCACCTATGTGCACCGTGGTTTTTCCTTCGAATCGGCCCTGACCGATGCCCTCGATCTGATTGGCACCGGCGAAGCTAATTCGGCCCTGGTTGGAGGCATTGACGAGTTTACCGAGAACCATTTCAAGGTAACTTCTTTGTTAGGAGATTGGAGATGCAAAACCGAAAATAATCTTGAACTTATCAAAAAACCGGCTTTGGGAACTATCCCGGGCGAGGGTTCGGTGTTTGTTACCCTGACCAAAGATCAGATGGCTTCTTCCTATGCCCGCCTGCAGGGAACCAAAACCATTTATAAACCTCAAAGTACAGGTCTGATTTTAGATGCTATCAGGAAATTGTTGGAAGAAAATCATCTTACGGCTGAGGATATCGATCTGGTGGTGGCCGGTATGAATGGCAATGCCAAAGGCGATGTATATTACCTGGATGTGATCAATACCCTGTTTGCCAAAACTCCGGTGGCCGTGTTTAAAAATCTCTGTGGCGAATATCATACGGCTTCGGCTTTCGGCATGTGGTTGTCGGCCAATATTATTAAACGACAATTTGTCCCTGAAGTTTGTTTGTTTAACGCCCACAAGCCCTCCAAAACGAATCATGTCCTGCTGTATAACCATTTCGCAGGACAACAGCATTCGCTGATGCTTCTGTCAGCAATTTAATTTAAAAGACTTAATTTACGTTCAGGGCTTCGAAGCTACTACTCGTTGCCTTAAAGCTACGACTTATCGCCTTAAAGCTATGACTCGTTGCCTTAAAGCTACACTTTGACGCTACGAAGCTACACCTTGACGCTTTAAAGCAACAACCCTACGCTTCGAAGCTACTGCCCGACGCTTTAAAGCTACGATTTGGTGCTTCTAAGCTACAAGCTGATGCTTTAAAGCTACAACCCCGCGCTACGAAGCTACACTTTGCATTCTATTGAAATTGACCGGGAAAAGTAAATCTTATTTTACAAAATAACAGAATTTAGTTCTTTATAGAGCATCTGTGTGGGAAGTCCCATCACATTGTAGAACGAGCCTTCTATATGCTCAATTCCGATGTAGCCTATCCATTCTTGAATGCCATAGGCGCCGGCTTTGTCGAAAGGCTGACATTCGTTGATATAATGTACTATCTCGGCATGGTCCAAATGGCGAAATGTGACTTTGGATTCGGCAAAAAAAGAATGGGTGAGGTGGTTGGTGCGGATGCAAACCCCTGTGAAAACCTCATGCATGCCACCCGAAATCAGCGTAAGCATTTCAACGGCACTGTCGAAATCAATGGGTTTGTTCAGCATTCGGTCGCTCAACCATACAATGGTGTCGGCAGTAATGATGAGTGTTTTTGGACCAAATTCGTCGGGATCGAAGGCATTGGCTTTCTTTTCGGCGAGGTGCAAAGGTATTTGTTCGCGAACCAGTTCAGGAGGGGCGGTTTCGTCTACTTCGCGCACTATCACTTCGAATTTCAGTCCCAGACCTTCCAGCAACTGTTTACGGCGGGGCGATTGCGATGCCAGTATGATGCGGTAATCGTTGAGTTTTTCGAGGAGTACCATAATTTAAAAAGTAATGTAAAGTAACTGGGTGGCAAGCAATCCGGCTATCATAATGATTTTGGCAAAAACACTCAGAAAATGGAAGTCAGCTTTTTCGTTGGCTTTCGTAAGTTTAATGATAAGAAAAACAAACATGGCCTGCACCACCATCAAATACCAGCAAGTGGTGATATAATCAGCATAAAGCATGGCCTGGGCAAAGGCCAGCAGCAACATAGTGAAGAGGGTGATCCCCAAAACGAATTTCTTTGCTTTGGGCACGCCCAGCTTAATGGGTAGGGTATTACAACCATCGGCACGATCGCCTTCTTTATCCTCAATGTCTTTGATGATTTCCCTGATGAAGGTGATGAAAAAGGCAAAAGCAGCAAATCCGATGACGAACCAGGAAATATCCATAAAACTATTCATCATGGCTGTAAAAACAACGGGATCGGATTTTATGGCGAAGAACTGGAACAACCATACCACCAATATAGAATAAGCAATCACCAGCGAAACCACCAGGTTGCCGACCAGAAATTGCCTTTTGTATTTCAAAGCATAAAAATATAAGGCCAGGGCCACAACCAAAGGCAAAAAGCCAAGTTTGAAAAATCCTACCCTCCAGCCACAATAAAAGCCTAGCAAACAGGCAAGACCATTTAGTACATAGCACAGAATTTCGGCATTTTTCGGGGGAATCCCATGCAGCAATACATTTTTCTCAGGTTTGTTAATCTTGTCTATGCGGGTGTCGTAAAAATCGTTGATGGCATATCCGGCTGCAGCCAACAGCAGATTTGACAATACAAATAAGGCAAAGTCAACCTGATTTATAATATAACCGGGATTGTTTTGCAACAGTATGGGACGAATGAGGAAAAATAGTACCAGATATTGGGTTACTGCCAGTATCAGCAGATTGACCGGCCTGACCATTTTGAAATATTGGAGCATGGATGATTTTTTTGCAAAAGTAAGGAATAAAAGGAGAAGTAATTCATGGTCATTTGCTATGCGTCATTAATGGTCATTAGTTGTCATTGATGGTCATTTGCTTCGCGTCATTAATGGTCATTATTACCAGGCGTTTCTTCGAGCGAAGTCGAGAAGTCATGTAGTGGTCATTTATTGTCATTTGCTTCCCGACACCTTTACAAGTTCAGTGTGTGGGACAGGTCGCGTAATTAATCGTCATTTGTTCGTGGCTATTAGCTATTGGCTTCTTCCCTTGGGTCTTGGAATTTGGGACCTGGAATTTGGAATTTTTTTTAATAATTCTTCGCCTTACGCTCAAAATAAGCTTTGGGATGATCGCAGGCAGGGCAGTTTTCCAGGGCCTTTTTGCCTCTGTGCACATAACCGCATTTGCGGCATTCCCATTCTTCTATCTCCTCGCTTTCGAACACCTTATTTTCTTCCACACTGCGCAGCAATTTCAGAAAACGGGCTTCATGCTCGGCTTCAATGGTGGCTATCAGCTTGAAAGCCGAAGCAATTTTCGGAAAGCCTTCCTCAGTGGCGATGCGGGCAAATTCGGGATAGAGTTCTGTCCATTCTTCGTTCTCGCCATTGGCAGCAGCCACCAGGTTTTCTTCGGTATTGTTGATGATGCCTGCGGGGTAGGTCACGGTGATTTCAACCGGCCCGCCTTCCAGAAAACGGAAAAACTTTTTGGCATGGGCTTCTTCCTGCATGGCGGTTTCCATAAACAGTTCGGCTATCTGTTCGTAGCCATCCTTCTTCGCCTGTTTGGCAAAAAAGGTATAACGGTTTTTAGCCTGCGATTCGCCTGCAAAGGCTTTCAGTAAATTTTTTTCGGTTTGGGTTCCTTTGATGGTCATGGGGGATTTTATTGTTGAATGGTTAAATTGTTGAATTGCTAAATTGTTTTATTGTTTTGGCTCTTGGCTCATGGATTTTCATTCTGACTTCTTACTTCTGAAATCTGACTTTCTTCTCCCTTGTTCCTGCGCTATCATCATCAGTTCCCTTCCCGTTTGCCCGGCCAGAGATGTGTTTTCTTCGGCGCGGCGGATGAGGTAAGGCATCACAGCTTTCACGGGGCCGTAAG
>CAZRFL010000130.1:0-7593 GCA_964599365.1 uncultured Bacteroidales bacterium
ATCGGGCTTTAGCCTTTATCCCAATCCATCCCATGGAATCATTACGGTGGTTTCGGAACACAACAACGCTTCGCTGTTCGAGTTGTTTACTATGACAGGAGTCTTGGAGTTTTCTTCAACCATCCCTGCAAACTCAAAAAGCACTTTCGATTTGAGCGCTTATGCCAATGGAATATATTTTTATCGCCTTACGGAAAAAGATGGCCAGGTTAGCAATGGGAAACTGGTGATAGGCAGGTAAGTCTGATAACATAAGTATAAAAAGGCCGCCCTTAGCGGCTTTTTTGTTTTTATGGACGAATCTGTTGATTTGGGTATGATCAAAATAAGTTAGGGATTTAAAAAAATTTAAGAGAAGATGGCGGTTGCACTTTTTCAGATATAATGATTCTATGAATGGTAATTGCCTTGTCTGGGTTTGTGGTTTGGATTTTATTAAGGGATGCTTGTGATGTCCCTTTTCGCCTCATGGCTATTACTTGTCACCTTAAGGCACGGACTTGTCGCCTTTAGGCTACTACTTGTCGCCTTAAAGCTACTACTTGTCGCCTTGAGGCAACGACTTGTCGCCTTGAAGCAACGACTTGTCGCCTTTAGGCTACTACTTGTCGCCTTGAGGCAACGACTTACCGCCTTGAGGCTACTACTTGTCGCCTTGAGGCACCGACTTGTCGCCTTAAGGCATCGACCGGAAAATGTTTCCCGTCGATCCGTTTTTGTTCTTCGCCTGTCATTTCTAATTATTAACAGGTCGGAAAACCTGTTTACTAGTATTTTCAATGGGCAGGTCACTTGCGGGCCTTCATCTGCTTCAGCAATTCATTGCATACTTGCCGGAAATAAAAAAAGCCGCCCTCATCAGGCGGCTTTTTTCTTTGGGGATATTAACCCCAATATTAAGAAGTATTACTGTTTGATAAACTTGCGTGTCACCAAAACCGAATTATCATTGAGTAACGAAACGAAATAAATTCCGTTGGGCAGGCTGTTAACATTAATAGAGGCTGTTGATCCTGATACCGAATGATTGCTAACGGTTTCGCCCAGCAGATTAACCACTCTTATCTGGTCAACATTTTCCATATTGGAAATATTCAACACCGAAGCTACAGGGTTAGGATACATGCTTAGATTGTTCATTGCATTTTCGCTTACCGAATTATAAATTTCAATATCGGCTGTATTGCGTGGCTCAACCATAAACTGGCTGAAAGAATAATTTACACATCCTGTAACATTATAATAAGTTCCAACAACGGCTGTTGGGAATGGGAACATAAGTTTTCCGATTTCGCAGGTATCAGCACCCTGGAATACTTTCCACCAACCTGTAGAGTGAACGTAGGTACATTTGGCATTGGTAAGTTTCACCAGCATACCTTCATATTGTTCGCTTTTAACAGTATTTGTAGTCAGACCAATAGGTGTGGGAACTGGTTTTCCAGTGGCATTGGTAGTATAACTTACAATGGTTTTTAATTCAGTATAATTATAATACTCGCTAACCGTACCGCCCAGGGTAATGCTGTCGCCAAGAGCCGGAGTGTGGGTATTATCGTAAACATAAAGACCATTCCAGGGGGTAGTTCCATCCTGAATAAAATAACCTGAAGCAAATGAAGCTGTAACAATACCTGAAGTAGTAACGATTGAATCCTTCAGTGGTGAGTCGCCGGTAGGTAAGGTTGTGTATTGAATCTGATAAATGGTTTTGATTGACGGACCGCTAAGATTAACAGTAAAGGTAACCGAAGCAGTAACATTTGGTGAAAGTGGATTATGGCTGGCATCAACCAGAGTAAGAGCAACAGTATGCGAACCAGCAGCCAGCGCTGTCAAAGCGATAGGAGATGTAGTCATCTGCTCGTTAACAGCTCCTCCATCTACAGTATAATGAACATGTCCGTCGGTTGGAATTGTAAAATTGTAAACTGAGAAGGTAATATTAACATCAGGGCTATAGATGGTAGCACCGTTGGAGGGTGAAGATATACCCATTGCAGGAGTTGTGGAACCTCCTATGTGATAACCCAATCTTTCAGGCGTATTAGGCAAAGCATTATAAGCATTGAGCGTATCAACGAAAACCCAGTCGGCAGCATTGAAAACAGCATTTGGAGTGGTAATGGCAGCAGCGCGTACATACGATTTGTTTTCGTATTGGAAAGTACCCCAACTAAACACATCAACCAAAGTGCTTCCATCGTACAAAGAAATAATATCAGTAGAAGCTGTTGGATTAGCCGAAGATCCTTTACCGTTGAAATTACAAACGGTACCGGTATCACCTGGTGCGTATGCCAAAGCATAAGCAGGATTCACTGCAGTTGAATAATGAAGTAATAAACTTTGCCCAGCATTCAAGCTTCCTGTAAGTGTTTTTGTATACTGAGGTGCATTTGCTCCAATTTCTGTTTTATTTGAATAAAGTTTAACGTATAACTGCGGACTGGCCAAGTTTACAGCAGAAGAGCCCATATTGGTGATTTCAATAAATTTATTGAAACCTGACCCTTCGTACATTTGGGAAATAATTACCTGCCCGAAAGAGGTAAAAGTGCCTAATAAAAAGGCGATGGTAAAAAAAGTAAAGATTTTTTTCATAATTTTAAATTTAATAATAGGTTTTCTTAAAAGTGATATTAATATTTTGACGTATTTTTTTCTGATTTTTGAACTTACAAAGTTAAATGAAATTCAGCAATTCTGCTTTTATTATTATTTTTTTTTCTGGAATTAACAATAAATCCTATATTTGTTCGTTATTTTGCAAAAAAATATTCGGGTGTCAGACAGCATAATCATTATACCTACTTACAACGAGCGCGAAAACATTGAGAAAATCATTCGCAAGGTTATATCATTGCCCAAGCAATTCGATATTCTTATTGTAGAAGACAGCTCTCCTGATGGTACAGGTGAGATAGTAAAAAATCTGATTAAGGAATTCCCTGAAAGGTTGTTTATTGAAGAGCGCAAAGGCAAACTGGGATTAGGCACTGCCTATATCCATGGTTTCCGCTGGTCCATTGCTCATAACTACGAATATGTTTTCGAAATGGACGCCGATTTCTCGCACAATCCGGATGATTTGGTTCGTCTGTATGCTGCTTGTAAAGACCAAGGAGCTGATATGGCTATAGGTTCGCGCTATATTAATGGGGTCAATGTGGTCAACTGGCCCATGGGTCGTGTGTTGATGTCGTACTATGCTTCGGCCTATGTTCGTTTTGTAACCCGCATGAAAATTCGCGATACCACCGCAGGGTTCAAATGCTATACCAAAAAAGTACTGGAAACCATAGAACTGGATAAGATACGCTTCATCGGATATGCTTTTCAGATTGAAATGAAATTTACGGCATGGAAACATGGATTTAATATTGTTGAAGTTCCCATTATCTTTACCGACCGTACCGAAGGCCAATCGAAAATGAGTAAAGGTATTTTCAAGGAAGCCATCCTTGGAGTTTTATCATTAAAGATCAGAAGTTGGTTCAGAAAATATAAAAAGGCCGCTTAATATCATATGGGCATATCGTTTGCCTAACATTCTTCCTGAGCTTATGAAATCAAATTATCTTATTCAGAACGCTACTATAGTTAACGAAGGACAAACCTTCAAAGCTAGTGTTTTAATCATGGACGGACTGATACAGGATATACTGACTGATCCAAAATTGAGTGAGACTTTTATTAAAGAAAACAATATTGAATGTATCGATGCCGCAGGTTTGATTCTTATACCCGGCATTATTGACGACCAGGTGCACTTTCGCGAACCGGGTCTTACACACAAAGGAAATATAGAATCGGAAAGCCGGGCAGCTGTTGCGGGAGGGGTAACCAGTTTTATGGAAATGCCTAATACCAATCCCAATACAGTTTCCAATGAATTACTCGAAGAAAAGTATGCTCTGGCTGCAAATGCTTCAAGGGCTAACTATTCTTTCTATCTCGGTGCTACCAATAATAACATAGAGGAGATTAAGAAATTCGATCCTGAAAAAAATGCCGGGATAAAGGTTTTTCTAGGTGCATCAACCGGAAATATGCTGGTAGACAACCCAGAATCCTTGCAAAAAATATTTGCTACGCCCTGGCTCATTGCCATTCATTCGGAAGATGAGACAATAATACAAAGAAATGTCCTGACGTTTCGTGAAAAATATGGCGAGAATGTTCCTATTCAATGTCATCCATTGATTCGTAGCGAAGAATCATGCTATGCCTCAACTCTGAAAGCATATAATTTAGCCAAAAAGAATAATACCCGTCTTCACATCCTTCATCTTTCTACAGCCAAAGAACTCGAACTCCTTAGAAGCGATCTTCCTTTGGAAAAGAAAAGGATTACATCTGAAGTCTGCGTTCATCATCTTTGGTTCAATGATCAGGATTATCTGAAAAAAGGTACTTTCATCAAATGGAATCCAGCTATAAAGACCGAAGCGGACCGCGCTGCATTATTTCAGGCAGTGTTGGATGGCACAATCGATATTATTGCAACAGATCATGCTCCTCATACGAAAGAAGAAAAGCAACAAAGTTACTTTAAGGCGCCTTCGGGTGGACCATTGGTTCAACATTCATTGCAAGCCATGCTGGAATTTGTGCACGATAATAAAATGAAACTTGAAAAGGTAGTAGACATGATGTGTCACAAACCAGCCAAATGTTTTAAGGTTTCGAAACGCGGTTTCATTCGGAAAGGCTATTATGCCGACCTAGTTCTGCTTAACATGAGCAAGGAATCCGTAGTAACTCCGGAATCTTTATTATATAAATGTAAGTGGTCTCCTTTTGAAGGATACAAGTTCCGATCAAAGATTGCCTTTACTTTTGTCAACGGACAGATGGCCTATAATGGTGCCGAAGTAATGGACCAAGTGCGAGGAATGAGGTTAGAGTATAAAAATCCTTGATAAAACCTCTATCTTTGTGGGATGATAAGAAAACTCTTTTTAATATTTGGTTTGTTTTTGGTTTGTGCTTGCGGTTCAAAAGACGAAGAAGCCAAAGTGCCCGAAAATATTATTCCACAAAAGGAGATGATTTCCGTACTTGTTGACTTTCATCTGGCTGAAGCCTCCATTGCCCAGGGTCAGCAACGTCATGAAGATGTCAATGAATTTTCTAATTATCGATTCAATTCTGTTCTTAAAAAGCACAAGATCAGTCGCAACCAATTAAAGGAGAGTTTTAAGTTTTATTCCGAACACATGAAAGACCTCGAAAATATCTATAAAGAGGTAGTAGTGGAATTGAGCACCACCCAAAGCCGTATTATAAGTAAATAGCCCTTGCTACTTTGTGTAAACAGCATTGATAGTATCAATGTCTGTCTGATTATTCACATAATATTTCAAAGTGATCTTGTTGTTGTTCACCAAATCGCCTGAACCATGAATAGTATTACTTAGGATGGATTGAGTAGGCAATGTCAGGTTATTTTGTGTCGCAATAGCATAGGCCTTTTCGTTAGCACCAAAATAATGAAAATTATTAATTAATATCTGAGAACTATTCGAAGGATCAAGACTTACAGTCACGGTATAATTGACACCGGATTCATTACATGTCCATGACCCCAGGTATTGTGCCCTTGGATCAGAATCGGGATCAGTATTTACTTCTTCACAGGAACTCAATCCCAAAAAGCCTATTAACAGGAATCCAAATACTATTTTAACTGACTTTTTCATTTTTAATTAGATTGGGTGTGATAATTTAGTTGCAACTATCATTCCATGTTTATAGCAGGGAATCGAGTAATGAATCATCAGCAAGATTAGGTAATGTTACTGTAAGCAAAGGTTCGTTTTCCATGGCACGTTTTATGGCGAATATGGCGCCTTCATTTCGTGCCCAGCTTCTTCGCGATATGCCATTATTGACATCCCAAAACAACATTGATTTTAGTCTGCGATCAGCATCGTCGCTTCCATCAAGCAACATACCAAAACCACCGTTAATAACTTCACCCCAGCCTACTCCACCTCCATTATGAATAGAAACCCAGGTAGCACCGCGGAATGAATCACCAATTACATTTTGTATGGCCATGTCTGCCGTAAAACTCGATCCGTCATAAATATTTGAAGTTTCCCTATAAGGAGAATCAGTTCCCGAAACATCATGATGGTCGCGGCCCAGAACAATTGGGGCAGAAATTTCGCCGTTGGCAATGGACTTGTTAAAAGCCTCAGCAATTTTAATGCGACCAGTAGCGTCTGCATAAAGTATCCTGGCCTGAGAACCGACCACCAATTTGTTTTTCTTTGCTTCACTAATCCAGCGGATATTATCTTTCATCTGTTGCTGAATCTCAGGTGGGGACGTCTTGGCAATCTCTTCCAAAATATTCATGGCAATGACATCTGTTTTATCAAGGTCTTCCGGCTTTGAAGAAGTACAAACCCATCGGAAGGGACCAAATCCATAATCGAAACACATGGGACCCATGATATCCTGAACATAGGAAGGATAAATAAAATCACCATTGGGCTTCATAATCTCAGCACCTGCCCGACCGGCTTCCAGCAGAAAAGCATTTCCATAATCGAAAAAGTACATACCTTTTGCCGTAAGCGCATTGATGGCCCTGACTTGCCGTCTGAGTGATTCCTGAACCTTTTCTTTAAACAGCACAGGATTTTCAGCCATCATTTTCTTGGAATCTTCAAAAGAAACACCTGCCGGGTAATAACCTCCCGCCCAAGGGTTGTGAAGGGAGGTCTGGTCAGAACCCAACTCAACTTCTATATCTTTCTCCACAAACTTCTCCCACAAATCCACAATGTTTCCCTGGTAAGCCAGTGAAACCGCTTCTTTTGCTTTGCGCGCCTTATCTATGCGGGCCAATAATTCGTCGAGGTCGGTATAGATTTCATCCACCCATCCCTGCGTATGTCTGGTTTGTGCCGCTTTGGGATTTATTTCTGCTATCACTCCTATGGCTCCGGCAATCACAGCCGCTTTGGGTTGAGCACCTGACATGCCTCCCAAACCAGAGCTCACAAAGAGTTTCCCTCCAATGCCTTCACCGGCTTTTTCTATTTTTCGTCCGGCATTCAACACGGTAATAGTGGTTCCGTGAACAATACCCTGAGGACCTATGTACATAAAAGAACCTGCAGTCATCTGACCATATTGCGACACACCCAAAGCATTGAATTTTTCCCAATCGTCGGGTTTCGAATAGTTGGGGATAACCATGCCATTGGTAACCACCACCCGCGGAGCATCTTTGTGCGAGGGGAACAAACCCATAGGATGGCCTGAGTATAATACCAGCGTTTGTTCTCCTGTCATGGTAGCAAGATATTTCATGGTGAGCAGATACTGAGCCCAGTTTTGAAACACGGCACCATTGCCACCATAGGTAATCAGTTCATGAGGATGCTGGGCCACGGCATTGTCGAGATTATTGCTCAACATAAGCATGATGGCAGCCGCCTGTTTCGACCTATGCGGAAAATCTTCTATGCTGCGGGCAGATATTTTATAAGTGGGACGAAACCTGTACATGTATACGCGACCATAATCATTCAGCTCTTTCAGAAATTCAGGAGCCAGCACCTTATGATGTTT
>CAZRFL010000131.1:0-7140 GCA_964599365.1 uncultured Bacteroidales bacterium
CCCCTACGCGTAAACATTTTGCGAATGGCGGGACGATGAATCGCGCCTAGGTTTCGTTGAAAAATGAATCGTCTTTCCAATTCAATGGGTTATTGCGGATGTATTCCGAAATAATGTAATACGATTGTCGATCGCGGATGATATGGTCATGAAAATTACGTTGCCATACGGGGAAACGTGGCATGTGCCGCAACGTATTTATTTGGACGGTTACGGCCGATTTATATCCGGCAACCATTGCCCCCAACGATTTGGGTCGCGGGCCTTTGGGTCTTATTTTATCATTTGTTGGGGCGACCGGCCGGTCGCCCGTACCATAATTTGGGGCGACCGGCTGGTCGCCCTCTTTATTTTTAAAATCGCCAATGTCAATTATATCCGAATCCATATTGTCCACGGGTTCATTATATCGGGCGACCGGCCGGTCGCCCCTACGGACATTTTCGTTAATGATGACGATCCCGTGCAAATGGTTGGGCATTACCACGAAACAATCCAATTCCATTTCGGCACGTTTCGTTGCCGATAATTCCCATTCCTTTCGGGCAATTTCGCCATATTCATTCAATTTCATTTCACCGTTTTCAATTTTCCCGAACAAGCATTCCCTGCCGTGGGTGCAAATGGTGATAAAATATAACCCGGCATCTGAGTAATTATATCCCTTCAGGCGCAGCGATTTGCGTTTCGGATAGCGTGGGTTCTTTTCCATAGGATGTAAAATCTATTTGACTGATAATTTTCTCCTGTACAAATATACTATTTTTCATATAGGTATTTTATTTTTGTTGATAAATATCAATCATCAAATTTAAGATACTATGGAAAACAAAGAAAAAACAAAAGAAGAAAAAATGGCCGAAATACTGGCCGGCATGAGCAAAAAAACCAGAAAGCTTATGGCTCCTGTGCTCAAAGATCCAAAGTCAGTAATATCCGCAAAAAGCCTGGGGCATTACAAAAGGATATGGATTCAGGATGGCGGATACATTGATATTAAGATCAGTTTCGAAAAGCTGAATGTGCTGCTGCCCGAAGGACTACTGCAACATGTGCACGAATCGTGGTGGTTACATTTCGACCATGTAAAAGGCACCTACCGCCTCGAAAGAGATCAGTTTGCCATAATGGATGCGGGACCTGATGTGCCCATTGGCCGCGAAAAAGCCATGGCTTTTAAACAAAAATGTAAAGAACAGGGGAAACTGTAAAAAAATGTGGTCCGGAACTATTTTGGACCAACCGTGAACAATTTTATTTCAAACAGGTTTTAGTTACTACATTCGAAGCCTCAAACAATTTTTATTATTTGTTCTAACCCATTTTATTAATTAAATACCCCCAATGCTATGACAACAGATTCAACAGTAATTATTAAAACAGTAAAAGTAGCCATGAAAATTCCAGCAGCCTTTGGCAAATTGATGATCCTTCTGAAAGCCATCTACAGTTCAATGTCGGCCAACGCACGTTACATCGGCTCGGCCGCTAAGTTGGTCATTTTTAAAGATGAAATAAAAACGCTTGACGAAACGCAAACCGGTTATAAATCCAAACCCCAAACCAAAACCAAAGCCGAGCGCGATGCGGCCAGGGTGAAGGTGATCAAAACGGCCTGGAGCCTGGCGGCCGATGTGCAGGCATTGGCCGATGAAGATGTGGAAAATGCCCCGGCCATTATAGAGGGTGCTGGCATGTCGGTGAGCAAACATACCTCACGCGGCAAGCAGCAAAACGACGCCGAGAACGGTACGGAAGAAGGTAGCGTTATTCTCACAGCCGAAGGCAAAGGCGGCCACGAGTGGCGCATGAGCAAGGATGATGAAACCTGGACCCTGATAGAGTACAGCAATACCTCTAAAACCACAGTGAAGGGTTTAACCTCGGGTCAAATTTATTTTTTCCAAAACCTCCAGGTCTTCACCAAAGGCCGTAAGGGCGAATGGAGCCAGAGCATAAAAATCAGAGTTAAATAATTGATCTGAAATTTGCTACTGAAAAATTTTCGCGCAGTTTTTCAGAACCAAAGGCCAATCCGGGACAATGTACGCATAGTTCCGGATTTTTTATGCAAAGTCCGGTAGCTTGCTTGCAAAGTCAGGGAGATTGCTTCCAAAATCCGGGAATTTGTAAGCTCTCAACTTTTATGTGCTGTAAGTGATTGAAATTCAAGGCAAAATAAACCTGTCCACTGGCTCTCCCCGCCACCCTCATCCCCTTGCCTTAGTATATTTAATTCCTTCACTGAAAATAATGTGTTAAATTTTAGGTATGAATTGTGAAAAAGGATATTTTTGGCATCACAATTAAACGATTAAAACCAAAACCATGCTTATAATAGGTCTGTGGTGAGGACTGTATATGGTATGTAGTAACATTACTATATACAGACTCCGCGGCTTCTGAAGCTATGATTTTGAAAAGAAAATTCTGGAGATTTTTTTGTTTGGTGTTTTAAAAATAAGGGAACAAAAGTGAGAAGGATTTTATTTATTTTATGTGTGTCTATTCCAATTTATTCTCTTTCTCAGAGTATAGATACCTGTACTTTTTTTAGAAGTAAGACAGCGGTTTATTATGGAGTTGATTTTACCAAAGTTAAATTTGTTGATATCGATGCTTATGGATTTGCAGATATTGAAAAAATACGGAGTTTCTCATTTAACCATATAAATTATCTTATCAAAGATGATTCAGCCTTTACCAACTTAAAGTATATATTCAAGAAAGAGATTGTCTTTTATAGATATAAAACATCGTATAAGCGAAATCTTCAAACTAAAACAGAGGATATTACGACAACTGAAATTAAGCCTTTAACGCGTCAGAGTATTGATAATGTAATTAGCTATTACCCTTATGATTCAACATTATCACAGATAGGGTTACTATTAATAGCTCAAAATTTAGTTAAACATTCCGGCAACAATGACCTTGATGAATCTTATACTTTAATGGTGTTATCAGTTTTCGATACAAAAACACATAATGTTATTTTTAACCTCCCTTTAAAGGGGTTATATATTCCTCCTGCAAATTTAGCAAAGAATGTTGATTTTGAAATTTATTGGTTTAGAGCAATAAAGGATGCACTTTTTAATGTGAAAATGAAAACTTTAAAGAAGAAATATTGTCCTAATGAATAGTAATTGTAATACAATCCCTTTTTGCGCAAGGCTCCGGTCTGTCCCTAAAGATTCCTGCGGACCGTCGGATTATCATTGTCGTCAGAAAATCAAAACAAATCATAACAAATAATCTGCATAATGAAAAACAATAGAGTACTTCAGGATTACAAGATCAATGTCAGGATAATACTGGCGGCTTTGTGGATAGCCGTCATGTTTATTTATGTTTACGCGGACATTAAAACGCTGTTTCAGCCCGAAATTCCTGAACAAATAATATCAGGTGTCATGGCCGGAATGACCATTAGTCAGGGTTTTTTATTGGCGGCAGCCCTGTTAATGTCTATACCACCCATAATGATTATATTCTCGCTTACCGCAAAGCCGGGTATAACCCGATGGGTCAACATTGTGGTCAGCCTACTTCATATACTACTCATCATAGCCACGCGTTTTGTGCCGGGCAAGGTATGGTACTACTACATCTATTATCAGTCCATTGAAGCCATCTTTCATTTCCTCATCATTTGGTATGCCTGGCGTTGGCCCGTAAAGGAAAAAATGCCTTCGTCTGAGGTGGCTCCTTAGTTTGGCTCCGTACGGCGCAAGGCTCCGGCCTGAAACCATAAAACTGCATACAACATGAAACGCACCCTTTATCTGCTTTTGACTTTACTTCTTTATACCACTTCAGTAAAGTCTCAAATTATAATACACGATAGTGTTTTCACCACCACACTCGATTTGGTTGGAGCTACATGGAACAATGCGCTTATTAAGAACTGTACCTTTAAAAATGTCATTTTAAATGACGGACTGCGCATAGCCAATGCAAATAATATTACCATTGATAGTTGCGTGTTTTATAACATTCAGGGGAATGGTATTAGGCTGCATTCATCTGGAATTTCGGATGGTGTAATCATTAAAAATTGCCGATTCGATTCGATTTATGGAAACGGAATTTTATCAGCCGAACAACACAGCCACACCCAAATTCTGAACAACAGCTTTCATTTGATCGGATTAGACACCCTGTCGACCTTGCAAGGTGCGCCACATCATGGCATTTATTTTACCGGCAACGACTTTCTTATTTCAGGCAATCGCATTCGCAATATTTACAATGATAATGGCAACTGTGTCAGTGTGCGTTCCAACGGAATAGTTCGCAACAATATATTGTCGGATGCCACAAAAAACGGAATAAGTTATTATTCTGATCACCCCAATGTAGGTAACAACTTGCTGATTGAAAACAATGTGGTTTATAATTGTCAGCGTGGTGTATCGGTAGTCGATGGCGGACTACCTTATGTGGACACCAGCATAATTCGCTTCAATACATTCATTACCGATAATCTCATGTCTGTTTCTATAGGACCGGGCTTGTCCATGTATATTAATATTTATGGAAATGTCATGGTTCGTACCGATGCAAGTCCTATTTATATTTGGGCCACCAGTCCCTTCGATTCGGCAAAAAATGTAACTTCTGTCGGCGATATTGGATTTGTAGATTATTTGAATCATGATTATCATATAACCCCTCAAAGCACTGCTTATGCATTTGCCACCGGTCTTTTGGATTATCCCTCACACGACTTCGAAAACGATCTCAGGGCATCTTCAAGATTGGATGCAGGAGCTGATCAAATAGAAACCATTTCGGGCTATCAACCCTCGGAGCAAAGGGCTATATCAGTTTATCCCAACCCGGCTCACAATGAAATCAATATTATCTTACCTTCACCCGAAAATGCTCACATTACCATAAAAGATATGCTGGGTAAGAGTATGACAATGGAGCAAGGTCAAAGCAAATGTAACATTTCCGGTTTGCCGAAAGGGGTATATATAATTTGTATACAGCAAGGGCAAAGCATCTTTTATACAAAATTTGTAAAGCAGTAAAATATTTTGGTGTTTCTTGGTATCCGCCGCTGCGGAATAGTGTCTTAGTGGTCCAATCTGCGTAATCCCTGCCCGCCCGCAGGCGAACAGAGGCGATATCTGACATACTAAAAATATTCTTGCAACATAAAAACGTTCTTACCAAAGGAAAAAATCAGTCATAATTAATCCTGCTCTGAAACTGATTTATTTCGCAGAAATAAAGGTGCGCGGGCCTGTCCGTGAGCCTGTCCCGTATACATAGTGTAGGGACGCGGCCGTCGTTAGGACTGTCCTTTCCTGTCCTAACCACTGGCGAATTTGGTTACTTTGGCGCCCGTCCCGCATGCCGATTTATCGGTATCGGGAGACAAGCAAAAAAGTTACAAATAAAAAGGTGGTTTAATGGCAAGAGGCCCCTAAGGGCTATTGGCTTTTTTGTTTTTTAGTATTTGGTGTCCGCCGCAGCGGAATAGTGTCTTAGCGGTAGAAAGTTGTGAAAATAACTAACTGTTTCCCGAAATCTCTTATATTTGTTGCTGAAAAACACCCATTTCTTATGAAAAAGCTACTATCCCTCTGCCTGTTCACCCTTTTTATTTTGATTTCCTGTAGCAAAAAAGATGACGACAATAACACGGATCCCCAGCCCAAACCTACCATCAAGGTAACTTACAACATAGGATGCACCGATTGCCAGACCATTTATTACAAAGATTCTCTGGAAAACCAGTCCACTGAGAACCATCAGAATTCCTCATGGACCTACACCTTCTATGCACGCCGCGGACAAAAGGCCCTATTGTTTGCCTACAACACTTCAGGCTCGTCCCAGGGTGTAACAGCCACCATCAAAGTGAACGATGTGGTCACCCAAACCCAAACCAACTATTGTCCCATATCAGGCTACTCCTTCGTTGTCGATTCCATAGAATAGGGGTTACCTAATGGTTTTTGCCTAAGTGCAAAGGCAGAAGCGGGTTAATTTCTTCGTGAATCTTGGTGTCTTAGAGTCTTTGTGGCAGAAAAAAAGTACTACATTTGATATCTTCAAATCGAGTTCTTAATGTATTGTCGTAATTTTTTAACCCCAAAAATATAAAAATATGAAGAAGCAACTGTATTCGCTAACCCTCGTGCTCATGTTAATTTCTCTTTATCATGGAGCATATTCTCAGGATATTATTGTCAAAAAATCGGGTGATGAAATACAAGCAAAAGTAACTGACATTGAGCTGGAAACCGTCAAGTACAAAATGTCCAATAATATATCCGGGCCTACCTATACCATATTGAAATCAGACGTATTTATGATCAAATACGAAAACGGAACTAAGGATGTTTTTGGTGATAAAACCAAAGCAGTGGCAAATCAAAATCTTTCTGGTTCCACTTCGGGTATATTAACGGATGCCAGGGATGGCAAGACCTATAAAACCATAGTTTTAGGTGAGCAAACCTGGATGGCCCAGAACTTGGCCTATAAAGCCGGAAGCGGATGCTGGGCTTATAAAGATAACGACACCAATGTAGCTAAGTATGGTTATTTGTATAATTGGGAAACATCGAAAAAAGTATGTCCCATGGGTTGGCATTTGCCTTCAGAAACTGAATTCCGCACACTGGGGCAATTTTTTGGAGGTGTATTTACTTATAAAATAAGAAATTCTACCGGAAGTGAATCCATGGCAGGAACCAAAATGAAATCGACCACAGGATGGGAAGGCATAGGTAACGGGAGTGATGAGAAAGGCTTTAACGCACTGCCTGCAGGATTTCGTTTGGGTAAGGGAGCCTATAAAAAGATGGGAAGCAGCAGCAGTTTTTGGAGTTCATCAGAAGAAACCGGATATAACGCCGATCAGATCACGGCCTATTCGCTCGACCTGATATCATCCAGCGGATTCATAGCAATCACCTGTCTGAACTTAAGGGAATTTGGTCTATCGGTTCGTTGCATGAAAGATTAGTTGAGGTAATACGAGGTTTCGTTCCACAGCCTACGGATGAATAATGGTACCCGTTCGGCATCAGGTTTCAGCCTAAAAAATAATGTATGAACCCTGACTGGCAGGCAGGCGTTGATTTACCTGATTAAGATGATTAACTTTGAAGGCAA
>CAZRFL010000132.1:0-6710 GCA_964599365.1 uncultured Bacteroidales bacterium
GTATTAAGCCTGCCGCTAGCGTTCATCCTGAGCCAGGATCAAACTCTTCATTGTAAAATTTGATCTTAAATGTTCTCAAGATTTACTTTCCTTTTCAAAAAAATTGACAAGAGATACTTACTCTTGCTTCTTACATTCTCCAATATTTTCAAAGAACTTGTTTGTTTCTTTTTCCCTTTTGTGAAATTGGGAGTGCAAAATTACTTCTTTATTTTTAATCTCCAAACTTTTTTTTATTTTTTTTTAAAATATTTTTTTGGAAACTGGCCTTCACTCACTTATCGCCGAATTTTGCACTACAAAGAACTTTATTTTTTTTCCCCGTTTAAATTGGGAGTGCAAAGATAGTTGCTTTTTCATTACCTCCAAATAAATTTCAATTATTTTTCATTATTTTTTCTTTTGCACTGTTTTTCAAACAATTCAGATCGATGTTTTTTTTGAAGACTGCAAATAAAGCCCAATAAACCCACTTTTTTCGGTATTTACATTCCGAAATAATGATTCATTTTGGCGCTTTTTGAACCTATCCTGATTAAATGACTTATAAAAGTCGGTCCTAATCAGTCGATTTTTCGTCGAATTATTCCCTCTTTTTTGCTCCTTATCCTACTTTATGGAAATATTATCCTACACTAAGGGCCTTCCGAAAATACTATTTTCGATTAATTTTAGTTATTTTGCAATACGATCCATCTATTCTCATGAACCATTCTTATAAATTTACCCTGATTTTTCTATTGTGTTTGATCTTTGTGTACCCAGCATTTTGTCAGGACGGACCTGTTGAAGGTACCGGCAAAGTAGAATACCCCGGTTATAACGATAACTTCAAACATTCATTTTTTACCGGGGGCAACCTGGGTGTTCAGTTCGGAACCGTTACTATGGTCGATATCTCACCCCAGTTTGGCTATTATATTTTTGAGAACATGTCGGTGGGAATGGGGTTGACATACCAATATATTAACGACCGCCGGTTTTCGGCAACTATGCATGTTATCGGCGGACGGGTGTTTGCCAGACTTTATCTCCCTTTCTATAACAGTATTTTTGCACATGGGGAGTATGAGTACATGACCTATAATACCAATGTGTTTAGCCTGACTGGACAAAAAGAATGGGTGCAGCTCTCGAATATACTGGCCGGAATTGGCTATCGACAGAGGATTTATGGCCGATCGGCGGTCACACTGATGGTACTCTGGAATTTTAATGACACCCCTTATACATTATATAGTAATCCGGTTATAAGGGCAGGAGTGGATATCGGATTTTAAGGCTATAATATATATTGTATAAAAAAGAGCTGCTATCCGGCAATCCTTTCCGTATTTTTGTTATTGGAGGCGGAGCCTCAATTAATATTACGACGGTGGTGCAACCACCGCCGAACGGGGAGATTGGACATAAAATTTCGTGATTTTTTGTAAATATCACTGAAAATTGTTAAAAATGGCCCTCGATTGTCGTGCGATTGCTTTCGATTGTGTTGGGAGCCGTTTCGATTGAGATTGGGAGGCTTATCTTGTGGTGCGAGAGGCTTCAATCGTGATGGGGGACGGTTCAATCGTGATGGGGAGAACTTCAATCGCAATGGGGGACACTTCAATCGTGATTGCAAGCCTTGAATCGTGATGGGGGACGGTTCGACTGAGATGGGGATGGCTTATACATGCAAACGCATTGATTGTATCCGGAAGTTTGTCGATTCAATTGTGATTGGAGAGGATTCAATCGTGATGGGGATGAAATAGTTTTGGTATTGCGGGGATTCAATATTGGGTTTCCTCCATAATAATGTAAATATTCTGTTCACTACTTGTGGACGATTGCTTAATGGGCAATACTGGGCATAAAAAAGAGCACAATAAATTGTGCCCTTATGAAACGTTTAAGGAAAAGGGCACAAAATTTTGTGCCCCTACGATAATCTATACCGATTTCAAAACATCCACCAGCAAATCCCAGCATTTCTGAACAGTATGAATCTCAATTTTTTCGCCAGGGGCGTGCACTCCCATCATGGAAGGACCAAAGGAAATCATATCGATACCCGGATATTTTTCGCCTATGAGTCCGCATTCCAGTCCGGCATGTATGGCTTTGATGACGGGTTGTTTTCCAAAGAGTCTCTCGAAGGATTTCTTCGAAACTTCGAGTATTTTAGAGTTCAAATCGGGTTTCCAGCCGGGATATCCGGATGCATGTGAAACCAGTACGCCTTTTTGAGCAAAAACGCAATCTACCATATCCACCATATCCTGTTTGGCCGATTCAATGGCCGAGCGCTGGCTGGTGGCTATCTTGATTTCATTTTCTTTCAGTTCAGGTATTTCCTTATCTTCAGAAGCATCGGCAGCATCGCCCTGCATTTTTATGGAAGCCAGGTTGGTGGATGTTTGCACCAATCCGGGGATATCGGGCGACATAGTGATGACGCCGTGAGGACAAGCATAGAGGGTATTCAACAACAGCTTCTGGGTTTCGGCATCAATTAACGTAGCCGGAAGATCTTCTGCGGTACAAATTATGTTTAGCTTAGGTTCGTTGGTTTTATATTCGGCTTTGATATCGGATGCGGCTTTGCTGAACCAGGCTGCAAACTCAGTGAAATTTTCGGAAGGAACCACACAGAGGCATTTGCCTTCGCGGGCTATGGCATTGCGCAGGTTGCCGGCCTTTGCATAGGACATACGCAAACCAAATTTGTTGGAGGCATTCCAGAGCAAACGAACCAATAGTTTCACCGCATTGCCCCTACCCTTGTTGATATCTTCGCCGGAGTGTCCGCCCTGCAGATCGCTTACTGTAATTTTGCAGGCGTCATAGCCGGTCGGAGTCTTTTCTTTTTTATAGAAGAAACGGGCCACGGTATCGCCACCACCGGCACAGCCAATGGTAAATTCACCATCCTCCTCCGAATCGAGATTTATCAAAAGTTTGCTCTTAACGAAATCAGGTTTCAAAGAAAAAGCGCCTTTCAGGCCGGTTTCTTCATCCATGGTAAACAGACATTCGATTGGTCCATGCTGAATATCGGTGCCAGCCAAAACAGCCATCTGAATGGCCACTCCTATGCCGTTGTCGGCACCCAGGGTAGTTTCCATAGCTATCAGCCAACCATTTTCGATGACCGCTTTGATGGGGTCTTTTTCGAAATCGTGTTTGGTGCCGGAGTTTTTTTCGCAAACCATATCCATGTGGCTTTGCAAGACCAGAGATGGCTTGTTTTCAAATCCTTTGGTGGCGGGTTTGCGTATAATAACATTTCCTACCTCATCGATCTGGATTTCGAGTTTATGTTTCGCTGCGAATGCTTTCAGGTGGGCGATTACTTTTTCTTCTTTCCCCGATGGTCTGGGTATCTGAAGTATTTCGTTGAAATATCCCCAAACGGCTTTGGGTGTTAGGTTTTGAATTTCAGGGTTCATATTTTTATGTTTAAAGATTATTAATCAGGAACTATTACACAAAGTTACACAAAGAAGACACAGAGTTACTCATAGGAATTTAAAAATTACCTTTCATTATTCATTTTTCACTTTTTCCTATTCACTCTTAAGAGTGCATTTCATATCAAGCATCTTATTGGCAAAGGCCTCACCATAATTGATGCAATTTTTCAGGTCTTCTTCAGATGGAGTAAATTTTATGAAGATATTACCGGGAAAGAGTTCGAACTTCAGTCCGAAAAAATTTCCTTCCAGTATCTTTACCACTTCACCGCTCCATCCGTAAGAACCAAAACATCCTGCCAATTTGCCCTTGTCCCGCAAAGGACTTACTGCAGCAAACAAAGTGTATACCGGCAAAAATGTGTTCTTATTGATGGTAGGGCTGCCAATAATTACGGCTGTTGTACGCGAAAGCTTTTCATCCAGTTGGTTGAAGCTAAATTTTTCGATATCACAGAGATCAACTCCAATTTCAGGAACTTTAGAAACACCCTGCGCGATAGCCTCCGCCATTGCTTTTGTATTACCATAAGCCGAAACATAAGCTATGAACACCCTTTCGCCTTCCGGATATTTCATTGCCTCACGAGCATATTTTTCGGAGAGTTCCACATAACGTTTCCAGTTATGGGTCAGCAGGGGGCCGTGTCCGGTGCAAATGGCGCTGATATCCAGATGGCGTATTTTATCAATGGCCTTCAACATGAACTTGGCATAGGGCTTCATGATCACATCAAAGTAATACTTAAAGGACTCATCAAAGTTGCCCACCTTATCCTCGTACATTTCGGGGTTACAATAGTGCGCCCCGAACGAATCGCAGGTAAAAAGCACTTTGTCCTCAATCAAATAAGTGTAGGTAGTATCAGGCCAGTGCAGATTGGTTGCTGAAATAAATTGTAGTTTTTTATTCCCTAGGTCAAGCACATCGCCATGTTTCATCTCTATGTATTCGAATGGCTCGTTGACCAGATCTGTCAGAAAACGAATCACATTTCCCGAGCCTACTATCTTGGCCTTGGGCGCCAGTTTCAGCAGATTCTTCACGTTTCCGCTGTGATCGGGTTCGGTATGATTTAAAATGATGTACTCTATTTCAGCAGGATTGGTGAGTGATGAAAGCTTTGCCAGATAGGTTTCCCAGAATTTCTCCTTGCAAACTTCTACCACAGCCTTTTTCTGCGCATTGATAAAATAAGAGTTGTAGGTGGTGCCATATTTGGTTTCCATCACAATATCAAAAGTACGAATGTCGGGATCCAACACACCTATCCAACTCACATCGTCCGTAATTTTCAATACTTTGTTATCAGTCATTTCAATGATTATTTTGAAAAGTATTTTGTTTTATCTAAAAGTCAAATTCTATCTCCAGGGTGCCCGCAGAGCCTTTTTTCTCAGGATTCTCCTTTTTGGGGACGGGTGGAGCTTTTTTCTTAGGAGCTACTTTCTTTTTTGGTGCAGTTTCTTCTGTATTCTCTGATTCAGGTTCTATATTGAGCTCCACGAAAGTTTCCTTCTCCTCCACAAACTCTTCCACACTGAAGTCTGTAATCTTTATTTCTTTTTCCAGAGCAGGGGCTTCTACAACTTCTTGTGTGCTCATTGCAGGTTCTTCCTCCACACCGGTTTCAGTTATTTCCAATTCTATGGGTTCCGATTCTTCTGATTCCGGTTCATCCAAAGCGGGTTCATCATCGTCTTCCTCTTCAGGAATTTCAGTGAGAATGAGGGTCATGCCCAATACGGTATTCATGGAAAGGCGTTTGCCCTTGGCTTTAAAACTCTTCACACCAATGTACTCAACCAGGCTGATAACTTCAGAAGGTTTGCTGCGGGCATTTTTCAATTCGTAAGTTAGTTCTACAGAAGGGTCTTCATGGTCTATGAACTCAATGATTTTGGACTCGGGGCTTTCGCCTATAAAACTTGACTTTTTGTCGGTATACTCCACATTGAACCGTTTCACAAAATTGAATCCGGCCTCGGCATCGAAATAAATAACCGTAAAAACTTTCTCGGCATCGTATTTCTCAATCTGGAACATATCCTCGTCAAAATGTATGGACAGGTCGCAGTTGTAAATTCTGAAATGTCCCGACTTCATAAAGGTGATAATCTTATCCTCAGGCTCGAAAGCGCCCAGCCATTTGCCACGCTGGTCGGCATTTATGCGGTTCACACTGTCGTCGAACCAAATGTCGCGGGCACCTAAGGTGGAAACGCCTTCATCCTTCAGGGTTACTTTGCGCACAATATGCTTGGTCATTCGGTTACCCTGCGAACTGCGGCCTTTGATGGCTATGCTGCTGAAATCGAAATTGAAGGTCAATATTTTCAAACGGGGACGGGGACGCAGATTCACGGTTACGATTTCCGCTTCGCCGTTGGGATTGGCTGTGAAATATAAAACTTTGGAACCAGCCGTTCCTTTAGTGAGAGAATAATCTTTATCACGATTCACGCCGGTCACAGCAAAACGCTTAACCATGGCAGGACCAGATTTTCCGTCCTGATAAATCATGTTATAGATGGTACGGTCGTCGTTGCGTTTAAAAACATTGACGTAGATGATATCCTTACCCACAAAAACCTTATCGGCAATTTTTGAGATGAGCAAGGTTCCGTCACTCTTAAAAGTGATGATATCGTCAATATCCGAACAATCGCACACATACTCATCTTTTTTCATGCCCGAACCAATAAATCCTTCTTCGCGATTCACGTAAAGTTTCTGGTTGGCGGCAGCCACCATGGTAGCCTGTATCTGGTCGAAGTTGCGCAATTCTGTGCGGCGCTCACGGCCCTTACCGTATTTCTTTAATATCCGTTCGTAATAAGCTATGGCGTAATCCACCAAATGGTCAAGGTCGTAATTTACCTGTTCAATATCGTCTTTGATGGAATTGATGATATCTTCGGCTTTATCGGAATTGTATTTGGAGATGCGGTCGATGGGTATCTTGCGCAAACGGTGGATATCTTCAGGAGTCACTTCGCGCACAAACATTTCGGTGTAGGGCTTCAAACCTCCGTCAATGGCTTCGTCAATTTCTTTATCGGTCTTGGCTTTGCGCATCAATTGATACACTTCTTTCTCAATAAAGATTCTTTCCAGAGAAGCGAAATGCAGATTCTCCAGGCATTCTGCCTTCTGTATCTCCAGTTCCAGTTGCAGCAGGTCAAGGGTATTCTGTACCGAAGTTTCCAGTATCTCGTGAACCGTGATGAAACGCGGCTTCTTATTGTCGA
>CAZRFL010000133.1:0-6195 GCA_964599365.1 uncultured Bacteroidales bacterium
TCACCTTCAAACTCCAAAAAATTGTCCTCACCAACGGCCTCAGTGTGCTGGTCTGCGCCAAAGAAACCTCAGCTCCTCTCAAAGAAGCAAAACTCTCCATTCCCTCTATCTCATTCTCCACCCTCACCAACGCTGACGGCATAGCCCAAAAGCTCAATCTTCCTCCCGCCACCTATCAAGCCCTGCTCACCCTGCCCGGCTATCGCGACATCGACTTCACCTTCACCATCGATGCCCAGCAAAAGCTAAACCTGGAGTTCATGATGGAAAAACTCTAACCATTGCTTCGTCGTCGTCGAGAAAACCCCGATGCCGCTACCGCACGATTCCATCGTGTGCCCTTGGCTCGCGGGGAAATGTTTTCCCCGTGGTCCACGCTCGCGGGGTCTGCTATGGTAGATATTTTCCAATTGTCCTTCCTAACAAATAAAAATCTGGCTCGCGGGGAAATGTTTTCCCCGTGGTCCACGCTCGCGGGGTCAGCCATGGCAGATATTTTCCAATTGTTTTTCCTAATAAATAAAAATCCATTCAACCAAAATAAAACCAACATTAACTCCCATTTTATGAAAACAAACAAAACAATTCTTAATTTTAGTGCAATTTACAAGTCCCTGATGCTTGTAATAGTAATTATTTGTATGACTACAACCATTCAAGGTGTCAAAGCCGGAAATAATGATCCAAAACAAAAGGGAACAGAATGTTTAAATCCTATGGATCGGCTTGCAATTTCCTTAACCGCCTATGTTTATCCTAACACTTACAATGTTAGTTGCTTTGGTGCAAAAGATGGAAGTATTGATTTAACCGTGAGCGGAGGAACACCCCCTTACAAATATGACTGGAGTACAAAAGATACTACCCAGGACATATTAAATCTGGCGGCAACCTATTACCATGTTATTGTAATGGATGTGATAGCAATTCTGTAGAAGCCGAAATAACTTTAACAGAACCAGCGCCATTACCTAAAATAAGTGTTGATGCCAATATTTTTAAATACCCAAATGGTTATAATGTTAGCTGCATAAATTGTTATAATGGCAGCATCGATGTAATGGTAGAAGGCGGTTCAGGAAATTACTCCTACGAATGGAAAGACGGTCCCTCAGCCCAGGACCGAAGCGGCTTGGGTGCCGGGACATATTCATTAATAATAAACGATATTAATGTATGCAGCAACGGCGAGAATGTTTATATGGATTTCGAACTACGCGAACCGCCGCGAGAAAATTGGTCCATGCAAGGAAATGCCGGAACCGATCCCAACAATCAATTTATAGGCACCCTTGACAATATTTCATTAGCCTTTAAAACCAACAATACAGAACGTATGCGTATCAATGGCAACGGCAATGTGGGTATAGGCATAAACCTCCCCACCGAAAAACTCCATGTAGTTGGTAATGGAAAAATCACCGACAATTTTAAGGTAGGTAAAAAAATGAACATTACAGGCTCATTGAAGATAGATAGTTTAGGCGGAGTAGGTTATAAGTTTGACAGTTTATCAACAAAAAGCTATCGAATTGTTTATGTTGATGAAACCGGACAATTTGGAACGTTTCCTCCTAGAGATGAACAGTCATGCGGAGAAGTAGCGGAACCTTGGTACCTGGGTGGCAATAGGTTGGGGCTTCCTGGTCAGATCAATTTTGCAAAAAATATCGGAACTTGTGACCATTGGCCTTTCGACATTAAAACCAATAATGTTTTTAGAATGCGAATTTCAGCAGATGGAAATGTTGGAATTGGAACATATACGCCAAACGATAAACTTCAAATAGGAGAAGGCAATGCAAGTATTTCGTTTGGATCCATCCTTAATGCATCTTTTGGAAATTTTATGGGTTACCAGGGTATTAATGCCAGTCGCAATATAAATTCTCAAAACTGGACTATTTCAGGAGGATCTGGAGGTGCAATATTTACTGCTGATGTAACGGGTACTATTATGTTAATACCGATAAAAAACGCTCAGGGTGGTTTAACCTTATCAGATGAAGATATACAAAAAAGAAGAGTAGTACAAATCGGAGCAGGCACAATAAACACAGACAATAAGCTTGTTGATGCATATATGATGGTTAACGGAAATATTATTGCAAAAGAAGTTGAAGTAAAAATAGATGGCTGGTGGCCCGACTTTGTTTTTGAAAAGAAATATGACTTAATGCCCTTGGCCGAAGTAGAACAATATATCAACGAACACAAACATTTACCCTCAGTACCCTCTGCCTCAGAGGTAGAAACAAACGGTGTTGCCTTAGGACAAAACCAAGCCATACTTTTACAAAAAATTGAAGAACTCACCCTTTATGTAATTGAGCTTAATAAAAAGAACGAGCAATTGCAAAAAGAGGTGACTGAAATGAAAAAATCCAAATAATTATGAAAAAGACAATTTTGATGCTGATAATGTTATCAGCAATTTTCGAGGGCTGTAGATATGAAGAAGGTCCAGTAATTAGTTTTCGCTCCGTAAAAAAAAGACTTTTAGGCACATGGACAGTTACAGGATATACTTCTGATGGTATTGATTCATTGCAATCATATAAAGATAGTTGTGGATGTGAAGTTGAATTTCCTAATCCAAATACTGATGCTGAACGTTGGCAATTAGGTTTCACTCATTGTTACTCTTATTTTGACAGTATAGGCTTTGTAGTTATTTGTCACTACAGCTTTTCTAATAATAAAAACATAATGAGTATTGACAAACCGGTTCATCCAATTTCTGAATTTGGATTTAAATCTTTCGGTCCAATGTTAGTTCCTATAGATTGGGAAATTTTGCGTTTAACAAATGACGATTTTAAAATTTCAGCAAATACAAACAACCACAACTATATAGTTACATTTAAAAAAGCAAAATAAAACAATTATGAAAAAACTAATATTTATTCAGGTTTTTTATTCATATCTACAAGTATCTATTCTCAGAATTGGTCAAGTAACTTAATAAAATATTGGAAATATAGAGAGCGTCTGAACTATTTTGTTGTACCCGGAACTAAGCAAGGTGAAAGTGAAGTAGCTGCATTTAGAAATAATGCTTGGTGGGGGATTGCAGAGGGTAATAATCACATAGATTATGGACAGCATGCTGCGTATTTTGGTTATTATATGGGAGTGCTTGCAACAGAATATTATTTATTATCGCAAAATAATCAACAAACAAATGCGCAAAAAACAGATTATGAGCTACTTTTAGCATTACATCAATTCAATAATTATATGGATAAAAATGATTATTGGGGGAATAATAATTATGAAAATACTAATTTGAATGGTTTTTTTGTCCGAGAGAATATTCCATGTGATTTTTTAGATAAAACAGCCTTCAATGGTAGAACTACAGATGGGCAATATCATCTTGAATTATTAAATAAAGGACTCACTCCTGATTATAACGGATGGGATCCCTCTACTAAATCATTTGGAAATCCTAGAGGTCACCCTGGATATAGCGATTGGATGGATACTCGCACATGCAATGGGAGTTCATGTAGCGAAGCCCCATTTTCTCTATACACTGCAAAAGAACCAATGAGTACCGATGAGGCAATAAATATGTTATTAGGTCTTGCATTGATTAAAAAATTTGGCTCTAATGATGCAAAAGCTATGGCAGAAGGCATTGCTTGTCGCATAATTCAATATTGCCAATTTAATCATTCTGTTTTTTGGGCAATTCGTTTACCAGATGGAGCCTCACTTCATTCTGTCTGTGGTACTGATGTAGGAACTGGCAATACTATTTATTATTCTTACCCTTTTGTAAAATCATCCAGATATTTTAATAGTACCTGTGTGCCTTGGGATTTTATGAGTAGTACAGGTTTTCAGTATTATATGTGGCAAGCTATATCTACATATGAAAATCAGTTTCAAACAAATAATGTTATGGCGGCGACTCTTGCTGCGATTAGTAATTCATGGCAAATCGGTATTAATTTTAATATTGGTGTTTGCCCAATTTGTATTCATATAAATATCCATGTAAATAATACACCAGCAGGTATTGTCAAAGTCGAAGGTAATCAAAATAATGAAACATTTTATTTAGCATTATGGGAACTTCTACAAGATAAATCGACCAATAGATTTTCAATTACAAAAGCATGGGATCAATTATGTACTGCTCCATGCGAAGGGCCTTATAAATACGATGATTATGGAACTCAAGCAGATAATGGATGGGCTTCAACATATAGATGGCATAATGATATCGACGGCCAATATGGAGGGGATTGGGCAACAGGTAACTTTAATGGACTGGATTACATGCTTATGTATAATTTGATACAGATCAAGTATTCGTCAATCGCGCCATATTATGTAAATTACGTTGATAGGAGTTTGGACGGTTATTTGCCATTAAAATATTACAATAATAACACTTATGCCACCAATGCTTTTCCTCAAAAGTATATAGCGTTTAACTCCATTTCCTCCACTCAGGTTATAGGTTTAACAACTACGCCTATGGTTACAACTGATCCAGGTAATGTAACTTATGTTGCTGGGACATCCATTCATCTTAAACCAGGTTTTCACGCTACACAGGGCAGCTATTTTCACGCTTATATTAAAGATATTGATTGTAGTGAATCACATGGCCCTTTGAATAAATCAGTAAATTCTGACACTAATGATTATACAGGAAACATGTATACCCCATTTTTTGATTCACTTATATCTGTGCCTAAAGTTCTTTACAAACTCACTCCTGAAGATAGTGTCTCTATGGAACATACACTACCATGTCCGAATGATACATTATATTTCAATGGCATAGATTGGGATACAACGACTTGGATGTATAGTTATTATTGGGATTTTGGCAACGGTGTTACATCAAATATAAAAAATCCGAAAGTATTTTATCAGCCGGGTAATTATAACTTTATGTTAATACTCACCGATTCCAATAATGCTTCAGATACTATTAAAGTAATTCTAAAAATACCTGATTGTAATAACGCGATAACTGGAACACTCGCCGAAAACCCCGATTGCGGTTCGGTGCCTGTGCCCTACGATAGTATTTGGCTGGTAGATGCAAATGATAGTATAGTGGCAGGGGTTACGCCTGTAATAACAGATTCAATAGGTCGTTTTTGGTTTTTGCAAACCGAACTGGCGGCATTAGACAGCAATGCTGTATTTGCCTTTAGGTCGGGCAATGGATTTGTGTTGCAGGATACGGCCCACCGCAGCATAGCAGATTGGTTAAGTCTTAGCCCCCTGCAATTGCAATTGTCGGATGTGCTGAAACGCGAATGGAAAATGACCTACAGCAGCGATGCCGATTCGGCCGATGTGTATGCCAAGGCATTAGATTTAAATGAAAACCTTTATGTGGCAGGTCGCCTGGTAAGCGATTCTACCGGAAACGACTACTTAACGCTAAAATATAATCCACAAGGTACGCTACGCTGGGCAGCAACCTATAACAGTCCTTATAACAATGCTGACAAACCTGAAGCCATTTGCACAGATTCCCTGTGCAATATTTACCTTACCGGAGCCAGTAAAGATGGTAGCGGCAAGAATGATTATCTTACCATTAAGTACGATTCATCGGGCACCCAGCAATGGGTGGTGCGCTACGATGCTTCGGGCAATGGCAGCAGCCAGGATATAGCCTCCTGCATAAAAGCCGACCGCAACGGCAATGTGTATGTTAGCGGACTCACCATGAACACAAGCAGCGACGTAAATATTGTTACCATAAAATACAATGCGTCAGGACAACAGCAATGGACACGTAATTTCTATGATGGTGACTATAGTCAGATCTATGTAACCCACAAAATGAGCATGATTTTAGACAGTTTGGGTAATATATATCTGGCCGGTAGCTGCAAAGACAGTCTGGGCGATAATCAATACCTGCTACTGAAATACAACGCTTCAGGAACTCTGCAATGGTCGGCTAAGAACAATATAAACTCTCAAATGGGTGATTATGCCGCAGCCATAGCCCTGGATAATTCAGGCAACCTTATTGCCACCGGCAATGCCGGAACGGTGAAGTACAGTAACAATGGTGTTTTGCAATGGCAACAGACAGGTAGAATTAGCAAACTGGCAGTAGAGGCATCGGGTGATGTATATGCCGGTAATTACAAACCCGCTATTCTTGCTAAACATAGCAATTCAAGCGGAAGCGTAATCTGGCAAATT
>CAZRFL010000134.1:0-6152 GCA_964599365.1 uncultured Bacteroidales bacterium
CTATGCATTTACTGTTACAGTGTTCACACTTGAACATATTAGTTGTTGTTTTGAACAAAGGTAGCAATAATTTTATGGGTGTGATGAAAATCACATTTATTGTCATTTAAATCAAAGATTTCATTACGTTAGAGAAGAAAAATTAGTATAATTTTGTAATGGAAAAATACGGATGAATATTTTTCTCAAGAGTAATAATGAGATTTTTTTGAAAAGACAAAATGCAACACTATGAAAAAAATGTTAATTCTGGGAGCCGGTACGGCAGGTACCATGATGGCAAACAAACTTCGTAAGACCCTAACTACGGAAGACTGGGAAATTACTATTGTGGATCAGCATAAAACTCATTATTACCAACCGGGTTTTTTGTTTATTCCTTTCGGAATCTACAATAAATATGATGTAATAAAACCCAAAACCAATTTTCTGCCGGCAGGAGTCAATGTGATATTCTCGGAAATCGACAAGATAGAGGCCGAACAGAACAAAGTGTTGCTAAAAGGCGGAAAAGTGCTGCAGTATGATTTCCTTATCATAGCCACAGGTACTCAAACTGCACCAGAAGAGACCCCGGGACTAAAAGAATCATTATGGTATAAGAATATCTTCGACTTCTACACCATCGAAGGTGCCGTCGAACTGGCCGAATTTTTTAAATATTGGGAAGGTGGCAAGCTCGTGATGGCTATTGCCGATATGCCTTTCAAATGTCCTGTGGCGCCTATTGAATTTGTTTTTCTGGCCGATGCTTATTTCACCCAAAAAGGCATTAGGGATAAAGTGGATATCACTTATGTGACACCTTTGTCGGGAGCATTCACCAAACCTATTGCTACCAAAATGCTGAGCGAACTCATGACAGAGAAGAACATTAAGATCATCCCTGATTTCTATATTGAGCGCGTCGACAACGAAAATAAAAAACTCATCTCTTATGATGAGCAGGAGGTTGAATTCGATGTGCTCACCATAGTGCCTGTCAACAAAGGATCGCAAATGATAGCCAACAGCGGTTTGGGCGACGATCTGAATTATGTTCCTACCAACAAATACACTTTGCAGTCGGACAAACACGACAACATATTTGTCATAGGCGATGCTGCCAATCTTCCTACTTCCAAAGCGGGTTCAGTAGCACATTTTGCAGGTGAAATATTATTTGAAAATATCATGAGCGCCATTGAAGGCAGGCCATTGCACGCCAAATTCGACGGACATGCCAATTGCTATATTGAAACAGGTTTTGGAAAAGGAGCTTTGATTGATTTCAATTACGAAACAGAACCCCTTCCCGGAACTTTTCCTTTACCGGGCATAGGACCCTTTGGCCTCTTACAGAACACGAAAATTAACCATTACGGCAAGGTGATTTTCCGATGGATCTATTGGCACATTTTGCTGAAAGGAAAATCAATGCCTATAGAATCCGCGATGACAATGGCAGGAAAGAAAAGAATAAAGGTATAGGGATATTATTAATAAGAAGATTATAAAATCATGGAAGAAAATAATATTCAGGAACAGATCAACCAGCTGAACCAAAAGATGGACATATTGCTCGAATATGTTCAGCGTCAGAATTCGCGTTCAGAAATGGTAGACGATCTGGTGTCCGATGTCGCCATCATAGGCAAAGACATTTACGATTCATCCGTCGAGATGCTCGACCAGCATGCCGTGGAGATCAATCCGGAAGAGGTGAAGCTGTTAATTCTGAAACTTTTGAGGAATGTAGATAACATAAGCTCCGTTATCGATACCCTAGAAAGCTTTACCGACCTAATGAAAGATGCAGCTCCTATTGCGAATGAAGTTATTATTGATTTTTCGAAAAAACTGAATGAATTCGAGACCAAAGGATATTTCGATTTTATTAGGGGTATAGGTAAAGTGATGGACACCATCATCACCAGTTATTCAAGAGAAGACCTCCATAAATGGTCAGAAAACATTCCTTTGATTATGAACATTGCCAGGAATATATCTGATCCTAAATTGCTTAATTTTGTCAATCACGCCATCACCGAATTCAATGCTCTCGAAGCTTCAAAAACGAAGAAGTATTCCTGGTGGAAGTTGATGAAAGAAATGAATAGCCCACAAATGAAACAAAGCATGGGAATGGCTCTAACCCTTGTGAAAAATATTTCAAACAACAAATAATATAAACTCAAAAAAAATAATACAATGGCAGAAAAAATGATCGCAGGAGTATCCGTTGATGTATCAGCCGATGGTTACTTCACCAATCCATCACAATGGACAAAAGAAATGGCAATAGAAATTGCAAAAGAACTGAACACCGAACTTGGCGATAAGCATTTCCAGGTATTGGAATTCTTACGCAAAGTTCATATGGAAGGTACACCTTTAACCATTCGCAAGGTAGGCACTTCAGGAATTTGTGATATTAAAGAGTTTTATCAATTGTTCCCCGGTGGTCCGCTGAAGAATGCTTCAAAGATTGCCGGCATTCCAAAACCAACCAGTTGTGTGTAACAAATAAAAACATAAAGCTATGAGCGAAGCAAATGAAAAATATCCGTTAAAAAAAGTAATGATTATCTGTGCCAAAGGTAATCTGGAAGATGTAATGGCAGCATTGGTAATGACCAATGGAGCAGTAATGGAAGGAATAGAAGCAAAGTTATTCTTCACATTTTTTGGCCTCGATGCCATTACGAAAAAACAAATGAATAGTTTGCATACTGCAACAGTAGGAAACCCTGCTATGCGTATGCCTGGTGGATTGCCTTTCCCAACTATTCTGGGTCAATTGCCCTTTGTTGAAGCAGGTGTGTCGGCAATGATGAAAAGTCAGATGGCAGCATTGGACATCCCAACTGTTCCGGAATTTCTTGAAATGATAACAGCCGGCGGTGGTGAAGTGTATGCCTGCAAACTGGCCTGTGATATGTTTAAACTGAAGAAAGAAGATCTCTGGGATGAAGTATCCGGTATTATTACAGTCGGACAATTCTACGAACTGGCCGAAGGACACGGAACCCAGATCATTTTTGTATAGTGCAGGATAATAGGTATCAGGTGATATACCAAGAGCCTGAAATCTATTACCTTTTGGTTTTCTAAAACAAAAGCCTTTTTCCCTAAAGGCCTTAAATACTATTGTATAATTCTAAAATCATAAATCAAAAATCATAAATCTAACAATGGACATAAAAGTAACATTCGACGGAATTAAAAAAGTAACTGCCCAAGTGGGTAAACATATAGTGCGCACAGATCAACCCGAAAATCTGGGAGGAGAAGATCTGTATCCTGCACCTTACGAACTGTTCTTAGCATCAATGGCCACCTGTGCCGGCATTTATGTGAAAGGATATTGCGACAACCGCAACATTCCTACCGAAGGCATCACCCTGACTCAGAAACATGAGTTCGATGAAAAAGGTCTGGCAACCAAAATAGAGATCATAGTAAATCTGCCTAAGGATTTTCCGGAAAAAAACATTGATTCGGTAATTCATGTAGCCAGTCTGTGCAAAGTGAAAAAGCAAATGTTGGCAGTGCCCGAAATGACGGTAAAAGCCATTGTCGGATAATATCATTTACCTCACAGCCTAATAGTCTAAACACCTAAACTCCTAACTAAAATGTTCGAATTTCTCAAAAACCTGTTTTCATCCAAACCCAAAGCCGATCTGGGTGCCATCATAAAAAGCGGAGCCATCATTATCGACGTACGTTCGAAAGGCGAATTCCAGCAGGGACATCTGAAAGGTTCTATCAATGTTCCTTTAAAAAACATACAGGAATATCTTCCGAAACTGAAAAAAGATAAACCCGTGATCGTTTGCTGTGCCTCAGGAGCACGCAGTGCCTCGGCCCGCAGCATCATGCGTTCTAAAGGTTTCACCGAAGTTTACAACGGCGGCTCCTGGATGAGTCTCAGAAAATATAAGAATTAAAATAAGCCAGATAGGGGAGCGACTTACGCCAAACTAAGGTCTTGAAGTTGCTGTCTTATTTTCGCATAACGCTCTTTGCTGATACCATAAGGTGCCAGCAAGGTATAATCTGCATCAAAATCACCAAAGAATTCTTCCGGACTAGGGTAGGTTTTTAATCCCATTTGGTAGTGATCCATGGCTTTGGCTTCGTTATAGTCGACCAAATGAACATGGCCCGAATTCAGATAAACGCTTCCTTTTTCACCCAGACTTATTGCTTTGTTCAATGCCTCCTTGGCTCTTTGAAGATCGCTTTTCAGAAAATAATTGTAACCCAACATGCCCCAAACTTCGCCATAATCGCTTTTTAATGTGACTACTTTCTGATAGGTTGCTATGGCTTCATCGGTGCGCCCTGCCTCTTCGTAGGCCCATCCCAATTGGTACCAGCTTTCTGCATCCCCCGGGTTTTGTTCCGCTGTGGCTTTCATAACTTTTATCTCTGTTTCTTGTTTGGTATCTGCTACCGTTGTTTTGCCGGGAAGTATTTTGGCCCTTTTAAAACCGGTGAATATCAGCACCAGGATAAATATTATGGAGAAAAATACGGTTAGTTCTGCGACGTTAAATTTCATTTCTGCCGCAGGGAATAATTGCAGAAAAATAAAAGCTCCCACGGCCACCCCTATGGCCGGCTTGATCCCTTTCGCAAAGCTCCATACCCTTTTTGTGTCATAAACTCCCTCGTCCGTCGGTCTTTTGTGAAAGGCTGATTCCAGCACAGAACCTATATCCACTGCCATGTCCGTTTCGGTTTCGTTTTCTGTAGATTCCTCCTCAGGTACGTCTTCCGTTATTTCCTCAGTGGAGGTTTCCTCAGTATTTTCCTTATATTCTCTGATCTCAGGGAATATAGGGTCAGTCGATACCTTATAAGGGTTAGGTATTTCTGTTTCCTCTGTATTAGCTAAGGTTTCTTTTTCCGAAAGTTCATCCGAAAACTCTGTATCCGCATCTTCTTCTGTGGCTTCTACTTCCAGTGGTTCTCCGGTTTCTTTATCAAAGCCCACATAAAAGGTGTTTTCGCGTTGTGAGGCAAATTCAGTTTCGTCGCGCAACACACCGCAATGCGAACATTGGTTGCCCACCCATTGATGAACGCCCATATTGCAATCGGCGGCGGCTTTTTCTTCCTCAGCCTGCAGTTCCGATTCTATCTGTTCCAGATGAAGCCCTCTTTTGGCTAATTCTTCTTCAGCGGCTACAACAGCCAGAGGCTGATAATCCTCCCTGTGATTTTTAAGTATGTCATACAGTTCCTCATCGGAATAGGCTGACATTATATTTTCAAATTCGTTGCTCATGAACTGCTGATGAGGGTTGGGTCCGCGAAAATAATACCAATACTCTATAATTTGATTACTGCCAGAATAGAATTTATCACCTCATAGTTCAGGCTGTAATACCAATTTCCCTTTATAAACTCGACGTCGAGGATAAAGTAATCTGTCAATCTTTTTAAAGTAACTCCTATGGTAAAATGCTTTGGTTTCATGATCTCAAGGATATCAGTTTTGCTCAGAGATTTTTTTTGCTCCAGCAGTTCTATCAGATCAAGACTGGCGGGAGTTAGAAAATAACGCAACATTTTGCACGTTCTATCAATATCAATATCAGCAGGATTTAAATTCATTTTATTAGGTTTTTGGCTTTTGGTCTTACAAAAATAAAATATTTTTATTATCTGATGCCAAACCGCTTATGCCGATTTAACGTGCTTATGCTTTGGGTTCAACCATAGACGATGTCTATTACCTCGAACACGCGTTCGTCGCGTCCTGTTTTCAATACGGCTTTTTCGCCTTTCTTTTTATTGATAAGTGCTTTGGCCAATGGCGACAAGAAAGACAACTTGCCTTTGGCCACATCGGCTTCGTCAACGCCTACTATCTGAAAAGTTTGAATGGTTTTGGTGGCTTCTGCTCTGAAGGTTACTCTGGCACCAAAACGGATCTCATTTTGTGGCTGCTCCTTCAGATCCACAATTTTGGCTTCGGCAATGCGATTGTTGAGCAAATGCAGTTTGGCATTGATGTGGTTCAAAGCAATGCGCTTTTCGTTTTCGCTGCTGATGGTCAGTTGGTTCTTTTCGTCTGTCAGCATTTGTTTTTCGGCCAACAGGGCATCCCATCCCGAAGGCGTAACATAGTTGATTACTCCATTGGGTAGTTCGGCCCT
>CAZRFL010000135.1:0-6093 GCA_964599365.1 uncultured Bacteroidales bacterium
GCGCAAGCCTATATTCCTTTAAAACCTGTTTACACAATCTGCTTTACTCTACCTAAATAATTCTAGAACATTCTCTGGATGGGAAAGCAAATAGGGTTTTAGAGAACCTGAACATCTCTTGAAAAACAGCAGGCGTTTAAATCTAAAAAGTCTCAGTATATTTTCTGCAAAGAATGTTATATTACACTCAAAGAGTAAAAAAAGGCCTTAAAGTGCAAAAAGTGATAGTAGAACACACTACAACATTAACTAATTATTGGGTGTAGAAAAAATACACAAAACAATAAAACTGACTCCATAGTCATGTTTTATTTGAACAAAACCTTCAGTTCAGTCAACAATTCTTATCAATTTCGATTTTTTTCACAAATTTACATGTCGCTTTTTTTATGTTTTGCAGCGTATTTAATCTACTTTGTCTTGCTTTTTGTAAATAGCAGCATTATTCGAATTAATCATTCGCAAATAATAACACTTTTACGTAAAAAACTCATTATCTTTACCACCCTAAAGTACACAATAACTGTTGCTTTAGCCTAAACAACTGAATAAAGCCAGGCATTATTACCTACATTGATTTAGTGCATCACTAAGGTCATTTTAGGTTTACACGTATTGACTTCGCTTGAATTCACATCTATCTTTGACAAAAAATATCAGGCACTAAAATAAAAATCAAATAATACTAAAAAACCATTATGAAATTAGAAACTACACTCGTCAGAAAATCCGGCATATCTAATTTGCCTAAAACAGTTTATTTACTATTGTTAATCATTTTATTTAGTACAGGTTTTAAAGCAGCAGGACAAACAACCGGTGACTTCAGATCCTTTGGAACAGGCAATTGGAGCGATTACACTAAATGGTACAGGTATAGCGGTTCAGCATGGGTTGCTGCTATAAGCGGGCAAATCCCAACTGCAACAAGTAGTGTTTACATACAATCAGGCCATACAATGACCCTAACTGCCAATGCAGATTGCCTTAATTTGAATATTGCAAATAGTACTACTGCAAGTCTTGGCACTAAAGGAATTATTGCTTTAGGAACATATACGTTAAACGTAAATGGAAAACTTCGGGCATATTATGCCGCAGTTGGAACAGTACCAGGGACAAGTTCATCTGGTGGTTTTTCTTCTTATCCTTTTACAGGAACTGGAAAAGTCAGCATAGTGGGAAATACCAGAGCTTTAACAGTCACAGGTGAATGGGGAGCAACTATTTCTACGCCAACTACAGGAACATTCCCGCTTGAGATAAATTTAAACAGTGGACATACAGCTACCATGGCTACAACTTTAAAATGTACTTCGTTGAACGTTGTTGCCGGAACACTTGATTTGTCCACTTTCACTATGAGTTTTGATAACGGAACTACTGGGCAAGGCAATGCAACAATAGCATCAGGTGCAACGGTTTTATCTGTAGTAACTGGATCTCCAACTTTTCAGAGAACCGGAAGTACCAAAGCTGGCACTTTAACAGTTAACGGAACACTAAAATTTTCCGGAGTATCACCTAAATTAGCTATGAATGCTATTGCGTTCAATGGAACAGTTGAATATTCCGGAGCATCCCAAGCTTTAGCCGTAGAAGAATATACTGGTGCTGCTCCAAGTACTTATACAAATCTTACTTTTTCAGGAACAGGAACAAAGACAATGCCAGCTACTACTACGACTATTACAGGCGACTGGACTGTTGGCGCTACAGCATCATTAGGGACATCGGTCATTGTTAATGTTACGGGAAACGTATTGGGCACTGGAGCAATTACCTTCACAGCTGCGGCAAAAATAAGTGTTGGAGGCACCTGGTCTAATAGCGGAATATTTACTCCAAGCACAGGAACCATTGAATATAAAGGACTTGCACAAACCATTGCACCTCTGGCATACTACAATCTTACATTGACTGCCGCCAGTGCATCCGTCAAAGCCTTAAACGCCAGTGCCAGTATAAGCAATGTTTTTACGACCTCTTCTTCCGCTGTTAGCGTTGCTATCAACAGCCCGGCTGTACTGACTATTTCAGGTTCTACTACCTCTCATTCATTATCCGCTAGCAATATCGGCATCACCAGCGGAGCCACAGTTACGTATTTAGGAGCAAGTTCTCTAGGGACCAGTGCTACCTGGACAGTAAATGGATTATTTAATGCAACTTACGGAGGAGCACAAACTATACCATCTAACTTGACAGTTAGTTCTACAGGTGAGTTAAGATTAAGTACATCAGGAACCAAGACAATAGGCTCGTCAACTACTATTAATGGTAAAATATCACTTCAGGGAACTACAACAGTTGGTTCGAGTTATGGAATAACATTTGGTTCCGGATCAACATTGGAATACAAGGGTAGTGCCACACAAACCGCAAGTACTTTGGAATGGCCCACCAGCAGCGGCCCAACTAACGTTATTATCAATAATGCAGCCGGGGTTACATTCGGCTCAAATACAAGAACTGTTGCCGGAACCCTCACGTTGACAACAGGTAAGTTAACTCTTGCCGGAAATGGTCTTACGTTATCTAATGCTACCCTTGCTTCACAAATCAGTGGAGGCAGTGCAAGCAGTTATGTTGCCACCACAGGGGCAGGCACTTTAACCAGAAACGGCGTGGTTGCTTCCACTACCTTCCCTGTTGGCGATGCTACCAATTATATGCCAGTTACCTTCAGTTCTTCATCATCCTCAAATTACAGCGTAAGAGTTAAGGCTCCAACCACAGGTATGGATGCAACTTATGGTTTGTCTACCATTTGGGAAATAAAATCGTCAATTAGCGCCAATATTACCCCCACATTTACATGGACGGCAGCAGTTAAAGGAGTAAATTTCTCAGGCGCCACCGCAGCTTTGTATAAATATGTATCATCAACCTGGTCAAATACTGGTCTTACTCCTGTTACTATAAGTGGAACAGGACCGTATACTGCTACTTTCCCGGCATTTGCAGCTACAACTTCTTTAACAGAATATATGCCCTATCAGGCCCCCCCTGCCAACGACGAACCTTGCGGAGCTGTATCTCTTTCCCCTGCTACCACATGCAGTAACACCGCCGGCGATGCTGCCGCTGCAACACAAACCAACACTTATGCCAGTTGCGATGGAAGTTATACATCCACCGTAAGAGATGTATGGTATAAATTTACAGCTAGTGCCACAAGCCATACCATACAGGTAACCGGAAACGGCACCTACGATCCCGTTTTGCAGGCTTATTCAGGTGCCTGCGGATCGCTTTCGGCAATATCGGGAGCCTGTGCAGATAATACTACAGCAGCAGGGATTGAAACTGTTCAGTTAAGCAGCCTGACCATTGGTACGGTCTATTATTTCCGCGTCTATCATGGTGCTTCAACTGTACCCACCAACACAACTTTCTCAGTATGCGTATTATCACCACCTACCAATGATGAACCTTGCAGTGGTTCAACTGTAACAGCGGTAACACTAACATCCGGGACAACATGTTCGGGAACAACCGGCAATACTGCCGTGGCTTCACAAACTTATAGCTATGGAAGTTGTGATTATAGCTACACTTCTCCATTGGCAGATGTATGGTACAGGTTTCAGGCCACATCAACCATACATGTTGTAACCGTAACCGGAAATGGCACCTTCGATCCCATTGTGACAGCTTACACGGGAGGTTCCAGCTGTCCGGTAACTTTATCGGCCATTTCGGGTGCCTGCGTCGATGCAACATCTGCCGCAGGAATTGAAACATTCAACTTAAGTTGTACCGTAGGAAACTGGTACTATGTAAGAGTATATCACGGAAGTTCAACCGTGCCAACCAATACCACATTTAGCATCTGTATCACGACCGTAAGCATACCATCAAACGACAATTGTGCATCAGCCGCCACCATCAATCCCGATTACACCTGCTCAGGTGCGGCACAGGTAAGCGGAACCGTGTCCTATGCAACCAATTCAGGTATTACCAGTTGCGGCGGCACTGCCGACGACGATGTTTGGTATAGTTTTGTTGCTGAAGCGACCACACAATATATAACATTGGGCAATACCGGTGGAACCGATCTCGTTACTCAACTATTTAGTGGCACTTGTGGCGGTACATTAACCAGTCAGGGATGTTGGGATACTGATCCCAGCAGCGCAGCGGTAACGGGTCTCACCATTGGAACAACATATTTCATCAGGGTTTACTCGTATTATGCTACGCCCATAACAACTTCAGCGGGAGCTTTCACCATATGTGTAACCAACCCTCCGCCACCCACTGTTGTGCTTGCATCAACCAACCCTGCAGTAGCCATTGCAAATATTGGCAAAGGATCTTTAAAGAACGCCATTTATAAATTCACACTGGCAGTAACTGTGGCCGATGCCAATCTCACCGGAGTAACATTTACTACAGCTGGCACTTATGCAGCTTCTGATATCACAAAGTTTCAGCTTTGGTATAAAGCTTCCAACAACTTTAGCACAGCCGTTCAAATAGGTTCAGATATAACTACAGGATTGGGAACAGGCTCTCATACTTTCTCGGGTTTCAATCAATCTATTGTAACATCTGCCACAGGTTATTTCTGGATATCAGCGGATATTGCATCAGGAGCTGTCGTTGGAAACAACATCAGTGTAAGCGCCATAACCTCAGGAAATCTAACCTTCACAACTGCACCAAGCATTTCCGGTAGCGCTTATGCGGGAGGTGCCCAAACCTTTGTTAGTGCTCCGGGCAACGACAATTGCACAGGAGCTATAGCCTTAACAGTGGGTAATCCTGCCGTTACCGGCGATATATTAAATGCCACTACCTCAGGTCTATCAATATGCAGCGGAACGGCCGCTTACGATGTATGGTATTCATTCACGGCAAGTGCTTCGGGTGTATACACAGTTCTGGTTGACCCAAGCACAAGTTATGATGCTGTTTTCCAGGTCTACACTGCATGCGGAGGCTCACAGGTTGCATCGCTTGATGCTCCGCCCAATTCAACCTTGGGGACATCATATACCTGTATAGATGGAGATGGTGCCAATGTGAATGAATATGCGTCTTATTCCATGTCATCCGGAACAACCTATTATGTCAGAGTGTACGATTATGAATTGTCAGGCACTGCCTATCCTGCAACAACAACCTTTGGCATATCCGTTTCATATTGTTCACCTCCCAATGCAGTTACCGTTACGGGTGGAGGAACATTTTGCGGAAGTACTATATTATTGGCATCGGGAGGTTCAGGTGGCACCATTTACTGGCAGGGTACAACCCCTGGTGGAACAAGCATCACCACAGCATCAACATCTCAAACAGTAACAACATCGGGAACCTATTACTTCAGATCTCAGGCTGCCGGAGGTTGCTGGGGACAAGAAGGAAGTGCCACCGTAACCATTAATGCGATTCCTGCAGCACCTACCGGAAATACTCCGCAATTATTTTGTAACTCTGCTATAGTAAATGATTTGGTGGCTGTCGGTACTGATATCCAATGGTACCAGACTTCAACGGGTGGAACAGCTCTTCCAAACTCTTCGGCTCTGATCAATGGAAACCATTATTATGCCACACAAATTGTAAATACCTGCGAAAGCAGCAGTCGACTCGATGTAATTGCAAACATCAGTTCAGCACCTGCTTCGGTATCTGTTTCAGGCGGTGGAACCATTTGTAATAGTGCCACATTAAGTGCCTCGGGTGGTTCAGGCGGAACAGTTTATTTCCAGGGAACTACCAGCGGAGGAACCAGCACAGCAACACCATCAACATCCGAACTCGTAACAACATCAGGAACGTATTATTTTAGATCTCAATCCAGTGGTGGATGTTGGGGACCTGAAGGCATTGCAACTGTAACTATAAACAATTCTCCGGCAATTCCATCGGCAACCTCACCTCAAACATTCTGTAATTATGCTACTATAGCTGATTTGACTGCAACTGGTACAGGTATTCAATGGTATGTTAATGCCAGTGGTGGATCACCATTAGCATCAAATGCATCGCTTGCTACCACAACTTATTACGCAAGCCAAACAGAAAATGGTTGTGAAAGTTCAACAAGACTGAATGTTACAGTAGCGATTACTGCACCTA
>CAZRFL010000136.1:0-5932 GCA_964599365.1 uncultured Bacteroidales bacterium
TCAGATTTCAATTCCTGACGTCATTGGTTCGCTGGCCCTGCATAAAACGGATACCGTTGGTGGGTAAGGAGATCAATATGACCAAAGAGCTGACAACAGCCTATTTGGGATGGTGGTGGGCACTGTGGATCATAAGCGGTGTTTTGGGCCAGATCGTCTTTCGCTTTTCGTGGCATGCCGAAAATCTTGCCGATGTAACCCTAAGTACTATAGCCGGGATGATAGGTAATATATTGGGAATACCCCTGGCTTTGATCACCATCAAGATCATTAAAGATTATTCTGATGTGGAACCTCTGCTTAGCGAAATAGTTGACGAAGCCGAACCAACAGTGCCTGAAGTATTATAAGGAATAAACACCCCTAGTTACTCAGACTTCTGTTTATTCTATAGTAAAGAGAGATTTCTTAGTATATTTTCCTTCCTATGCTTCTAATTCATTAATTTTGAAAAAGGAAATTATGTTTCCCTATAAAAACCGAACCTTACGAAAAGAACTATGAAAAAGTTTTCCATCACTCTCTTTATGCTCATTTTTGCCTTGCAACTGAGCGCTCAGGTACCTCAAGCTTTCAACTATCAGGCAGTGGCCAGAGATAATTCAGGCATTCCTATTGCCAATCATGCAGTAGGAATAAAAATCAATATCCATCAGGGGTCAGCATCAGGAACAGTGATCTATTCTGAAAACTTCGTCCCTGCACCTACCACCAATCAATTTGGTTTGTTTACCCTTTCTGTAGGTAGTGGGAATCCTTTAAACGGCACTTTTAGTTCCATCAACTGGGGAAGCGGCAACTATTGGTTAGAAGTACTAATGGATGCCACAGGTGGAACCACATATACTTCCATGGGGACATCACAATTATTGACCGTACCTTTTGCTATGTATGCTGCAAATTCAGGAACAGTTGGACCAGTAGGACCAACCGGCCCGACTGGGCCAACAGGAGCTACTGGTGCATCAGGAACAACAGGCCAAAATGTGACGGAAGTATATGGTACAGGCCAGCTAGTAGTTTCAACAGCTACAACCACATATACCTTGATCCCCGGATTGACTCAGACCATTTCGGTTCCTGCGAACAGTAAAGTTGTCGTTTCAACTACTGGTGGAGTTCAAAGCACTGGTGCAACCTCCACTACCTATTCGGTAGTAGATATAGGATTATTCTGCGATGGAGTGGTATCCTCCACCGGTGGACAGCGAAGGATCGCAATTGCCAATACAGCCTCACTGGCACAACTCATGTCTAATTGGTCAATTCATCAGACTTACAATTTGTCTGTCGGAAATCACACATTCGATGTTAAAGCAGTCAATGGAAGCGCGGGGACAGCTGCAGCCAATGTAAGTAGTGGCAGTGCGCCTCAATTGCAGGGTGTTTTAACCGTTATGATCCTCAAACAATAATTCTTTAATAAGGATTATTCACAACACATTAGTAAAAAGGGGGGATTTCCGCGAGATGAACATTCCGTATGAATTGTTTGTGAGATGTTCCTTTTATGATTTATATTTGTAATTCAGAAACCCCTAAAAATTTCAATTGTGAGCGATCAGGCTATTCTGCTAATCATTGCCGGAGTTTTACTGCTTGTTTTGGCATTTGCTGTTTACAAAGTGGTCAGAGCACTGAAAACCGGAAAAACCAACTATGGAGGCAATAGGCCTCAACTTATGCCGCAAACCTACGAAAAGGAAAACAATCCTATGGGCTTTTGGGGAGGTATTATTGCATTCGGATTTATGGGCTTGATATGCCTGATTTCGCTGTTTGTCGTTCTTCTTATAGCGCTCGGAGTAAATGTTTAATAATTCTTAAAAATGAAAAAGACACTTTTAATTTCCCTTGCCCTGGCAACCTCATTTAGTTTGGGATTTGCTTTTAAGACCACATTCGACAAATTATCGTCTCATCCCTCTCAGATGAAAAGAGTCACCGGCATTGGTGGTATCTTTTTCAAATGCAAAGACCCTAATAAAATGAGAGAATGGTACAAAACCCATTTGGGATTAAATACGGATGAATATGGGACTTGTTTTGCATGGTATCAGGGGGCTGATTCTACCAAAAAAGGATTCACACAATGGAGCCCTTTTAATGAAAAAACAAAGTATTTCGAACCCTCAACAAAAGACTTCATGATCAACTATCGTGTCGAAAATATGGTCAAACTTATTGAAGAACTTAAAAAAGAAGGCGTGACTATATTAGACACTATGGAAAGCTATGATTATGGGAAATTTGTTCACATCATGGACATGGAAGGCAACAAAATTGAATTGTGGGAACCCAACGATATTGAATTTGCCAAAATCGATGGCGGGCTGACCAAATAAAAGGGACAGCATCTTTGTACGTTTAATTTCATTAACTTCGCTTATAATAATACACTGATAACGTCAGTATAAAGAAACACTGTAATGAAAAAAATAATCAAAAGGATACTGCTGACCATAGGAATTCTGATAGTCCTATTACTGATAGTTGGAATTGGATTCTATTTCAAAATGAATTCTATAGTCAAAGACATGAGCCCGGTTAAGACCGGCTTGGTCGTTGATGGAATATACGCCATTAAGGACTCTTACGTTAACATGTTTTTGGTAAAAGACAGCAATCAGTATATTGCCATTGATGCCGGAAATGATGTAAAGACCATATCGGACGGTCTTAAGGAACTCAACATAGATCCTAACAGTGTGACAACAGTCCTACTGACGCATACCGACCGTGATCATGTGGGTGCTTTGGAACTGTTTAAGAATGCCAAAATATACATTTCGAAACCTGAATCGCAAATGCTCAACGGACAAAAACACAAATTCCTTTTCTTTAATAACAGTTTGGGTGGAAGACCTCATACCCTGCTGGACGATCAGCAGGTACTGACCTTTACCAAACGAAAGGTAATGGGAATTCTTACTGAAGGACATACCAGCGGTTCTATGTGTTACCTGGTGGATAATAAGTATTTATTCACTGGCGATATCATCACTATGAAATCAGGCAAGATAGACCAGTCAATAGAGTTCTTTGATATGGACCACCCTTTGGCCGTAAAATCGGTTTCAATAATTACCAAACTTTCTGACGTACAATATATTTTTACGGCCCACTGCGGTTACAGCGATAATTATCAAAAAGCTGTAGACGGCTGGAAATAACAGGTCTCATAAATTTACTCTAATACTTCTGATTTTTTACTTCTATCAACTTTTTCCTTTAAGGAAATAACTGCAATTCGGGTCAGGCAAATATCATAGCTTGCCATTTAGGGCTTCTTATGATAGAAGCCCAGACTTAATATTTCTTATATCAAAAAACAGAATTTACCTAAAATAAAAATGATAAATAACAGTTTCTATGTTGTGATTCCAAAAAAAAATTAATTTTGACCCGTTCTTAATAATTAAACAATGAAAACCGGTGATTGTATAAAAATAAAAAGGGGTGTCAAGGACCCATATTTTAACAATTACGATATGAGCAGCTGGCAAGGCAGAATTATCGATTTGCAATACCGCATACCCGACATATTTGCAATTCCACAGGAAATTATCAGTGTCGAAATAGAACTCGACAGTATTACGCTCATGAAATTGCCTGTAAAATACATATACGACTGCATACAAATGGGATGCGATTTTTCCGTTGTAAACGTCGACCCTTATGCCTTTGATCAGGTGCAGGCCCGCGATACCCGGTCGAGGGTTAAATCAGTAAGGCATAAACTTAGTGAAAAATATGATTTCGCCTTTTATCTCGACGACGAAGAAACCATAGATGAACTCATCCACATGGATGTAACCTGGAATTAGCTTACACTTTATGGAATTCCAAACATCAGTTATTGAACTGATCAGAAAAAGACGCTCCGTCAGAACCTATTCTGATAAAATTCTGGATATTCACTTAAAAGAAGAAATATCCGATTTACTGCAAAACATTGGCGAGGGCCCATTTATGAGCATTAATAAATTCTACTTTATTGATAAGAGCTTTGCCAAAAAAGATCACAAAGTAAAGCTGGGAACTTACGGCTTTATCAAAGGCGCCAAATTCTTTTTGGCAGGTGAATCAGAGAAAAGCAGAATCGCGCATTTCGATTACGGATATCTAATGGAAAAAATAATTCTCCATCTGACCGGTATGGGACTGGGGACTTGCTGGCTGGGAGGAACTTTCAGCCGAAGTGAATTTACCAAAGTGATGCCTCTGCATGCTGACAGTATCATTCCTGCCATCACTCCTTTAGGATTTCCGGCAGATTCCTTATCAACACGTGAAAAACTGATTCGCTGGGGTGCAAAGGCCGACAACCGGATGAAGAGCGAAGAATTATTCTTCGGAAATAATACAACTACTCCTTTGAGCCAAAGCGAAATCGGAACTTATGCAATTCCTTTGGAAATGGTCAGGCTGGCGCCTTCTGCTTCAAACAAACAACCCTGGCGAATCATTAAGATAGCAGATTGCTTTCATTTTTACGTTAAGCGCACTCCCGGTTATAACAAATTCGGGAATGGTGTCGATCTGCAATTGATAGACTTGGGAATTGCTATGGCTCATTTTGAACTTGTTTGCAATGAACTTGAATTAAAAGGGAAATGGTTGAATGAAGATCCGGGCCTGACTTCTCCTCTAATTGATGAATATTGTTTCTCCTGGAACATGGAAAACTAAATCCATTTTTATGTTTTTTTCATAACAAGACAATAGAAAAAAACCTTTTCCGTTTCATTATTCTGAACAAATTGTGCATTCTTAATACCAGCCTTATGAAAATCAAGATACTGATTATTATCCTTGCATCCACCTTGTTATCTTCCTGTGCTTACCTTTTCAATGGCTTGGTATTACCCAATGAATGCAAAAAATGCAAGATAATAGATAAGTTTACCAATGAATCAGTATGGAGCGACGAAGGCTGCGGCAGCGCGATGACCCATCTAGAGGAAGACGCCAAAGTGAAAGCCTACGACATGAATGCAGCCAGTTATATGGAAAGATACGAAGTGAGCTGCGACACCTGGACCGATTCCAAGTAAGCAGACATATCCTTTTGTAACCTTCTTTTCTCTTTCATCTATAAATATTGCCCTTCAGTACAATAAAATTAATGCCGGATACGTTCTCTTCCTTTAAAGAACTATACTATGAAAACAGCAATACTGATTCTGGCTCCGTTTTTATTTTTTGTCTTTGGCAATAGGCCCTCCGCTGATGCAGATAAATATATCTCTATCGAAAAACTCATAAAAAACCGATCAATCGCAGAACAGATCACAGGGATGGGAGGATATCAGGAAAACTGCATTTCCTTCGATCTGAAGAACACCACCTCCGACACAATACATGTGTGGATAGAACCTGGCAGAAGGCTGATATCAGGCGATTCCACATTGCAGGATATCTTTTTGGTGAAAGAGATCAAAACAAGTATTCCGCCCTACGAAAGCAAAAAACTTCCGGGTTATGGTTTTTGCTGTGAAGCAACCATGCATGCCCCTCCTGCCAAATCTGTTTTTTCTATAGGAACTCTGGCACCTGCCCCATGGGTGAAGTTGGCCGAAGTAATCAATCAAAACAATTTCCCACCCGATGCCATACAAAATGCGGTTTGGGTCTTTTCGAACAACCATCCGGTTAGTTCCGTTGCCGACAATAATACTCCTGCCATCGATCTGCTGAGGCGCACGGTAGCTTCCCTCAAAGGGATAGAATTACCATGGTATTCCATTTCTTTCGAAAAAGATACTTCGACACTTTTTTCGGGAAGGGCAGAAAAGCTCTGGGGATCTTTTGAATATTCAATGAAAACCAATGCCATCGTAACCATCAATGTCAGGAATCAAAACGGCATGTTGATGGCTACCCTGATGAAAGCTATGGCTCATAATCCCGGCAAATATCTTTTCGATGT
>CAZRFL010000137.1:0-5778 GCA_964599365.1 uncultured Bacteroidales bacterium
TCCTTCTGGGGGAAGCATCTTTTCCGCTTGTATGGGCAATTTCGAACATGAGGAAACTATTTGTATTGATTGATGATACAAAATAACAATCCCGGATTTTCAACTTTTGAAAAAAGGAAAAAAAAGTGAAAATATTTTTATTGCGACCTAAAAACCCTTTAGATCAAGCCACCAGTAAGAATTTCAGAAAAACAAAGCCATCTGTCGAATTAAAAATATGCACATAATTTGATCATAAAACCCTCATTTTTTAACCTTATTTTACACAAATCAGAATGTTCATAAGAAAATCCGACCCCTATCAAACCGATTTGTTTAGCAGAAAATGGTCTTCAGACCATAAGACAATCCAGACCGACCTTCTAAATTTTCTTGTAATTTTCAAGTGCAGAAAAATGGCGTTGGGTATAGCTAAGAAAACACTGTTTGACGAGTCCGTCATTTTTCTGACGGACGAGGAGTTTGTTTTCGGGGATTTTTCAAACGTAGAAAATAAAGAAAATTCAGGAAGTCTTGTCCGACCCCTGGCGGATTTGGTTCTTTCTCATCAAGGAGAAAGAACTTAATAATGTAAGCGTAGATCGGGATACACGGAAAGAAGGCACTATCTGACACAATCAATACTTTTTAAATGAATGATTTAGTTTTAAGGTGATCCATTCCTTCCTTCATCCTATGCTTCAAAAAAAATTTCAATTCTTTAGGTCCTATCACCTCAATCTCATTGATCAAACCCATAACAAACCGGCCCACCCCTTCCAGCGAACAAACAGGGGTATCTAACAACCACAAACAACCTTTTTCATCCAATGGTCGCATGTAAGTTGAGGCCAGTGGATATTCCTCCATCAGCAAATGCGCCGCCCTGGTATCCAGTTTCAGTTGCACCTGTCGCTTATTATGACCATGAATACGAAATATATCCGTAAAACCGGCCTTGTGCTCATTCTCATATTGCCAGTCGTCCTCTTTCACCTCCACTTCACCTATACGCGCGAGCTTAAACAATTTGTTTTGTCCGCTTTCGGGCTCGTAGCACCATACCTGTATATAGTTCGTCTCCACCTGAAACGGTTCCACCAAGCGGTCTCTCACACTATTGCTATGTGCCGATGCATAATTACACAGTTTAACCTGTTTGTGCAAGCTAATGGCTTCCACCAGGCGGTTCACATTGCGCGCATCCTTGTGTATTACCACAATATCAGCCAACAATTTAAAGTTATGACCCGCAAACAATTTGGTTTTCAGAAACTGCTTCAGCACATTGGTATCATCCAGGCCATCCAATACGCTTTTCAACACATGGGCTTCAGGCAGCGTAAAATGTACCAACTCGCTTATATCCCTGAAAAATGGAGACCTTCCGTCGATACGGTAAATATCCTCATATTCGGTGATCACCATACCCCCCTCCCGAAAGGTATCTATATAGCGATAAATGGTAGTATCCGAGACATCAAATTTCCTGGCAATTTGTTTCACGGTGTAACAATGGTTACCCGCCAGCAGCAGCATTAGGCTCACCATGCGTTCGTATTTTGGCTGATCCATAAAAGAGGATTTATAGATTTAAGCCATAAAATTATAGAATAATCATACTACGTAATAAAACTATGCATAAAATATTTTTTACTCTTACAGTTTATGCAATAATTATGATAGTGAAGGCTTCACTTCACGTGAGGCCTTCACTTTTTTAGGGATGGAACCAACAGGGATGCCGCGGGCATCAAAGGTTTATAGTATGATTTGATAATGTTATGTACGACTCCGATGGAGGTTAAGATTTTTCTATCATTTATTGCTATGAACCTTACATCCCTTGGGGATTTCTAATCAGGCGGAGGCTGAAAGGATAGAGACGAACGTCCATAGGACTCCTTCGGCGAGGTTGGAAGCTCGGACTAATGGGGTTTTCCTTTAATCATAAAGCATTCGTTTGTGTCCAAGAGGGCAAACTCCATATTCTGCATCATAATAGCCTTCATCAAATGACATTGTTCTATCCCAATGATTTTTACAATAATTCTTGCCACACTTTTCACAATAGAAAGGAATCCATTCTTTATTCAGATCGAATATCTTGTCAAAAGCATTATTTAAATAATAGTCAGCCATTTTATTAAATTCAGTTTCCGAAATCTTATAACTGGCTGCTTGAGAAAATTTATCAATATTCAAAAAGAAACGTTTTTCAGGATTAGCTGTTGAATCCTGTAAAGAATCTATTTGCAGATTTACCCGTCCACATATAGCTTGGCAGATTGCACAATGATATTCTTTCGTTATTTTTTTTACATGTTGCATGCCATTTGATTTTCAGTTTCTATACTTTTCCTCTTTTAGTTTATTCTTCGAAACCCTGAATAACGTAATTCCATCCTACGCCACCATTCCCCTTTCAAAAACCTCTATATACGCCTTCATCTTCGAGATGATTCTTTCGCCAATTTCGCGTGCCTGCATGATACTTGGTCGGCCGCCCAGGCATTTCAGCACTTCATCACGCAAAGGGTCCTGCTCACTGAAGATGTATGCCTCTATCAGTTTTTTGAATTGCTCCTTATCCAGATGTTCTTCTTCGCAAAGTTTATTTAAGGCCAGTACTTTTTCATCCTGCCAGTATTTTTCAAATTCGTCCTGAATGTTATCGGCATCATCAATCAGTGGCAAATTCTCCTGAATGAATTTCTCTATCAGCTCGCGCTTGCTTCTCAATTCTATGTCGCCACCTAGCAGGTCCATGATGGCTTTTTTCTGTTGCTGCGCTTCTGTAAACTTTGCCAGCTTTAGCTTGGCCAATAGTTTGATGATGTAAGCAACATTAATAATATCCCTGTGAATAAGCTCCAGTTCAAAGTCAATATCATCGAGAATGGATGCCTTTTCTTTAGCCGTTTCGCGTTTTACTTTTTCATAGAGATCCAGATACTTGCTTTTGAAATTTTCGAAGTCCTGTTCTGTTATTCCTAAACCTTCCCACGAAAAATCGGTGTACGACTCCAGCACATTCTTTGCGCGCAACAGGGCCCTGAATGCCTGAATAAATGCCAGTTCATCTTCTTCACTTTCCAGATCATCCACGCTTTGGTAGGTTGGCACCAAGGTAAGCAAGGTGGTTAGAGCCTCTTTAAATTTTTTGGCTATGACTTCATAAGGCGGCAAAATGATATCTTCAATGGCGTCTTTATTCGAGAAAAGGGTGATGGCCTCGTCGGTGGCTTTTTTCAGATTGCGGAAACATAAAATATTTCCCTGCGATTTTTGCTCGCCCCAGATGCGGTTGGTTCTCGAATAGGCTTGTATGATTCCGTGATGCTTCAGGTTTTTATCCACGTACATAGAATTCACCTTCTTGGCATCGAAGCCCGTGAGGAACATACTTACCACCAGCAAAATGTCCAATCGGTCCTTTTCATCATTAAAGGTTTCCTTTTCGCGTTCTTTCAATCGTTTGCTGATATCTTTAAAATACCCTTCAAACAAAAGACTGTCTTTGGTCGAAAAGGCTGTGCCATACATGGCATTATAGTCAACAATGTATGATTCCAGTTTGTCGCGGGTATGTTTCGACAGATACGCCAGTTTGGGATCGGCTGCCATGGGCAATGCTTCTTCGTCGCCGGGCAAATAATCCTGAGCATCTTCATCGTCTTCGTTGGTGCCGTAGGTGAAAATAGTGGCAATACGCAGATCATGTTCGCCTGCCTCTTTTTTCGCCTTCAGTATGTCGTAATATTTGATGGCATTGGCAATGCTGCTCACCGCAAAAATGGCGGAATAATCTTTGTTGAATGTCTTTTGTTTGTGGTAGGCAATAATGTAATCGGCAATTTTCGCCAATCGCTTCTCATCATTAAACACTTCTGTTTTATCAATATCTTCCACTTCAATATCGATAAAGGTGTTGCCCTTTTGTTTGTATTTACCCACGTATTCTATCCCGAAACGCAACACATTTTCGTCGCGAATGGCGTCGGTGATCACGTATTTGTGCAGGCAATTTCCAAACAGATCTTTGGTGGTGCGTTTTCCCAATTCATTTTTATTGGCATTCTCCGCAAATATGGGTGTCCCCGTAAAACCAAAGAGTTGCGCTTTCAGGAAATACGAAGTAATCCTGCCATGTATCTCTCCGAATTGCGAACGGTGACACTCATCGAAAATGAATACTATCTTTTTATCTTTCAGATGCCCCAGTTTGTGCTCGTAATGATGTTTGGTGATGGCATTGTTCAGTTTCTGAATGGTTGTAAGCACCAGTTTTGTTTTGTCGGTGAGTTGTTCCACCAGGGAGGCGGTGTTGTCGGTTACATCCACACTTCCTTTTTTGAAAGCGTTGAACTCCTGCATGGTTTGGTAATCCAGATCTTTACGGTCGACCACAAACACCACCTTGTGCACATCGGGCAATTCCATAATAATCTGGCTTGCCTTGAAGGAGGTCAGGGTTTTGCCCGAACCGGTGGTGTGCCATATGTAAGCGTTGTCGTTGCAGGTTTTCACCTGACGGATGATGGCCTCTGTGGCAAAATACTGATAAGGACGCAACACCATCATATTTCGGAAGGTTTCGTTCATCACCACATAATGCGAAATCATTTTGCCCAAATGATCGGCAGGTAAAAAAGCAGCGGCAAATTCCGTAAGGTCCGTTATGTTTTTATTGTTGGCATCGGCCCAATAAAAGGTCTGTTTTACCGATTGCAGGCGGTTGTTGGCCAGATATTTTGTGTTCGCCCCATTGCTGATCACAAACAATTGCACATACTGAAACAAACCATGAAGGCTCCAAAACGAATGACGCTGATAGCGGTTGATCTGGTTGAAGGCCTCTTTGATTTCAATGCCCCTGCGTTTCAATTCTATTTGCACCAAGGGCAAACCATTCACCAACAACGTTACATCATAACGGTTTTGGTAAGAACCCTCCACCTTAACCTGATTGGTGACCTGATACAGGTTGCGGCTCCAGTCTTCGTTATCGAAAAAACGGACGTAAAACGCCTTGCCCTGCTTGTCCGGCTGGCCGGCATCTTCTTTGTTCAGCACAAAACGATCCCGCAGGGTTTTGGCTTTTTCGAACACATTGCCTTTGGCCAGGTGATTTAAAATGGCATCAAATTCTTTGGCCGTGAATGTGGTGCCGTTGAACGCCTCCAATTGCATTTTCAAATTGGAAACAAACGCATCCCCATCATGAATTTTTGCCGGTTCATAACCCAGGCCGTTCAATTGCCTGATCAAATTAGATTCTAATATGGATTCTGATTGCGTGGTCATTGTCTGAACTGTGATTTATCAGGAATTAAATTTATCTTCTTTCCAATTTTTCGGATTGTTTATGATATAATTTCGAATGCGTTCCAAATCCCCTGCATCGCGTATAATATGATCGTGAAAACGGGATTGCCACACAAAATAACGATTTATTTTTCGGGATTCAATCGTGCAAATCCGTTTATATTGATTCATAATAACGCCCAATGTGGCGGATTTCCATTTTTCGGATGCCGCGGCGGTGGCTGGGATGGCGATTCCATCGGCAATAATTCCATCATTATCATCATTGCCCGTACAGACGCCCAATTTGGGCGTCTCTACCATATCATCATTATTATTGCCCGTACAGACGCCCAATTTGGGCGTCTCTACAATCCCATTCCCATCCATTTTATCAATAATCAAAATCCCATGCACATGATTTGGCATCACGATATATTCATCCAATTCTACGAATGGAAAATGATTTGGAATTTCATTCCAAAAATGATC
>CAZRFL010000138.1:0-2381 GCA_964599365.1 uncultured Bacteroidales bacterium
CCTGATCTTTTTCTACCGGAAGAAAGAGCACTTGTACCATTGAATCTATTATTAATGAAAAAGAGGGAGAAAAAAATGTACAACGAAAACTATCAAAAAATTTCAGAACAAGAACACCTGCAGAATGTGTACGATCGGGCGAATCAGTTGAATCTCGCAGGTTATCAGTTAGTAATTTTAAATGATTACGGAAAGAAACCAACATATAAAAACTGGCCGAATCTCTATTCATCACCAATTTATGGAATGACTGGCGTTGGCATCGTCGGCGGGTCTCTGGTGAAAGAAGGTAAGAAATATGTCGTCTATATCGTTGATATAGATATCTACGTGCCGGAGAAAAGAGACAAAGTATTCAATGAAATAATGCCTCTATTTGGCTTGCACGATGTGTATATTGAAACAACACCATCAGGTGGATATCACATTATTTTTCATAGCTTCGGGAAAATTGAAAATAAGAAAGTCTATTTCTTCTCTGAGCAAAACGACAGCACATCAAATAAAGATAAAGTGGAATTTTTCGCAAATGGTCAAACTCTGGTAGCACCAAGTAAAGCCATAATTAAAGATGGTACAATTGGAAATTATGAACAAATATCTGAAATCGACATTGAAGATGCAGCGATCCTATCCGAAGAAGAATTAAACTGGTTCGTTAATGACTTGAATAATCTCTCTGACAAGTACCGATCCTCTTCTTTCAGACATAGTCACATCACCACACCGGAGCATCGAGCAGAGATCATAGAAATATATCAGGATGCAAAAGCTGTGAGTATCCAATGTGCGCCTTTGTACAACGGCAACCGACACAGTTATATTAGCTCATGGCATAAAGTTACCGATAAAGATTTTGAATCCGATGAATTGACCGGTATTGTTATTCGAATGGGAAAACAAGCAGACGACACTTATCTCAATTGCCTTGATTTTGACAATCCAAGCGAGCGAGTTGCTCAATTATTGATGGATAATGTTTCAGACACACTATTTCTTGAACAATCTGTCTCCGGCGGCTTCCATTTCTTGTTTAAGACAAAAAAACCAATGGATATCTATGGAAATAGATTGTTTCCATACGATAATGGGAAGGTCGAGCTTCTCTGGACGAAGAACCAGAAAGTGAACATTGCGCCAACTTGTTCATATATCAAAGGCTATGAACATGCAGGAGAGCCAGAATACAGAATCAGCAAGAGACTCTCTGGCAGTTTCAAGAATATCGGCTTTGTTGATATCAATAAGATGAAAGAGGCACTGCTGCGGCTACCCGTTGACATTTCAGATGAGGCCAATAAATCTTCAATCAAATATCAAAGCACCAGCGAGGATAACAAAATGGCAATGCAGAATATTTACCAATATGGAAATGTTAATGAAATACAAAAACAGACTCAATTGGTTTATCCAAACTCTATCGAGCTATTGAACGATCTCGGCATCAGGCATTTGAACAATCCAAAGAAGAACTATATCCGCTTTTATTCATTATACGCTAATGATGGAGATAATCCTGATGCGCTTCTGTTTTATAACCATAACGATCATCCAGAAAACAATTGGAACGGATATTCGGTCATGGACAACCACAGCGGAGAAAATCTTTCACTTCCATTGTATCTTTCAAAATATGCACCGGAGAAATTCAATCGGCTGATGCAAAAGGTGGGGCTTGGAAAAGCTATTGTAAGAATACCGATTGAAACCAAATTCACCGGAACAACCAAGGAGATCAAGTGTGACCGCAATATCTCCGATGATCAATATCTGGAGATACTGGATCACATCAAAGAAGCAATCCGAAATACCAAAGGAAGTAAAAAGCCAAGTATAGTGATTGCGGCACCGACCGGTATTGGAAAGACCACCATGTTCTACCGCCTGGCATTGGAGCAGAGAATAAAAGTGATTCTGATGCTCTCATACGCTTCCCAGGTGCTCCAGGGAAAGGAGAAGTACACCAAGCCTGGGGTGATGGAAGGTCTTTGTGGAAACGATCGTACTGTTCCTGATACAGGATCGATATTTGGCACTTACGATAAAGCATCTATCATAAACAAATCCATTGATCCAAAAGATTATGATTTTACGGTCATCGATGAAGCGCACAATCTGGTAAATCATTTTGATTTCAGAAATGATGCGATGAAGAATCTCAAGAGCCTGTGCAATCAAAGCAAGGCAGTGATCTACTTGACCGCAACACCGGACTATCTCAATTTTAAGAATGTGGATTTGTTGATTAGAATCTCACATAATACTGAAACTGCTAAACCGGGTACAATTGTCAAATACCAAAAAGACAGCAAAAGTGCTCTGATTAATGCAATTATTTTTTTTTTTAATGATACGGCGACCACCGAGATCTACACCCGAAG
>CAZRFL010000138.1:2391-5672 GCA_964599365.1 uncultured Bacteroidales bacterium
ATTAATACAATTATAAACCTCCATAAACCGGGAATGATTGATGTGATCTACACCCGAAGCATTAATGATATGGAAGAAATTCAGCATGCTGTTTCAAGTAAAATGGAAATTGAAAGCCACCTGATCGATGCAGATGCTAAAAGTATAAGTCCCGTGTATGAGAATCTATCAAAGCATCAGATGCTATCAGCCAACGGCGTATATGAAAATGGAGGCCTTTTGTTTACCACCAATTTAATCGTTGATGGTGTTAATATTTGTGACAGAAATATTGGCAATGTCTATCTGGCTGATCCGAAATCTACAACTGATTTGGTACAGTTTCCGGCAAGATTTAGATGTGGGTATTCCAACTATTTCATATTTATCTCTGGAAATAAATCAGATACAGCACAAACGCTTTCTCGAAATGAATTGGTGCAGAAGTATTATCAGATGGCATTGATGCAAAAGAAATCTTATGACAATGTCAATAAGCTGTACAATGCACATGGTGGTTTTAATTTTGTGCAAAACACCGATAAAAATCAAATTAAGCTTATAGAAAGTTATGATTTGTTGGATAGTGATGGCAATATTGTTGATGAAACCATTCTTCTGAAGGCTCAAGAATTAGAAGCATTTCGTATGCGATGGGATGTTGATTATCTGAAAGAATATCTTGAAAATGATCAATATGGCTTTTTGATTGATGAAAAGAATATTGCTGATATTTCAAAACCAGTGATGAAGAAAAAGGAAATCAAGCAGTCGGATGCAGAGCTGATGATTGAGAACAACCAGCGGATTGATCGTCTCAAAGCACTATTGCAGGATGATCTAACTCGGGATGAATTGATAAAAGATTATCTGAAGAAAAAGTACAAATTGTTTAGTAATTTATATGAGCGATATAATATTAGAAATCATCAATTAACTTATCAATATGATGAATATTTGGTTAGAAAAGATTGTTTAAAACTGCTTTTGAAGTATTGTTCTGGACTTGAAATTGGTGCAGCAGACCCAATGCAGATGATTGATTGCAATCTTGGAGAATTAACTTCGATCAAAATGACATGTAATAATTTGAAAACGAATGAAGATGTTAAAAAAGATGATAAATCTTTGAGATATAATGCGTTGATAAGCTGTATTGAGGAGAAGAAGAACGAAAACGATGAAGTATCTGTAACACCTTTAATGCTAAAGGAATTCATGATAGATTTTAACAATAAATATTCTAAAATATATAATGAAAATGATATTAAAAAAGTATTGAATGATTTGAATGTAATTTATGATGTAAGAAAAGACAATTCTACATATATTGTTGGCCAAAGATGGAGTCTTGATAACATCAGAGGAATGATCTTCAAGTGAATCGCGCCGCTGAATAGTGTTATTATATATAGTTGTAACAAATTGTAAACATTAAAGAAAAATAATATTTAATAAATTAAAGTATTTAGAAGTGAAAACCACCCCCGCCCCCCCATTTTACAACTTTGTATAAAAAATTATTTTTTCTTACTTTGTGAAACTTATAAGAGATGTTAATCTTTGTTCTAACTCTTGTGCTTTCACAAATGATAACCACACAAGAACTGTTGTATCAATGGGGGGTGGTGCTGGCGATCTACAAGCTTACTCAAGAACAAGAATCTTTTCACAAATATTTTAAACATCATAAAATTTAATCTAATTAAAACTAATCATTTACAGCGGCAAAGATCTAAAAGTATATCCAATATCAAGATTCAAAACAGTAATCATAAACAATCAAATATCATCAAAATAATTATCATCAATAAATAGAAATAACAGTATAATCTCAAAAAGGCTATACTATGGGGCGGCATTGATCTGGCACTGGTATCAAATAACTTGCACATCAGGTCTCCACCGCCAGCGCCAGTACTCACAAGCTCCGGCGGTGGAGGTGAATGTCACAAATGAAGTGCAACATGATCTTTGCCGCAAAACAATATCATCTAAAACACTATCAGCAAAAAGATATCAACGAAATATCTACTGTCATGACGTCGTAACAGTAGAATTATGATTGAATCTGTGTACGAACTTTTTAATCGGCGAGATTCATCAATGGTCAACAATAAAAATGAAAATAGAGGAAAATATCACTCAAAATGAAGTCCAGCATGATCTTCGCCGCAAAACAATATCATCTAAAACACTATCAACAAAAATATATCATAGTATCGGTACACCGATACAGTCTATCTATCTAAAATAATAATCTATATATCATGCCTCTGAAAAGTTTTTCGACGAAATACAAAGTGAAAATACTCGGGCGAGATTCAAGAGAGGTCATCAATAGAAAAGAAAACATCACTCAAAAATATAGTTAAATATGATCTTCTCAGCTACAATTCCACATCATCATCTATGAGATCAAGGGGGGGGTGTCGGCCGGCCGACACCATTTATCTATATAATATGATTAACTATATACTACCCCCTTGAAAAGTTTTGCCTGTGGTTTCTAAGGTGAAAATACATCGGCAAAATTCAAGAGAGGTCAACAATAGAAAGGACAAAAGAAAGGTCAGGAGACAGTCACACAAACCGTGTGCATCTATCTCCTGACTCTCTGTTTCATCAAATAGAATGTAGAAATTCACTCACCAAGCGGTTCCATCCAACTTCTGGAAGTTCACTATAGATATCTGATATTGCCTCACCACCGGTTGCAGCCATACGATATTTCATTTCTTCTCCGTATGCATCTGCCACAAGACCTTGCAATTTGAAATATTCATCATCAATCCAGTTCTGGCTTTCATCTCCGAAGAAAAGATTCTTCAAGCTGGTTCTTAAAGAAGACGGTTCAATCACCATCAGCCATCCTTCACCATAGGGATCGTTGTTGAAGGTTTTCGTATCTCTTGCAACATTGTGATTCACAGCAACGACTGTTCCATCCACCGGGCTGAGAGTTGCTGCTTGATGTCCATTGCGTTTCAATATGGCCTGTGTATCGTTCTGCTTGAGTCTCTCTCCAAGCACTGGCAGTTCTACATCATTCTGTGGGCCAAGCAAACGATGTGCAAAATCATCAACACCTACACGAATTTTTCCACCATATTCGACTCTCGCCCAGGTATGTCCGAAATGATAGTAATGATCTCGTGCTACTTTGAAACCAGAGGCTACATCAAGAACTGGTGCCTGCAGATTGGGCATAAAGCTGTTATCATCCATCATCTGATCGAAAGCGCACTTGGAACAATTGTAGCCATAGGAACAGAGGCCATAAGAGATTCGGCCGCTCAACA
>CAZRFL010000139.1:0-5607 GCA_964599365.1 uncultured Bacteroidales bacterium
AATATAAAAATTTTTACAATTTTGTTTGGATTTGTACGGTATAACTCTGGGGCTTTCTAAAAACATCAATAAATGATGCGTAACAAATGACAACAAATGACGCGAAGCAAATGACAACAAATGACGCGAAGCAAATGACAACAAATGACGCGAAGCAAATGACCATAAATGACGCAAAGCTAATGACCACAAATGTCGCGAAGCAAATGACTACTCAAACAACTCCGCCAACTCCATCCACCTTTCGGTTTTGGTTTCGAGGAGGGTTTCGATTTCGGCGTAGCGTATGCCATAGGCGGTGAAATCTTCGGGACTGCGTTTGCCATGGTTCATTTTGTCGAGAAGCTCTTTCTTTTCGGTTTCCAGGAGTTCGATCTCGGTTTCGAGGGTTTCGAACTCGCGGGTTTGTTTGTAGGTGGGCTTTTTGGCTTTGGCGCTGTCGTCGGTGGGTTTGGCGGGCTGGGGTTTGGGCGCGGAAGCCTTACGGAGCAGGGCATCCTTTTTCTTTTTGTGGAGGGCATATTCGGTGTAGTTGCCCGGAAAATCCTTGATGCGGCCCTCGCCTTCGAACACAAAGAGGTGGTCGGTGAGGTTGTCGAGAAAATAACGGTCGTGCGAAATGATGAGCAGGCAGCCCTTGAACTCGTTGAGAAAATCTTCGAGGGCATTGAGGGTCTGAATATCGAGGTCGTTGGTAGGTTCGTCGAGGATGAGGAAGTTGGGATTTTTGATGAGCACCATGAGCAGTTGCAGGCGACGGCGCTCGCCCCCGCTGAGGGTGGACACATTGCTGTATTGCACGCTGTGGGAAAAACCGAAATGGTTGAGGAAGGCGCTGGCCGACATCTCGTGTTTGCCTATGCGCACCAGCTCGGCCACTTCCTTGACGGAATCGAGCACGCGTTTGTCGAGTATGAGTTTGATGGCTTCCTGCGAGAAATAGCCGAAGACTATGGTCTGCCCGACGGCTATCTTGCCGCGGTCTTGCCGCAGATTGCCGACTATCATATTGATGAGGGTAGTCTTGCCCACGCCGTTCTTGCCGCAAACGCCTATGCGTTCGCCTTTTTTGAAAGTATAAGTGAAGTCGTCGACGGCCACAAAATCGCCGAAGGTCTTGCGGACATTGTTCATCTCGAGCACCTTCCCTCCTATGCGGGTGTCGCCGGTCTGAAGTTCGATGTTGCCGGTGTCGAGGCGTTTGGAGGCTTTCTCCTGAAGGTCGTAGAAGGCTTCGATGCGGGCCTTGGATTTGGTGGTGCGGGCCTGGGGCATGCGTCGCATCCAGTCGAGTTCCTTGCGGTAGAGGTTCTGGGCACGCTCCTGTTCTATCTTTTCGTTGGCCAGTCGCTCCTGTTTCTTTTCGAGATAATAGGCGTAGTTGCCCTTGTAGTGAAACATATTGGCTGTTTCCATTTCCATGATTTCGTCGCAGACATTGTCGAGGAAATAACGGTCGTGGGTGACCAGAATGAGGCTGAGGTTTTGTTTGGAAAGGAATTCCTCCAGCCATTCAATCATGTCGATGTCGAGATGGTTGGTAGGCTCGTCGAGTATCATCATGTCGGTGTCTTCGATGAGCACCTTTGCCAATGCCAGACGTTTGCGCTGCCCCCCGGAAAGTTCTTCGACAGGCTGGTTGATGTCGATTATTTTGAGCTTGGACAATACTTCCTTGATGCGTGATTCGAAATCCCAGGCATTGAGGGTGTCCATGCGGTGAATGGCTTCCTGAAGTTTGGCGTTGCTATCATCATGAGGCTTGCCTTCGAGGTTGCGGTGGTGTATTTCGTCGAGTACGGCTTCGTAGTTTTTGATGGCGAGTATGAATTCGTTTTCGGAATGCAATATGGCATCGATGACGGAGAGTTTCTCGGGGAAGATGGGGTTTTGAGGGAGATAGGTGAGGCGGATGTCGTTGCGCAGGACTACCTTGCCTCCGTCGGGTATCTCGGTTCCCATGATGATGTTCAGCAGGGTGGTTTTCCCTGTGCCGTTGCGGGCAATGAATCCTACCTTTTGTCCTTTATCTATGCCAAAGGTGATGTTTTCGAAAAGCAGTTTTTCGCCATAGGTTTTGGTGAGGTTTTCGACAGTGAGGTAGTTCATGATGGAAGAGAGTAGCTGGTATATAGTATTTAGTATATAGTAGCTGGTAGTTTTAATAATTTTTTGCAAAGATAGTAAATGTAAAGGAGATGAAACCTGCCCATCGAAGGTGGGTTTGGGAAGAATACGTTTTATATTTTTTTCAATTTAGATTGTATAAACACGAATTTTTCTAAAAATTAAAATTTCTTTCAAAAAATAATATAGTGTTCTGTACTTATCAAAAATCGTTTATTTTTGAAGAGAAAATCATTTTATTCAATTTAGTTTCACTTTTTGAGCCTCACTTAAACTGATTTATGATATGGCACTATCCGAAGAATTTGAACAACAAGGCAACTGGCTTTTCAGGCATCGCAGCTATCTGCCATTAATACTGCTGCTTGCGGGCATCATTATGTATTTGTACAGCGAACTCTATCCTGAAACTTTTTTTCTGAAAAGCACACCTTATGAGAATTATTACAACTATTTCTGCCTGTTCGTCAGCCTGTTTGGTTTAATTATACGGATTTATACTGTGGGACACACCCCGGAACACAGCTCTGGTAAAACAACAAAAGAACAGGTAGCCAATTCGCTGAACACCACAGGAATTTATTCCCTCGTTAGGCATCCTTTGTATCTGGGCAATTTTTTCATGTGGGTGGGGCCAGCTATGCTATCAGGAAATTTCTGGTTTGTGATTGCCTTTTGCTTCTTCTATTGGATTTATTATGAAAGAATAATGTTTGCAGAAGAACAGTTTCTCAGAAACAAATTTGGAAATTCATATACTAACTGGGCTGCAAACATTCCGGCATTTATCCCAAATTTCAGGAACTTTATAAAACCCTCGCACCCCATGAGTTGGAAAAAAGTACTTAAAATGGAAAAAAACGGGTTTGCAGCTGTATTTATTATTTTCTCAGGATTGGATATTGTCGGCGAACTGATAAAGCAAAGCATCCGTTTTGATTATATTCTGATGGCATCAGCCGTTGTGTCTTTTCTGTTATATCTGGTGCTCAAATTCCTGAAAAACCGGACTCACCTGCTGGATGAAACAGGTCGATAAAAAAAGCTTACGACCCCAAAATATCTTCAATCAGTGCCAAGGTTTTCAAAATAGCTTCGGGGTATTTGGCCTGGAGTTCGGGGGTAAATTCTTCACTGAAAGTTAGGTCTTCCTTTATTTCAACGGCAACGATGTGTATGCTTTCAGGAACATCTATGTAGAGTGTTTTGCCTATTTCAAGAGCCTTCAGAAAGGATACGTCGTGTATATTGGATAAGTTGGAGGTTTCTTTGAAGTCTTCCGGAGTGAAATAATAAACTGTTCCCGGTATGCCACCCTGGGTTTTAATGGCGTCAATAAAGATCACGGTTTTGTAGCCACGTATGTATTCCAGTATTTCGAGTCCGCCAAGGCAGGCGGTGTCGTAAAAGATGTTGTCGTATTTCAGCCTTTGCTGCATTTCGCGGCAGAGTTTGATGCCCACGCCGTCATCTGTCAATATATCGTTTCCTACGCCGAGGATGAGTGTTTCTTTTTTTATATTGTTTTTGTCATTCATTGTCATTGATAGTCATTAGTTGTCATTAATGGTCATTAGTTGTCATTAATTGTGATTCGGCAAATTTAGAAATGTTTCGGTAATAACTATCCCTTTTCTTGCCACTCCCAAAGGGATGCCTATGGCACAAAGCACCAAGGCACCAAATTACACCAAATTAAACGACCGTTCCTATTAAAACAGAAACGGCCGTTCAGGTTAAAACCCTATGTTATTTTAATCCCTTTTCAGTGATTGCATGATGTCGCCGTCCGGTTTGCGGATGTTGACTATCATGGGCATTTTGCCGGGCAGACTGTGAGTGGCACAGGAGAAACAAGGATCGTAGGCACGAAATGCCATTTCGACCATGTTCAGTATGCCGTCGTCGACCATTACACCTTTTTTAATGATACCCTGAGCAGCCTTTTTGATTGACATACTGATGGGCGCATGATTGTTGGTGGTTCCGACAATAAGATTTGCTTTGGTTACCAAACCGCGCTCGTCGGTCTGATAATGATGCGTAAGCGTACCTCTTTGTGCTTCCACAATACCAACACCTTCTTTAGGTGTCTGATACATTTTGTTGCGCAGGTCGGTGCCGGTGATCTCTTTGTTTTCCGCTAACTCGAGGCAATGCTCGGCTGAATAGATCAACTCGACCAGACGTGCCCAGTGCATAGCCAAAGTGTTGTTCACCGGCTTGCCGCCCAATACAGAATACATTCTTTCGTATTCTTCCTGAGCTACCGGAGTAGCCATACCGTCAGCAGCATTCAGACGAGATAGTGGAGTAGCATGATATACTCCCGAATCCTGACCTTCGACAAAACCTTTCCAACCTACCTTTTTCAGGTAAGGGAACTTGAGGTATGACCAAGGTTCAACACGTTCTGCTATGTTATCAAGATATTCGTTGGGTTTATAGGTCAGCAGTTCTTTGCCGAAAGTATCTACCACTCGCACTTTACCGTCATAGAAATTCACCTTATTGTTGGCATCAACCAACCCCATAGAGTGTATCTTAAGATTGTAAGGACCATTGACAATAAGATCGACATATCCTTCGTTGGCAAGCACCACGTCGTTGAATATCTTCATGGAGAACTTGGCAAACTCTACAAAACCTTTTGCCTTTTCGACTATATCCAAACGTTCTTCTTCTTTGATGCCTTTGCGAACACCACCCGGAACATTCATTACCACATGGGTTTGATGTCCGCCGATAAGAGCTTGTATCTCCTGAGCAATGCGGCGCTGTTTCAACACTTCGGTGCCTATCTCCACTCCTACTTTATTGATCACACCCAGCACATTGCGTTCGGCTTTGCTGGCAGTTGGTCCTACCACGAAATCGGGAGCACCCAGAGCATAAAAGTGAGCAATATGACTGTGAACAAAGTGAGCCATGTAGAAGAGTTCGCGAATGAGTTTGGCAGTATTGGTAGGCTCGACACCAAAAACAGCATCCACCGCCTTACCGGCAGCCATATGATGGCAACCCGGACAAACACCGCATATCTTGGTTACGATCTGGGGAACTTCTTCCACAGGGCGGCCTTCGACAAACTTTTCGAAACCACGCAACTCGGGAACCTGGAAATAAACGTTTTCTACTTCGCCGTCGTCGTTGGTAAATATTTCAATCTTTCCGTGACCCTCCAGTCGGGTGATCGGATCTATAGTGTATCTTTTCATTGTATTTTCCTCCTGATTTTTGAAGCCGGCAGACTAAAACGGTAGAATGTTCCGGCGGGGTCTTCAATTGAATTGATTGCAGCAATGATATCGTCTTCGTTTTCGTGATCCAGTGCTGTAGCTATGGTCGACATGATCTTGGCTCCCATATCGGTTACGTCGGGCAGAGGACCGTAGCAGCCGCGGCAAGGCATATTGCCCTTCACACATCTTACTCCGCATCCGCCCACTGTGGCTGAGCCCATACAAACTACTCCCTGAT
>CAZRFL010000140.1:0-5583 GCA_964599365.1 uncultured Bacteroidales bacterium
CTTTCGGAATGGTAGTAGGACAGATATTGTTCCCCGTGTGGTATTTTCAGGGCATAGAGCGCATGAAATACGTGATGTATTTCAACGTGCTGGCCAAAATAATCTTCACTGTCGCCATTTTCTTCACCATCTTCGGCCCCGAAGATTACAAGCTATATGCCATCATCAATTCCTCAGGATTCATCTTTTCGGGTTTCATCGCTTTCATCGTAGCCTTATCGATGAATAAATTCCGTTTCACCCCGCCTTCCCTGCAACCCATCAAAGACATACTCCGCAAAACCAAAGATGTGTTCATATCCAATGTTGGCATCAGTTTCTACATGACCTCTACCTCCTTTATATTGGGGGTGGTCACCGGCCGCAACGACTTGGTAGGCTACTACACAATTGCCGAAAAAGCCGTCCGAGGCGTACGCTATCTGGTTTCGCCCGTCACACAAGCCTTGTTTCCTTACCTGAGCAAAAGATTTGCAACAGGCACCCAAAAAGATTCTATACTCGTTTTGCGCAAATTGATGATGTATCTCACACCTTTCCTTTTGGTCTGCATACTGGGAATATTACTTTTTACCAACAAAATAGTTTACATACTCACAGGTGCCGAAAACCTCCGAACCATTATCGACATGCGGGTGATATCGGTTATCATTCTGGTCGGTACCTTCAACAACGTGCTGGGTGTATTGGGCATGGTCAATCTGGGGATGGAGAAGCAATTCCGCAATACGGTTATCATCGGGGGCATATTCAACCTTGTCTTTTGTATCATTGCCTCTCATTACCTGTTGGATTTGGGAGCTTCTATATCCATAGTCGCCACCGAAACCCTGCTCATGATTTTATTGCTCATCAAACTACAAAAGACTTACAGAAATGCTTAGCCTCACGATATTTTTGGTATTGGCAGCGGGTTTGATGATATTCCTAAAATGGTTTGTGAGGAAAGAAATATTCGATCCGGTGTTTTTCACTTCAGCTTATTGGATAGGATTCATAGTGTTCAGTCTGTTGATTTCGCTGAAGATGAATTTTATATTCTTCTGGATAGGAGTGCTGCCATTGATGCTTTTGTTGATGGCCTTTCTTGCCGGTGGTTTTGTGATGAAACAATTGATGAATCATTTTACCTTCGATGGGGATGATGATAAAAAGATATTGCGCAGCAATCTGCTGTCCCTGCCGCGGATCAGATGGCTGGTGTTGCTTTTCTCGGGCTTTGGCTTGATGGCAATATATATGCAACTCGATTTTCTGAAAATAAGCATTCACAGTGTAACCGATTTGCTGCATGCGGCCAACAGAATATCCATCATACGATACGGAGGAGGCGCGGATATGCCGAAACAGGGATTGGTACTAATGGCTTTTCTTTATTCGGGAGGTTTTCTTGGCGGGATATTTAGTGTTGTATCCAAAGGCTGGTTTAATAAGATAATAGCCTTACTGCCCTTTGCGGTGATGCTGGTTTTCACTTTAATCAACGGGGTGAAAACCGGCTTTTTGTTCATCCTAGTGATATGGGTCTCGGGATTTGCGGCTGCCTATGTGTATGAAAAGAAGGGCGAGCTGAAAAAACCGGGCAAGACGCTATTGCGGGCATTGCTGATAATCTTAATAGTACTGTTGCTGATTCCCGTTACCCAGGTTTTAAGAGGAGGCAGAACCGATGCCAAAATGAAGTTTGTTAATGCCAGTGCCTTGTCTTACTTTTGTTCCTTTAATGCTTTCACGGTTTGGTATAATTCTTATAATAATGATGATTTGGCGGTAGGTAAATACAGTCTTTCGGGAGTTCATAATTATTTCAACGGTGACCGTCAGGTAGGGTTGTATGGTGACGATAACACGGTGGTTGGAATCTACGATCAAAACATCATACGCACCAATGTCTACACTATGACACGGGGATTGATACAGGATTTTACACTCTTTGGAGCCATGGCCGTTTTGTTCTTTGTAGGAATTATAATGCAAATGGTTTATGTAAGTGCCCGGCGAAGAAATATTTTAGCCATGGGCGTATTGGGTCTTTTCTATAGTGTGCTCTTATGGAGTTTTACAGTGAATATTTTGAACTATAACACACTGATTTTATCATGGATAATATCCATAGGCATCATCTTTTTTATTCGTAAAAGGGGTAAAGCAATTCAACAAACCAAAGAAGACTGAACAGAATGAGCAAAATCCTTTTCATAACGGTTAATTATTGTCAGGCTGATCTCACCCTTCAGTTGCTCAATAATCTGTATGATATGGCCGGGTTGGAGCATGTGATCATAGCTGTGGCCGATAACAGTCCCGGTGAGGATGATTTTCGAAAGTTGCAGGAATACAAAAGCATCTCAGGTCATGATGCTCTGCATCTGTACAAATCGCCGGGCAATATAGGCTATTTCGGGGCCGCCGATTTTGTGATGAAACAAATGGGCTTTGCCGATAAAGAATTTCAATACCTCATCATCTCCAACAATGATATTGAAATAAAAGATAAAGATTTCTTTGTGAAACTACTGGCAATGCAAAACAATGCTGCAGTAATCGCTCCCGATATAGTTTCGACTTCTACGGGTAAGCATCAAAACCCATACAGGATGACCGCCCTGAGCAAATCGCAGCAGTGGCAATATCGTCTCTTGTTTTCCGGCTATATGGTTGGGTGGTTGTTGTATCATTCCCGGGCCTCACTTCAATCATTACGTAAACCTGATCTTACAGTGAAAAAACCGGAGCGCACTGCCATTTACTCGGCTCATGGTGCTTTTATGATCTTTACAGAGAAGTTTTTTCAGCAGGGAGGCATTATTGATCATGGCTATTTTTTATACGGTGAGGAAGAAAGCACTTCGGCTCAATGCAAGCAACTGAAGTTGGAAATACTGCTTTGTCCTGAGTTGGTTGTGTTCCATAACGAACATGCTACCACCAATTACCATGGGTTTATAAGGAAGATTTACAAGATGCAGCAGAACGCTTACCGATACATAAAGAAACATTATCCCGGATATTTTTGATGACAGACAAAACACTCATATCAATACTCATTCCCTGCCGCAACGAAGAAAAATTCATTGCCGCCTGCCTCGATTGTGTGCTGGCGTTTCAAATGCCCGAAGATTGCTCAAGCGAAATCCTTGTTATTGATGGCATGTCCAACGATGCATCCTGCAGTATTATTACCGGATATGCAAAAGGTCATCCATCCATTCGTCTTATAGAAAACGAAAAGCAAATTCAGGCTTGTGCGCTGAATATAGGCATTCGTGAGTCTAAAGGCGAATACATTCTCAGACTCGATGCCCATTCGGAATATCCTTCTGATTATTTGCTGAAGCTATATGCCACCGCAAAACGAACCGGTGCTGACAACACAGGCGGATTGGTGATTACCAAACCCTATAATGATTCGTATAATGCCTCGGTCGTTCAAGCGCTAACCACTCATGTATTTGGAGTGGGCAATTCCGGATTCCGCGTGGGCATGAAAGAAGGACCCGCCGATACCGTTCCCTTTGGCTTCTTCAGGAAAAGCATTTTCGAACGCATAGGCTTTTTCGATGAGCGCCTGATGCGCGCACAGGACTATGAGTTTAACCGCAGAATAGTTAAACTAGGAGGTAAGGTCTGGCTGAATCCCGATATCCAATTGGATTATTTCAATCAGCCTGATATGGTTAAATTCCTGAAGAAACAGTTTTTCAAAGAAGCGCCTTATAATGCCTATATGTGGTACCTGGCACCTTATACTTTTGCGTATCGACATGCCATTACAGCTGTATTTTCTTTTGGCATAGCGGCGGGCATCGCATTGTCATGTTTCATTCCGTTTATCTGCTACCTGTTTATTGGCGCAATGGGTTTATATTCTTTATTGGCTGTTATATCTTCCGTGCAACAAGCCATGCGTTTTAAGAAGTTTGCCCATATATTTGTACTCCCGTTTTGTTTCTTTCTGTATCACTTTTTGCATGGCTTGGGGGTGATGTGGGGAATAGTAAAATTAGTAACGGGCACAACGCCTTTTAAGCGAATGAAAGAACCCTGGCCGGGTGCGAACAAATTCAGAGCCATTGATTGAGTTGATGTGTATTTAGCTATCCATTTTATATGAAACGACTTTTTGATTTTACTTTTAGTTTATTATTACTGCTGATCATTCACCCTTTTATCATCATCATTGCAGCTTTCATAAAGTTCCACGATGGGGGCCCGGTATTTTACAAAGCACCACGGGTGGGTTTGCATGGCAAATTGTTTAAAATGTACAAATTCCGCAGCATGGTTATTAATGCTGATAAAATTGGCGCATCTTCAACCACTCTATCCGATAAACGTATCACGGGAATAGGGCGTTTTTTAAGAAAGACCAAACTCGACGAACTGCCTCAGTTCATCAATGTTTTGAGAGGCGAAATGAGTTTTGTTGGACCTCGACCTGATGTAAAATTATTCACCGATCTGTTTACCGAAGAAGAAAAGGCAATTCTATCCGTAAAACCCGGTATCACAGACTATGCTTCGGTATGGAACTCCGACGAAGGCAAGATACTGGAAGGTTCTGCTGATCCCGATGCGACTTATAAAGAACTGATCTGGCCCGAGAAAAAAAGATTGCAACTCAAATATGTGCAGGAACATTCCTTTTGGATCGACATCAAAATAATTTTCATGACCATTAAGGCAGTTGTGGGTAAGTAGGAAGATTGGAAGAATGGAAAGATGGATGGATCGCTATATTGTTAGATTGCTTCCGCCGCGGCGGATTGTTGGATGGATAATTGGATGGATTAAACCTTATTCCAATTTAACCTATTCCCTATAACCTATTCCCTTCTTAGGAAGTCCCTCTGACCTTGATTTTATGCATCAACCACTTTAGTTCTAACCGGAATCGGGCGAATGAGGATATTCTTTTCGAATTGTTGAATGTCTCAATATAGTTCAGGATTTCCGAAGCAGGGGCAAACCAACCGTCTCTTTTGGCGAGCTCCTTCATGTTTTGCTCAAACACCGGGTCCAGGGAATTGTTTGTTGCGAAGTTCTTTCCCAGATGGGTGTAAACAATACAACAACCATTTTCGGCTCCCAGTCGGGCAATACTATCTTTATTCACCCGCAAATTGAATGTCGTTGCATCCGGTGCTTCCGCCGAGGCGAACCATTGGTTCACATAAGGTTTCGATGGATCGTAGTAAGGCATTTCAGGACAAACCTTCAGGGTATTGATGTCCGAAAATATAAAGTTGCGCACATACTTTATTTTTTCCTTGCAGATATCTCCCCAGAAATAGGGTGAAGATTCATCGGCCCCCCGATAAATATGACTGTTTCTCGCCTTTGGATTGATCAGCGTCAGTGCATCAAACAACAGATTTGTAGGGAAGGTTAATCGCTGACGACCCCAATACAAGCTTTCGTTTTCAATAGTGTCGTTATGCTGTATCAGCATTTTGGGGTAGGCGCCGAAATAATGTTTGAAATGTTCCAGCCCCTGTAAAACTCTTTCGCGTTTCGATTGGCTCCACGATACATTGTGCAAAGCTATCTCGAATCCCTTCTTTTGAACGGATTGCACCCATG
>CAZRFL010000141.1:0-5519 GCA_964599365.1 uncultured Bacteroidales bacterium
TGCTGTGCTGTGAGGGCAGGCCAATGTTGCCAAATGACGAACCTTTGTGACCGGCCAGTCCTTCCAGATCAATCACTTGCTTTCCCAGAGAGGCTATGGCTTCGAGAACCTCAGTCTTCCCTGAACCGGTCATTCCTCCAACAACAATGAGTTGAAAAGGTTTTGAAAAATATGTCCTTACAAATTGACGGTAGGTTTTATATCCTCCTTCAAGGGTATAAGCTTTCATACCTGCGGTATTTAACAGCCAGGCCATGCTGTTGCTTCGCATGCCACCCCTCCAGCAATGCAGCAGCAATTCTTTTTCCGGGGCCAGTTCCATTGCTTTGGCTTCGTATTCCTTCATCTTGGGGCCGGTCAGCTCCAATCCTCTCATGATGGCTTCGGAAGAACCTTTTTGAGCGTACAAAGTGCCGACTATGGAACGCTCTTCGTCGGTAAATAACGGTAGATTCAATGCGCCGGGAATATGTCCGTGTTCAAATTCCGCCGGGGAGCGGACATCGAAGACCGGTAGGGTAAGGCTTTTTTCAAGAAATGAATTGATGTCCAGTTTATAGTCTTCCACGGAAAAGAAAGGGATTAGAAAAGCGCAAAGTTATTCCTTTGCGCTTGAATAAACGGCATAATTTTCTCTTAATGATTGAATCTTCCTTTTGGCAGATATCATACCGGACATGACATGTCATGTCCCTAAAGCACAACAATTACTTCTTCAACTTATCAGCCTGTACTTTGGCATCTGCGATCAGCTTATCAGCCTTAACTGCGGCTTCCTGCTGTAACTTATCAGATTTGTCTTTGGCAGTTTTAACCAGTTGTTTGTGACTTTCTTTAGCAGCGGCTTTGGTGAAGGGGTTCGTAGCCTGGTCTTCCAGTGCTTTACCCTGCTTCTCGGCTTCTGCCACCAGGGCATCACCGGCTTTTTTGGCTTCGTCTTTCAACTGCTGGGCTTTGGCTTCGGCATCGGCTATCAGTTTCTGAGCCTCTTTGCTGGCTTCTTCTTTGGCCTTGTCGACAGTTTCGTTTACCTTGTCTTTCACGGTCTCTATCACCTGTTCTTTCAAATCTTCTACCGCATCTTTCACGCTGTTTTTGATATTAGTAGTGATAATAGGTTTGCTGATAGTTCCGCCAACTTTTATTGCCACAATTATAGTATTACCCGGCTGAATGTTAAGTCCCTTTTTATTGGCCTGACCCACCAGATTGTTCAATACGCCGTTGGCGGCGCCTCCGAACAATTCGCGGGGAATTTCGCACACCACATCGTAGTTCATGGTCTGGTCGAGGGAATTATAACCGGATACCGTCATCTTAATCTTTTCGAAAGTAAAGCTATAGGGTTTCACAGTGAGTCTGCCATTGGCGATATGGAATTCAACGTTAGCTTTATCGAAGCCCAGCTTTTTAAATTTATCGATCTTGAGGGCATCTGCTATCTTGTTCACGGCTTCGAAACCCTTTACTTCCACATTGGTTGCTGTAAGCGAACCTCCCGCATTCAGGCTGTTGAAATCCACAGCCATGGTTTTATCGAAAGCTGTGTTCAGGTTCATTTTTATTGATACCTTACCGGTGCATTTTTCGGCAATGGGAGCCAGTTTCTGCACGGTAACAAAGGTCTTGAAGGTTTTTGGGATGTCAAACTGGCTGATATCAAGAGTAAAATCAACCTGTGGCAGGGTTTTCTGTGTGCTATAATATCCGGTGGCAACCATGGTTCCCTCCAGCATATTCATTTTGAATTTCTCGAGGGTAAGTTTACGGTCGGCTATCTTTATGATACCCTGCACCTGGCTCATGTCCATATTGTCGTATAATATCCTTCCGAAGCTTGAATTCAGTACAAAGTCGATATTGGCAGGAACTTCTATCACTGATCCTGAAGTTGCAGGAGTAGTTTCAGTAGTCTTGGCTGCCGGGGCCGCCTCATCGCTCATAAATTCATTGAGGTCGAGCAAACGTGAGGTACTGGTAAAATTCCCTGACAGTTTATCATTCTTAAAAATATAGAACAACAGGTTGTCAAGATGTCCTTTGGCCTGAATATCCGATTTGCCGATTTTGATATCACACAAGGGCAGATCCACAAACTTTGGAGAAAACATCAACTTCAGTTCGTTTATGAAAACTCCCTGTTTGATGTCTTTGCTTTTATACGACATTTTTGAAACAGCGATCTCGCCTTTGGCCTGAAATTCCTCATACTTTTCCTTTTGAATGGATGACAATCTGCCTTTCAGGCAGACATCGGCTTTCAGCAAACCATTCAATTGCTCAGCGGCTTCGAGGGGATAGAAATCCTTCACTTCGGCCAGGTTTACTTTCACTTTAATGGTTCCGTCTATATTGGGATCGGAAACGGGAGTGCTCACCAGCATCACTATATCGGCGGGATTGCTTCCCATTTCAAGATGCAGTTTCTTGATGTTGATCACTGTGGCATCGGGCTTACCGGTGGCATTGCTTACCTTCACATTCAGGTTGATGTTGGTGACCGCCTTGGGCAGGGAAGGATATTTGAACATCGCATTGTCCACTAACAAAGTTACGGCAAATGCCGGAAGGGTATTGTCGTTGTAAGTGCCTTTGGCAAAACCATCAAGAGCGAGGCTGCCTTTGGTTTCCACTTTGTCGAAATCTTTGCTGTAAACAGCGGGTATCAATGAAAGGAGATTTTTGAAATCTGTTTTTTTGGTTTTGAACGTTAAATCCATATTGATATCCTCTTTGGGCATGGCCACCCAACCATCGAAACCGAGAAAAAGGTTGTTGAGCTGAAGTTCGTTGTCCTTGAAGGTATATTTGGAGTTCTTGAGGTCGGCTTCGAAATCGGCATCCAGAGAGAAATTGGCTTTGCTCAGATAGGAGATGCCACCATAGGAAAAACTAAGCGTGTCAATTTTGGTCTCAGTTGAGAGGTTGGTGAGATCGGCGGTTAGGTCCCCCGATAGGGTATGATTGAGGTTGATGACCCTGGCATGCATATTGGCATCTTCATCATCGTATATAACTTTAGCATTGCTGATACTCAGTTTCTGTATTGAGAGTTTGAAGGCCGATGGCTTTTCGGTTTCGCCGGGCTTGGGTTTTTCAGTGGAGGGTTTGCTGATGTCCCAGTTGGCTTTGCCGCCTTTCAATACTTTCAATTGTATCTTCGGACTTTCAATGGCAATTCTCTTAATGGTATACTGATCCCCTTTGATCACGCTAAACAATCCAATGGTAACCTTCAGTTTTTCTATATTCGCAAGGGTATCTTTTTCGAAATCTTTCTGACCCACAACCGTCAGATTGTCCAAACCTAATGTGAAATTGGGAAAATTACGGAAAAGCGAGAGATGATAATCTTTAAAATCAACTGTGGCGATGAGGCTTTTATTGATCTCGGTCTTCACGGCCTGTATGATTTGTTTTTTGAAGATCAAAGGCAGCACTATAGCTAAAACTATGATCAGTCCTACTAGGATACCGAATATCTTAAAGATGGTTTTTACAATTTTCTTAGATTTCATGGCGTTAGGTTTTTGTTCAGTGTTTAAATTTCGATGCTAATTTACATATTTTTTCCGTCGACTGCAAAAAGATAGTGCAGGCCTGCAAAAATTTTTAACACAAATGACTTAAATAATGGGAAGATTCGATCGTAGCTTTTTTCTTTGGAGTCTGCGTGCCTGTTTGTCCAGCCTTTTTTTAGTTTTTTCGTAATCGGAATCGTTGACCTTGGTTGGTACTATCCCCATACTCGAATAACCACTGCATCTTCTGGCATTATATTTTGCCCAGCGAGTCAGGTTATGGTTGTAGTTCTGAGGTTTCCCGTTGTTTCGGGCCGCCATGCAAACATGTTTCGTTTCGCATGAATTCAAAGCAATCAGGCAAAGTAGCAGGAGATAATATTTCGCAATGCGGCAGCTAACCCAATGAACCACGACAGGCAATTTTCGTTTCCAAACCAACTTACAAAACATGTTCTTATTGTTTCAGGGAGCGAATTTGTTCTTCAATGATGTTGATTTTCGATTGTGCATCGGCCAGCTTCTTGCGTTCTATATCCACCACCTGCTGGGGAGCAGAGCTAACAAAACGTTCGTTGCCCAGCTTTTTCATTACCGAGTCGATGAAACCCTGCTGATACTTCAGTTCTTCCTGTAGTTTCAGTATCTCGGCTTCAGTGTCTATGTTTCCTTCCACGGGAATGTAGAATTCGGTGGAACGTATGAGGAAAGCTATGGCCTGTTCTACCTTTTCGGTGACATATCCCATATCGCTGATGTTGCAAAGCTTGGCAGCCACCGTATCGAAAGTGGTGTCCGTAGCTTCGTTGTTGTTCTTACGAATCATCAGTTTGATGGGTTCTCTGAAAGGGATATTCTTTTCCTTACGTACCATTCGTATCTCGGTGATGACTTCCTGCGCATAGCGGAAGTTTTCCAGGAAATCTTTATCGAATGCTCCTGCCTTAGGCATTTCGGTCATCATCACCGATTCGCCTTCTTTGCGCTCGCGTATGTGGTGCCAGAGTTCTTCGGTGATGAAAGGCATAAAAGGATGCAGTATCTGCATCAGCTTTTCGAAGATGTCCAACGTGGCTTCGAAGGTGGCGCGGTCTATGGGTTGCAGGTAGGCGGGTTTGATCATCTCCAGATACCACGAACAGAAATCGTCCCAAATCAGTTTGTAGATGCAGAGTATGGCGTCCGACATGCGGTATTTTTCGAAATGGTCGTTCAACTCGATAAGGGTGCTGTTGAGGGTGGCGTTGAACCAATCCACAGATACTTTGCTGCTCTGGGGTTGGGGAATGCTGTCGTCAACCTGCCAGCCTTTGATGAGGCGGAAGGCATTCCATATCTTGTTGCTGAAGTTGCGTCCCTGTTCGCATTGCGATTCATCGAAAGGCAAATCGTTGCCGGCAGGCGAAGCCAGCAACATGCCCATACGAACGCCATCGGCTCCGAATTTATCAATCAGTTCTATAGGATCAGGTGAATTCCCCAACTGTTTCGACATCTTGCGGCCTTGTTTATCTCTCACCATTCCGGTCAGATATACATTGCTGAATGGAATTGCTTTGCGATAGTTCAATCCTGCCATAATCATACGTGCCACCCAGAAAAACAGTATATCGGGGGCTGTTATCAGATCCTGTGTGGGATAATAGTAGTTGATGTCTTTGTTATCCGGATGGCGTATGCCGTCGAATACCGAGATGGGCCACAGCCAGGAAGAGAACCAGGTGTCCAGCACATCTTCATCCTGTGTAAGCTCATTAATGTTCAATCCTGCTTTCTTAGCTTTTTCCAGAGCTTCTTCGGCGGTCTTGGCCACGAATATGCTTCCGTCGGCAGCATAATAAGCGGGTATGCGTTGTCCCCACCAAAGCTGACGCGAAATACACCAGTCCTTCACATTTTCCATCCAATGCTTGTAGGTATTGATGAACTTGCCGGGATAGAACTTCACTTCTTCGCTCAACACCACATCCAGGGCAGGTTTGGCCATATCCGTCATCT
>CAZRFL010000142.1:0-5436 GCA_964599365.1 uncultured Bacteroidales bacterium
AAGCTAAAAAAGCCTTTGCACAGCGTTCCCCCCGATTCAGTTACTCATCGTCCCAATCGGACACGATGTCAGCTAGCTTACCTTTCTTGGCAGGCACAGCCGACGGCTTTGCAGACTCCTTACGGACTTCTGGTTCAGCATCTTCCTCAACTTCAGCGGGCTTGGCTTTCGCTTTTGCCTTGGCCGCAATCGGCTCGTATGCTGGAGCGTCTTCTTCCTTGGTCAACTCACCCATGGGGCGTGTGCCTTCGATGGCCAACTTAGGTGCAGTCTTCACACCATCAGCGGCGGCAACAGTCATCACAACTGCACGCTTGGCTTCATCGCTGTCGCCTTGCGTCTTAACAATTGCATACTCCTCGTCAGTCAGCCAACGGCTAGGCGCGAAGTGCAACTTGGGCGCTTCTGCTTTCGTGTCGAACTTCATGCGAGTCACAATCATCTCGGGGCTGATGGGTGGGTTCTGCATAGCCAAGTTGCGAGCGAAGGCTTGCAATGGGCGCTTGTCTCCGTCTTCCTTACCGAACACCGAAGTGGCTGGCAAAGTCAACTGCAGTATGTCGCCTTCAATGTTGTTCTCAAGCACCACAGCCAAGCGTTGTTGGTAGCGGCATGCACGGCTATTGCCTTGGCCAGAACCTGCGATGTTCTGAGGGCAGGACATGCAGGTAGTACCTTGCTTGTTCTCAGCGGATGCGTCTGGGCGCTCACCATCGTTGCTCCAGCAGTCAGGGCCAGTGATGTTGTCACCGTCATAAGACTTAGCGTAGAAGATACGGCTGACCTTGGGGGCAGCCTTGACGATGATGACATCCAAGAAGCGCTCGTCGATAGAGGCGATCTCTTTGCCACCGGCCAGCAACCGGAACACACCGCCTTTGATGGAGATGCGCTTGGTACTGGTGCCTACGCCACCGCCCGTGAGGGCTTTGGCTGTGTCAGACAACTCGTTGTTGCGTGCGAATGAGGGAACATTGGAAGGGTTGAATAGTGCGATATTAGTCATGATAAATTTACTTGGTTGGTTTAGTTACGCGAATCTCAAACTCCGTTACAGAGTTCAAGCCCGGCGGGAGAGAGCCCGGGTTCTCTTCGAGGTACCGTGCCATGTTGGTTTGCGCGATGCGTTTCTCCAGCAAGTCCACGACTTCATGCTCAAGAATAAACTTCTTGAATGAGTCCCAGTCCTGCGTGTTGTAACGCGTCTTGGTCACCATTGACACAGTTCCAAAGGAAGTCTGCACGGACTTGACGCCCATGGACTTCATCTGGTCTTTCATCGCAAAGCGAACTTCATCTTGCTGTGCCTTCAGAGTCTCGATCTGTGTGTCGTACTCCTGTGTCAGCAGGTCAATGCGCTCCTTGATTTTGCGATAGATTTTTGCGAGCCTGTCCAGAGGTACTGGCTCTTGGGTTTCTTCAGACATTGTGCTTTCTCCTGTATTGTTTTTGTCTAAGGTTTGACAGTTTACATAGTTTTGATCGTGTTGCAACCCCCTTTCATGAATTTATTTCTGTGTCGAACATCTCTGTAAGTAAAGAGTTATCACTTACTTTATCTTGTAACGCTTTAAACATCTTCTTCTCGATTGGGCTACCCTGAATGTGTATCACAGTAACTTTGTCGGAGTCTTGACCTTTGCGATCTGCTCGTGCTATGCACTGCACGTATTGCTCAACGCTCATGAGTGGCCCATAGAACACCACTGTGTCAGCGGCAGTTAGGGTAATCCCGTGGGCACTAGCTTGCGGTTGCATCACCAACACGCGGGGGTCAGGTTCTGTTTGGAAACGCCTGATGGTGTCTGCGCGTTTAGGCGGTGTCACACTGCCGTGGATGCACTCGTTGGCGATGCCCTTCTTCAAGAGGTAGTTGTGGATGGAGTCGATGGTGCTACGAAACAAAGCGAAGATGATGACCTTGCGAGTTGTCTCCTCCAAGATTTCCTCAAGCACACCAAGGCGAGGCGCTGAGTCAAACTCCACCACTTCCTTGTCATCGGTATAGGCCGCACCACAACTGATCTGCAACAGCTTAGATACGCCTGCTGCAGCGTTCACTGCACTGATCGTCTCGCCTGCCGCATACACCATCATCTTGTCTTTGAGCATGTTGTAGTACTTGGCTTGCTGTGGGGTCAGCGGGACTTCACGCGTCATGTTAATGACAGGCGGTAGGTCTAGGCACATCTCTTTGGTAAAGCGGATGGCTGGTTGCAGGGCTTCGTGTACCAACTCGGGTGCGTTTGGTTTAGCCGCCCACTTAAACATCGTGATCTTGTGCATGACCTGATCGCGCCACGCAGTGAAGAACTTGGGCACACCATCGGGGTTAACCAACTTGGCCAAGCCATACGCATCCGCAGGGGACTGCGATGCGGGTGTACCCGTCATCATCCACAGGAATGTATTAGGCTTGATGATGGACTTCAGAGTCTTCCAACGCTTAGTCGTCATGGTCTTGTAGGCGTTAGCCTCGTCAACAATGATTAGATCAAAGCGTCCGTCAGCATTGATCTCGTCAGCGATCAAGTTAAGGCCGTCGTAATTTGCAATTACAAATTCGTAATCTTGCTGAACCATCTCGATACGCCGACTAGCCTGCGAGTGGTGCGCGACGATGGCAGAGCGATGGATGATGCTGTTGTTCAGATCGCCAAGCCACGCAGACTGCATGATTGACAAGGGGCACAGAATCAAACACCGCCTGACTTCACCACGTTGCATCAGGTAGTCAGCCGCCCACAATGCTGAGAGCGTCTTGCCAGTGCCCGGCTCGCTAAACACAAAGGCTTTGCGATTGAGCGTTAAGAAAGATGCCGTATCTTTTTGATGTGCCATGGGTGTGTATTTACCCGGCCAGTTGTAGCGCCTAGTGATAGGCGATTGAATGTTTTTAACACCTAGGTTACGCAATACCCGACATTCGTCAAGACCCCAATACACAGCTACGTCGTAGCCGCCATCCATACGCTCGATGACTTTGTGTTTTGGGATTACCTGATATTTCTGTGGGTTGCGGGTGCGAAAGACAAGTGCTTTGTCCTCGATGATTTCCATGCTTTCTCCGTTTATTTATTATCTGATCGGTTTGCTGACTTACTTCGCATTCGAAGGTTGCCCTTCGTTGACGTACCGCCTGAGCGCATGGGCTTGATGTGATCCACATCTTTGCCGTCACCCTTGGTGGCAGAACCCGTCTTCTCCATCATCCGCCTAGCCTTGACTCGGCCTGCGCGTTTCTTGATCTGCTCGGGTGTGCCTTGGTAGTTGTCGTACTCACTGCGGTAGTTGCGTGTAGCCATGATTGCTCCTAATGTTTAACAGGGGGTTTAATTAAATCCATGATGGACTGCTCAGTCTCAGCGACCATGATACGTACTTTGTTTTGTGCCTCAAAGTTTGACATAGCCGCTTGCTTCGAAAACTGTTTTGTAATGGTTACCATGACGGCTCCATCCGACTTACTGTCAAGCATGACTTTGTTCTTATTCATCACGTCTTGCAGTGCCTCGGCCATGTTGTTGGCTTTGGCTGTCCACACGTTGACTGTGCGGCCTTCGTCTGAGTCTGACACGATGTCGATTTCATAGGTGTGCATATCTTTCTCCTTAGTGTTTTGGGTGGTTTTCGCAGGTTGTAACGGGACACCAAGGACACAGCGGTGAGGGTCTTGGGTTCCATACGCCTGTTGCATGCGCTTGCTCAATCCTAGCTACGCGTTGGCGATACTGCCACCACTCTGCATCGGCTTGGTCAATCGTATATGACGCTCTAACCATATCATCCTTGACCACGAACAGCAGTGCTGCGTTGACCTTGCGGATGTGTGGGAAGTGGGCGAATACCATGAGCGCCATCAGTTTAAGTTGCTCCCGATCTGGGTACTTGTTGTTGCCGGTCTTGTAGTCCACAACCCAACAAGTTAAGTTCTCATCGTCAACGATGAGCAAGTCAGCAATACCGCGAAGCCACACGTCCTTGCCAAGAAACTCACAAGGCTGCAAGTCAACAGTCAACCCCATCTTGTGTTCGCACAGCTTCCTTCCGGGCTTGATGTTCAGGGCATCGAGCGTGTCCTTGATGAACGCAAACTCAGGCGGTATGGGCTTGCCCTCTTTGATGTAGAGTTCAGCCGCCTCGTGTAGTACCGTGCCGTAGCGCGTTGCTTCAGTCTCTTGGAACTTGTAGTTCTTCAATACTTTTACTTCGTGATACCTACGGGCACAGCCCTCGTAGTCCTTGAGGGATGAGTGGCTCCATGTAATTGGCTTGGTCATTCAAACTTCGCAGTCTTTATTGCTACTGTTAATCGGTTGGCAAACTGTGTGACAAACGCTTCGTTTTTATTGAGATCGTACTGCCCCATGTCCTCCAGTATGGCGTGGACAACCTCATGCCAGAACGTGTCAGCCAACTCATCCTTGCTGAACCTACGCCCCGTGATGTTGCTTGTCTTGCCAAGCCGGATGCACTGCTCTGGGTAGAACGTGCGCCCCATATCTCGGCGGTGAAGCATGGCTTCCACCACCTCCACGCTGTACCATTTCTTGCCCACACGCATACGCGTTGGTAATCTCATACTTTCTCCTTTTAGTCTTTTGCTAATCCATAACGACGATGCGCACCGCCGTCAGCGTTCAACGGAATACCGGGCATATAGCTCGGCTCCATAGTCATCTGAGCCAAGACCCAAGTCTTAGCTTCCTCAACCTCTGCCTCGGGCACAACAACGATCTGCTCGTCATGCACCGTTCCCGCCACAAAGTACCTCTTTGCAGTTCGTAGCATCCCATCCGTCATCACAATACGCGCAGTGCCTTGCACCACATTGTTCGTGATCTTGCCTGCGTAAAGTTTGGTAGCGTCTGGCCCGTATATCCACTGGCTCCTACCTTTCTCGTCCTTCTGCTGTCGCAAGTCAGGGTAGAGCAAGCTCATGCCGTTGGGCAAAACTATCTCCCCCTTCTTGAAGGTAATACATTTATACACGAACTCATTGCCGTCTGCAAGCGCTGTTTGTATGAGGCCAGAGCACATGTCCCAGAAGCTCACAACGGGGTGCGCAGTAGCCCTGTACTTGTCGATGATCTTCTTGGCCGCCACGCAGTGAATCAGTAGCTCCTGATCGCTACAGGTGTGGGGTATCTCCATCATCTTCTTGCAGTTTTAATCCCATTGCAGGAACTTGTCGATGTACAGACCATCCACGCCTAGCTGTTTCGCAAAATCTCTTTCATACCGAACGGGCGGTGCCCCGAGGAACCCCACGAGAAGTTGAGACGCAAAAGCCGCCCAACCAAGGCCGTATCCGCAGCCAAGCAACGCGCTCTTTGCAGACTGCCGAAGATCAGGGTGAGACTCCTTAGTGAGTCCGGGTAAGTTAAACATCTGCGCTCCGAACGCGGCGTAAGGGTCACCCCCACTCCTGAAGAT
>CAZRFL010000143.1:0-5430 GCA_964599365.1 uncultured Bacteroidales bacterium
TCACGTAGAATAGCCCCACACTCAAGCTGTTTATCAATACTTCAAAGATACAAAATGAGAGCAAATCACAACTATAAGCTCCATAGTGATGATTTGGACTAGGCTGTTTATCAATACTTCAAAGATACAAAATGAGAGCAAATCACAACAATTGAATATTAATTAATTAAGAATTTTGTGCTGTTTATCAATACTTCAAAGATACAAAATGAGAGCAAATCACAACACAAAGCATCATGCCCAGCACGAGAAAAAGGCTGTTTATCAATACTTCAAAGATACAAAATGAGAGCAAATCACAACAAACGGTTTCTGTAAATCTTACGGTTATGGGCTGTTTATCAATACTTCAAAGATACAAAATGAGAGCAAATCACAACAATAGCTGATCTTGTTGCTGGGGTTTTTGCGCTGTTTATCAATACTTCAAAGATACAAAATGAGAGCAAATCACAACACCATGGCTATCAACAAAGGGCCGAATTCGGCTGTTTATCAATACTTCAAAGATACAAAATGAGAGCAAATCACAACAACAAGTGTTGCAAGAAAATTTACTGATGATTTATGAATAAGCATGAAATCATTTTAGATTTTCTAATTTCACTTATTTATAACTTTACAAATTAATCATCTGTATTATTCTAAAGCTAAATTGCCTTGTTTGCTCGTAAACAATAGTATTATGTTACATTGCCACTATAAAAAAGTTTTGTTTATAAAAAAAAAGTTTTTACCTTTACAAAACTATTAGCAAAACGACCGTTAAAGGACCTAAACTGCTGAAAAAACAAATTTTACCGCTTTTTTTAGTGAAACACTAATATCTTTTTAGTGTTTCACTAATGCATTTAGAAAGGATTCGATTGTATCTTTACAAAAAATTAACAGGTACGAAAAAAGTGAAATTAAATAACAGTAAATATTAAATAAAACCAGTCGTTATGAAAAAATATCTACCCGCTTTCATCAATTTTGTTACATCAGGAGTTACTAAAAAAGTCTTTGCCTTTGTATTATTTGTTGCTTTGGCTTCAAGTTATGCTGTTTGGGGGCAAGTTATTACAGTGCCATCTGCAAATACAAATACAGGATCGGTTAATGATCCTTTTGGAACCTTTTATGGATATGAAAGGACTGCATTGATTTACACTTCTGCTCAAATAGGTGCTACTACAGGGAATATTACTTCAGTTGGATTTTACGTAAATTCAATATCAACTCCGGATGGTGTTCCCAACTGTAGAATTTATATGAAAATGAGGACAACGCTCTTCACTGCTACATCTACTTACGCAACAGAAACTACTGGGGCTACCTTAGTTTATGGTCCTACCACAATTCCCAGTACTTCATTTGTAGCCGGATCTTGGGTAACTATTAATTTAGCAACACCTTTTAATTATACTGGAGGAACGAATCATCTTGAAATTATTATTGAAACAAACTACACTGGTGGTGGAAATGAAGGATCTACCGGGAAACAATTTCGTTATTCAAATCCTGGCAATAATCAACATTATCAATATTGGAATGCCGATTCATCACCACCTACACTTTCTGGCACCAGGTCAAATTCCAGACCTAATGTTCAGTTGACATTTACAGCTTCTTGCACATCGCCTACCAACCAAGTTGCTAATGCAAACACCACAACTATTGGCAATACCAATGCCACTATTGGCTGGACCAATGGTAATGGCAATGCCAGATTAGTGGTAGCTTACCCCGGTGTCAGCGCAGGTACTGCTCCCACCAGCGGGACTGCTTATACTGCCAGTAGCACCTATGGTTCTGGAACGCCATTAGGCACTGGTTACGTAGTTTATAATGGAACGGGGACTTCGTCAGGTTCCATCACCGGATTAACAGCCGCCACGCAATATACCTTCGTAGTTTATGAATTCGCATCGGCTACCAATTGTTATAATGTTACCACCTCAGGAACCAATAAGGTTACTTTTACTACTACTTGTACGGAACCATCCAGCGCGGCTGCGTCGCCTGGTACCACCTCTGTGAGCGCTACCTCACAAACCATTAGCTGGGCCAATGGAACCGGAGCCGGAAGAATTGTTGTAGTGACTACCGGGGCCATTTCGGGGGCTGTACCCACTGTAGGAACCACTTACACTGCCAATACGGCATATCCTACCGGTACAGCCGTAGGTGCCGGATATTGTGTATATAATGGAACCGGAAGCACCGTTACCGTTACGGGCCTTACGGCAGGTACTACTTACAATTATGCTATCTACGAATATTCAGGAACTACCTGTTATAAAACATGCTCCACTTGCGGTAATACCGGATCTTTTACTACTGCCTGTATCAGTATTGCAGCTACACCATCTCCTACCAATGCGGCTACGGGTGTTTGTTACTCCGGAGGAGGCTCAATAAGCTCCGTATCATGGGCAGCGGTTTCTACAGCCACGTCGTATGATGTTTATTTCGGAGCCGGCAGTTTGCCTGGCTCGGTTACTTCTAACGTAGCCACTAACTCTTATGCTTGCGGCACCTTAGCTGCAAGTACCACTTATTATTGGAAAGTGGTTGCCAAAAATGCCTGCGGATCAGCAGTAGGTTCCACCACCTGGACCTTTACCACAGCTGCTTCGCCCTGTGCATTGGTTTATTGTACACCTACCTATTCCCTTGGTTGTTCAAACGGTGTAGACATCATTACCAACGTGACCTTGTCAACTTTGACAAACAACACAGGTACAACTTGTCCCGGAAGCAATTATTACTACTATTCTGCACTTACTGCACCGGATCTGATGAAGGGTACCACTTATCATGTTTACGTTACCGTTGGGGATGACACCTATAATGACGTAGCTCTATGGATTGACTTTAATCAGGATGGCGATTTTGCCGATGCAGGGGAATATGTAAATGGGGCAGTTCCTGCCGCAAATGGAACTGTTGACATTTCAATTGCTGTGCCTGCAGGAGCCACATCAGGAACTACCCGAATGAGAATCAGGGGTGGAGAAGATACTGATATTAGTTTACAGAGCTATTCCTGTGGGGCTTCCAGTAGTTCTTACGGAGAATGTGAAGATTATAATGTTAACATAATTACTGCACTACCTCCATGTACCACACCTACCTCTGTTAGTGCTACGCCCAGCATATTCTGTGGTTCCGGAGGCACTTCACAATTGAACGCGACTTCGTCGAGTAATACTATAAATTGGTATACGGTGGCAACAGGAGGAATATCTATTGGTTCGAGTGCCAGTGGAGTAAACTTTGGAGCTACGGTTGCTGCTACTACCACCTATTATGCTGAGGCAACAGGTAGTGGATGTGCACCTACACGTTCTACAGGGATTCCGGTTACGGTTAGTCCTAGCCCTACTGCAGTTAATGCGGGAAGTGATGTGGGTATTTGTAACGGAGGCAGCACCAATTTAAGCGGCAGTGCAACCAATCCAGCTAGCCCCAATGTTCACACAGCAAATAGTGAGGCCGATTTTTTAAATTTCTCCACCAGTGACGCGACCAGATGGTCCTACGAATTTACTGCAAATGCAGGAGGAACTTCTCCAGAGCTTCAGTTTCAATATCTTACTACTGCAACTAGTCAATATAATGTCCAGTCCCCATTAATCAATGCTACCTCAAATTCAAATTTAAGTTTATCATTTAAACATATGGTAAACTGGTATACAAGCACTTTTACATTAAGATTACAAACTTCAACTGATGGCTCTACTTGGACTGATCGATGGACATTAAACCCAACCGGTGTTGTATCTGCCACCACAGTTAATGTCAATTTGGATGCTTTGGCAGGAAGCAGTTTTTATTATAGATTTATGTTTGATGGCAACACCTGGAATATTAATTACTGGTATATAGATGACATTGCCATTACCAGTACAGTACCTTCTGTAACGTATTCATGGTCACCGGCTACGGGACTAAGTTCCACTTCAATAAGTAATCCTGTGGCTAATCCTACTACTACCACTACTTATACCATGACAGCCAGCATAGGTGGTTGCACGGCAACAGATAATGTACAGGTTGCTGTAACCGATGCTCCAATACCCACTACAAGTAATACAACACAGACATTCTGTACCACCACAGACCCCCGAATTGCTAATTTGGTAGTTTATGGCACAATGATTAAATGGTATGATGAAGCCACGGGAGGAAACCTTCTTACCACTGATGTATTTCTGGTAAACGGTGGTCATTATTATGCCAGCAATACTGTCGGGACATGCGAAAGCCAGACCAGATTGGATATTACAGCAGTGCTTACTTCACCTACTGTGCCCACTGCCGGAAATAACGGACCTGTTTGCGTTGGTGGAACCTTATCATTGTCAGCATCTACCATTTCAGGTGCTACTTATGCCTGGTCAGGGCCCAACGGTTATGCATCATCATCGCAAAACCCCACCGTAAGCAGTAGCGCCACCACCGGAATGTCGGGTACTTACAGTGTAACCGCGAGTGTGGGTGGTTGTGCCAGTTTACCAAGCACTACAAATGTCACAGTAAATACACTGCCCAGCGCACCTACGGCAGGTAATAACGGAGCGGTATGCGAAGGGACAACCTTATCGTTAACGGCTTCGACTGTATCTGGGGCTACTTATGCCTGGACAGGGCCTAATAGTTTTACTTCATCAGATCAAAATCCTACTGTAAGTAGCAGTGCTACTACGGGGATGGCCGGCGCTTATTATGTTACTGCCTCCGTGAGTGGTTGTACCAGTCTTGCCGGATCAACTGCGGTAACCGTTAATACCATACCTTCTGCTCCAACGGCAGGCAATAACGGTCCTGCCTGTGAAGGAGGAACTTTATCGCTGACCGCATCCACCATTTCGGGAGCTACCTATGCATGGACAGGTCCTTCAGGTTATACATCTGCATCACAGAATCCTACTGTCAGTTCAAGTGCTACTGCAGGAATGGCCGGTACTTATGAAGTAACTGCAACAGTGATCGGCTGTACCAGTTCAGCAGGTTCGACCAGTGTTACGATTAATGCAAGTCCCTCTGCTCCCTCACCAGTGACACCAACCAGTGGGGTAGCCATTTGTAATGGAAGCAGTACACTTCTGAACGCTACTTCTACCGGAAATACTATTTATTGGTATACGGTATCCACAGGTGGTTCGTCTATTGGCAACTCTGCCAGTGGTTCAAACTTCTCAGTATCGCCTACAACCAGTACCACTTATTATGCCGAGGCCAGGACATCGTCAGGATGTATCAGTGCTGCACGTACAGCTTCAGCTTTGGTAACTGTGAATACAATACCTTCGGCACCAACGGGCAGTTCTAGTCAATTCTTCTGTGTTGGCAATAACCCCACTGTGGCTAATTTAGCAGCTACCGGCAGCAATATACAGTGGTATGCTGCCTCCAGTGGTGGTTCGGCTTTATCTTCATCAA
>CAZRFL010000144.1:0-5384 GCA_964599365.1 uncultured Bacteroidales bacterium
CAGTGCTGTAGCTATGGTCGACATGATCTTGGCTCCCATATCGGTTACGTCGGGTAAAGGACCGTAGCAGCCGCGGCAAGGCATATTGCCTTTCACGCATCTTACTCCGCATCCGCCCACGGTGGCAGAACCCATGCAAACTACTCCCTGATCGATGAAGCAGGTTACACCGTCGTCTTCTATCTCCCATGTCCGGTAAAAACGTTTCACGGAACGGTTGTCTGACTTGATGCGGGTACACTCTTCGCATTGCGCACGTTCGGAAACTCCTATAACCGAACCTTTCGGCGGCAGTTCTTTTCCGGTTACAATAGCGAGGAATACTTCCACCAAACGCTCGGTCTGGGGAGGACATCCCGGAAGGTAATAATCTACTTCCACTATCTGGTTGAGCATGCATACATCTTCGTAGAAGTTGGGTATCTCAAGGGTTCCTTCGGGCACTTTGTACTCATGCTGAGGTCTTACCTTATCAGGATTCTCGGTAGAAGGCGATTCATCATACACCCTGCGCAGCAGTTCTTCTCTGGTGGAGAAGTTTGCCAGGCCGGGGATTCCACCCATGTGGGCACAGGAACCGTAAGCTACCAGTATCTTGGACTTTGCCCTCAATACATGAGCCATGTGTTCGTTCTCGCTGTTGCGGACGGCGCCATTGAATAAGCATAAATCGATGGATTTATCTTCCATGGCTTCCACATCAGCATATTTGGTATCGAGAGCTATAGGCCAAAAGACCAGATCGGCATGCTCGATAACGGTGAGCAGGGTTTCGTGAACATCGAGAACAGAAACACAGCATCCACCACAGGCAGCGCCCCAATAGACGGCCATTTTTATTTTTGGTTTTGTTTCGTTTGACATTTTAAATCCTCCTATTTTTCGATGTTAGCCATTTGGTTCTTAATCTTACTCTGTCCGAGTTTGGTGATGGTCTCGGTCATTTCGCCAATTACTTCGGCAAGACGCTTGCCTTCGCTGGCACTGATCCATTCCAAACGGAGACGTTCGGGCTCGATGTTCATTTGCTTCATGTAGTTCTGAATTAAATGAAAACGACGCAGACATTTATAATTTCCCGTGGCATAGTGGCAATCGCCGGGATGACATCCGCCAATCAAAATGGCGTCGGCACCTTCGGCAAAAGCAGTAAGCACGAACTGAGGATCGAGACGACCGGAACACATGATGCGCACCACGCGGGTAGTGGCAGGATATTTCAAACGCGAAACCCCTGCCAGGTCGGAAGCTGTATAGGTACACCAATTACAAAAGATCGCCAATATCTTGGGTTTCCAATCTTTTGCCTTTAGACCCGAGTCTGTAATGTTTTTTACTTCTTCTTGCATAATATCTATCATTTATTATTCAACAAAAATTCCTTTTATTTCACTAAATATTTCGATGTCTTCGAACAGGTTCTGTTTGATGGCGCTCGAAGGGCAAGCAGCCACACAAGTACCGCAGCCTTTACACAAAGCCACGTTGACATTCGATTTATTCTTTTCGTTATCGAAAGTGATGGCTGAGTATGGACAAATATTCAGACACGATTTGCAACCCGAGCAACTTTCGTCGACTATATAAGCCGTGTTGGGTTCGAGTTCCACATGTCCGCTGTCGATCAGTACCATGGCCTGAGCTGCAGCAGCACCTGCCTGGGCAACACTATCGGGAATATCGCGTGGACCCTGACAAGCACCGGCGATGAAAACACCATCGGTAAATGTATCTACAGGAGCCAGCTTGGGGTGACGCTCGAGGAAGAAACCTTCGGTAGAACAAGAGATGTTGAACATCTTCCTGATATCCTGAGCATCGGCACGGGGTTCCAAACCTACCGACAACACTACCATATCCACAGGAATACGGCGAACCATACCTATCATGGTGTCTTCGGCACGAATGATGAGCTTGCCTTCTTCTTCGGGTGAGGTGATCCAGTCGCTTACTTCGGATACCCTGCCGCGAATGAAATGCACATCTTCGTGAAGCAATTTGTCATAGAATTCTTCGTAGCCCTTGCCCGGAGTTCTCATATCAATATAGAAATTGTACACTTCGGCACCGGTATGCTCTTTAATAAGGTGAGCCAGTTTGAGCGAATACATACAGCATACGCGGGAACACCATTTGTGTGTCTTTTCGTCGCGTGAACCCACGCAATGAATGATACCCACACTCTTGGGAGCTTTTCCGTCGCGGGTTACCACATGACCTTCGGTCGGGCCGGAAGCATTCACCATACGTTCCACTTCCAGGGAGGTGAATACGTTTGGGTATTTTCCGTAACCGTAATAAGGAACCTTTTTGGCATCAAATGCCTGGAAGCCGGTGGTCAGCAGCACTGTACCTACTTCTATTTCCTTTACTTCAGGTTTCTGATCGAAATCAATGGCATTGCGGTCGCAGGCAGTTTGGCAGGTCTTGGTGCATTTGCCTGTTTTGAAATGGATACAGGTTTTATCATCAATCACTGCTACCAGCGGAGTGGCCTGCGGGAAAGGTACATAAACGGGTTTGCGTTTGCTCAGTCCCTGGTTGAACTCATCGGGGAATTTGCCTTCTTTGAAGATACATTTATCGATACAGTCGAGGCAGCCTACGCAAAGGTCTTCGATAACATAACGGGGTTTGCGGGTCACTTCTACCTTATAATTACCCACGAAGCCCGATACTTTGGAAACTTCGGAGTAGGTCCACAGGGTGATGTTCGGATGTTTCTTTACAGACGACATCTTGGGTGTGAGGATACAGGCAGCACAATCCAGTGTAGGGAAAGTCTTATCGAAGATGGCCATGTGACCACCAATGGTAGGATCTTTTTCCACCAGATAAACCTTCTTACCGGCATCGGCCAGGGTAAGAGCAGCACTGATACCTGCTATACCTCCCCCAACGATCAATACATTGGGATTGACAGGTACTTTTTGTTTTTCCAAAGCGCGCTGGAAAGCCACACGTTGCACAGCTGCACGAACCAGATCTTTTGATTTGGCCGTGGCATCATCGTAATTCTCATTTACCCAACTTACGTTCTCGCGGATGTTGACCATCTGCATGAAATATTGGTTCAAACCGGCTTTGGTAGTAGCATCGCGGAAGGTTTTCTCATGCAATAAAGGTGAGCAAGAGGTGACAACCACGCGGTTGAGGTTATGTTCTTTGATATCGGCGGCTATCAATTCCTGACCGGGATCGGAACACATATATTTGTAGTCTTTACTGATGACCACGTTGGGGAGTTTGGCGGCGTATTCAGCCACAGCAACCACATCCACTGCTCCGGCAATATTATGGCCGCAATGACAGATATAAACTCCTATTCTGATTTCTTCTTTTGTCTTATTCATTGTCGCTTCCTCCTATTTTAAACATATTGAGGTTGTACAAACATACGATGCAGGCCGAGTTCCTTTTTGTCGAGACCGAATGCCATTCCCATCAGCTGAGGGAAGAATACCACCGGCACCCTTACATCTTCGCCGAACTTTTTGGATATCTTATCCTGGAAACATTCGAGGTTGAACTGGCAGAGAGGACAAGCTGTGATGATGATATCGGCTCCTTTGCGTTTGGCTTCTTTCAGCAGGAGGAAATTCAGTCGCAGACCGACTTCCGAAACCGTGCTGGTCATAGCACCACCGCAACAGCGTACTTTCATGCCCCAATCGATAGCGGTAGCACCGAGGGTCATGGCGATATTATCCATAAAAACCGGATCACTAACATCGTCGAAAGCCGTGATGGGTCTAACCACCTGGCATCCGTAATAAGAAACTACGTTCATATCTTTCAATGGCTTTTTCACCGCCATTTTGATCTTATCAAGTCCGAAATCGTTGACCAAAACATCGAGCGGATGGCGCACGTTGACACGGCCTTCGTATTTCATGCCAATGGCATCGAGTTTCGAAAGCACCGAATCGCGAAGGCTTTGCTCAGTTTCGAGATAACTTTTGGATTTCAGCAGGCCCATATAACAGGCATTGCAGGGAGCCACCAGATTTACTTCGCCCGAACCGCCCTGAGCTTCGGCCAAAGCCAAATTGCGGGTAGTGACAGACAAAGCACTTTTTTCGTTGATGGCCATATAGTTGGTAGCGCCGCAGCAGTTCCAGTCGTTGAGCTCCTGCAGTTCTATTCCCAAATATTTAAAAACAGCCAGCATCGACTCTTCGTAAGAGCGACCGCTGGATTTTAACGAACAACCGGGATAATACAAATATTTCATATTTTGTCCTCCTTATTAACTGTGTTTGACATCTCTAGCATCTTCTGGAATTCGTGTTTGCCTTTCATCTTTTCTTCGAATATGGACAAACGACCTGTTTTCAGCAGTTTCCAGCCTACGCCAACGTAGCCCAGTGATTTGAGGATGTTGGTGCGCATGTAGTAGCGCAACAGCAGCCATACTTCGTTGCTGCGGCCGTCCTTTTTAACGGTATCGAAAAATGCTTTCGACATGGCCGGAATGGTGAAACGCTTGGGATAGATCTTTTTCAGTATAGCCTCGCGTTTCAGCGCATACATGATATCGGTGATCTTGATGCCTTTGGGGCATTCGACCGTACACGAATAGCATGAGGCACAGAGCCACACGGTGCTGTTAGACAAAACTTCGTCGCGAAAACCGGCTTTCACCATAGCGATCACTTTTCGGGGAGTGTAATCCATGTAGGGACTGAGCGGACAGGCCGAGCTGCAGTTGCCACATTGGATGCATCCGTAAAGCTTTTCACCATGAGCAAGCTTCGCAATACGTTTACTGAAATCTTTATCAAGTTCAGCTTCACGCTTGATCATGATATGAGGCATATCGCCTTTGAGGGTTGAATTCATTAAACTTTATTTTAGGTTAGTACTATTTGTCAATATCGTTTTTGGTTTTTATCAATACTGTAGCAGTTTTTATCAATATCGGGGTGATATTTGTCATTAAACGCCCCAAAATTATAAATTTAATGATACCCAGTTGACATTTATCAAGAAATTTTTGTAATTTATTTTAAGTTTAAATAAGAGGGTATATGGGTGGTTTTGAGGAAGGATTTAGGAGAGTTGGAAGACGGGAGTCGTCGCCATAGGCGTCCCTATGGGAAAGACCGGAGAAAAAAAATAACCACGGAGGCACCGAGTCCACTGAGAGGCACGGAGAATTAGATACTAGAATGAAAATGATAAAGCAAGTCCACAAAGTGATAAAGCAAACATGCGAAGAGTTAAAGCAAGTCTGCAAAATAACAAAGCAGACATGCGAAGAGATAAAGCAAATCTGCAAAATGATAAAGCAAACATGCGAAGAGATAAAGCAAGTCTGCAAAATAACAAAGCAGACATGCGAAGAGATAAAGCAAGTCTGCAAAATAACAAAGCAAACATGC
>CAZRFL010000145.1:0-5358 GCA_964599365.1 uncultured Bacteroidales bacterium
TTTTTCTTCAAAGGATTGCAGATATACATAGGAGCAGTTACCTTATTTGCCATAGGCATATCGATGCTTGAGCCGGATATCTTTTCCAGTGCAGAAGCCAGTCCTTCAGGATAACGGGTGAGGCGAACCGCAGAAGCATCAGCCAGATACTCACGCTTACGCGAAATAGAGAAGTATAATAACTGAGCCAAAATAGGAGCCAATATAGCAAATACCAAAGCTATCACCATGATGATGATCTGTGCCTGTCCACCTTCTTTTTTACCACCGCCAACGCCTCTAAAAAGCAAACTTCGTAAAAATATTTCCGAAATAATAACAATAGCTCCCAGCATCACACCGGCAATGGTCATAAAACGCACGTCGCGATTTATCACGTGCGACATTTCGTGAGCCATAACACCCTGCAATTCGTCGCGGTTCAACTTGGCAAGCAGACCGGCGGTTACGGCCACTGCCGCTTTATCCGGACTCATACCTGTTGCAAAAGCATTGGGGGCATCGGTATTGATGATATAGACCTTGGGCATTTTGTTCATACCTGCCGCAATGCGCATTTCGTCAACCACATTGAAGAGTTGGGGATGCACATCGGGAGTAACCTCTTTGGCATTGCTTGCCGCCAGCATAATAGAGCTACCGGCGGTCACAGCCACCAACGACATAATAAACCATATTGCCAAAGCTATTATTATTCCGAAAATAGCTCCACTCCCATTCCCCTGTGGATCGAAACTAAATCCTATAACAAAACCGAGCCCAATCAGAATAATTCCCATGATAACAAACAGGAATACCGATTTGCGCTGATTGGCTTTAATGAGTTCCCACATAATCTATGTGCAACTTAAATTAGGAAAAACTTACTTTGGGAACAGCTTTTTCGGCCTGATCCTGTATTTCGAAGAATACTTCGTCCTGGAAGTTGAACATGCCGGCTATCATATTCGACGGGAATACCTGTTTCTTGTTGTTATAGAACAACACCGAATCGTTGTATGCCTGACGTGAATAAGAAATTTTATTTTCGGTCGATGTCAACTCTTCCTGCAAAGCCAGAAAATTCTGATTGGCTTTCAGCTCAGGATAAGCTTCCACAGCCACCTGCAGTTTGCCCATCAATCCACCCAATACACCTTCGGCCTGAACTTTATCCGCAATAGTATTCGCACTCATAGCAGTGCTGCGGGCCTGTGTGATGGCCTCAAAGGTCTGACGTTCGTGAGTCATATAACCTTTTACGGTTTCAATTAAATTGGGTATCAGATCGTGACGACGTTTCAATTGAACATCAATCTGTGCCCATGCATTTTTTACCTGATTTCTTAATTGAATCAGTGAATTGTAAATTCCAATGACCATGAAGATCAAAATAAGAACAATTCCTAATACTACCAATAATCCTATTACTAAACCACTCATAATTTTTCCTCCTGTTTTTTTATTTGTTTTTTAATTTATACTCAAACATATCGTTCAATAACTGAACGACTTTATTATTTTTATCCACGCTCCCCAGTTCAACCACCTGGTGAAGTTCACCGGAATCGAACCAGATGCCATGGTCTTTTTTGCATTTATCAACCAACACCTTTTTACCATCGCCCACAAAAACCTTATTCATCTTTTTGGCGCATTGGGGACAACGACGTTTTTTCTCGGCATTATTGGGATCTACCTGAAAGGAATCAAGCAGTTTTTGCTTTTCCTGAGTATCGTCCAACAACAACTCCAGTTCACCGGCATCCAGCCATATTCCGCTACATCCCTGACAATAATCGATTTCTATCTGCTGAAGTTCCAGCACCAGCATCGACTTTTTACATACCGGACAATCCATACTTAATTATTAGTTTTAAACTGTTGATTGAAATTAATTTGATCAAAAGTAATCATTTTCTGTTTTATTAGAAAACCTGAACCTTAAAATTTATCAACCACAACAAGTTTTTTTCAAGGCATGCTCTCAGCAAATTTGATGCTTTTCTGAAAAACACTGTCAAAAAGTCCGGTTTTTCTTTAGCTTATGCTTTTCTGACATAATTATTGAGTAAGTAAAGTAGAATTGCCTTCTGTAAACTATTGAGGTAAATATTGAAGGAATTGGCTGTATTCTTTTATTAATTATTATTTTTATGAAAAATTTCAACCATACCATTAACTACTCCACTTATGTTCACTGAAAACGACCTGAAGGAAATCCAACGCAGAGAGATCCCCCTGACCACTATCGAAAAACAGATATCCAACTTCAAAGCGGGCTTCCCTTTCATCAATTTGGAAGCACCTGCAACCCTGACCAACGGATTGAAAAGATACACCGACGAACAAACCCGCGAACTGGCAGCTTTCTACCAAGAAAACCTGCCGCACATCACTACCCTGAAATTTGTTCCCGCCTCAGGTGCCGCTACACGTATGTTCAGCCATTTGTTCTCTTTTCGCAGTGAGTATAAGGCTACGCCTGAGCAAATTCAGGAGATGAAAGAGGAGAATGGGTTCAATTCCGTAGCTTATTTTTTCAGGAACATTACTCAATTTGCCTTTTACAGTGATCTGAAAATCGTCATGCAACAAAACGGAAAAAGCCTGGAAACCTGTCTCGGCGAGCATGACTACAATACCATTCTTGACTTTTTGTTGTACGAACCCGGCCTCAACTATTCAGCATTGCCCAAAGCCCTGATTAAGTTTCATCAATATGCTGATGATTCGCGCACAGCCATAGAAGAACATTTGGTAGAAGCGGCCAACTACAGTTTCGGCAACGACCGTTCGGCCCACATACATTTCACCCTTTCGCCCGAGCATATTCAGAAGTTCAGGGACCTGCTGACCCAAAGACAGCCCCTGTTTGAGGAGAAATTTGATGTGACTTACAGCATCACCCATTCCATACAAAAACCTTCCACCGATACCCTGGCAGTGGATGAGAACAACGAGCCTTTCCGCAATGCCGATAGTTCGCTGCTGTTCCGCCCGGGCGGTCATGGGGCGTTAATCAACAACCTCAACGAGATTGAAGCCGATGTGGTTTTCATCAAGAATATCGACAATATAGTTCCCGACCGACTGAAACCCGAAACCAACCTTAGCAAAATGGCCCTGGCAGGTTGCCTGCTCAGGCTCAGGGACAGCATCTACGAATATCTGAAACTATTGGAAAACGGGGTACTTGCTGATAAAATCATCAATCAGATCATCACTTTTGCCAAAACGGAATTGTCGCACAACTTTACGGATGCCTTTTATAGTTCCACCCGTGAAGAAAAGATCGTGTCCCTTTACCATCTGCTGAACCGTCCCATCCGCGTTTGCGGCATGGTGAAGAACGAAGGCGAGCCTGGCGGGGGCCCTTTCATTGTGCGCGATGCCGATGGCAACCTCAGCCTGCAGATCATCGAATCGTCGCAGATCGACATGAGCCACCCCAACCAGAAAAGCATTGCTGCCAAAGCCACGCACTTCAACCCGGTAGATCTGGTTTGCAGCGTGAAAGATCATAAGGGTATTAAATTCGACCTGACGGATTTTGTGGACCCTTCAACAGGGTTCATTTCGTTGAAGACCAAAGACGGCAAGCCATTGAAAGCACAGGAACTGCCCGGACTGTGGAACGGAGCCATGGCCAAATGGAACACAGTGTTTGTGGAAGTGCCCATAGTCACCTTCAACCCCGTGAAAACGGTAAACGATCTGCTGAGGGCGGAGCATTTGTAGGTAAGAAAATTGCCCGCAGATTACGCAGATAAACGCTGATAAAATCGGACGGAGAATATTCTGCGCAAATCAGCAAGATCAGCGGGAGATATATTACCATATTACAATAAAGCCATTTAACTATTCCAATTTCCTTTTTCCTTTTTTACTGTCTTTCTCTTGAAATTTGAATCTTAGAATTTGGTTCTTAGAATTTGGGACTTGGTCCGCCAATTGGCGGATGGGGCTTGGAATTTGGGACTTTTATATCTTAATAATCTTCTTCACCACCTTATTATCCCTGCGGATGATCACCAGAAAATAATTGCCTGTGGCATATTCTTTCAGGTCGAGGGTAAACTTATTGCTTCCCGGCTGCAAATGCTCCGTTCTTTCGAAAAGAGCCTTATACCCCTCATCGAATAATCGCAAACGGATATCATCTTCCTGTTTGGAATTCATAACTATCTCTACCATGCCATTGGTAGGATTGGGATAGACTTCTGTTGTGGTCCACTCGTCGGTGGGATCCTGAGCAGCCACTTCTGCAGTGCTCAGTAGCAGGGTATCTTTGGACAGCAGTATGGGTTTGGGATTTATTTCGTTGCTATCCAAAGGAGGATTTACCGGTGGATCTACCGTATCAGCAACAACTGCTGCTTTAGGTAATTTCAGTTTCACCTCATAGCGGCAGGTTTTTTCTATCTGCCAATGGCCGCGTGGATCGCCACGCTGAAAATCTTCGTAGGCCAGGCGCAGGGTAGTATCTTTCGACAGGTAGTCTCCTCCCCCGGCCACCCCATCTATATCTTCGGCGGTGAAATAATAGGTATTGTCCAATGCCCATTGGTACATCGCAAATTCGAAATGCCCCAGACTGTCGCTTTGGGTAGTGGTGGGGGTATTGTCCTGACTTTTCATGGAAACTTTTATGTTCGCTATGGGCACATTGCTCAGCAGGTCGTTAATGTTGCCGTTGATCTTATAGGTGGTTTCTATAGCACCGTATTGTGCAGCCACTGTGACCGAAAAACCGAAGATGGCAGCCAGCAAAGAGGCAAATGATTTCAGGAGATAGAATTTTTTTGTCATGTTTTTTGGGGATGTAATGTGGTTTAGATGACCGTAGGAGGAAAAGGTTTAATCGGGGGGCAGAATAATTTTGTAAACGACTTATTAATAGCAATATCTGAAAAAAATCCGGAATCTATTTTGCTTATTCAAACAATACTTCCTGCTACTGTTTACATTTTTCATAACGATGCTTACATTTTTCGTACCGATGCTTACATCGATCATGGTTTAGATTACATTTTTCTTAACGATGCTTACATTTTTCATAACGATGCTTACATTTTTCTTACCGATGCTTACATCGATCAAGATTTAGATTACATTTTTCGTACCGATGCTTTCATCGTTGTGAATTTAGATTACATTTTTCATGTCGATGCTTACATCGATCATAATTTAGATTACATTTTTCTTACCGATGCTTACATCGGTCCGAATTTTGTTTGCATCGTTAAGAATTTTGCTTACATCGTTGCGAATTTTGTTTACATCGTTCAGAATTTTGCTTGCATTGTTCCGAAAAATGCTTTCATCAACACTTAACACTCTTATAACACACATATTAACTGACATTTGCATCAAAGC
>CAZRFL010000146.1:0-2611 GCA_964599365.1 uncultured Bacteroidales bacterium
TCGTGGGTTCGAGTCCCATTAGTGGCTCAGTGTTGGTAGAGCATCCCGATACATAGTATCGGGAAGGTTGTGGGTTAGAGCCCCATAAGTAGCTCAGATTTGGTGGAGCTTCCAGACACTTTGTATCGGGGAAGCCGCGGGTTATAAAATCATACATTGGTTCCTGTTTCAGTTTCAAATATTGGCGATTATGAGAGGTTTTGTTTATATCCTTTTCAGTCAAAAACTCAACAAGTATTATATTGGATCTACCAACGACATTCCTCGTCGTTTATACGAGCATAATATTGGACATTCTGTATTCACAAAAAACGGAATACCATGGGAGCTTGCTTTTTCTCAAGAATATAATACCCTTCTATTGGCAAGGGCAGAAGAGAGAAGACTGAAGAAGTGTAAAAGCCATAAATACTTGCAAGCCTATATTCAGAGAAAGGTAGAGCATCCCGATACATAATATCGGGAAGGTCGTGGGTTCGAGTCCCATTAGTGGCTCAGTGTTGGTAGAGCATCCCGATACATAGTATCGGGAAGGTCGTGGGTTTAATTCCTGTAACTGGCTCAAAACAAAAAAGGCGTCGGTAATCCGACGCCTTTTTTTGTAGAAATAATAAAATCTATCCCTTTAACCCTATCTTTAGTTTTTGGCCGGGATGAATAGTTGTTTTAGACGTAAGGTTATTGAGTTTTCTGATTTCATCAACCGATACTCCTGAATATTTTGAAGCAATGCTCCACAGACTATCGCCTTTCTGAACGGTATGGTATACTATCTTGTTATAATTGCTGGAAGTAGTTGTAATCAGAGGCTTGGTCTGAGAATTAGTACCGGCTGAAACCGTTGGGGTTTGTGTAGGCGTTTGAGTTGTTGTCTTAACGGGAGTAGAAGTAGTTTTTACTACCGTTGATTTGGTCGGGGTGGTTTTGCTAACCGTTTTGGTTTCGGGCATCATACGAAGCTGAGCCAGATAAGCGCTCTCCTGCGGAGTTTTATAGCAATAGATATTGTCTTCGTTCACTATAAACTCGTCCATGTATTCTCTGGGCAATCTCAGAACATAAGGATTTTCTTTGGTTGCCGGAATAACACCTTTTCTGTAAGCCGGGTTTAAAAACTGAATGTTTTCGAGAGACAGACAAAGGTAGGAGGAAATTTGCGACAAGGAAAAACTCTTGGTCAGCATGATGGAATCCACATCGCAGTGAAGCAATGGGGGCTGTGTGGGATACAGGTTATGCTCGGTGGCAAACTCCATGATATAGCTTACCGCAATAAAAGCGGGCACATAATTCTGTGTTTCTTTAGGCAGGAAATTCTGTATCTTCCAGTAAGTAACATGTTCGGAAGAATCAATATTGGCCAAACGAATGGCGCGGTTCACGGTTCCTGCTCCGGCATTATAAGCGGCCAGACACAAAGCCCAGTCATGGTAAATATTGAAAAGATCGTGTAAATGTTTGGCTGCTGCCACCGTTGATTTATAAGGATCGCAGCGATCGTCGACCAGAGAAGTAACTTTCAGGTCATACATTTTACCGGTACCCAGCATGAATTGCCACAATCCGCTGGCTCCCGCTCTTGATTTAGCAATAGGGTTCAATGCCGACTCAATAATGGGCAAAAACTTTAGCTCCAAAGGAACATCGAAGTTATCAAGTTGTTCTTCGAACAAGGGAAAATATAATTCGGCCAAACCCAGCATACGTGAAGTCAGGTTGCGTTTTTTTACCGCATAAACATCTATAAAATGTTTGACCTGTTGATTGTAAACGAATTCAAAAGGGGTGCCGACGGCCATGGAGTTGATCCTATCGCGGTAAACCGAATCAGAATATTGAGGAACCGAATCGGCCGGGAAATTGTACTTGTTAAGTTTCTTCCTGTCGGTAGTAAATTCAGCATTCTTAAAAAAAGTAAGATTCACCAGACTGTCGAGCTGAGCAACCACAGGATTGTCTTTTAAAAAAGAGGAATCCGGTGGGCTTTGGGGTATATGTAAGGCTCCCCCAAAAGCAAGAGATGTGACGAACAGAAAACAGAAAAGGACAGATATATTTTTAGTTAGCTTCATGAAAAGCGCTTTAGTTTTTGATCATTTATGCTATTACAATTAACGAAAAAAAAGGTTTTTTCGTATCCCCTAATTGAAATTCAGTTACAAAACAAAGCATTTAAAATGAGAAAACCAAATTAAATGTGGAGAAATGTTAAAAACGGGTTTGTAATCCGCTGTAAATCAAAAGGGATTTTTAGTGAATTCTGACAGGTAATTGTCAACGAATTCTCTGACACAGGCTTTGCCTCCTTTGGCCCTGAGAACCAGGTCTACTTTCTTTTTGATCGAAGGGGTGGCATCCGCAGGGCAAGCCGACAGCCCTACCTTTTCGATGATGGCCATATCGTTGGTATCGTCGCCTATGTAAGCAACATTTTCTAGTCCTATGCCGAGTTCGCTGCACCAGGTGGTGAGCACTTCCAGCTTTTTCCAGGTTCCTACATACACATGCTGAACCCCCAGAACCTGAGCCCTTTTTTCTATCATCTTCTTGCTGAAACCCGAACTAAGAAATCCGACATGCATGCCGGCCCCGGTCAGGCGGATGATGGCCA
>CAZRFL010000146.1:2711-5332 GCA_964599365.1 uncultured Bacteroidales bacterium
GATTGTTTGCTGACCAGATAATGAAGGTTTTTATTGATCAAACAACTCATATAATGTTTCTGTTGACCGCCTGAGCAATCAGTTTCAGGCTTTGATACAAGGTCCTGAACTGATCGTGATCCAATTGTTGCGAAGCATCAGACATGGCTACCGCCGGATTGGGGTGAACCTCTATCAACAACCCTTCAATATCCATGGCCATGCAGGCACGTGCCAGATCGGGAACGCCATAAGCATAACCCATGGCATGACTGGGATCGAGTATCACCGGAAGGTTGGTGTTTTCTTTTAAATAAGCAGCTCCGCAAAGATCGAGGGTAAAGCGTGTCTTGGTTTCGAAGGTCCTGATGCCGCGCTCGCATAAAATAACGTTTTCGTTTCCGCCCGAAAGAATGAATTCAGATGCCTGAACGAATTCCTGAAGATTGGTTCCGAAGCCGCGTTTCAGCAGAACGGGTTTGTTGGTCTTTCCGCATTTGCGCAAAATGCCATGATCGTACATGGACTTGGCGCCTATCTGTATCACATCGGCAAACTCAATGATCTCGTCTACATGAGTGGAATCGCGCACTTCGGTGATGATGTTGAAACCATACTGGCTGCGTATCTTGTCGAGCAGTTTCAGACCTGCGGTTCCCATTCCCTGGAAAGTATAAGGGGAAGTGCGGGGTTTGAAGCTTCCCGCCCTGAGGGTGCTCAGTCCGAGTTCTTTTAACAAGGAAGCTGTCTTCTGAATTTGCTCTTCCGATTCGATGGAGCAAGGGCCAATGGCCAGCAATACATTTCGCGATAAGCCTCCGATGAGGTTCTTGCCTATCTTGACGCTGCGTTTCTGAGCCAGATACTTCGAACTGGCAATCTGTATGTCGGTATCGAAAACAAAAGTTTCTTTTACTAAGGGTTTGTGGGCTTCGTCTACGCTTTTGAAACGGGAAGGCGTGACCAAAACGATGAGGTCGTCCCGGATGATGGTGATGGCTTCGTAAGCATCGGCAAGCTGTTGTATCTTTTGTGAGTCGGTGGTTTTATCAATATGTAGAATCATGATTCCCCTTTAATTAGATTGTTAAATTTAATGGTCCCGGTGACCTTGTGATCTTTATCCACTACCGGGAGGAAAAGTACCGGAAACTGAAGGCTTTTTATATAGGCTAACACCTCCGAAACCGTATCGCTATCGTAAACAAAAGCCGGACTTCTGTTGATCATATCGTCTATGTTGATGTGGTTCAGGTCGGCCAGATTGCGGATGAGGCCCTTGCGGATATCGGCATTGGAAATGATGCCCAGCAATTTGTTCTCTGAATCGACAATATTGGTGAACCCCAGTTTATAGTTTTCAATGGTGTGTAAAATATTTTCGAAAGTAAGATCATCGTATTTCAAGGCAGGCGTTTCGTCGGCATCGAGCATGAAATCGCTGATGATGTAGTGCGAGCGGACATCGTCGCTTTTGAGCTTCAGCATGGCCGAACCTATGAAAGAGCCTTTGAAGAGGTAAGACCCAATGACGGATGCGTACACCCCCATGTTGCGGAGGATGAAAGAGAGTTCGGCATTGATGCCTCCGTCGACATGTATCTTTTTCTGAGGATATTTGGCGCGGAATTGCCTGATCTTTTTAAAATTTTCTTTGTTGAACTCCCCTCCGCTCATGCCCGGCGTGGTGGTCATAAAAAGTATAAACGAACATACCTCAGCATAAGGATCGAAGACTTCCAAAGGTGTTTCGGAAGTGATGGCCAGTCCAATGTTTGCCTTGAGGCTTGCAGGAATATGCATTCCGTTGGTAAGGCTTTCGTATTGAAAGGTGACGTTCTCTATCTTGTGGGCTGCTATGAGGTCGAAGTATTTTTCGGGATGGGGAGTGATGAGATGTAGATCGATGAAGGTTTTGCTGACGCTGCGTATGATGCTGATGTCGTTGAATACATCGGGATTGTCGAGGCTGTCGATATGAAAAAAATCGATGTTGTGTGCATCCAGTTCCTGCACCAGGGAAACCAATTCCTTGTCTTTGCTGGAATATATAGATGCTGAGATTTTCATTAATTATCTGATTTTTTTGCAAAACTACGAATTTTGAAAGACTAATCACTAATTTTACATTGTATGACCCTTACAAAATCAAATCATTTATGACGATAAAAGAAGCTCAACTATCCGTTGACAAATGGATTACGACTACCGGAGTCAGATATTTTTCGGAACTCACCAATATGGCGCTGCTGACGGAAGAGGTGGGCGAAGTGGCGCGCATCATTTCGAGGACCTATGGCGAACAGTCGTTCAAGGAAAGCGATAAAAACAAAGATCTGGGCGACGAGCTGGCCGATGTGCTGTTTGTGCTGATATGCCTGGCCAACCAAACGGGAGTCGACCTGACAGATGCCCTGCAAAAGAACCTGGAGAAGAAATCGGTAAGAGATGCCGTGCGGCACAAAAACAACCGCAAACTCTGAGTCGGGCGAAAATACTTTTCGGCAACTATTTGCAGGTTTCGTTTGCTAATCCGAAACAAATGTATACTTTTGCATCCTCATTAGAACATCGTTCTTGATTTATCAGCCCGAGTGGCGGAATTGGTAGACGCGTCGGTCTCAAAAACCGATGAGGTTACA
>CAZRFL010000147.1:0-5327 GCA_964599365.1 uncultured Bacteroidales bacterium
AGGATGTTCGCAAAAAGGCAGGAAGGCGGCCTGAGGACTATGAGCGGACAGCCCGACCCCCGTAGGGGGACGCGCCCAAATAATTGAAGATTTCAGAATGTGACACAATGGGCGATTCGTGAATCGCCCCTACCATTTAATATTTCAACCATTTCCACAATTCGCGGTAGCTGATCTTTTTGCCGTACATGAGGATGCCGGTGCGGTAGATTTTGGCGGCCATCCAGGCAACGCCTAAAAATCCGAGAATGAGCAAACCCATGGATAGCAGGAGTTCGGGCAGGGGAACGCCAAAGGGCAGGCGTATCATCATGACGATGGGCGAGGTGAGGGGTATGATGGATAGCCAGAAGGCGATAGGCCCCTGGGGGTTTTCGATGATGGACTGGGCCATGATGAAGGAGAGTATGAGCGGGATGGTGATGGGCATCATGAATTGCTGGGTGTCGGCCTCGCTGTCGACCGCCGCACCTATGGCCGCAAACAAGCCTCCATAGATGAGGTAGCCAAAGAGGAAATAGAAGAAAAAGAGGGCGATGATGGCTACAAAATCGAAGCCGGCTATGGATTTCATCACCGAATTGAATATTTCGCCGCTGTCGTCGTTCTGAGGTTTGGCCTGGGTAGTGTTTTCGGGGAAGAGGGTGTTGGTTTGGGGTGTGAATTGCTGCTGGGTGGAGGTAGTGTTTTTTACGGGGGCTTTCATTATGGAAGCCTGAAAGACGGTGACAATGCCCAGGGTGAGCACTATCCAGAGCAGGAACTGGGTAAGGCCCACCAGCCCGATTCCGGTGATCTTACCTACGAGTAGCTGGAAGGGTTTGACGGAGGAAACAATGATTTCGACTATGCGGCTGGTTTTTTCTTCGATGACGCCGCGCATCACCTGAGAGCCGAACATGAATATGGAAAAATAGATGAGTATGCCCGCAAACAGTCCGATGAAGGTGCTGAGCAGGGGCGAGGCGTTTTCGCCCGTCTGAATGTTTTCGGTTTGCAGGAGTATGCTGGTTTTGATGGATTCCAGGTCTTTTTTATCGATGCCGAACTGATCGTTGAGGGTTTTGTTTTCGAGCACGTATTTCATCTTCTCCTCGATGTAGCTGGTGACGCCAATGCCGGGTTGCTTGCTGGCGTAGAACAGCAAAGCGTAGTTGGGTTTGGTGAGCGAAGGTTTGGGGATATAGAGCAGGCAGGCATGTTCCGATTTCTGAAATTCCTGCTTGGCCGCTGTTATATCGGTGGCGAGATAATTGAAATGAATGGTTTTGCTGCTGTTGAGTTTGCCGAAGTAGAGTCCGGTTTCGTCGACCACATCTACTGTTTTGACATCCTCGCCCATTTGGGAAACAAAAAAGGGCACTATCATGAGGGAGGCCATAAGTATGGGGCCCAGAATGGTCATAATGATAAACGAACGTTTCTTTACCCTGGAAAGATACTCGCGTTTGATGATGATGAAAGTCTTTTTCATGGCGGGGGTTTATTCGGTTAGGTTGGACAGTGTCTTGTAGTTGAGCGAATCGTTGTTCACTTTGGCGATAAAGATATCGTTCATGGTGGGGATGATCTCGCTGATGGCGTGGATGTTTCCGAACTGCATGAGCATGGAAAGCATTTCGTTGGTGCTTTTGCCGTTGAGGATGCGGATCTTGGCGCGCAGTACTTCGTCGTCGTGTTGTTCGTCCATCACCTCGTAATCGTGGTTGAGATGATCTTTGAGCAGTTTGTTGTAGCCCGTGAGTTCCACCTGCCAGGCATTGGCTTTGTAAGCATTTTTGATGTCCTTCACCTTGCCGTCGAGTATCTTGTTGGATTTGTTGATGAGGGCAATGTGGTCGCAGAGTTCTTCGACAGAGGACATGTTGTGGGTAGAAAAAATGATGGTTGAACCGTTGGCCCTCAGGCGGATGATCTCGTCTTTGATGAGGTTGGCATTGATGGGGTCGAAACCGCTGAAGGGTTCGTCGAAGATGAGGAGTTTGGGGTCGTGCAGCACGGTTACTATGAACTGTATCTTTTGCTGCATGCCTTTCGAAAGTTCTTCCACCTTGCGGTTCCACCAGCCTATGATCTCGAACTTCTCGAACCAGTATTTCAGCTTCACCAGGGCGTCGGCTTTGGAGAGGCCCCTGAGTTGCGCCAGGTAAACGGCCTGTTCGCCTACTTTCATTTTCTTATACAATCCGCGCTCTTCGGGCAGATAGCCAATGGCCTCTATGTGTTTCTTGGTGAGTTTTTCGCCGTTGAGAAAGATCTCGCCTTCGTCGCAGGAAGTGATCATGTTGATGATGCGGATCAGGGTGGTCTTTCCGGCTCCGTTGGGTCCCAGCAAGCCGAATATGCTCTGATCGGGGACATCGAAAGAAACGTGATTCAACGCCTGGTGATTCGCGTATTTTTTCGAAACATTTTTAATTTCTAATAATCCCATAGAAGAACTTTAGTGAATTTAATTAGAGGTACTTTGTATAGAAGGAAAAGAAAATACTTTTGGAATTTTCAAATAACAAAAAATAAATCCCAAATAAATTTCAAGAACCAAATTTACAAATTTCAAACGCAATTGACCTTTGATAATTTGAAAATTGTTTGTCATTTGATTATTGATTTTTGGAATTTAGTTTCGCAGATTAACGCTCATTTACTGGAAGAATTCACGCATTCGGGCAAAGAAATTGGGTTCTTTGGAGCCGGGTTTGGGCTTCATATTCTCCGAGTTTGTCAAAGCCGATATAGCATTTTTCTCTTCACGGCTGAGGGTCTCAGGGGTCCACACATTCACGCATACCAGCAGATCGCCTTTTCCATAGGAGTTCAGAGAAGGCAATCCCTTGTTTCTTAACTTAAGCACTTTTCCCGACTGGGTACCCGGTTCAATTTTGATACGGGCTTTTCCGTCGAGGGTAGGCACATCAATGGAGGTCCCCAATACCGCTTCGGGGAAGCTGATGTAGCGGTTATACAAGAGATTGTTGCCGTCGCGGATCAGGTCGGGATGTTCAATTTCTTCTATCAGCACGATGAGGTCGCCGGGATGTCCGCCTCTGGCGGCTGCATTTCCTTTGCCGCTAACGGACAACTGCATGCCTTCGGCTACACCGGCAGGTATCTTGATGCTGATCATGTCGTCGCCTTTCACTACTCCGTTGCCGAAGCAGGCGGTACATTTATCGGTGATGGTTTGTCCTTCGCCTCCGCAATCGGGGCAGGACTGGGTGGTTTGCATCTGTCCCAGGAAGGTATTGGTGACACGGCTTACCTGTCCGCGACCGCCGCAGGTGCGGCAGGTGGAATAGGATTTGCCGTCTTTGGCACCGGTGCCGCTGCAGGTCTTGCAGGGAACGTATTTGTTGACGTTGATCCTTTTTTTTTTTTTTTTGGCTATCTCTTCGAGGGTAAGTTTCATTTTCACCCTGAGGTTGCTGCCCTGGTTCACTTTGCGCCGGCCCGATTGCTGTCCGCCACCGAATCCGCCAAATCCACCAAAGGCTCCGCCAAATATGTCGCCAAAATGGCTGAAGATATCGTCCATGCTCATTCCGCCTCCGCTGAAACCCTGCTGACCGTTGACTCCCTGATGTCCAAAGCGGTCGTAACGGCTTTTTTTCTCGGGGTTGCTCAGCACATCGTAGGCTTCGGCTGCTTCCTTGAATTTGTCTTCGGAAGCTTTGTCGCCGGGGTTTTTGTCATGGTGGTAGTTCCGGGCCATCTGGCGGTAGGCTTTTTTGAGCTCAGCCTCGTCAGCACCTTTGGAAACCCCCAGTATTTCGTAATAGTCGCGTTTTGTCATAATGTAAATTTTAGTTGGCTACGATCACTTTGGCAAACCTGAGGACCACTCCGTTCAGGTAATATCCTTTCTCTACCAGATCAACGATTTTGCCTTTTTGATCATTGTTTGCAGCCGGAACATTGGCAATGGCCTCATGCAGGTCGGTATTGAATACCTCGCCCATGGACTTGATCTCTTCCAGACCGTTTTTGGTTAAAATTCCTTTGTATTTGTTATAGATGAGCACTATGCCGTCTTTGATGGCCTTGGTGGAATCTTCATCGGGAATGGCAGCAATGGCCCTTTCGTAATCGTCGAGGACCGGTAAAAAAGAAGCAATCACATCGGCAGCGGCATTCTTGCTTTGTTCGATGCGTTCTTTGATGGTACGCTTGCGATAATTGTCGAATTCGGCATACAGCCTCAGATGCTTATCGTTAAGCTCTTCTATCTTTGCTTTTTGGTCGGCTATCAACTGATCTTTAGCGGTATCGTCGCAGGGAAAATCGCCCATAGAATTGTCTTTGACGTTAGTGTTTTCCTTTGCGGCTTCTTCTTTTTTGTCAATATCCTTCGAAACAACCTTCTTGTTTTTCATAATCATTTTCTAAGTTTCAGGAGTTTGGTATGGCTTATCAAAATATTTGCCAGTAGTTCATTTGCGACATTTTGTCAGAATAAGGTGGTTTTATACTCTTCCTTTTCGTCAGCGGCATCGAAAATTTCAGTTTCTTCGTCCACATCAAATAATTTCAACTGGTTTTCACCAATGTATTCTTCTTCGGGCAGGGAGTCGGCAAATTTGCGGATGTAGTCCTTAATAGCCGATTTGATCATCTTGTTGTGGCTGATCTTTTTGGCCCGGCAAAACCTGTCAATAATCGATTTTTGCTTCTCCGAAAGTTTAAAAGCAAATTTTTTATACTTGATCTTTTTCTTCTTGTTATTGTTCGGCATGCAAACTTTCTATTGATTTCAGGCTGCAAAAATAATCATTTGAGGATTTATGAGATAGACCCTTCTTATTTTAATTTTCAACACACAATTTTGTTCAACAGGATTTTTTTACCTTAGCGCCCTTTATTAAACTTCATAAAATGGTAAATAATTTTCTGATCAATCCGCGAAGCATTGTTGTGGTGGGAGGATCGAACGAGATCACCAAGCCGGGCGGGAAGGTGTTGAAGAATCTTATAGATGGTCAATTCAAGGGCGATGTCTATGTCACCAACCTCAAGGAAAATGTGGTGCAGGGATTGACGAGCTACCAGGATATTAACCAACTGCCTCAGGTGGATCTGGCGATTATTGCCATAGCTGCCAAATTTATTCCGGAAACGGTGGAAGTGTTGGCAAAAACCAAAGGCACGCGTGCTTTTATCATACTTTCGGCAGGCTTCAGCGAAGAGAGCAAGGACGGCGCCCTGCTGGAAAAACAAATTGTAGATACCATCAACAGCGTGGATGGCTGCCTGATAGGTCCCAATTGTACGGGAATACTGACCCCCACGCATCATAGTATTTTCACTTATCCCATTCCCAAGCTCGATCC
>CAZRFL010000148.1:0-5206 GCA_964599365.1 uncultured Bacteroidales bacterium
CCGGAAGGATTCAAACCTTCAACCTTCTGATCCGTAGTCAGATACTCTATTCAGTTGAGCTACGGGGCCAAATCAGGGCACAAAAGTAATACATTTTTATTTACATTTGCAACCAAAAATTACAAAATAGTGGCGAAACGGGTTGGGATTAGTGCATTGATATTACTAAAGGGTTTCATTTCATTTATAATATTCTTCTTTACGAGTCAGTTTTTCACCTTGCTGATATTAGTTCCTTTTTCTTTAAATCATAACAAGCCCGCTACTATTTATAGCCGTTTGCTCAGGTGGTATGCCTCCTTTATTACAAAAACTCACTTCAACATAAAATTCACTCACATCAACTATCAAAAGGAGAGTTTTGATACTCCATGCCTGATCGCTGTCAATCATCAGTCATTGATTGATGCCCCTCTTGTCATCAGTTTTTCGTCAAAAGTTAGAGTGATCAATAATAACTGGCATAACAATGCCGGGGCACGTTTCTTTTTAACAAAGTACATCAGGTTTTTCCCTATAGACATAGGAAAGGATGCCCTAGTTGAAGAATTGAAGCCCTCAATTGAAAAAGGTTGTCCGGTTCTGATTTTTCCGGAAGGAGTATATTCGACGAATAATATCGGACGATTTCATAAAGGAGGATTCTACATAGCTGAAAAACTAAAGATCGATATACAACCTGTAGTAATTCATTATTCTAAAAATGTTTTTACATGGAAATGGTTCTACCTGAAAAATGGGGAGGCCAAGATCAAATACCTCGATCGCGTTACATATGGCAGCGCGGAATATGGTGAGAACTATCAGGAACTGACCAGAAACGTTTATGACCTTATGAAATCAGAGTACCGGAAACTGGCATCCGGTTCATAATTACTGATTCTGTTGCTGCTTAAGAAGCAAAAATGCAGTAATTTTGCAAACTCAATTTTAATCTGGTGTTGTTATACATATTTTCGGGCATATTACTATTAATCTTACTGCTGATCGTATTGTTTGCTTTTGCCGTGTTGAAGAGGCATCCCAAAGTGCCTTTGAAAGATTTGCAAAACAGCAACCCCACTAAGGTTTCCGAGAACTTCTATACTATTAAAAATAACTGGATCAGGAAAAATGCCCATGGTTTGTGGGAGATGTATGTCGAAGGTGATGCTTATGAAAGGGGAGTAATAAACGGAATTCTGGCATCGGAACTGATATACAACCAAGAAAAGTTCTTTGTGGCAGAGATCCGGAAGAAAGTACCCAACCGCCTGTACTTATATTTCCTTAAGCTTATGGTTGCCTGGATGAACCGAAAACTCAACTTTTATGTGGGTAAGGAGTACAATCAGGAGATCTATGGTGTTTCTCAATCGGCTTCACAGGAGTATTCGTTTATTGGTCCACGTTATATCAGGATATTGAACTACCACGCTGCCCACGATATCGGTCATACGTTGCAATACATGAATTTTGTGGGTTGCACTTCTTTTGCTGCCTGGGATAATAAAACCAATGATGGTAAGTTGATACATGGACGAAACTTCGATTTCCATGCTGGTGATGAGTTCTCGGAAGAGAAGATAATTACTTTTTATAAGCCAAGCACGGGGTTTCAATTTGTTATGATCACCTGGGGAGGAATGGTAGGAACCGTTTCGGGAATGAATATTCACGGGATTGCCGTTACGGTAAATGCTGCCAAATCGAAGCTACCCATGAAATCCTCGACGCCTATTACCATTCTGGTGAGGGAGATGCTGCAGTATGCCGAAACCCTGGAACAGTCAATTGGGATCGCTGATAAACGCAAGATATTTGTTTCGGAGTCCATTCATGTTAGCTCAGGAAAGGAGAACCAATCTGTTTTGATAGAAAAAACACCCTATCAAAGTGCTGTTTATATTTCGAAAGACTCACAATTGATTTGCACCAATCATTTCCAATCGGAGAAACTAAAGAATGACCCTTCTAACCTGCAACAAATTGAAGAGAGTTCTTCAATGAAACGCTTCGGGCGCATGCAGGAATTGATGCAAAGACATGATAAGATATCGGTTCAATCAGCAGTTGATATTCTTCGCGACCGATTGGGAACCGGCGACAAACCGCTTGGCTCAGGAAATGAAATTGCCGTGAACCAATTGATAGCGCATCATTCGATAATTTTCAAACCGGCAGCATTAAAAATGTGGATTTGTGCCGGGCCCTATACTCTGGGGGAGTACCTTTGTTATGATTTGAATACGGTATTCAACAACAATGAACCCTTGAACGAAACATTCAATATTATCACTGAAAAGGAAAACATTTCGAAAGACGAACTGCTCGATAACGGGGGCTATGCCGACTATATGCGTTTCAAAGAGATCAGGATGCTGCTGAAGGAAAAAGATGCTTCCACGGAGGAGCAAAACAAGTGGATGATTGAGATGATATCGCTGAACCCTGATAGTTACCTTTCGTATTCCGAGGCAGGAGATATGCAAAGGAAGCAAAGGAATTATAAGGATGCCTTAGCTTATTATAATACCGCTCTGCTGAAACCCATACCTACCTTGCAGGAAGAAAACCACATCCGAAAAGGAATAGAATTTTGTAAGAAAAAACTCAATCAAACGGATGCAGCGTAATTCAGAGACATACCAAACCTTCGCTGAGTTGAATTGTTGTGTGATAATTCCCACTTACAATAATGACAAGACGCTGGGAAAAGTGATAGAGGATGTGTTGGTCTATACTTCCCATATCATTGTTATCAATGACGGTTCAACCGACCAAACAGCTGAGGTTCTCAAAGGATTTCCTGATTTGAAAATATTGCACTTACCCGAGAATTGCGGCAAAGGATATGCTTTGCGACAGGCCATTAAAATGGCTCATGCGGAAGGTTATCGCTACGGCATTACCATAGACTCCGATGGTCAGCATATGGCATCGGATCTGCCGGTTTTCCTGGCAAAGATAAAAGAAGAGCCGGATGCCATTATCATTGGTGCCAGGAATATGCAGCAGGAAAATGTGCCGGGTAAAAGCAGTTTCGGGAATAAGTTTTCCAACTTCTGGTTTCGTTTCGAGACGGGCATCAAATTGCCCGACACTCAATCGGGATTCAGGGCTTACCCCATTCATCTGCTGTATAAAAAGCGTTATTATACCCGCAAATACGAGTTTGAGATTGAAATAATTGTCAGGGCTGCCTGGAAGAATATTAAAGTGCTTTCGGTTCCCATTCAGGTGTATTATGCACCGGGGGATGAAAGGGTGACCCATTTCAGGCCTTTGAGGGATTTTACGAGGGTGTCGGTGCTGAATACCGTGCTGGTTTTGATAACCCTGCTGGTAGTGAAACCTTTTAAGTTTGCGCTCTGGCTCAACAAGAAGAATATTTCGGAGTTCTTCCAAAAGCACATAGTGCAAAACAAAGACTCCGATGCCAAGATCACTTTTTCGGTGATGCTGGGGATGTTTATGGGCATTGCTCCTTTCTGGGGCTATCAGATGGGGCTGGCGCTGGTGGTGGCCATGGCTCTCAGGCTAAATAAGGTAGTTACTTTGGTGGCCAGCAACATCAGCATTCCCCCCATGATACCCGTGATAATTTATCTGAGTTACCTGTTTGGCGGCTACGTGTATACATACGACATAGTGAATGTGGCCTATTCGTCCTCCCTGACCTTGCGGGATGTTGAGATAAACCTGATACAATACCTGATAGGCAGCTTTGTGTTTGCCACCGCCATGGCCCTGGCTTTCGGATTGATTACCTATGTGTTGTTGAAAATATTCCGCAGAAAAAGGGTGGCCTCTGATTTTGAAATACAGGAAGCAAAACCATTGAATAACGAATCTTATCACAAAAGCTAAACGCAAGAAAAAGAATGCCGGCTCTATTCCTACAGATATTCGAATTCTTCCAGACCCGCAAGCGTCTGTTGTTTGCACTGCTTATCATACTGACGGCAGGACTTACGTTTTTTGCTTCGAAGATACGCCTGAGCGAAGATATCTCCGATTTTATTCCGAAAGACAAACAGGTTAAGAATATAGGCGATGTTTTCGACCAGATAAAAACCAACGACAAACTGATCCTTATTCTCAGCACTGAGGATTCCTCGGCGGCTTCGCTGGACAGGATGATTGGCACAGCCGACGGTTTGGCCGACGATATCAGCGAACAAATGATGCCGGGGCAGGTGAAAGAGATCACCTACAAACTTTCGGGTGATATGATGCAGGATACCTACGATCTGTTTTGGCGCAACCTGCCCTTCTTTCTGGATGATGCCGATTATGAAAATCTGGGAAAGATGATCACCCCTTCCCATACGGACAGCCTGCTCAGCCATAATTACAAGATGCTGGTTTCGCCGGCAGGCATTGTATTGAAGAAATACCTGATACGCGACCCATACAGCATCACAGGTATGGCAGCACGAAAACTGGGACTGACCAGCATTGGCAACAATTACCTGATGTATAAGGACCGCATCTTTTCGAAGGATAAAAAGAACCTGCTGATGTTTCTGAGCACCACCAACCCCGCCAGCGAATCGTCGAAAAACTCGGAGATGATTGAAACTTTGGAGAAGATCATCGCGGAACAGTCCGCAAAGAACACGGAAAGCCATATCAAAATACAATACTATGGTGCAGCTGCAGTGGCGGTGGGCAATGCCAACCAACTGAAAAAGGATTCTATGATGACACTGGCATTGGCCGTCGTGATTCTGTTTGTGTTTTTGGGTATTTTCTTTAGAAACATACGCACCATTTTCTTCCTCTTGCTGCCGGTGGCCTTCGGGGGCATATTCTCACTGGCACTTATTTATTTCCTGAAATCAGAGATATCGACCATAGCCATCGGCGCCAGTTCCATTATACTGGGCATAGCCATCAACTATTCCATTCATTTTTACGCGCACTACCGCCACGAGAAATCGCTGAGGCAGGTGATCAAAGACCTGGCCACGCCTATGACCATTGGCAGTACGACCACCATAGGCGCCTTCATGGGTTTGCTGATGGTGAAGTCGACCGTGCTGAACGATTTCGGACTGCTATCGGCCCTGGTGCTGGTAGGTTCGGTGTTGTTCACACTGATATTCCTGCCTTATTTCGTGAAGAAGGCCAAACCGAATGAGCCGGAGCTTCGTGTCAAAGCGAATTTCATTGATAAACTATCGGCCTATCATTTTGAGAAGAATCCTTACATCCTTATCGG
>CAZRFL010000149.1:0-4970 GCA_964599365.1 uncultured Bacteroidales bacterium
TTTTATAAGAGCTATTGAAAAATATAAGCAAGCCCCGTTCGGCTTAGGCTCCATACCTAAATAGTCCTTATCATATGAGGCGTTGCATGATTTTTAATCAAAGTAAGCTGTGCTTTAAATTAAAATTCATTATCATCCTAGCGGTTAATTTCGTCCCTATCTTTGTTTTTTTCTTCTTCACTTAAATACTTATCTCTTTTAATGCCAGAATAAGCACCACAAATAGCTGGAATTATCAATAAGATAAACCAGTTAAACAGAAGATAACTAAAATTCACATTGCTAAAAAAACCAAATAAAGTAAGTTTTTCATAGCTAGCAGCTAAACTTATTCCAGCAACGCAAACAGCACATACAAAATAAATTATTATTTTCTGACCTAACTTGCCTTCATACATATTTTTAACTCTTTCCCATTGTATGCTAAATTTTGCAAAATAAAATATCGCGGCAAGTACTCCTATAATAGCATAAATTTCAAATGGTTTCGCAAAAATTAATCCTATATCCATAAAAGTATTGATAAATTCTCTGCTGGCGCAGAATTGCATTCCTTGTCAGCTTGATTTCTTTTTCCAACTTACAAAATCAAGTATAAAAGTAACTAATAAAACAATTGCCCAAATTACGTCAACAACATTCCATATTGTCCTACCAAGTGGTATTTTAATAAGCGGATTTATCAAAACTGCTGAACAAATCCATATAATCATAAGTGTTTTATTCTTTGAATCATGGTCAGCATATGCAAGTAGAATAAAACCAGCCATGCCAATAAATCTGACTAGCTGAAAGTAGCCATAGGGCATGTCAAATAGACAACACAGAAACAATACTGTCAACAGTAACGGAACAACGATTTTAATTGTCTTCATGTATAGCTACTGCTCCACTAATTAATGAAAAAGTTAACTCGACCACTAGAAGACTCAAAATAATTGCGACAAATATTATCCATCCGGTATATGTGAAATCACCAGACCATATATTTATAACTAGAAATACGCCATTTGCAAGTGCAAGTAACGTGATTGCTACTGTTGAGAGCCATTTTATGGGTGAAATGTATGCGGCCAGTAATGTTAATACTGCCGCAAACCATTTAAACAATTTCCATATTGTCCCACCTAAAATGATTACAATAACAATGAACCAAAATGTGCTTAAGTCAAAAACCCATAAAAAAAGATGTCCAAGTCCCCAATTTATTATAGCTATTACAAGGAAACAAATTGGTAGAAAAATTAAAAAACGCAAGATTTTGACGATTGGATTATTCATAAATTTAGGATTTATCGATTGACTTATTTGTTTAAGGTTTGAAATACCCCACTCGTGGTGAAATGTTTTCCCGTGCTAGATAAAACCCAATCATCTTAATCATTCAAATCAGTTGTATCAGCGGTTCAGACAATTTCCACTTCAAAAATAACATATTCCCAATACAAACAGAAAAAATTAACATAAAAAATAAAAACACTCCTTTGATAATATTATAACCTTCCAAAAAACCACCCCTAGGGGGTGAGATATTTCTATCTCCTCAGCCTTGCCTTACTTAAAAACTGAAGGCCCCACCTAAAGCGAAGCCTTCACTATCATTCCACAATTTCCCTTCCTGTTATAGCCCCTTTGTAAGGGGTTTGGGGTTCTTAATCAATTTAATCATTAAAATCAGCGAAAATCATATTTTTCATAATAGATCAGCGTCTCCTTCTCTGCTCGCGGGGAAATTCTTTCCCCGTGCCATCATAAAAAATCATCTGCGGTTATCATAACTTTCATAATAAATCCGCGTCTCCTCCTCTCAGTCTCCCTTCAGGGTCAGCCTGTCCCGTATGCCGATTCATCGGTATCGGGAGGGCAAAGGACAAATCTTTCTCCTGTTATAGCCCCTTATCAAGGGGTTTGGGGTTCTTAATCAATTTAATCATTAAAATCAGGTAAATCAGTGCCTGCCTGCCGTAGGCAGGGTTCAGACATTCTCCGTGCAACTCCGTGAACTCTGTGTCCCTGCCTGCCGTAGGCAGGTCCGTGGTTTTCTCCTCCTCCGAAAATCCTAAACCACCTCCATCCCAAAACTCCCCACCGTACATTCATTCCCCTCTATCATAAAACTGATCGGCCTCTCATTCACATGCTCACCGCTGATCATCGCCGCATATGCACCCACAGCCAAACCTTCTCCTTTCAGTTGCCCCTGTGCATCCGAAACATAAGTCTTATCTATCGAGGGCACCGTCATCGTAAGCCCCGCCAGCTTCAATCCGTTTTGCAAATTATAAACCGTAAGTGCAAAACTACCTACCGTATCGTCCGGAATATCATTCCTGCGTATCTTGATCTCCATCTTCACTATCTTATCCTCACTCAGGCTCACATCTCCCTGCTTAAACTCTCCGTAATACTGCTTCATCGCCACCACATTCCATGTCCCGTTCTCCAAACCATAAAATCTCGCAATCCCTTTCTTCCCCGTTTTCGTATCGAAAGTCTTCACCCCATTTGTCACCAGGCAGCTTACATTCCTCAGGTTGCTGCCTCCCACGGCATCGCTCACATGCATCTCCAGTCTCAGTTTCTTCACCCCTGTCGGCAGTCCCACCTTAACGGCATTATCATAACTCTCTACCAACTCAGGCAAAAACGAATGTACCAACTTACCCAGGTCAGCCTTATCCTTATCAATATCTTTTTGTGCCGCTGCAATTCTCGAAGTCCCTATAGCCTTCTTTTTCTCTATCTCTCCCTTAGGCATATTCACCAGATCATCGTAATCCGTAATAACCCCTAGCATCTCGGTCAGATCGGCCGGAGTAATAATCGTAAGTTCAGTTATATTATCCACCATCAGCTGTCGCAAATCTCTGGCTCTGGCTAAGGCTAAAGTGCCGTTGGCCTTACTGATATAAGTTATAGGTTTATTCAGTGCCAGCATAATTTCATCCATATGCAACTGGTCCGCCTGTAAACATGCCCTCCCGGCAAATTTAATAATACAATCAGCCATCTTTTTCTTACTGTCTTTTTTCGTCTGTGCCCACACCTTGATATCTTCCGCCTGCTTGTCCACGGCTTTTTGCAGTGCCTTCATGTGATCCACAAATGAGTCTCTGATGACGGCAAATAAGGTGATCAGTACCAGCACAGCATCATTTTCGGCAATAAATTTCTTTACACGTCCGTTCGAAGCGATTTTTGCATTTTCTTGCTTATTCATAACTCTTAATTTTTATAGGTTTATATCTTATTGAATTTGTTGATTTTACCAAGTCTTTATGTCGCCCTGCTCGCGCGCGTCTCCCGACGCGTGTGTTCCGATTCCGAAAACCCATCCTGTCACGAACCCGCCCAGAGCTGTCACGAACGCGTCCAGAGCATTCACGAGCGTTGCCAGAGTTGTCACGGCCTTTGCCAGAGCTCTCACGGTCGTTGCCAGACTTGTCACGGCCTTTGCCAGAGCATTCACGGTCGTTGCCAGACTTGTCACGGCCTTTGCCAGACCTCTCACGGACGTTACCAGAGCTCTCACGGCCTTTGCCAGAGTTCTCACGGCCTTTGCCAGACTTGTCACGGACGTTGCCAGAGCTATCACGGCCTTTGGAATCAAAATCACCCCTCTGCACCCCGATTTCACCATCGGCCACTTCTTTCTCTCCACTCAAGCTGCAATAATTGCCTTTCATTTCCTTTCATTCATTTGATGAAACAAAATAAATATTCAATACCGACAGCCACTAATGGAGTAGTATTTTTTTGTAAAAAATTTTTCTTCGGAATGTATTTCATTTATCCCTACATCAATAGGGATTTTACGGGATTTTACACTACTGTCTTATGCCGTCTCCTTGCATTTGTTAATTTGAAAAACCTCGTTTTTCGCATTTTTTGTATTTTCCTGTAGCTTCGATTTCGCCATTTTCACTTTGTTCTTCAAAAATGTCACAAATTTTTTCGGTCTTATCACCTCAATATCATCCATCAGCCCCATCACAAACCTGCCCGCTCCTTCCATCGAGCAAACATGAGTGTCCAACAGCCAGTGATTTTTATCCAATGTCTTCAAAAACGCAAGCGACAAGGGATATTCTTCCTGCAGCAGCTTCGCCGCCCTCACATTCAGCTTCAGTTGTATCCTTATCCTTTCCTTCTTGTAAATCCCGAAAATATCCGTGCAACACATCCTGTGTTCTTTTTCAAACATATAGAAATGTTCCAGCACCTCAACTCTTTCTATGCGTTCCGTCTTAAACATCTTGTTCATATCGCTCTCCGGCTCATAACAGTTGATCTGCACATAATTCTCACTAAACGCAATAGGCTCCACCAATCGGTTTCTCACATTATTGCTGTTTGCCGAGGCATAACCATACAATATCACCTGTTTCTTCTCCGCTATGGCCTGCAGCAGCCGGGGCAGATTCTCTGCATTTTGTCTCCTCACCATCTGGTCCACCACCACCTTTAGTTCATACATCTGGTCGATTTTCGCTTTCAGATGTTTCTTCATCGTATCCGATTCCGGCAAACACTCTATCACCATTTTCATATGCTTGGCCTCTTCTTTCGTAAAACTCGTCAACTGCCTCAGTTTTCTGATCACCTTCGATTCCACATCCAGCACATCATAGCCTCCTCTTTTAACCGTTTCCAGTCCAAGGTCATTAAAATCTTTAATGTATCGTTCTATGCTTCTTTCGTCAACGTCCAGCCTTTTGGCCATATCGGCCCTGCTCAGTGTTTCATTGCCCGACAGCATCAGCATCATTCTGAGCATTCGCTCTGTGGTTTCGTATGCCATACTTTATGTGTTTTTAGGGTAAATCATTCAGAAAAACACACAAAAATAAATACAAATTTATAAATGTAACACCATATAGGGGCACAAAATCTTGTGCCCTAAATCTCCCAATAAATCCATTCCTGTTATAGCCCCTTTTCAAGGGGTTGGGGTTCCGTTGTGCGTAGTT
>CAZRFL010000150.1:0-4912 GCA_964599365.1 uncultured Bacteroidales bacterium
CATTTGCAGAACAAGTAGCTGGCTGGGACAATGGTGACACTACAAAGTTCTGGTCGATTAAATTCAAGGCAGATGGTTATCATGATCTGAAGTTGTATTCGCAGCAAAAATCAGATGCCACTGATTTTGGTCCTAAGGATTGGAAAATTCAGTACAAATGGGGTGCTGTTCCCTGGACAGATATTGCAGGAGGTGCAGTTACCTGTACGAATGACTGGACCGGTGGAGTTGCCTCGGCTCTCTCCATCCCGATTGCTGTGCCTGGTGGCACATCCATTTATGTGCGTTGGATCATGACATCCAATACCGCTACCAATAATGTTGCTGTGCTTCCTACAGGAAAATCAGCCATTGACAACATTATTATTATGGGAACCGCGGATTTACCTGTGGCAACCGGCGATACCATAACAGGGTTTAATTTTGCCGACTCAACCGATACGGAGTTCAATGCCGATTTTGGCCTTATTGGCAATCTTACTTACGATATAAGGGCTGAGGATACAGCAGGAACTGCCAGAACCCTTACTTACACAAACGGTGTTACCGATTTTGCTGCCACTGCCACGGAATGGGACAACGGAGACAGCGTGAAGTATTGGTCGATTAAGTTTAAAGCAGATGGCTATAAAGACATGAAAGTATGGTCGAAACAAAGATCAGGAGGGGCAACTCCGGGTCCGAAATACTGGAAATTGCAATGCCGTTTGAGTGGTGGTGAGTGGGAAGATGTTACGGGTGGTAATATTACGGTTGCCAACGACTGGACCACGGGTGTTATCAGCGAACTGGCCTTACCGGCTACCCTAAATAATCCGGGAACCACATCCGTTTATTTGCGTTGGGTGATGACTTCTAACCTAAGCACAGGCAGTGGCGATGTTTTATCAACAGGTATTTCGAAAATAGATGATATTCTTGTTACAGGAACCTACTCAACAGGCATGTCGAATGTGATCTATGATAACAATGTTGGCATATATCCAAATCCATGCAGCAGTAATTTGCATATTGAATCATCAGAAGAAATTGCTGTAACTGAAATTTACAATATGCTCGGCGCAAGAGTATATTCCAGCAGCAGGGAATCGCAAAACATTCAGGTGAACGTGGCAAATTTTGATGCTGGGTTGTACGTAGTGGTATTGCATTTCAGCAATGAATCGAAAGTGGTGACCCGTAAAGTTCTGGTTCAATAATCAGTCCATATAAACGACCTTAAATGACTGTCGGCAGAAAACTGCTGACAGTCTTTTTTTACAATGAAAAGAATTGCATTACAGCTTCTGTTCGCTTTGCTGACCTTTGTCTGTTGCGGGCAGGTCATTGAAGGAACTATAAAGGATGTTAACCAAAATCCTTTGGCCAATGTTAATGTGATTCTATCGGGCACCAAACTGGGGGCTACTTCGAATTCAGATGGTTTTTTTTCCATACACAATGTCAAAGCGGGGGAATATACCCTGGAGGTAAGCCATATTGGATATATCCCCATCTCCAAAAAAATTAGCGTTGACAATACGGTTCTGAAGCTCACTTTTACACTGGAGGTGGATCTGATCAATATCAAGGAAGTGGAGATACAGGCCGAAACCGGGAACAAATTTGACATCATCAATATCCCTGTCAGGACAAAATTAATAGATGAACAGGAAATTACACAAATTCCCTCCATTTCGGCCAGCAAACTGTTTAATGCGGTGTCGGGTGTGAATATCAGCAATGATTTTGGTATTTTTTCTTCGACCACAGTGGTGGCGCTGAGGGGCATTGGAGGCAACACACAAACAGGAACCCTGGTGGTGCTGGATGGTATGCCGCTCAACAAAACCGACGGCGGTTCGGTGAACTGGAATATCATAGACAAAGACAATCTTGAAAAAATTGAGATCATTAAAGGTCCGGGCTCTGCCTTATATGGCTCGAATGCCATGGGCGGTATCATTAATTTTATCAGCAAGCCACCCGATGGAAAGTTTGGCTTGAAGGCCAGTGTTTCGTCGGGCGATTACCGTACACTGGAGGCAAAGACCAGCCTGACCGGTTCGTTGTTTAAGGGCCTGCTTTTTTGGAAGGCATTTGTAAACTACCGAAAAAGTGACGGATACATCAATACACCTGATGAAATCATTAAAGAAAATGACTCTATTGTGGTGCCTGTATTTCTGAAAGAGTTTTTTGCAGGCGGTATGGTGGGATATCATATTGATGAAAATAACACCCTCGAATTGTCTGTGAATTACTTCAACGATATACGCGGACGCGGCGTTAAAATATACGAAGAGGTAGGGTCGAATATCGACAGGGATACCTACCACGCATTTTTGAAGTATAAGGGACAGGTGAAAAAATGGAAAATTTATTCCAATGTGTATGGCTTGTACGAAAAGTATTTCCGGCTGAATGAAAATTTTAATGACGGAGCTTATTCCCTGTATGAAGTTGATTCCAGAAGAGAAGATTATGGATTCAGGGTGTGGACCGAAACCAAAATCGGGAAGAAAAATGAAATCACCTTTGGCGGTGAGACCAAGATAGGCAAGGTGTATGGGCAGGATATCTATTATACTTCCACCGATTTGATTCGAAACAAGGGTGCCATGAACACCTATGCCCTGTTTGTGCAGGATAAGTTTACCTTCGGGAAAAAGAAATGGGAACTTTTGGCCGGTGTGAGGTTTGATGGCGCTGTGTTTCACGATGCTTCCTTCTCTATAGAAAAACCTTCCTATTCGATTGAATATCTTGCCAATTTTCAATTTGATGATGTGGGCAAAAAGCAATGGACCGACATTTGCCCTAAGGTTACCTTGCAATATTTGCCAACCGGCTATTTGAAAATATACCTTTCGGTGGCCAAAGGATTCAGTGCACCCAATCTGGATGACCTGTGCCGTTCGGAAAACAGCCAATACGGATTCAGGGTGGCAAATCCTTCGATAAAACCCGAACATTTGTACAACATGGAAGTGGGTTTGGATAATACCTTTTTCAAAAAGTTGAAGACAGAGTTTTCATTCTACTATTCCATTGGATACGATTTCATGTATCTGCTTTCCACCTCCGATTCGGTGAACCTGGGATATACCATAGCCCCCATTTATCAGGTAACCAATATCAGCAAGGTGAATGTCTTCGGTATTGAAGCCGATGTTTCTTCGCCTATAGGCAAGTATCTGAATGCTTATTGCAACTATACTTACAATCATTCGACTATTGGCGATTTTACGCCCAACACGGCTGCCGACCGCGAACTGGCAGGTAAGTTTCTGCCCAACATTCCCATGCATAAGTTTTCGGCAGGCATCAGCTTGTTGACCCCTTATTTCAACCTTTCGGTTGCCGAAAAATACGTGGGAACACGCTGGGTGAAAGACGACAATACCGTAGACAATATTTATTTGATGACCGATAAATATCCCGCTTACTTCTCTACCGATTTGAAATTATGGCAGAAAGCCGGACCCTTTGATTTCAGCATCGATATTGATAATCTGTTCAATGTGGTGTATATTAACAACAAGGGTTTTAAATCGCCGGGCAGAATGGTGTTTGGAAGACTCGGTTACACATTTGGTAAAAAGAAAAACAAAAGGACCTAAAAAAATTATTAATACTAAAAAATCACGTTTATGAAAAAGATTAATGTTCTAATTCTGGTATCAACCATAGTATTGTTTGCCTGTTGCGGCAGGACTAATATTAAGGTGACAGATAAAAATTCATCCTCCAGTACTTCGGGCTGGGACAGCACCGATAAAACCAACGACTTTTATGACGATGCCGAAACTGTGCCTCTGAAAGGCCAGTATAAAATTGAAATCGCGGGCGAAGTGGCCAACCCCGGCCTGGTTGATTTTTCGAAGCTGAAAAAACACAGTGTGATTGTTAAAGAAACGGTTTTCAAGGCTCCTGCCGATTCGTTTTCGGGAGCTTACCGTTACGACGGCTATTCTATTTATGATATTCTGAACGAAATTGTGCTGCAGAAGAAAAACGAGAAGGATTTCCCTCCCATTATCGACCTGTTTGTTGAGATTGAGAATGATAAAGGAGATAAAGTGGTGCTGAGCTGGGGCGAGATTTATTACCCCATTCATCGTCATGAGATACTCATTGCCACCGATGTGATGCGCATAGTGCCCAGCAAAACCAAGGAATTGTGGACCCTGCCCGTAAACACCAAACTGGTGGTGGGCGGCGATTTGGTTACGGCCCGCAACATCTCAAATCCGGTGAAAATTACCGTGGTTTCCTATCCCCTGAATGTTCCCGTTCAGAAAGGCATGAAACCTCTGTACAGCCCCGAATTTAAAATTACGGACGGCAGCAAGGAAATTGAAATCATGAAAAAAGTTCCTGAAAATCTGTTGGTTCAAAACTTTCCGGCCATTTTTTACGGTCGCGGCAAAGGAATTCACAGCACACAGCCTTTTAAGGGAGTGATGCTGAAGGACATTCTGGCAAAGGATTTCCCCTTTAGTGTGGAACTGCTCAAAAGAGGACTCGTTATGGCCGTTGCCAAAGACGGTTACAGGGGCATCTTTACCTATAGCGAGGTGATGAACCGCAACGATCAGGCTGAATTATTGCTGATCACCAACCTTGCCGAAAAAGACAATGCCGTTTTCAAACTGTTTCCGGCTATGGATTTTTTCAGCGACAGGGCCATCAAAGCATTGACCGAAATACGCTGTGAGTTGCGGAAATAGTTACTTTTTCTGCCCATAAAATTGGTTGATTACTCATACTTTTGCATACAATCACCCTGTAAAAACATAAGCATGAAAACGTATAAATGGATACTGCTGCTGGCACTGGCAGCCTTTACCGCCTGTTCGGGTCCGGCAAAGAAAAATGAAAACTCAGTTACCGGTAAACTATCGGGCGACCTGATTATTTTCCATGCCGG
>CAZRFL010000151.1:0-657 GCA_964599365.1 uncultured Bacteroidales bacterium
GAAGTTTGCCAATCCTTATGTTGCCGCAGCTTACGGTTATGTGGATGCTGTGGTGGAACCCAGCAAATCGCGTGAGTTTATTTTGCATTCGCTGGAGATATCGAGCCAGAAGAAAGAAGACCGTCCGATCAAGAAACATGGAATTCCTCCATTCTAATAAATACGCTGCTTTATGGAAAACGAAGACATAAAAATGAAAAAAGAGGAGGAGCCCAAACCGGAGGAAACTCCTGAGGTGGTGTATACTCCTTTTGTGGTGCTGGAAGAGGAATATCAAACCCTGCTCACCCAAAAATATATGGACAGGAAACCTTATAAGGCTCCTAACCATAAGAAGATCTATGCTTTTATTCCGGGAACCATCAGAAAGGTGTTTGTGAAAGAAGGCGACAAGGTGAAAAAAGGCGATAAGCTTTTGATACTGGAAGCCATGAAAATGAACAACGAACTCACCACTCTGGTGAACGGAAAAGTGAAGAAGATACACTGCAAAACCGGCGAAATGGTTACCAAAAGCCAGTTGTTGGTGGAGATTGGGTAGGAATTTACATTTTACATTTTACATTTTACATTTTTGATTTCAGAGGGTTTCCCGATTAATCAAGATAGGCCGTGAGGCCCCTTCGCTCTGTTTACAGATTTACTTCATTAAGAGAA
>CAZRFL010000151.1:757-4882 GCA_964599365.1 uncultured Bacteroidales bacterium
ATTTGCTGAATGAATCAATGGTGGAGATTGGGTAGGATTTTACATTTTACATTTTACATTTCTGATTTTTGATTTCAGAGGGTTTCCGATTAATAAAGATAGGCCGTGAGGCCCCTTCGCTCTGTTTACAGATTTACTTCATTAAGAGAATTTTCACAGATTACATTCGTAAAAATGAAAAATTTCATTTTTAATTTTTACGCTCTGCGCTAATTATTACGCATTTTACTTTACGCACTATGGGTAGCGATCTCATGAGTAAATTTTAATCTGCGAATCTGTGGCAACAATAATTTGCTGAATGAATCAATGGTGGAGATTGGGTAGGATTTTACATTTTACATTTTTGATTTCAGATTTCAGATTTCAGATTTTTGATTTTTGATTTCGGAATTCAAAAGGAATAAATACAGAATTTGGTTTTGGTGATGAGGGCCAGCTTTTGGTTTAGTATGGCTGTGCCAACTATGCCTTCGGCGGAGGCGGGCAGTTGCAGGATGTTTTCTTCGTAGGTGATTATGTCGAGGGTTTTGAGGTTGAGGCCATCCTGATAGATTATTTTACCGTTGAAGATCTGAAAAGAAGGAATGTTTTTGACAGGAATGGTCTTGAGATAGGTTCCGTAACGATCGAAAATAAAGATGCCGTATTGAGGGTCGTTCAGATAGATTGTGTTGTCGTACTCGAGCATGAAATCGGGGCGAAACTCATGGCCAATGAGGTCGCTGATGCTGCCTCCCGACTGTGATAGCTGCAGGTTGTTGTCGAAACGGATGATCTGATTAGACAGGGGATCGAAGATCCAGAAACCGCTTTTATAGGAAGCCGCCACCAGTGATGCACCGGAATAGCCCAGATCGGACAGAGTCACCGCGGTGTTGCGTATGTTCAGTTTGTTGTCGAGAAACTTTATCTTGCCGAAATCGGCGTTGAAAATAATGATCTTGAGCGGATCGGAAACGTCTATGCCCGAGATGAGTCCATCGATGAGTTCGGTATAGGAACAAAGGAAATTGCCTTCGGAATCGTATTTTTTGAGACTGCTTTTTTCGAGAAGGTAGATGTTGCCCAGGTTGTCGCTAACGATACGGTTGCCTGTGGTATCGATACATTTCAGCAGTTTATAAGACGTCGTTTGCGACCAACTGCCAAGCGAAATGAGAACTATCAGAATACTGCTTAACCAGAGCTTTTTCATGAATGGGAGCTTAATGATAATATTTCCTCAACAAATTTGCGGTCGTTGGCCAGACGTGGCACCTTATGCTGTCCGCCCAGTTTGCCTTTTTGTTTGAGCCATCGATAGAAGGTTCCGGGTTCCAATATGCGGATGAGTGGCGGACTTAAGATCATATCGTGATAGCGTTTGGCTTCGTAATCGGAATTTAACGACTTCAGAGCATTATCAAAAACCTCTCCGAAATATTCTATGCTTTCGGGCGGTTTGGCAAACTCAATGAGCCATTCGTGTGCACCGGAGGCTTTGCCCGTGTAAAAGACAGGGGCGCCGGTGTATTCCGATACTATGGCTCCTGTTTTCTTACAACTGATCTCGAGGGCGCGGTCGGCATTGTCGACCATGAGTTCTTCGCCAAAAGCATTGATGAAACTACGGGTTCGTCCCGTAATTTTGATGCGGTAAGGATTCAGGGAGGTGAACTTAATGGTATCGCCAATACGATAGCGCCACAGTCCGGCATTGGTAGAAATGATGAGGGCATAATTTTTACCCAATTGAACCTCGTCGAGTGCCAGGGTCATAGGTTCGGGAGTATCGAGCAGTTCGACGGGGAGAAATTCGTAGTAGATGCCGTAGTCGAGCATGAGCAACATATCATCGGCATGGTTGCGGTCCTGTATGCCGAAAAATCCCTCGGAAGCATTATAGGTCTGCAGATAATTCAGTCCCCGGGGGCCAATGATATCTTTGAACTGGTCGACATAAGGAATAAAGCTGACGCCACCGTGCATAAACACTTCTAGATTGGGCCATACCTCGCGTATATAATCTTTGCCGGTGAGGTCGAGAATGCGTTTCAACAAAAGCAGTGTCCATGAAGGAACCCCCGAAAGACTGGTGACCTCTTCTTTGGAGGTGATGCGTGCAATTTGTTCCAATTTGCTTTCCCATTCGTTCATCAAAGCCACTGAAAGGTCGGGGGTACGAATGAACTGTGCCCAGAAAGGCATATTCTGTATGAGAATGGCTGAAAGGTCGCCATGAAACGAACGGGCGTCGAACTCGTTTACGGTATGGCTGCCACCCAGGGTAAGCCCCTTGCCATTGAATATTTTGGTATCGGGATTGTTGTTGCAATAGAGGGTAAGCACATCTTTGCCACCCTTGAAATGACATTCTTCTATAGAATCTTCGCTAACAGGAATAAATTTGCTTTTGTCGGCTGTGGTGCCTGATGATTTGGCAAACCAGGTAATCTCCTGAGGCCAGAGCACGTTTTGCTCGCCTTTGCGTGTGCGGTCGATAAAGGGACTTAGTTCGTCGTAGTTGCTGATAGGCACCCTCTCTTTGTATTGCGAAGGTTTGCTGATGGAATTGTAACCGTATTTTTCGCCCCATACGGTATTCTTAGCCGAGGAAATGAGCCACTGAAAACAATCGTTCTGAATTTCCGAAGGGTATTTCATGAACAACTCAATCTGATGAATGCGTTGTTTCATGATCCAGGTTAATACGGAATTGAAGAGGGCCATAAATGAAATAAATTACCACTCAAAATTACAATTAATGTTTTGAATATACTCCGAAAACAAAAAAATGAAAAATGCCACTAAAACCCCAAGTCTCCAAAATACACCAAAGCTTAATTTAAACCACTTTACAATTGGTGAATTTTGATGTTTTTGTGTTTTGGTGGCTAAATTTGATCTTCATATAATAAGCTCTTGTTTAAAATTCAGAAAAAGAAATTTGTTTGACAGGATTTTAGATTATTTTTGAAAACGAATAAAAAACATCAGGTTTAAAGAAGTTTTATGAAAAGGATAGCCATACTGGCCTCAGGAAACGGAAGCAATGCGGAGAATATCATAAGGTATTTCGCCGAAAAGGGCACGGCCGAAGTGTCGCTGATCATGAGCAACAAGGCAGATGCCTATGTGCTGGAAAGGGCCAAAAACCATAATATTCCGGCTTTTGTTTTTACAGCAAAAGAAATGCGGGAAACGGATATTTTGGTGGAGAAGCTGGCAGAATACAAAACAGATTATGTGGTGCTGGCAGGGTTTTTACTGAAGATACCCGAGAATGTATTGAGATCGTATCCAGACAGGGTCATTAATATACATCCTGCCCTGCTGCCCAAATATGGCGGAAAAGGCATGTACGGACATTTTGTTCATGAGGCTGTCATTCGCGAAAAGGAAAAGGAGAGCGGCATCAGCATACATTTTGTGAATGAAAAGTATGACGAAGGCGAGATCATTTTTCAGGCAAAATGCATCATAGAACCTTCTGATACGGCGGAAAGCCTGGCCGCTAAAATTCACGAGCTGGAATATCACCATTTCCCCGAGATCATAGAGCGGGTTATTTTGAAAGATAAAAGCTAAACGTATTACAATCCTTTCGGAATAGAATTGAGGAGCTGACGGGTATAGTCCGTGGCCGGGGCCTGGCAGATGTCGTCGGGGTCGCCATATTCTACTATTTTACCGTTTTTCATTACCATCATGCGGTCGGCCATATATTTCACGACTGACATGTCGTGAGAAATGAAGATCATGGAAAACTGAAACTCTTTCTTGAGATTGTTGAGCAAATTCAACACTTGAGCCTGCACGGAAACATCGAGGGCCGAAACGGACTCGTCGCAGATCACAAATTTGGGTTTCAGTGCCAGGGCACGGGCGATACAAATTCTCTGGCGCTGCCCTCCCGATAACTCGTGGGGATAGCGGTTGAAATAGGTTTCGTCGAGGTTCACCTCTTTAAGTAAAGCCTGGGTCAGGATTTTTCTTTCCTTAGCCGACTCCCCTATTTTGTGCATCTTCATAGCTTCCACAATGGCCTTGCCGACGGTGATCCTGGGATTGAGGGAAGAATAGGGATCCTGAAAAATGATCTGAATATCTTTGCGCAAATCGCGCATCTTGCGGCGCGAATAA
>CAZRFL010000152.1:0-4783 GCA_964599365.1 uncultured Bacteroidales bacterium
CTGAAACTTCGCAACGGCAACAATGAAAAACGCGAATACATAGCACAGATTGGCGCCAACGGCGTTGAGTTCGGAGCCGAAGGTCCTTTTAAGAAGGGTAAGCAGTCGTCTTACCTGGCTTCTTACCGTTATTCTACCGTTTCATTACTGGCCCTTGTGGGCATCAGTATAGTTGAATCTACTCCCGATTTCCAGGATCTTTCGTTCAAACTCAACTTCCCTTTGAAGAAGGGTTATATTTCCTTACTGGGAGTGGGAGGCATCAGTAAGGCAGTGTATAAGGCACCCAAGGATTCAGGAGAGTGGAAAAATAACGGCGACCGACTGGGAGATATTTCCGGTTCCAGATCGGGTTTTTCTTCATTGACGTGGTTTTATCCTATCGGTAAAACGGCTTATCTGAAAACCATTGTTTCCTCTTCTTATTTCAACCCCGATTATTCGGAAGACTCTACCGGCTCGGATTATAACACATACGATCTTTCGCGAAAATCTACCACTCAACAGACCAACATCCTCTCGGTACTATTCAACAAAAAGATCAGCACCAGGCATATCTTTCGGGCGGGAATCATTTTCCGCAATCAGAACACCACCGACAATACTTTTTATTATACTTACAGTGGTGGACAGACCAAACATACCGTCTCGGATTTCAAAGGCAATACCAACCTGTTGCAGGCCTATTTTCAGTATAAATTCTATCTGAACGAATCCTTTTCCATCACCCCCGGATTTCACACCTTGTTCCTGTTGAATAATGCCCGTCTGAGTTTTGAGCCGCGCCTGGCTTTCCGTTATGCCATCAACAACCTGCATTCGCTTACACTTGGCTTTGGCGTGCACGGACAGACTCAACCTACGCAGATCTATTATTCGGAAGTGGAAATGTACGGCACCCGCTTCCAACCCAACAAAAGCCTGAACTTCACCAAAAGCTATCAAGCTGTGCTGAGCTATGAGTGGCTATTTGCTGAGAACTGGCGCACCCGCCTGGAAGTGTATTATCAATACCTGACCCAGGTACCCGTTTCCAACACCAACCCTACCCTCTCCCTGCTTAATTTCAGCAATTCGGATAATTCCTTCCTGAACCAGACCTTGGTCAATAAAGGGAAGGGAAACAATTATGGCGTGGAACTTACCATAGAGAAATTTCTGAACAAGGGATATTACATTCTGCTAACCGGCTCGCTTTACGATTCGAAGTACCTCAATCCCGATGGCATCACCCGCAATACCCGTTTCAACAGCAATTACGCTTTCAACCTGCTGGGCGGAAAGGAATTTAAGATCGGCAAAAAGAAGAACAGTTCCATTGGTTTCAACATCAAACTGGTTGAGATCGGCGGGCAGCGCTATACTCCCGTCGATTTGGAGCAATCCATATTGCAGCACCAGGCTGTTTTCGAAGATTCATTGGCTTACACCAAAAAGACCACCGACTTCTTTAAGATAGATTTCCGCATACGCTACCGACTGAACAGCAAAAGATGTTCTCATGAATTTGCTGTAGAACTGGGAAATATCCTGAACCGCAAAAATGTGGCCGGACTCAGGTTCAATCCCTACACCAATCAAATGGAGCCGCAGTATGATCTGCCGCTGATACCGCTGGCATCTTACCGTATAGAATTTTAGCATTAAATATAAAACCACGGAGACACGGAGCACACTGAGATGCACGGAGTAATTACATTAATTAGCACCGCCATTTATGGCGGTGGTTAAGATCAACCCAATTAAATGGGCTTCAGCCCAAACTAATTCAAATATTATTAGCCGCAGATTCGCAGATTATTTATTTTGAATGAAATTTCTCAGATTACTATCGTGAAATTTAAAATTTCATTTTAAATTTCACACTCTGCGCAAATTAAAATCAAACATTAATCTGCGAATCTGCGGCATTTTAATTTACCAAATTAAGCGGCGTAATTTATATTGATGGCAATTTTACAATAGAATCCATTATTTCGGCCAGTTGCTTTGTCAGGTTCCTTCTCGTATATTGTTCTATCTTTTCGGGCTGCAACTGAACTCCCGTTTCTTCCGACTTCCAAACTTGAAATGACTTTAGAATATAATCGGCTGAGCAGCGGCTGTCGGTGTAATCAAACATCTCTCCTGCTTCGGCCTGTTGTAAAACTTTTGCGGCATCTCCTTCCAAAGGTCCATAAGCAAGAATAGGTCGGCAGGCCCCCATATAATCAAAAAGTTTGCTTGTGAGTATGCATTTGTTATCATCCGTTTCAGGGACTATCAGCAGCAACAGCTCCGAGGCTGCTATGCTTTTCAGCGAATCGGTGTAGAAAGTGTAAGGAGAATAAGAGGTCTTGTCTTTATAGGACGATTGATTTACCAGGTCGTAAAGATAGGTTGGGAAATTGCCCAGAAAGAATATCTCCGCATTGTCGTAAAAATCCTTGTTGTCCTTCAGCAACTCCAGTGCGTTGAAAAAGCAGACCGGGTCTTGTTCCTTGCTTAGGCTGCCGGCATAGGTAATGCGAAACTTGGGATTCTTTACATAGTGGATATCCCTGAAATATTTATCATCATAGCCATTGCTGATCAGGTGTATCTTTTTGTCGGTCTTGCGCTGCAATATCTCCACCAGAGAGGTGCCCACGGTGATCACGGCATCCATTTTGGCAATGGTGCGGCGTTCGATGCGTTTGTCGATGTTGTGTATCCATTTCCAGCGAATGGAATTATTCAACAGCCAGAAAACATCCGTCCAGGGATCGCGGAAATCGGCCACCCAGGGCAAACCTGTCTTGCGGGCCACTTTGCGGGCAATAAGGTGATTGGTTTGTGGGGGCGAACTGCTGAAGATAAGGTCTATCTTTTCGTCCTGAACTATTTTCACCGCCTTGCTCACAGTCGAAAAATACCAAGGGAAGCGGGTATCGGGAATAAAGTTGTATTTCACCCAGCGTGACAACTTATCCATAAAGGAATTCTTCGAAGTATCGGTGAAACCATAGGGCACGAAGTTCTTTTTCGATTTGGGCGAAACCGAACTGAATATTTTATGCAGGCTCAAACCTTTGGAGCGGTAAACTTTGGTGTCGGGCCGGACTTCTTTCAGCAGGCTCTCGTCCTCGAAAGGGAAATCGCCTCCTTCGGTGGTAAGTATCACCGCCTCCCATCCAAACTCCGGCAGATACTGATAGAATTTCAGAATGCGGTTGATAGGCGCTCCTCCCGCCGGCGGCCAATAATATGTTATGAATAAAACCTTTTTCATCTTCCTAATTCAACATTCAAAATTCTTTATTCGATATTCATTATTTAAAAACCACAAAGACACTAAGAGCACTAAGTTTCACTAAGATTATTCTATTCATTATTCATTATTCATTATTCTCTATTCCTTATCAACTCTGAAAGTCCCCTACTCATCCATCCGCACGACCATCTCATCAGCGTAAAGGGTTTGCGAAACCATTTCGTCTTCTGGTAATAAAAAAATCCTTCTTTATCGTTTTGCATATTATCTATGGCCCAGCCGGCTATCTTTTCGGCCAAAGCAATATAACTCTTATCGAAACGCGACGCCCTCACAAAAGAGATGATGCCCTGTGCCGAACCGTGAACATCCAGTGGATACACCTTATCGTTGGCCCATTTGGGCGCGCCGTCGGGCAGAAAGAGGTTTTCCCTGTAATACTCCACCCCTTTCAGGTATTGCGGCATGAACGACTGATCGCCCGAGTGGTCCATATAATCCAGAATGGCATCCACAATATAGCCCGTATGGTAATTATCGTGCTTGCGCGGATGATCGCCGGCGGGGTGGGTATAATACCAGGCGCCGTAGTCGGTTTGCTTGTCCACCACAAAGTTCACCAGCTTGCGGGCTTCGCGTCCCAGCGCTTCGTCCTTCACATATTTGTTCACACGGGCCACTATCGAGCCGGTGAGAATGCTCACGTCCATCACTATCCAGTTGATCTTTTCGCTGGGCACATAGCTCAGGCATTTCATCGTATCGTCTTCATAAAGCACCTTGGGCGCTTTCAGCAAGAAGGTGAGGGCGCTTTTGGAAGCATCCAGATATTTTTCGTTTTGGGTTATCTCGTAAGCATCCATCATGGCGGTGGTCACAAAATAGGTGACCACGCGGTTGGGCAGATGGGCGGGGGCAAAAAAGCCCACATCCTGCCAGGGATGCTGATATCCCCAGCACATACCCCATTCGGTTTTGGAAGGGTGTTGCAACAGCCAGCCCAGCAGGGCCTCGGCATGACACAGGTCGGTAGGGTCTTTATGCGCTTGGTAGCGGTTCATATAGGCCATGGCAAACAAGGCGATACCTTTGGGGTTGCGGGTTTTCGGTACAAAGAACCACGGACGTATATTGATTGGGGCGCGCATCACCACCTGGCTGTAGACCAGCCGCAGAAACTTGCTGCCAAACGACATAAACCACAGAAATTTGCTGTCCAACGCGTCGTATTTGTTGTAGCCTTTGTAGTCGTGGGCTTCGGCATAAGCCAGCACCTTTGCCAGAGAGGTTTCTATCTTCGAAAAGTTGTTTATCATCCGGAAAGCATTGTTTTGTGCAAAAATAAGATTAATAATTCAGAGTTAAGAATTATGATTTTAGAATTATTTGGGCGTGCCCCTTCGGGTCGGGCTTTTCGCTACAAGTCCTCATTTCGCTGCGCTCATTCCGGGCTTTACGCTACAATCCCTCACGCCGCGAGCCAGCCCCCTGCCAAATTCTCACATCCGGCCTCGCGACACAATGGTCACACCAGTCGCAACCGTTCCATTT
>CAZRFL010000153.1:0-1429 GCA_964599365.1 uncultured Bacteroidales bacterium
GGACTTCATTTTGGTATTCTCATTTTAACCCCTACTTCGGTAGGGGCTTTTTTTACTCTTCCTCTTCGTCTTCCGAGTATCGAGTTTGCTCTTCTGCAATGTCACGGAAGTTTTTATTGATGTTTAACCCACCTAATTCGTTTGCCATCTCCCTAGCTTTGGCTCGTTTTTTAAGTGATGAACGAATTGTTGAACCCTTAATTACAGCCCAATCGTTCGCATCATTGAATTCATCGATCTTTGCCAATACCTTTGCCTCAGCGTCAGCGTCATCGCGCTCTATAGCCATCGCCAAGAAGTTTAGTAGGTCCTGCCTGCGTTGTAGCACTGCTTGCTCGTAAGATTTAGCTTCTATGTTCGCAGATTGCCTTTGTGCCAGTCTTTCTGGGGTAAAACCTAGCATTTGCTTGAATGCTTCGGGTCCGGAGATGTCTTCTAGTAGCGTATCCCCTTTCATAGTTAATGCACCTTCTTTAGCAATGCGAGAACCAGCTAATATATTTTTAAATGCGGCTGGTGCAAGTGCTTCGGCAGCACGTTCTACGTGTCCATCATTAAATCGTTTTATCGCTTCTGGTATTTTCATACCAATACCAACTGTCGGACCGAGCAAACTGATTATCATGTTTTCGGCATAATCTACTTCGTCTTGATTTTGCTTGACGTCACGGAACCACATGTCAGTTAAGTTAGTGCTCATACGATCAGATAAGGATAATCCTGTAAGCTGCGGGATTACACCACGTGATATAGAGTCGCCAACAAATCCGCCAAACGTTTCGTTCATTCTATTTTTGAAATCGTTGTTTACGTCGAATGGAACCTCATCGTCCCCGAACACTGCGTTAAACGCATTTGCCATACCTTCGTACATCCACCACATAGGTAGACCTGCAGCGCCAGCAAATAGGAATGTCATGCCCATCATCATCATGAACGCCTTTCTAGCTTCGGCTCTCATTGCATTAGTATCGTCTATGTATTTCTTAGCCGCTTCTTCACCATATGTACTCGTAAGTTCAGCAACTTCGGCATCAGATACTTTCTGCGTTGCTTCAAATCCAGTACGCATTAATAAGTAGGTGAAATGTTGGGGGTACTGTTTAAACGCTAGTAGTAACTTAGATATGTTACCTTGCATGAGCCTAGGTTTGTTAAACGTAGCGTAGTCAAACATTGTCTTATAAGTTAGGTCAGATGCTTCGTTTACTGCCGCTTCAAAGTTACCACCATTCTTCTCATAGGCAAGATCAAACGCAGCCATATAAGTAATCTCGCGGTTGAAGCGCTCTGCCTTATGGAACGGGAATGTAGCAATTTCCATAATCCTGCCCCAACGACCGGAGTAGTTTAGGCTAGGGTTCTCTGAGAAGTTAGCTGCATCGTGTGCTAATGATTGTTCGAACAAACCTGCAGACGCACTATCATA
>CAZRFL010000153.1:1529-4748 GCA_964599365.1 uncultured Bacteroidales bacterium
GCAGTTAGGAACCACAAGAAGTTTAAGTTAGACGCTACGTTTAGCCACCTAGGTGAATCAGCTGGCGTAATTACATTCTCTTTATGTTTTAGATTAATCGCATCTAAGTAATCTTGTAAGATAGCCCCTTCATCAACATTAGTTTTTTTAAGTAAGTCCACAGTGCTTTTTGCTGCAGATAGCTCCATATCCAATTCAGGCGCATACTTAAAGCGGGCGTGTTGATACGCCATATGCATAGCTGCATGTTGGAAGCTACGGATTAAGTCAGCACTAGCACCAGATATATTTTGACGATGCAAGAACATACGCTGAATACTTTGTAGTGGCAAGGTAGTTGTGTATAGCTCACCTAATTGGTCGACCATTAATTTACGCAGTTCTTCTACGTCCGTAATATCTTTACCGCCGGTGTCAACAATATTTTTTACTTCGTCAAACACTTTTCTACTAGAGAACAAATCGTTTGCTAAGTCAGGAAGATTGTTACCTACGTTAATATACTTGTTGCCTTGCAACGCACTTTTTATTTGCTCATCAGTATATCCTTGACGTCTAAGGGTAGCTTCAAGTTTAGCGCGTTCTTTTTTTATGTATGTTGCTTGTGCTTTTGCATCTTCGAACTGCATGTATATCTTGTTGTCGCCTGACCCAACGCGCACCCAGAATCTACCAAACCGTTTTAGTGGGAAGTATGGCGTAATCTTATCTGAGAATTTTGCATCAATGGCAGCTTTGGCTTTTTCACGAATATCGTCTTCGTTAACTGGTTCTCCTGATTTCTTACTTTCAGAGACGCCTTCGGCTAATTGACGGTTAAACTCACGTTCGTAAGCTACTTGCTTAAATTCGGCTAAGCGATTAGAAAAGAAATCACGCATTTCTACATACAGTTTTTGCGCTTGTTCCCCATCTTTCATCCCACCGAGATTGTCCCACAGTAGTTTTGCTGTCGGGTACGCATCTATTTGTGCTTGTTCTGCTTTAGTTGGAGCATTTGGGTCCTTCGGTTTTGGTGGCCCACTATCAGGATCCACTTCATTAACCGTAGCAAACTTAATAACCTCGTCTAGTTTATCAACAGTAGGTTTATTTTTGCGTTGTAGTAGGTCTAGTTTCCTAGTAATAGCAGTGTGCATTTCAAGCACTTTGCTTCGTTCAGCACTCATCTTCTCTATCTTACGAAGGTACCTAGATATCTGAGGTAACTTAGATAAGTATTTGAATTTCCCGTCTTCATCTTTACCGAACTCGCTGCCTAGCATTTCGTTCATTTGACGTAGAGTAAGGGCACCCAACCACGTTTTACGGGTTTGCGTGTTCATCGTAGTTAACGCTTCTGCAAGATTAGCTTTAATGTCTGAGAACGTTTTAGTGTTCTTAACTAGGTCAGTTAATATAGCAAACGGCTCACTGCGTTCAGCGCTATTACTTACAAACATACCAGCATTGCGTTTAGCATACAAAGGAGGTGGGTTGACAAACGTATTACCGTTATCTGGTGCGTCAAATAGCTCATTTACGTTAGCAATCGTAGATGATAGAACGTTGTCATAGCCAAATATTTCTAGGCAGTACTGTACAAATTTATCCCATAAGGACATGTTGCTTTGTTTGTACTTAATGCCTTTAAGAAATTCTTGAAACTTGTGGTCAGTAAACGCCTCGGCAATAAATTCATTTAGGTTTGTAAGTCCGTAATAGTTTTTACCATCTGCGCGTAATTTAGCTATTTCAAATAATTGCTCCAGTTCCTTAACCGCTGCCTGCTGTTTACTTGAATACATCGTAGGATTATTTACTATACGCGCTGTACCAGCATGCATTATTTCATGTAGTATAACCGGAACATTTAGCCCGTTTTTGGAGTCAAGTGAAATTGAATCCGATATTGGGAAGTACACCCCAGCAGCTGGATACGCCTCTAACACCCCATCAATTGTTTCCTGTGCATCTTTAATTGCGTCATCTAATGCACTAGACTCAATGTTGTATTTTATAGCAGCCTGTTTAACTGTTCGTATAGCTTCCATAGCTAATTTAAATCTTGCTTGCATATCTTGATTAGGGGTGTCCCAAATTTCTAGAACCATATCTCTAGATGTGCCTTTATCAGATGTAAACTCGTTTGGCATTAACACGTCAGCCATACCCATTATCTTACCTAGATATTTGCGAGTTTGGACTGTGTAGTCTTCTGCAAGTACGTCTACTTTGTCTATTCCAACAGTAGTATTTAGATTTAATTGCGCTAACCTATTAGCTAGTCTGCGTTGGAACGGACCTTGTGCTGTAGCTTCAATAACCCGTAACGCTCTTTGCAGGTCATTATTCCGTATGTGCTTAGCAACTAATGGGTGCATAGGTATGGCTGGACGTGTTTGCTCACTGCGTTTCGGCCCAGATTCACCAGCTACGTAGCTAGCAATAGTGGCAGCTTCAGATTCTTTGGTTTCCTGTATATCTTCAAACGCCTTGTATCCTTGATAACTTTTATTGTAGGCACTAAGGTACTTCTTAAATTTAGCGGCACTTTCAGGAGCGTTGTTATTTAGCCATTCTTGAAAACGCAATGCCGAATCTTTGCCCTGTCCACGGAATAGCTGATTGCGTGGAGAATTATTGGCTATATCCCACGCAGCTGTACGTATTGCTGTATCTAAGTCGTACTCACTAAAGTAAGCATACGCAGCATTTTCTTTTTCGTCGTATTGTGCTTTTGGTTTTTTACGCAAGCTACGTACAGCTTCATCAGCTTGTCGGTACGCACTGGATGCTTTTGTAATACCTAACCCAGCTAATGCAGCTTCGGCCTCGTGTTCTTGAAATGCGTCAGATAGTTTCTTAACGCCTTCGTACGTAGTTAAGTCTGGAAGGCGAGTGTAATCTTTAAGGACTCGGTTCTGGTCTTCGGCAGATAAGTTGTTTATGTTTTCTAAAGCAGCTTGTTTACTAGGGCGGTCTACACCTGCGTACTTATCAAAGAACGAGTCAATTACCCCCTTAGAGTAAGCTAATTGTTCCTCAGATTGGCCTTCTACATACATCTCGGCAATCTGGTCTTGTAGCGTAGCAAGTGCATCTCGTTGTTTTTTCTGTTCAGCTTCGCTAGTAGAACGTGGTTTAAACCGAGATAGAAATTTTATCAACGGTTCAGCAGAAGTCTCAGTAGTAAAGCCAAACTTAGGCGCTTCTACTTTTGGTGGGGTGTACTCACCT
>CAZRFL010000154.1:0-4669 GCA_964599365.1 uncultured Bacteroidales bacterium
CCCAGCCTTCGTCTGGCAGGCTTTCAGGGCTATTTGTAGAAGAACCCCAACCCCTTGAAAAGGGGCAATAACAGGACAGGATGATAGATGGGCGATGTGTCGATAGTAGAAAGGCAGACTGTTTGCCCCCGCGCAAGGGATGGTAGTGGTTAGCCCACAGTGCCGCCAACCGGAAGATATTGATATGGACAGCAGGTAGTGTAAAGTTAGAATAACTGCAAAACAGGCAGGCAAGCGGCACGAGGACTATGAACGAACAGCCCGACCCGACGTAGGAGGGATGCGCCCTAATAATAAAGAAATGTAGAATTAATTAGGCGGTGATTTCCTCCACCTTCACTTCCTCCAAAAGGTAGATTAGAAACATTTCGGAGGGGCGGTTGGTGATTTGGGTGGTGAGGAGGCCGTAGTTGCGGATTTGGCGGTGGTGCTCTTCGGAAGGGCGGCCGGTTTTGAAATCGATGATGGTGTTGAGCGCGGGGCCGAAGAGGATGCGGTCGGGGCGGTACACTTTGTTTTCTGGGGTCAATATTTCGGCTTCGGTGGCAATGCGCAGTCCGGGAGCAAAAAAAGCCTGCATCTGTTCGTTGGCCAGCATCTTTAGTATATAGGAAGTAAGCTTTTCGGCATGGTCGGCAGGAATTAGCCCGGCAGTAACCTGTCGTGCCACCACCTGCGGGAGGTCGGCGGCGGTGGTGATGAGCGAGAGGACTTCGTGAATGATGTTGCCCCAGAGCAGTTTGTCGGCGGCGGGGGTTTGGTCCCAAAGCAGGGCCGATTCGGGGCGTATGAGTATGCGGCGAAACCAGTTGGCCGAGAACTGTTGCTGTAGGGTAAGGCCGGAGGTGGTGGCTTGCTTTGGGTCGGTGGGTTGCTTTGTGGCGGTGGGTTGAGGCGTTTTGGTGCCCATTTCGTAGGTGAGTTGTTGGTCGCTCCATAGGCCCTTTTGTTTGAGGAAATCGGGCAGCAGGCGGCCGAAGCTGATGCTTTCTTTAGGCTCGTTGCGGTATTTTTTGCTGATGATGTAGAGCTGCTCTTCGGCGCGGGTGAGGGCCACATACGCAATGTTGAGCATATCGAGGACTACCTTTTCTTTTTCTTCCTGATAGAGGGGTTCGAAGCCGGAGCCGCTGAGCAGGTTGCGGCTTAGCTGCACGGGTATGGCAGGCAATCCGGCGGGGGTTGAGGCATCGGGCTTTTGCCAGACCATAGCGTCTTTTACTTTGGTATCTTCGTCGGCAAAGGGATAGATGACGATGGGGAACTCCTGTCCTTTGGCTTTGTGGATGGTCATGATGCGGACGGCATTGAGGCCCTCGGGCACGGTGATGGACTTTTTGATGCCATACTCGTCCCACCATTCGAGAAATCCCGAAATGTCGGCCGACTGGTTTTTCACGAACTCGTTGACGGTTTCGAGATAGAAAATGATGAAGGGGTCGGGACGGCTGTTGAGAGAGAAGATGCGCAGCAGTTCTTCGTTGAGGTCGTATAAGGAGAAAGACGAAAGCAGGTGGAAGCTGATGATGGTTTCGTAGCGTTTCAGGATTTCCTGCAGGGCCTGCAAAGGAGGCTTGTCGCGATGGAGGCTGCGGTAGAGTTCGAGAAAATCGTGCAGGCTGAGGTCGTGGACATTTTGGCTGTGGAAAAAGATGAGCACATTGGCTACGGCCAGATTGTCGGCAGGGTTGTGCATGGTGCGCAACAAGGACACCATGAAGTTTACCTTAGGCGAACTTTGCAGCATGAGGGATTCGGAAGAAACCACATCTATGGATTCGGACAAAAGGCGAACGGCAATGGCAGCGGCTTCACGGTTTTTGCGGCATATTACGGCAATGCGGTTGAGTTCGTTGCCTTCGGCAATGAGTTGCTGAACCAGTTCGAGCACTGCCAATAGCTGGTTTTCCTGATATTCGCTGCCTTCTTCCAGAAAGCGCAGGCTGACATATCCCCCATCGTTTCCGGGTTTTACTTCCTGAATCAGATGGTGGTAAATTTTCTGAAACTCTTCACCCTGCACCTTTTGGTTCAGGAAGGTGAACAATTCGTTATTGAAATTCACAATCTCCTTTTGGGAACGATAATTCACCAGTCGGGTTTCGGGATTGTAGTCCTGATAAGTGGTGAAATTGCGGCGGAGCGAATTTTCGAAATCGTCGAAATGCGCGGAATCGGGTTTATTGAACACATCGGGCAGCTTGGAAAACTGACGTACCTCGCCGTTGCGCCAGCGATAGATGGCCTGTTTGCCATCGCCCACGATGAAATTGCTGTTTCCGGCAGCCATGGAGTTGTCGATGAGAGGCAGCATGTTCTGAAACTGCAGAATGGATGTATCCTGAAACTCGTCGATAAAAAAATGCTCGAACACCTCCCCTGTGCGCTGATAAATGAAAGGCACGGGCTCGTTGAGCAATTGCTCGTTTATCTTACTGTAGAAATCGCTGATGAAAATGAGATTGCCCTCGGCTTTGAGCGCATCGACCTCCACCTTGATGAGGTTGAGCAATGACAAAGGATAGAGGGTTTGCCTGACCACATTTAGGTCTTTATAAGGTTTTATGGCATCAGAAATCTGATGGAATCCGTCGCTTATGATTTCTTTTAAAGAATCAATGACCTGTTTGGCTTCGGGAGTGGCCGAACCTGAGTACCATTTGCCTTCTTCGACGGTGGCTGTGTGATAGGAATTGATGCCGGCATTGCCCAGTCCGCCTTTGACGACCTTCTGAAAGAAATTGAAGATGCCTGACTTTCCGTGATAAAAACAAGAATCGTCGAGACCCCTTTGAGTTATTTCTGCCACCACCTTTGAGGCTATGGCTTTGGCTTCCTTGTTCTGAGATTGCAGTTTGGCATAGGTCTGGTTGATGATTTTGCGGAAATCATCCATGGTGAAATCATCGAAAAGGGAGATGTATTTTCGGGTGTTCTCTTTGAGGAGTTCGTTGGAAAAGCTTTTCAGGTCGGCTTCCACATCCCAGTTCTTTTCGTCGGAAATCTTTTGTTTGATGAACTCAACCAATACTTCCGTGATGGAGTCATCTACCCCTGCATAACTCAGCAAGAGGTCGACTGCCTGGGATAATATCTTTCCCGTATCCAGTTCGACGGTGAAGTTTTGGGGTATCTTCAGGTCGAAGGCAAAGGTGCGAATGATGCGCTGCACAAAACTATCGATGGTGCAAATGGCGAAGTCGGAATAGTTGTGCAGTATTTTTTCGAGAACGATGGCGGCCCTTTCGGACAACAGTTGCTGAGAAAGGTTGGTATCTTTTTTCAGGCTTTGGATAAGGGGGGCGTACTTGCCATGTGTTTCAGGACCGGCATCGCCCACATTGCTGAGAAACTGCAGATATTCGATGATGCGGCTCTTCATTTCGTAGGCCGCTTTGTTGGTAAAAGTGACGGCCAGTATGCGGCGGTACTTTTCGGGCTGGGGCAATACTATCCTGAGATACTCTTTGACGAGAGTATAGGTTTTGCCTGAGCCGGCGGAAGCCTGGTATACTATGAAGTTTTTTTCCTGAGGCACTTTACTGCAATAATGTGTAAAAATACAAAAAATGAGGAAGGGGGAGGAATGGAAAGATGGAAAAGTGGAAGATTGGAAAAATGGAATCCGCCGCGGCGGATGGAAAAGTGGAAGAGTGGACGCTGATCTTCGCAGATTGATTATGATGGGTATGATTTACTTTTATGATGTTTTATGATAAGGGAAGAATGGAAAGATGGATGGGTGGAAAATTGTTAAATGGTTAAATTGTTACATTGTTGGATGGATGGAGGAATGGAAAGATGGAAAAGTGGAAGATTAGAAAAATGGAAGAATGGATTGGTGGATGGAATAATGGAATTGTCAAAACCTTTCGGAGGTGCAGTATTTCTTTGTGAACATTGTGCCTTCTTTGCGTCCATTGTGGTTTAGAAAAAAGAAGATAACCACAAACCTGCCTGCCGTAAGCTGCTGTTTAGGCAGTCAGGCAGGGAACACAATGAAAAATTACACGAAGATCACAATGTTTGTTACGCTTTAAAAACCTAACAGTCTAATAGTCTCAAAGCCTAATAGCCTGTTTTATCTGATAAAAAGCATCTCGCGGTATTTTGGCAAGGGCCAGAGTTCGTCGTCAATGAGGGCTTCGAGCTTGTCGGCGTGATCGCGGATGATGTCGAAATAAGGTTTTACTTTTCCGCTATAGAGATTGGCTTTTTGTTTGAAGTCTTCCACTATGTTGGCTTTTTTGCGTTCTTCGACCATTTCGGCTACATTCTTACGGATGCTGTCGATATGAGTTGATATCTCTTTGATAAGGTTCATGAGGTAGCCTGTATGTTGCAGGAATTCCTTGTCAGGCATGATGTTCTTCAAACCATTGACATTTTCAATGAGCATATTCTGATACTTGATGGCAGTGGGGATGATATGGTTGAGGGCCAGGTCGCCCAAAACGCGGGCTTCGATCTGAACCATCTTGGTGTACATTTCATGCTTGACATGATAACGGGATTCCAACTCGCGGTCCGTTAACACACCCATGGCTCCGAATAGTTTGATGGTTTTTTCTGACCTATATGCTTCCAGTGCCACGGGAGTTTCACGCAGGTTGGATAAACCGCGTTTGGCGGCTTCGGCAATCCATTCTTCGCTGTAGCCATTGCCTTC
>CAZRFL010000155.1:0-4385 GCA_964599365.1 uncultured Bacteroidales bacterium
TTGAAATTTGAAAGAGACCGCCCAGCGGAATTGCGGAATGTATCGGATTGCTCATCAAACGATGTCTGCTTCCCTATCCACTTTTTATTTATTATAGCCATTTTCATTCAGCGGGATCAACTTCAACTTGAAAGAAAGGATTCCGATTGAAGAACACGACCAGCACATAAGACACAAATAGCCTTGCATAATTTGCAATATGCATGCAGAATATTCGCATGTGGATCACCCGAGATGCCGAACAATTGCTCCACCGCATGGCCGATCAGTTTTCGGCCATCCTGGTAACCGGTGCCAGACAGTCTGGGAAAACATCCCTTCTGCGCCATCTGTACCCTCATGCCGCTTATCTCAGCCTCGATCTTCCGGCCCATGCCGAAGCCGCACGCACTGCACCGGATTATCTTCTGGATCGATATCCCGAACCGGTGATCATCGATGAAATCCAGTATGCACCCTCTCTGCTCAGAAATCTGAAAGTCCGAATCGACGCCAACCGCACACCCGGCAGATTTTTTTTGACCGGTTCTCAGATTTTTCCGTTGATGGAGGGGGTTTCCGAGAGTTTGGCCGGGCGATGCGCCATCTTGAACCTGCATACGCTGTCTCATTCCGAGCTGCTGAATACGGGCAAGCAGATTGCGGATACTTCCTATATTTTTTTGGGTGGATATCCGGAGCTGCATGTCCGAGCAGAAGCGGAGCTGTGGTTTCCCGCATATGTGGCCACGTATCTGGAACGAGATGTCCGAAATATTTTACGGGTTGTGGATCTTCAGGATTTCAACCGGTTTCTGCGTGTTTGTGCGCTTCGATCTTCACAGGTATTGAACTATTCCGATCTGGCAAGGGATACCGGTATTTCTCCCAATACCGCCCGAAAATGGATAGGGCTGTTGCAGACATCGGGGGTCGTCACCCTCATCGAACCGTATTTCAGCAATCGGACGAAACGGATCATCAAGGCGCCGAAGCTGGTTTTTTTGGATACCGGATTGGCGGCGTTTCTGGCCGGATTCCGCACCGAAGGCGATTTATTCGCCTCTTCTTTTGTCGGAGCATTCTGGGAATCGCATGTTTGCGGTCAGATCATTCGACAGGCGGCATACCGTGGGTGGCATTTTCCTATCTGCTACTGGCGGACAGCCGGCGGTGCTGAAGTCGATCTGGTTTTAGAAAAGGGTGGGGGAATGGCTGAAGCCATTGAATGTAAATGGAAAGAACAGCCGGATATTTCGGATACGGCGGGTCTGCGGTCTTTGGAATCGGTGGAAGCAGGGCGCATCACAGAAAAATATCTGATCTGCCGCACCCCGGTTTCCTATCGGCTTTCTGATGGGACGTGGGTGATGAATCTGCAGGAGTGGCTTCAAAGATGTTGATATCCGAATCTCCCGAATTCTGGTACATATTGCTCGATTTCATGTTTACAGAAACATTTTCTTCAGTTTGATAATTCATGATGAAAGAGTCAGTAATTTATTGGAAGCTGGTTAGAGATCGAATTCCGGAAATTATTCGCAATGATGGCAACGTCCCTCAAACCAGAATTCTCGGTAATTCAGATTTCAAAGACGCCGTTGCCGCAAAAATTCTCGAAGAGACTTACGAACTATATACGGAATGGAAGCACGGCAATTCAACCGGCATTTTGAAAGAATCCGCCGATTTACTGGAAATTATTCTGGCGGCGTTGAATGAATATGATTTGTCTCTGAATGATCTTCTTGCAATGCGTCAGCAACTGGAAAACGAGCGAGGCGGATTCAAAGAGAAAATTTTCCTGGAGCGGGTCGGTGAAGAAGATTGTTTTGTACCGGATATTCAAACACATCCGGTTCTGATTTTCAATCCGGATCAACAAAAACGTCTCATTGATATCATCCGGGGTGAATTCGCGCGGAGTCAATCCGTCTGGATAGCTTCTGCGTTTTATTCTCCAGGTATCACCAATCTGCTGATGGCAGATATGGAAAACTTTCTGAGAAAGAATGGTTCTCTCCGCATCCTTTTATCAACGATGGGAAATATTGTTCGCCCGGAATATTTCACCCATTTGAAAACGTTTTTGCCCAATTCCGATCTCAAGGTTTTTCATCCTCCGGAAATTCCTTTCGATCAAGACCCTCCGGCTTTTCATGTGAAAGCATTTCTTTTTCGGCATGCCGGCGGGGATGGCTCCATCTTGATCGGTTCATCCAACTTTACGGAAGCCGGGTTTACCCGAAATATCGAGTGGAACTATTTCTCGCCCAGAGAAGTCAATCTGCCTTTTGGTGAGCTTTCGACTTTTGAATCGGCTATCGAACAGTTTGATCGATACTGGAACTCATCAGCGGTAGAAATCTCCCAGGTTTTTCTGGAAGGTTATCGGAAACGATTCCAGTTTTCTGATAGGGCAATCACGCATTCGTCAAAAAGCGCTTCATCCGGATACGGCACAGGCGTGTTCGAGAAGCAGAATGGTTATGGAGCGAAACCCTTCAAACCGGTATCGCCCAATACCGCGCAACAGCAAGCACTCGACACCCTTTCCACAATGCGCAAACAAGGGATTTCCAGAGCGGCGGCCATCGCTGCGACCGGCATTGGAAAAACATTTCTGGCAGCATTCGACTTCAGACAAAGTAGTTTTCAACGGGTGCTTTTTATCGCTCATCGGGAAAACATTCTATGTAACGCCAGGGAAAGTTTTGCCAGAGTTATGGCAAACCCAAACTTCGGTACGATCATGGGCGGCGGCAACACCGATTACAATCTGGATATTTCAGTGTTTGCCATGATCCAGACGCTGAGCAGAGAAAACCATCTTGAGAAGTTTCCCCCGGAACATTTCGACTATATCGTTATCGATGAATTCCATCATAGTGAAGCCTTTAGTTATCGAAAAACTCTCGATTATTTCAAGCCGATGTTCCTGCTTGGCCTTACTGCGACACCAGAGCGTATGGACGGACGAGATGTCTTGGCTCTCTGTGATTACAATATCGCGTGCGATATCAGATTGATGGACGCCGTGGACAAGGGATGGCTAACACCGTTTCAATATTATGCCATTTATGACCAGACCGATTACAGTCAGATTACCTGGCGGGGCAGCCATTACGATGAGGACGAACTCGGTCGGGCTCTGGAAAACGACACCCGAACAGAAATCATTGTCCGCAACTTGATGAAATACCTTCCTTCATCCGGCAAGGTCAAATCGCTGGCTTTCTGTTCATCCATTGCTCATGCCGTTTATACCGCTCGGAAATTCAAAGACAATCATGGCATCGAGTCCGTTGCTTTAACCGGTGGTGCAACGGAATACGACAGACAACAAACAATTTCCAGACTCCGGAATGAACAGGATCCATTGAAAGTCATTTGTTGTGTGGATATTTTCAATGAAGGAATCGATATTCCGGACTTGACCCATGTTTTATTTCTCCGGCCCACCATGTCGTTCACCGTATTTCTACAGCAACTGGGCAGAGGACTGCGTTTATGGCCGGGCAAGGATTTTTTGGTAGCACTCGACTTTGTCGGCAATTTCAGAAAAGCACATGTTGCGCCTTTGGCTTTGGCGGGCTTTACATCCATAGAACAGTTTGCGGAGTACCGCAAAATATCTGTCATACCAAATATGCAAGTAAGATTGCCAGGCACCTGCTTTCTGAATGCGGATACTGATGTACAGCGTATCTGGGATGATGAAATCCGTCGGATTCTCCGAAGTGAACTGACTGAGGAAGACCGCCTGAAAGCTCTCTATCTCGATATTCGTGAAGACCTGGACGATACATCTCCCACGCTGATGGATTTTCTGGCAAATCCACGGGATATCGATCCATATATTTTCATCCGCCAGTTCGGGAGCTGGCTCAGAGCAAAAGAATTTTGCGATGGCTTTCTACCAGAGGATGAAAGTCAGATTTTGGGCACGACAGGTGAAAAATTCCTGTCTTATTTTGAAACAGATCTGAAACCGGTGAAGTCCTACAAAATGGTGGTGCTGCTCTCCCTGCTGAACCTTCCCGGAACTACATGGCTGATAGAAGATATCGCTCATGCATTCCTGTCTTACTTTCTCAACCATCCAGACAGAATTTCAGACTATGAAGACCTGGCCAAGAATCCAAATCCTGAAGAATTTCCCATCCGAAAGGTAGTCAGTAAGCTTAAATCCATGCCGCTTCATTTTCTCAGCAACACCCAAAATGATTTTTTTATCCTCGAGAAAACGAACGGCCATTTCAGTCTAAAGCCGGAAATGAATATATATTGGAACAATGACGGGTTTCGTCAACTGGTCAAGGATCGCGTGATGTTTGCGTTGGAACGGTATTTCAGGAATGGCAGCCGTATCGAAACTCCTTCAGAGTCGATTTCGCAGTTTAACC
>CAZRFL010000156.1:0-1455 GCA_964599365.1 uncultured Bacteroidales bacterium
GTCAGCGGCTTATATGGCAAGGTATATTGCAAAGAACATTGTGGCCTCAGGCGTAACAAAAAAATGCATGGTTCAACTAGCCTATGCTATTGGAAAGGCCGAACCTGTATCATTTATGTTGGATTTTCAGGGAACAGGAACAGTTCCTGAAATTGAAATGGAACTATTCATAAAAAACAATTTAGATTTAACACCAAATGGTATTATTAATAAGCTTGATCTCAAACGACCTATCTATCGCAAAACTGCTGCTTTTGGACATTTTGGGAGAGAACTTAAAGATTTTACTTGGGAAATCACAGATCTATTTGAAAAAATTAAGAAGGAATAAATAAAAAATCTCAAGTTCTTTTGATTAATTGCTCATTTGTATATAAATTTGTCATTGAATTATTATTGTCAATCCCCATTTTTTCTATTTTAATAATATTTTTTTACTAAAAACTAACTAGTTGTAATACGGGCATTAATTGTATTTATTTGATAGAATATAAACTATAACTCATTTTTATGAAAAAGAAAACATATAAGTCAAGTTATGAAGATATTACTGAAGGGTTTTATGATTGTCCTCTTCCCAAAGATTTCTTTAATAAAATAATTGTACCTGAATATACTGATTTTTTGAGAAATAATGGGTTAGACTTCTTTTCTTGGGAAGAAATTAAACATAAATTAATGGCTAACCATATAATAAAGAAACAAGACCAAATAAAAAGGGAAACATTAGCTTGTTTTAATTTTTTTAAACCGGCCTATGTTTTTTACAAAGGATATGTGTATTCATATATTCTTTCTCAGTTTGAAGAATCTTCTGAGGCCGATTCAAAATATACTCTAAAAGCTTGTGATATTAAGGATTTCCTTAATTTATATTATGAACAAAAAAACAGCAAAAATAGTATTCAGAAAAAACTCAATAAGTTCACTAGATTCATTGAGGGAATTATGATTTTGATGGTTTTGATTTTAACAATATGGGGGACTGTTTACATTTCTATACTCATGAAATTTACGCTAAACGATTTTTTAGTGCTACCAGTAGGCATAATAATGGTTGTGTCTTCAATATATATATCAAAGTACGCCAAACGATTTCTAACAAATCATTCGAAAAATAAAGATATTGAGGAAATATACTGGCTTAATCGTATTATAGAATTGCAATCGAGCTTCATGGAAATGTTAGATTTTGTTAAATATTCAAAATGAACCTGTTCGGCGCAAACTCCAAGAATCCGTCATCCTATTCTTTCGGGTTCTTGCTTGAATCTAGTCCATTTATTTTATACGCAACCGCATTAATTCATCTTCAACGTCCTGTATAAAGTTTCTCATAAATCCTCGAAATTCATATTCATGACTTGAATGTGGCTTTTTATTTTTTCTATTTTTATAATCTTCAGCTTGGTCATCAAGTGTTTTTTTTAAATCTTTTAAATACTTATTTTCGCC
>CAZRFL010000156.1:1465-4378 GCA_964599365.1 uncultured Bacteroidales bacterium
GATTCTTCATTTCTAAGACTTTCAATATTAATTTCCGACAATAATTCACGAAGTATAATTCTAGAATTCGATTCATTTCTATCACTTTTTTTTAAAGTTTTAAGAAGATTTGTCAATCGTTCATACCTGTCCATAAAAAATTAAGTTCTTTTAATTCTAATACAAAGGTAATTCCACAAAAAAGCTTTTCGACAAAACCTTAAAATTTATTTTTTTGATTAACCTGAAATAACCTCGGTGCCATTCTCCAGCCTCCGTCGGGCTATTATAATGGCTCAGCATTTCTTTAAATAATTAAATTAGTATTTGTTTTCAGAGGATTCAGTCCTTTATTGTCTAATTCGGTAATTTCATCAATAGATAAATTAGAAATGCGTTTAGCTTCTTTTATTTCTAATTCATTGCATTCTACGTGCCATGCGAAAACTCTATTTTCGTGCAACCAATCCACTTGCCATAAAAGGCCGCCTTGCCTTGTATAAATTGTAAAATCATTAGAATATTTTCTCAAATTATCATAACTGAGCCCATTGTCAATTAATTCGTCAATGTCGAATTCATCAACATTCATACGTGTTATAGAAAACAACTGATTGTCCTCTTGATTATAAGTTGCTGATTCAATAATGTAACGCTGTCTAAAAGCATCAATACCCCCAAGATATTTGGTTGCTACAGCATGTTTATCGATGATAAAATTGGCAAGATGTAGGTAAATTGGCATTGCGCTACTATATCAACCTCAAATTTATCCCTTTTCCAAACATCACAATCAAACTTTATCATATTTTTTTCACCACCCACAAAAAAAAGACCTCAAAATCCCCCCAAATTTACCGTTAACTTAATGAAAGCTACCGTTAACTTAATTAACGATTTTTTTGAGATACATTGTATTATATTAGCGGTGTAATTTTGTAAATCGTGTTTTATGGATCAGCCAAAAATTGAAAGGTTATTAAAACTGATGGTGATGCTGGTGACCAATTGTCATCTTACCAAGCAACAGATTGCAGACCGATTGGGTATTTGCCCGCGAACGGTGGGCAGGTATCTCGACAGTTTTAAGTGTGCGAATTTTGTGGTGGTGAAAAACGGGGAGTACTATAGTCTGGACCGCTCGTCGCCCTTTTTGAAAGAACTGAGCGAAATGGAGAATATAACGGAGGTGGATGCGGTGGTTTTGTGCGAATCGATAGAGGCAGTGGACAACCCTAATACAGTAAAGCCAAATCTGAAAAAGAAACTGGCTGCGCGTTTTCATAAGCGGCTGATGGCCGAAGTGACGGTGAACCAGAAAATTGCCAATAATATAAAGGTGCTGTCGGAGGCTATAATGGAAAAGAAACAGGTGATGCTGTACGATTATGCTTCGGCCGATAGCAACAGTATAAGCCCCCGACTGGTGGAGCCATATAAGTTTACGACCAACTATACTGATGTGTGGGCTTATGAATTGAGCACCAATAGTAATGAAATTTTCAGGATATCACGCATAGGCAGGGTTGATCTGCTGCAACACTTTTGGGATTTTGAAGCTTTGCATGGGGCTGAGTTTATTGATATGTTCGGAATACCCGGAAGCAGTAAGCAACCCATTGAATTAATACTGAATGTGAGGTCGTCTTTTATTTTGCAGGAAGAATATCCGAAATCGGCAGATTATCTAAAGGAAATTGACCATGAACACTGGCTGCTGGAAACGGAAGTTTGTTCGTTTTTAGGCATAGGACGCTTTGTGTTGGGCCTGATGGACGATATTGAGGTGATAGAACCCAAAGAATTTGTCCAATTTTTGAAAGAAAGGCTTAAAAATTCACAAAAAAAGCTAAAAAAATAGGGCTTTTCTCTTAACATTTGCAAGACGCTTGCATATTATCATGGGATGATCCGCGCTGAAGGGCTTAATTGGCGAAGATTTCGGAGATTCGCCCGATTTACGAAAAATATTTTTAAGGAAATTTGCGAAGGACAGAAGTTGTCCCTTTGGGGCTATAATTTTGTATCGTAAAATTTACCAATAGCTTCCTCATGTTCGAAATTGCCCATACAAGCGGAAAAGATGCCACCCTGAAAAGGGCAATGTATGGTGTTGGTTTGGCCGGAGTCATCCCTACAAAGAAAATTTACTTCCCTACAGAGAATATTGAGTTCCCTACAGAGAATAATGACTTCCCTACAAAGAATATTTACTTCCGCACAGAGGATATTTACTTCCCTACAGAGAATATTTACTTCCCTACAAAGAAAAATGACTTCCCTACAAAGAATATTGAGTTCCCTACAGAGAATATTGAGTTCCCTACAAAGAATATGCATTTTCGCAAATCGCTTATTACAGAACTTTATCATTTTAGAAAAAACATAATAACATAAAGTCACAGTTCAAAAGGTAAAATTATTAACTAAAAAAAAAAAAAAAATGGATAAATATCAGATTGTAAGAGACAAGGCAAATCAGAGCGGTTCAAATTTCCTGACAGCCAACAATACCGAACTCACGACAAGTAATTTATATGGGCCGCTAATACTCAGGTTTAATAACACCATGTTGCTCATTGATGCCGCCAAACAAAAACAGTTCGAAGAGACTCAGGATATCACCTGGGACAAAGGCTATCACCGCAAACTGGCGGCACAAACCATATGGAAGTTCAGCAACCGCGGCGCGGCTCAGGCTTTTAACCTCAACATGCCCGACCTGGCCAAGGCATTGGACAAGTCCTTAACTTTTATTTTAAAAGGTAGGGCCAGCGAGGTTTATGGTAAGGCCAATAACCTTTACCTGAAGATGAAGGAATATGAAACAGAGCTGGACGAGATAGAAGCTGCAGACTTTGCCAGCATGGTGACGGTGCTGAAAGACTTCAAGAAGGTGCTGACGGCGCCCAGAGATGAGATAAAAGAGAGAAA
>CAZRFL010000157.1:0-4373 GCA_964599365.1 uncultured Bacteroidales bacterium
AAATTTTAAGGAGAAAAATCTATGGATGATAAACTGAACGAAGATGTTAATATGATGATTGTGGTGAAAGGAGTTTGCAAGGCAAATCCGGCCATCATGGCATTGGTGCCTCAAATGGTGCTACATTTGACCACATTAAGTGAAAAAATTATTAGTATTAAAGCTGTAGCCCAGAGAACCGGCGTTAGTATACGCGGTTTGTATGTGGTGAAAAGCGATGGAAAATCGAAACTGGTAAGCATTACCGATGTTGGAAGTGCTGCCTTAAGATCGTTGGCCAGTGCTACGAATGATGCTGACCTGAAGGCTAAGGCAAAACAAAAGGCCTATCAGTTGGAAAAGTTGCACAAGAATGATTTGATTAGCAAGAGTACGGAATTGCTGGCGTTGGCCAATTTGCACAGCGCCGCACTGGAGGATCATGGTTTGGAAGCGGCTGACCTGGCGGAATGGCAGTTGGTGCTGGATGATTTTACGGGGGCAGCAGAGACACCCAGAATAGAGCAGGAAGTACACAAAAGTGATCTGGTTACGCTGAAGACTATGGTGGCAGATGCGCTGCGATGGATGAGAGAAACGATGGACGATACGGCTATTGCCTATAAGAGAAAGAAACCTGAGTTTTATCAGTTGTATAGTTTTGCCAGAGAGAAGCATCATCAAGGGCATAGAAAGACTGATACGGGTGAGGAAATTGTGAACCCAGGCGAATTTGTTTTGGATGTTTTGCGCGGAGGCAGTATTGCTATGGCCGGTTTTCCGATTGTGCCGGATGTGATTTATTTGATTGAAAATTTGAAAGAAGCTAAGTTACGGTTTTGGACACAGGATACACAGACCCCTCCAGCATCGATACCTACTGATTCGGGTGTGCTGGAAATTGAAGAAGACCTGCAAAGAAATGGCAGCGAACTGGGCGCACCGGATAAGCCGTATTTGTTTTTTGGAAATGAAAATACGGATGCGGATGGACAGGTGGCGATAAATACTGTGGAAGAATAAGGATTTTAGATTTTTGATTTAAGATTTATGATTTAAGGAAACTTCCGTTGCTTGTTGGTGGGCGGCGGGAGTTTTTTTTTATGAAAAATGTTAATTAATATAATGAAATAAAAAATTATCCTATATTTGATGTGAAATATTGAAGTGGAGTCCAGAGACCATTTTAAAAAAAACGGCCTTCCCCGATAGGCTTATCGGGGGGCGGAACTGAACAGTCCTTAAGTCAATTACTATGAAAAGAAATTTTACTTGTCTACTAATCGTTCTATTTTTTGTATCATGTAATACTAGTAATTTACGTGTAGAAAAAAGAAGATATAACAAGGGATTTTATTCTGCTTTTAGTCAAAAACAGGAAAAAACAAAACAACAAAATAGTACAATTGCTATCGAAAATGTAAAAGAAGAATGTAGTCATGAAAACAAGCGCCAAATTGTTAAAATTGACACTATAAGTGAAATTAAATTTGCAGAGAGTTATTTAGATGGATATCAAAAATTGAAAAAAGATTCTAATAATTTAATTGCGAATTCAGATCCGAAGGAAATAGTAACATTAACTGCTATCCCCCAAAAAGTAGTGAAAAGGGATTTGAAAATAATTGATTTAATTAAAGGCAAATTGAATAAAATGGTGAAATCAAAAAAAAATCACCAAAATGCAAACGATGATACTGGAATCAGTAAAGGAGCACTTGCTGTTTTAATTTTGGGAATTGTTTTTTTAAGTGGTGGGACTTTTGTTTTATGGTTCGTTAGTATATTATTTGGGGCAATTGCATTGGGAATTGGCTTAGTAATGCTCATAATAGGTGCTGCCAAATTAAAACATAGTATAAAAAATGTTTATAGCCCCATTAATACAAATAGCTCAAAAAATTTAAACCAAACCCCTCTGCAATATAGCACTTATGCAGGTTTCGTGATTGGTGAATTTGTACAATTTAATCATGATAATTCTATTAATATTGGAAGAATTATTCAACTAAATTCAGTATCAGCGACTGTGGAAGTAACTGGCAAAAGGGGTAAGAAAATCGAACACGAAGTAAGCTATTATGATTTGAAAAAATTAGAAGGTTCTAAATAAGTATACGCTATTTTCCCGATTGGTGGGAGGCCCCGCATCCGTTTTATCATCCTTTGAGGTTGCCCCTCCATTCATAAAAATTGAAAGGCTTGCCACAAGGCAGGCCTTTTACTTTTTCCCCCAATCTAAAATCTAAAATCTAAAATCAAAAATCAAAAATCCTAAATCAAAAATCAAAAATCCACCTACTTCTTCTCCAAAGCCGCCGTAAATATAGTCGGCCTGATCGTTAGCATCACAAAGGCCCAGTGGCTGAAATTCTTTTTGTTGTTGCCCTGCATTTTGATCAGGGTAGGGCTTCCTACCAGAGCCGAATAGCCTACTTGCACATCCACATCCTTGATGATAGGGATTTTAGCGCTTATGTCGGCTTCGCTGCCCAGGTAAGCATCCTGAACCACCTTGCTAAAAGTATAATGATTCTGGGTGCTGAAATAATGGAAATCGGCCCTTATCTGGTATTGTTTCTTGATAGTGAAGATAAAATTGAGGTAAATATCCACCAGACCGGTGTTTTTGGTATCGGTGGGCTTGGTAAAAAAGTCTATGTTGCCGTTAAATTTATGGCCGGAGCTATACAAGGTCGAAAAAGCATTGTTGTTTTTGGTCAAAGTGTCCGACAAATCATTCCCCGACATGTATTCGCAACCGGCAATCAATGTTAACCATTTAAGCGGTTTGGCGGTAACATCCACATTGGCATAGTATGCATTGATGTGGGCACCGGTTTCATCCTGTCCCCATTGATAAAATCCACGGGCATAGCTATCCACCCATTTGCTTTTATAACTGAACACGGCACCTGTGGTAGCGCGCATATACATGGTGTTGGTGGTATTCTTTTTCTGGTAACCGTCGGCCAGAAAGGCTGCCTGCACGGCAAAATGCTTTTTGATGTTATACTTCAGCCACAGAAAACTCAGCGATTTGTAGTTGGCCAGCGCGCTATTATAATCGGTAGAATTGGTAGTGTCGCGCGATTGATTGTAGGCGGCCCCCAGGTCGACAAACAAGCCCTGATGATTGTATTTCAACAAAAGAGCGTCGTGGGTAAGTCCTTTTTGTTGCCAGTTGGTATTGCTCAGCAGGCGTTCGTTGTCATACACAAACTCCTGTCGACCGGCTTTCACAAAAAAGCTGTCGCACACCTTGATTTCGGCCCATCCCTGGTAAAGTCCCAGTCCGGCCACATCTTTCTTCATGGCTTCGTCGCCCCAAATCCTGACATCCTGTAAGGACAGATACGTATTGATGATGCTCCATTTGAAACCCACATTCAGACGGGTTCTCTGGCTCACCATAAAGGCAGGGGTTTGCCCCAAAACGGGAGGCAGCAGTTTGTAGCTGTCGCGAAATTCGAAACGCGGCCTGTACTCGGCGCTCAGGTTAAACTGTGCATAAGTGCTGATGCAACTTAAAATAATAAAGGCTGATAAAAGTATTCTTTTCATAAGGTAAAGTATTGGTTAATTACTGATAACTTTTTAAATATCAAATCTTAAATCAAAAATCTTAAATCTAAAATCAATTAAAGATTCCCTGCAAATAAGCTTTGGTCTGATCCTGTTTCGGATGATTGAAAAACTCATCGGCCGTGCCGTGTTCCACAATCTCGCCCAGATACATAAACACCACATAGTCGGCAATGCGGCGGGCCTGGCGCAGGATATGGGTCACCATCACCAGCGTATATTCGCTTTTCAGTTCCGTGAATTTCTTTTCAATGGCCGTACTCGATAAGGGGTCGAGAGCCGAAGTAGGTTCGTCGGCCAGTATGATCTCGGGTTTCACAGCCAGACCTCTGGCCAGGCATAGCCTTTGTTGCTGACCTATCGAAAGGCGCGAAGCGGGTTCTTTCAGGCGGTGTTTCACCTCGTCCCACAGATTCACCTGTTTCAGGTTGTGCTCCACGCTTTCGCGAATCAGCTGCTTATCGCGAACTCCGTTGATACGCAAACCGTAGGCTATATTGTCGAAAATGTTCATGGGCAGGGGATAGGGGCGTTGCGAAAGCAATCCCATCTTTTTGCGTATGCCGGGCAGGTCCGATTTGGTGTGCAGAATGTCTTCGTTATCCAGAAAGATATTGCCGGTGATACTCACATTTTCTTCCAGATCTATCAGTCGGTTCAGGCATTTTAGCAGGGTGGTCTTTCCGCATCCGGAGGGCCCAAGAATAATGGTCACCTGGTTTTCGGGAATATCCAGATTGATATTCTTCAGAATATGATTCTTTCCTATGCTCAGGTTCAGGTTTTGTATGCTGATTTTAGATTTCATG
>CAZRFL010000158.1:0-1158 GCA_964599365.1 uncultured Bacteroidales bacterium
GAGGCGAGTTTTTTGTTGTAATTGGCGAATATTAAGAACACGGGCGCGTCACCTCTAACACGTTGCCGTAAATTGACCCTGTAACGCAGAATTGTAATTCAACATGAATCATTCAACATGAATGACAACTCGACCGTTTTTAGTTTTACAAGCAGCGTAACTGATCGATTTCAGCCTGAGTCAAACCCGTTGTTTGCATGATGACTTCAACCGCAACGCCAGCCTGCTTCAAATTGTAGGCAACTTTTTCAACGCCCTTCTTAAATTGGCTTTCCATTACAAGCCGATCGGTGGCGTCACGCATTTGCCAATATTCGTAGATTTCTAATTCTTTCTTGCTCCACGTCTGCATCGTCGCCTGCGTGTAGGCCTCTTTTAAGGCGGGAATCTCTTCGGCGCTTTTCGGTATGATGTCTAAGCTGCCTGCGTTTTTGATGAAATAGATCCATTTTTCAACAATACTTTCCAGTTCACTTTCTTTTTTGTTGAATTTTCTCAATTCAATGAAATTAAATTCAAAATCACGCAAATCCTGTTTTAGAGTTTCTTTGTTTAGAATTAAATGACGGGTCAGGTAATTGCTGCCGTCAAAAGAATTGAAATCCAGAATGCCAATAAATATAACCTGATTCAACTTGGGGTAGTCTTCCCCTTTGTTGATTTGCGTGGTGTAGGCTTTAGCAGTGTAAAACAAGGCGCGTTTATCAAAGCAGGGGTTGTCTTTAACTTGCATTTCAACAATAAAAGTAACATTGCGATGATCGACGGCTTTTATATCGAGAATAGTTTCCTTGAGTATCGGCAAATCAGGCGCTTGCCAAGGATTTTTCAGCGTCACGCTTTTGATGCTTTTATCACCCTGTAAATCTAGCACCGCATTAAGAAAACTAATGAGAATTTCTTTGTGTTGTTCGTTGCCAAAGACTTTCTTAAACGCGATATCGGTTTTAACGTCGGCGAATTGCATGGAATATCCTTTTTATTGGCGAATAAATTGATTAAATTTCAATGGCAGGAAGGAGTGTGGGCTTATAACTGATCGATTTCAGCCTGAGTCAAACCCGTCATTTGCATAATGACTTCAATTGCAACGCCTGCCTGCTTCATATTGTAGGCAACTTTCTCAATCCCTTTCTCAATCCCTTTCTCAATCCCTTG
>CAZRFL010000158.1:1168-4368 GCA_964599365.1 uncultured Bacteroidales bacterium
CGATGGCTTGTTCTGCTGCGGCGCTGAAATTCCAGGTATGCGGGCCAATTAATGTCGGGCAGCCGGCGGCGGCGGCTTCAATTAAATTTTGGCTGCCAAAGGGCAGCAAACTGCCGCCAATATAGGCTACGTCGGCGGCGGCGTAATAGGCGGCCATTTCACCCATGCTATCGCCGAGAAACACGTTGAAATGGGCGGGCGCGGCGGTTTCGCTGCGTCGCGCCCACGGCTGTTCGCGTGCGGCGATCAAACGGGCTACTTCTGCAAAGCGTTGCGGATGGCGCGGCACCAGGACCAATATCACTTCAGCCAGCGCCAGTTGATCGAAGGCTGTCAGTAGCATGGCTTCTTCGCCTTCGCGCGTGCTGACGGCCAGCCAAATGAAACGGCCGCCAGCACGCGCGAAGATGTGGCGTAATGCGGCAGCGCGTTGTTCGGTCTGCGCGGGTAGGCTGACATCGAATTTGACATTGCCATTGACGTGAATATTTGTCGCGCCTAGCGCGGCGAAGCGGGCCGCATCTGCTGCCGTTTGGGCAGACAAAGCGCGCAGCGATTGCAACGCGGGCGCGACTAAGCGACGAAAACGGGCGTAACCCTGCGCTGAGCGCGCGGATAAGCGTGCATTCACCAGAAATAAGGGCAGATTTTGCCGTTGACAGGCGGCAAACAGATTCGGCCAGATTTCGGTTTCCATGATGACGCCGAGCGTGGGGCGCGCACGCTGCAGAAATAAGTTAACAAATAGCGGAAAGTCGTAGGGTAAATAGGCTTGCTGGAAGTCACCATTGGGGCAGTCACCATCGGCTGTTGAGCCGAACAGGCTATGGCCCGTTGCACGGCCGGTTGGCGTGGCGTGGGTCAATAGAATGGCCCAGTCGGGATGTCGCTGCCGCCAAGCGGCGATCAACGGCGCGGCAGCGCGGGTTTCACCGACGGAAACGGCGTGTATCCACAGGCGCGGTTTATCTGCAGAGAGAAAAGCAGCAGCAAGCCAGCCTAAACGTTCCGGCCAATGGCGGCGATAGTCGGGTTGTTTGCGCGCCCGCCAGAGCAAATAGACAAAGGCGAACGGCAGTAGCAGTAACCAGGCTAGGGCGTAAAAAAAGCGCACAAAATTAACGCATTAAAACGCTTCATCGTCGCGCAAATAGCGCCACTGGCCGATCGGCAAATCGCCGAGCACGACGCGGCCGATGCGCACCCGTTTCAGGCCGATGACGCGTAAGCCGACCAGGTCGCACATACGGCGAATTTGCCGTTTGCGGCCTTCTTGCAAAATGAAGTGCAGTTGATCTTCGTTTTGCCAGCCGACGCGGGCCGGACGCAGCTTTTTGCCGTCCAACTCCAGGCCGTGGTTGAGCAGTTGCAAGCCGTGTTCACTGAGCGCGCCTTGCACGCGCACCAGATATTCCTTTTCGATTTCGGAATCTTCACCGATGAGCTGTTTGGCGATGCGGCCATCTTGCGTCAGGATCAATAAACCGGTTGAGTCAATGTCGAGCCGACCGGCGGGGGCGAGGCCTTTCAGGTGATTGCCGTTGAACGCGGGGCCGCCGCTACCTTGCCAAAACGTATCGGGTCGAATCAGCGTGACTGCGGGTTTGTAGCCGGGTTCGGGTTGGCCGGAGACGTAGCCGATAGGTTTATGCAATATCAAGGTGACGCGCTTTTGCTGATCGTGCTGCGCTTGTTGCGCCAGTTCGATTTGGCAATTGGGTGCCACGCGCGTGCCCAGTTCGGAAATACGTTCGCCATTGACCATGACCAGGCCGCGCGCAATATAGCTATCGGCTTCGCGGCGCGAACAGATGCCGCGCTCCGACATCAGTTTGGACAGGCGAACGCCTTCTTGCTTAGAGGTTGGCACGGGTTTAAACATCGGGTTAATCACGATGCACCCAAGCACGATGCACCCAATCCGCGCCCAAGCTGCCCCACAGGCTGTCCAGATAAGCGGGCGCGCTGACTTCCGCTAGCTTGCGCTGCGCTTCTGTCAGGCGCGCTTCGCATTGCGCGATGCTATCCGGCTCACAGCGTGTTTCAGATTGGGCCAGGAATTGCGTGAGGTAGTTAACATGGCGTTGGTAAAGTGCAGTATCGCGTTGCTGTTTAATGGCCAAGCGTTGTTTGTACCAATCACTGGCTAGCAGCGTTTCTTTGCTGAACAGGGCGCGGATGTCGGCATGCGCCAGGTTTTTACCTTCAAATTGACCGGTCGCCATGATGTGCAACAGCGCTTTCAGCGGTGGGCAGGCGTCGTCGATTGAGCCGTCGGCGAGGTAGCCTTGCGCGACTTTTTCATGCGCTTCGACGATGTGATTGACGCCATCGACGAAGGCCGCCATGTTTTGGCTTTCTGGCCGCAACATGGCTTCGTCGAAGACTTGAATCGGGTCATCGAAAATTTTGCCGAGGAAGGCGTGCATGAAGCGCGGGCTAATGCGGTAGCCTAAGCGGCTGGCTAGCACAGGGCGGCCTTTGTAGTCGAAATCTTCCAGTTTTTCCAGATAGCCTTTATTGATCATCCAATGCGCGTCGCGCTGTTCGGGGGAGAGGCGGCACCAGATCTCTGGCATCAAGAAACTGATGTCGTGATCAACGCGACGATCCGGGCCGATATGGCCGGCGGCGGTGCTGTAGCCGTCATGGCCGCACAAGATGAACGAAACCAGCGCGTTATTGAGATCGGCGGTGGCGCAGAGGGCGTTGAACGGGCCTTTGGTCAAGGCACCTTCCGAGCCGGCACCGGTGGTGGAGGGAGATTTGCCTGACAGGCTGGCGATGAAGTCCATGAACAGTTCGGGCAATTCTTGATAATGAATCGGCCCATAAACGGCGAGCGGCCGAATGCCCGGCTTTGGCGGGTTATTACGGCGGCCGGGCAGCATGGTGTTGACTGGCACATGCAGCGGCGCGTTAGAGCGCATGCGCCGGAATAAGCGCGAACCCATTTCGGCAATGTAGGTGCTGAGCGGGTTGACTAGATCGGGGCGGGCTTGCAAATAACGCACATTAGGGCTGGGCTTGCCATTGACGATGCGTGGATGCGCGGAGGAGACGAAATAGCCGTCTTCTTGTGCCGCCGCTTCAATGAAACGCTGCATGGGTGCGCTGTAATGGTGGAAGGTGAGAACATCGTCCACCAGGTTGCGGGCATCTTCGCGCTGGAGCGGTTCAAAGTTGGAGATGAAGTTATC
>CAZRFL010000159.1:0-4025 GCA_964599365.1 uncultured Bacteroidales bacterium
TGCTTCGATGCCACACTTGCGGCCAAAGACCTATTCGATAAACACGAATCAACCCTTCAATAACCAACTGGAAACATTATGCAAACTACTATGTCATACAACGAAACCGTTGACTTCATCTGTGCTGTAGGCACGGAGGTAACCCCGATCGTGGAAGGCCACATCGGTTCTGGCAAATCATCTTTGATACATGCTATCGGCAAGCGATTCCCCAACCACCGCAAGGTGTACATGGACATGACTGTGATGCACGAGGGTGACTTCCGTGTACCTGCGGTCAACCATGAGAGCAAGACCACCGAGTTCTACTACAACGAATCGTTCGGCTTGGGTGACGACGTGCCTGTGATTCTGATGCTAGATGAGTTCGGCAAGGGGTCACGTTCTGCGCAAGATGCGGCACTGCCACTGCCTGTTGAGAGACGGCAAGGCCACAGGTATCTGCACAAAGAATCTTTTGTGTTCATGACCACCAACCTAGGTGGCGAGGGTGTGGGCGATATGCTCAAGCCCCATCACCGCAATCGTTTGACCTCTGTACGTATGGCCAAGCAGACAGGTGACGAGTGGGTTGAGAACTATGCACGACTGAACAACATTGCACCCGAGGTCATCATGTGGGTAGGTGAGCGCCCCGATGCCCTGCATTCGTACGAGATGTACGACAACCCCGATGACAACCCGTTGATCTATCACCCCAAGGCACAGCGGTCTGCGTTCGTGACGCACAGATCATTGGAGCAAGCATCCAAGATCATCAACAAGCGCCACTTGTTTACACCCAATGCGTTGGAGACAGCGTTGATTGGTACGATCGGTGCACCTGCTGCCCTTGATATTCAGTCATGGATTTCTATGGGTGACTCATTGCCCAAGCGTGCTGAGATCATCAGCAACCCCGACACCGCCCGTTTGCCTGACCAAATACCAAGCCGATTGATGCTTGCGTACCAAGCCTTGAACTGGGTGACCGAGGATACGCTTGACTCATGGATGACGTACATGGCTCGTATGCAACGTGAGGTGCAGGCATTGTTCTGTACCAGCATCATCAAGAAAGAAAGCAAGCAGTTTGTATTAGAGAACGATCAGTTCACCAAGTTCGCTATCTCCAAGCAATACTTGTTTGCGTGAGGCCACCATGCAACTAACACCTTCACAACGCCTTGAGCGCGCTCACGTATCTCTGCTACGTGACAAAGAATATACGTGGTTGGTAGGCATCATCCCTATGGGCAAGAACGAAGTAGTGGATGACCCTAGTATCACAGCACGTACCGATTGCCTCAATACTGAATATGGTATGCAGTTCATTGAGAAGCTAACCGATGCTGAACTTATGGGGCTTGTGCTTCACGAGAAGATGCACTGCGCATTCAAACACCTGCGTACTTGGTCGTACCTACATGACGAAGATCATGAGCTTGCGAACATGGCGTGTGACTACGTCATCAACTTACCCATCCAAGATAGATACTACAAAGATCAGTTTGTAAAACTACCTGACGGTGGGTGTGTCGATGAGAAGTACCGTGACATGGATGCAGGCGAGGTGTTCAAGCTACTCAAGCAAGACAGCAAGCAAGGCAAGAAGCCCAAGGGCTTTGACCAACACGATTGGGACGGAGCCGCCAAGCTGACAGATGCCGAGGCTGATGAGTTGAGCAAGGCAGTTGACCAAGCGTTACGACAAGGCAACATCTTTGCAAGCAAGGCAGGTGCGAACGTTGACCGCAACATACTTGAGATGCTCAAGCCCAAGGTGGATTGGCGTGAGGCACTGCGTGACTTCATTACCAACTGCAAACCCGGTGATGACTACACATCGTACAGACGCATCGACCGCAGGTTCATGAGCCAAGATGTCATGGCGCCTACGTCGTACAGCGACAGCGTGTTTCGTATTGCCCTTGGTGCGGATACATCAGGCTCGATTGATAACAAGGTGTTGGCTACGTTCCTTGCAGAGGTGCAGGGCGTATGTGATTCGGTTAAACCCGAACTTGTGGACTTGATGTATTGGGGGCACAATGTAGCTGCACACGAAATCTACGAAACCGATTCGATCAGTACACTGCATCAAAGCACACGACCCAAGGGTGGGGGTGGTACAGAGCCGAGTTGCGTCACACGCTATATGCGTGAGCAGCGCATTGTGCCGGACTGTATTGTCATGCTGACGGATGGTGATGTATTTGGTGACTGGGGCGGTGACTGGCCAGCTCCTGTGCTTTGGTGCATCAACAATAAACACATAGTCGCACCGCATGGAGTCACGGTGCACATTTAAGGAAGTAATGGAACGGAACCCAAAATGTATGTACCGGATTATAAAGATGCCCACAACAGGGCGTTGGAAGATCACGGTATTTCAGGGCGCAGTAGCTAAGATGAATGCGTCCTATACACATGAAGCGTTACCCGAGTGGATACGCAAAGACATTGCATTGCTAAGCATGGTGCACAACATGGATGACATACCTTCCATCGGGCACCGTGTAGGCGATGCGTATTGGTTAACACCAAAGGATAAAGATGAAAGCTGTACTGGAATTTAATTACCCCGAGGATGAACGCAAACTTCTGTATGCGGTCAAGGGTAAGGATATGTACGTAGCCCTCGTGAGTATCAGGGTACTTGTAGCAAAGCAGTTAACACACAAAGCGGATATGGCTGACACACTGGAGGGCGTGCGTAATGCCGTTGATGATATTTTTTATGACTTAGGAGAATGATATGCAAAAAGAATACGACGCCATCATGACCAACATGGTGAAGCTATTGGAAGTGCAACAGAAGCGCGAACTCGTGGCAGTTGACATGATCGCAGCAGCCATAGCCGCAGAGCGTGAGGCGATTGCCCAAATGGTGGAGCCGTGGCTCTTGCCCGAGTACGTGGAGAAAATCCGAGCAAGGGGACAAGCATGAGTTACATTATTGCATCATTGCCGCCCATCAAATGTTTTGTTCGTAAAGAGTTTCTTTACAACTTTCAAAAGGGTCATGGTGAATTGGAGCCTGCGGTTTGGGTTAGTCTAAAAGCTTTGCGCGGTCAAGTGTTTCGCATTGAATCTTTGCTCCCAGCCTATGGTGCGTTGTACGACAAGCTACCCATACACGCTTACGTATGGCAAACAGAGCACGGTGATTTGCCAGTCGATACTCTTCAGCTTTGGGACTGCATGGGCTATCGCTTTACAATTATTGAAAAGATTGGTTTGCGTAACCTTGGGGTGAAGTTCTTGGGTAAAGACAGAGAGTGGCACTTTGGTCGCTATATGTTTACTGTGGACTTCTGTGCTGAAGGTATGGACTTGGACACTGGGTTTACTGAGCAAGCCGAGGAGCATAAGTCTTTTAATTGGATTGCCCTTGATAACGGGCAGTTTGCTTGTCAGCCAAACAATCGATGCTTGTGGTACGACCAAAGCCTGATCCCTGCTGAGACAAAGTTCCCCGACTTTCAAGCGGCAAAGACTTTGTGGACAGTAGACGGCACCCGAAAATGGTCGGCTGGGCAAGATTGGTTTTACGATATTACGGAGAAAAACACATGAACGACGATGATGACATTCAAGACTACGTAAACCCAAACAAACAACGCAACGACGTGCTTGAAGAAGTAGCACGTGAGATTGAGAAGATGAAAGCCTTTGAGAAGGACACTATGGCAAGCTTCGCGGCATACATCAGGGGGATGAAACGATGAAAGGACAAGGACAAAGAAGCTATGTTGCTGAGAACCTACTTGGTTATACGGCTACAAGAGATTTCAACAGGTTTCGTTCAAGCCGAAAGAAGTTGTGTTGGAAATGCCAAAAAGACAAACCTCAGTACGGCGGTTCTGCCCAAACACTAGATGGTTTTGGCGGCATGGTGCACAAGTTTGTTTGTAGAGATTGTTTAGATGCCAAAGAAAAAGAAAGGAGTGCCAAAGCATGCCAAGACCTAAGCCCCCCGAACCCATAACATTTAGAAACATCCGTATGTCTGACAGGCAGTGGATTATTTTTAACGAACTTGG
>CAZRFL010000160.1:0-3953 GCA_964599365.1 uncultured Bacteroidales bacterium
TCGTCCCTCATAAATTTGAATAACATTTAGCCCCGCCATGAAAAAAAACTTTCAACTGATAACCCTGCTGGTTCTTTCCCTGACCCTGATGATGGCTCAAAGCTGTAAAAAAGAAGACGACACCCCTCCCCCCGACCCTACCCCAACCGCTAACCCTACCGTAACCGATATTGACGGCAATATATATCACACGGTGACCATTGGCACACAGACCTGGATGGTCGAAAATCTTAAGGTGACCCACGCCCGCAATGGCGACCCCATAGCTCATGTGACCAATGCCATACAGTGGAGCAATCTGACTTCAGGCGCTTACTGCAACTATTGGGACGACGGAACACTGTCAGATATTTATGGTCGGCTTTATAACTGGTATGCTGTGGCCGAAGGCCCTGTGATAGCTCCGGCCGGTTGGCACATAGCCAGCGATGCCGAATGGCAGAAGCTGATAGATTATTTGGGTGGGGCCGCCATCGCTTTTGGCAAATTAAGAGAAACAGGCACAACTCACTGGACATATACGGATGCCAGTATCACCAACGAAAGCGGGTTTACGGCTCTTCCTGGAGGGTTTCGCGCCTACGATGGTTCTTATGCATTTCAGGGTAATGCATGCCTTTGGTGGTCAACCACCGAAGCGGATGCTGCTACAGCCTGGAACCGTCAGTCACTTGGCGGCACCAATATAGACAGAAATGATATGGATAAGCGAATCGGTCTATCGGTTCGCTGCATCAAAGACTAGGGGTTTAGGGTCATGACCTAAACTGGTCAAACCTCAAACAAACTGGAGAAATCCCAAATCGCAAAATACAAAGTACAAATAAATCTCAAAAAAGACAAAAATTCAAAACCTCAAAAGAGTTTGATTTTTTTGAAATTTTAGCATTGTAATTTGCTTATTATTTGTTATTTGCAAATTGACATTTGAGGTTTGCTTCCTGCAATTTATAATGTTTGGCCAAAAAAGGTCAGGAATTTAGAAAAGAGGTTACAATAGGGACATTCCGTAAGGAAGAAATTATCTACAAGTTGTTTGGCTTTCGCCAAGAAATATTAATTTCGCGGTCTATCCTTAAAATCATTACTAATTAACAGAATTAATCCCATTTTCATGAAAAATTTAAAGATCTCATTACTGAGTTTCGTAATGCTGTTGTGCTTTGCGCCCATGTCTTTCGGACAAAAAGGCATAGTCAACCCCACCGACACCCTGCCTGTTGACCCCATGGTGATCATTGGCAAACTCGACAACGGCCTCACCTATTACATTCGCAAGAACAAAAAACCCGAAAACCGTGTGGAGTTGCGCCTGGCTGTTAACGCCGGTTCTATGCAGGAAAACCAGAGCCAGTTAGGATTGGCCCATTTCACCGAGCATATGTGTTTCAACGGAACCAAGACCTTCCCCGGCAACGGTATGGTCGATTTTCTGCAGAAACTGGGTGTGGCTTTTGGTGCCGACATCAATGCTTATACCTCTTTCGACGAAACCGTTTATATGCTGCAAATACCTACAGATAATAAAGAAACTTTCACAAAAGGTATGCAGATCATCGAAGACTGGTCGCATAACGTGACCTTCGACAACAAAGAGATAGATAAAGAACGTGGTGTGATCACCGAAGAATGGCGACTGGGCCTGGGTGCCGACGACCGCATGCGCAAAAAATATTTCCCCGTGATCTTCAAAGATTCACGCTATGCCGATCGTATGCCTATAGGCGATATCGATGTGATCAAAACATTCCCTTACGACACCATCAAGAGTTTCTATCATCAATGGTATCGTCCCAATTTGCAGGCTGTAGCTGTGGTGGGCGATATAGATGTGAAAGAAGTAGAAACCATGATCAAAACCATGTTCGGACAATATCAGAATCCGGCTGATGCAAAAACCCGTGTGGTTTACGAAGTTCCCGACAACAAAGAACCTCTTATCAGCATTTGTTCCGATAAGGAAGCCACCAACTCTATGGCACTGCTGCTTTACAAACACAAAGCCCAAACAGTCTATACTGTTGATGACTACAAACATTATCTGGAAGCCCAATTGTATAATGAAATGCTTTCAGCCCGGTTTAAAGAAATAGGCGACAAGGCTGATGCTCCTTTTATTCAGGCAGGCAGCGATTATTCCAACTTTCTGGCCCGCACCACCGATGCTTACGAACTGTATGCCGTTCCCAAAGAAAATCAGATAGAAAAATCTATTGAAATTCTCCTTATGGAAAACGAACGCGTACGTCAGTTTGGATTTACCGCTACCGAATTGGAAAGATTCAAAGAACAGATGCTCACCGATTATGACAAAGCTGCCAAAGAATTCGACAAAACCGAATCGAGCAAAATGGTGAACGAATATGTGCGCAACTTCCTCAGCAAAGATCCTATGCCCGGCGTGAAAATCGAAAACAAACTGGCCAAAAAGCTTATCCCCGAAATCAAAATAGAAGACATCAATGCTTTGGCTAAAAAATGGATCACCGACGACAACATCGCTATTGTAGTTACTGCTCCTGAAAAAGAGGGCACCAAACTACCTACCGAGAAAGACATAAAAGATATCATTGCCAAATCAAAAACCATTCAGCTTACTCCTTATGTAGATAAATTTAAAGCCGAACCTTTGGTAAAAGAAGAACTTGCCGGCTCGAAAGTGGTGAAGAAAACTGTGAACGCCGAATTGGGATACACCGAACTTACCTTCGGCAACGGAGTGCAGGCCATCATCAAAAAGACCGACTTCAAAAACGACGAGATTCAGATATCGGCTTACAGTCTGGGCGGCACATCCTTGTATCCTGATAAAGATTTCGTTTCGGCATTCTTCTCAAGCACCATCATCAACGAAAGTGGCGTAGGCAACTTCGACAATACCGAACTCGAAAAGAAACTCAAGGGAAAAGATATTGAGATCGTTCCATATATCGACGACCTCAAAGAAGGTTTCACAGGCAAGTGTTCGCCTAAAGATTTCGAGACCCTGCTGCAGCTCACTTACCTGTATTGCAAAGAGCCCCGCAAAGATACCGCTGCTTACAACGGTTTCATGTCGAAAATGAAAAGCCAGATGAAATTCATCGGCAACAATCCTTTGTATTCCTTTATCGATACGCTTTACAAATCAGCTACCTCCAACAGTCCGCGTTCGGTGGTTATCCCCAGCACCAAACAATTAAACTCGGTTGATCTGGATGTTTTATACAAAATTTATTCAGAGAGGTTTGCCAACGTTGGCGATATGAAATTCTTTATTGTTGGTAACATAGATGCCGATAGCATTGCCCCTGTATTAGAGAAATACCTCGGAAGCTTACCTTCAAACGGAAAATCAGAAACCTGGCAGGACAAAGCTGTACAATTCCCTGCTGGCATCACCGACCTCTCCATCAAAAAAGGTACCGACCAGAAAAGTATGGTGGGTATTGTTTTCGACGAAAAATTCGAGTGGAATGATAAAAACCTCATCGCATTGCGCATGGCAAAAGAGATCATTTCCATAAAACTGATAGAAGTAATTCGCGAAGAACTAAGCGGTGTGTATTCTCCACAGGTACAAATGCAATACGAACAATATCCTACCCCTGAATTCTCCCTAATGATCATGTTCGGATGCTCACCAAAGAACACCAGCAAGTTGACAAAAGCCTGTCTGGGCATCATCAAGAGCATTAGAGATAAAGGTCCTGTAGATGTTGATCTGGCTAAAGCTAAGGAAGAACTGATACGTGCCCGCGAAGTGGATATTAAGACCAATAAATTCTGGCTGTCGAAACTTGAATCGGTTTATTATAACAAACAGGATGCAAGCAGCATCACCGATTTCAACAATAAGGTGAACTCCATGACCGTGAAAGACATTCAGGACATTGCTACCAAATATTTACTGAAAGATCATTACCTGCGCGTGGTATTATATCCCGCCGGAAAGCCTGCCAAGAAATAGCAGC
>CAZRFL010000161.1:0-3919 GCA_964599365.1 uncultured Bacteroidales bacterium
CATACAACGATCTTTAGTAAATTCTTGTTAATAAGTGGTACAAATCTAAAGGCCGGCAGGCAGGTTCGTGTAATAGCTTTAGGGAAATTTAGTCATCAATACAGAACCCCGTTCACCGCAAGTCTCCCGCCTGAAACATCCGCGAAAATCATATCCGCCGCGGCGGATCAGCGTTTATCATATTTTTCATAAAAGATCCCTGTCTCCTATTATGAAACGCATGAATCAGATGGAATAATTTTTTTTTGTAATGAGGCGAATTGATTTTATTTTATTGCTAATTTTGGGTTATGATTTTATAAAGCTGGTGAATATTTGTCAATTTCTGATAAACTTGTCCCATACAACAAATTTGTCGGGGCCGGGATTCAGAAACTGCTTAACGAAAGAGGAAATCGATAATTTGCGTTTAAAATCTTAGCTGAATTAATTTGATAATACCTTAACACCTATAATTATGAACAAGTCCAGATTCTTCTATACCACTGTAGATAAAGAAGTTTTGAAGCTACTAACCTATTTCCGAAAAACCATTGATAAAGAATTTGGAAATGATACTGAGAATCCTGAGAGGGTGATAAGGATATTTACACTTACTCTTGCACATTTTCAGCTCGTTGGGTGCTCTAACACCAGAAAAGAATTAAGCGTATTAGATAGTATTGAAAAATCCCTGCTAAAAAAAGAAAGATCAAAAACACATTGTAATCAATGTAAAAAAATGGTTTCTGTAACCGTAATGGGCGAAGCCCCTACCGGCGAATTAAATCTCAAGCGGGATAAAGCAAAATGTTCGGTTTGTGGTGATGAATTTTTTAATTTTTTGCCCAACAACAAGGATGATCAATATATAATGGCAGTTGAATTGGTGAAAAGAATTCCCAGGTTCATCAAAAAAGAAGAAAAAAATCCTCATGGTAAGGCATTGGTCGAAATGGGGAAAAGCCAATTGATAGCGATGAAAAATTTAATAGAAGGCATAACCCTATATAGGAAAGAATTGAAAAAGAATACCGCTTACTTGTTGGAATATGAAAGGAGTATCAACGAAATTCACGACTTTCTGGTGGAATCGAAGAAGAATGGAATGTATTGGCCCGACTTTCTATCACTATTGCAAGGCAAAGATTATCCAAACCTTGATTTTGACAAATTGTCTGTATTAGAAAATAAAACTCCCATGTATGATGTTGAATTCAGTATAGAAACTAAAAAACAAAAGATTAAAGGAGTAAAGATAAATACCGCAAAAGGTCTGAAACGTGTTTATTTAAATTAATAAGATGATGATCTTTGGAATCGCAACTCCCTCATCAGTCAACTTGTTTGATGTGAATCTGTTGTTATAAAAAATCAAAATAGAAAAAGAAAACACACAAATCATGAGAACCACTTTTCAGGAATTGCAGGATTTGTTTCATCTCAAAGACTGCCGGCAAATAAGAGTATCCCTGGTCAATAAGATCAAAGTAATTGAGAATGATTTAGAAGTTACGGATGCCAAACTGTCCCAGGTTATTGAAAAATTCAGGAATGAGGGTTCGCTCACGCTGAAACAAGCGCTTAAAAATAAAGGGATGAGTATTTTTTTCATTTTATAATTCGTTATAAAGTTGTTCAACGTTAAATTATTTAGTGCCAAAGAATAATTGCAATTATTTCTAGCAATAAAGGTTCATTGTTTTACCATGTTAAAATATTGTTTTGGTTCTATACTAACTCATATAGCTTCCCTCAAACAATTAAACTTCCATAATACTAACCAATTGTTACAATTATATCGATCGGCATTCCTAATTTATACCTTTGGTTAGGTATTTAACAATCAGGTCTTTTTCGCCGGGGTTCATTTTTGCTTCATCTTCCATATCGTCCACAATAATGCGCCATTGAGCCGGGCTGTATTTTTCAGGTAAATATAATGAGTGGCAACTGCTGCATTTCTCAACGTATTTTCTTCGGCCTTTTTGCAATTCCTCAAAGCTGACTTTAGGAGTAGCATCAGCCTCTGTCGGCACCCACAATTCCGAAGTACATGAACTAAAAACCAGTGAGACCAATAAGGTAAAAAACAGTGTTCTCATAATTACAGGGCAAAGGCAAATAACAAACGAGTCTGGAATTTTTCAAATTCATTCAGGTTTATACCTTTTCCACTGGCTCCCTTCAGGGAAGCCACTTGGGGCAGAATGGTAAGATTGCAAAAGAATTTATCCGTCTGATACGAAAAACCAAGACCGGAGTAAATGGCACTATGTTCCAGTTTCCCATCTACCAGTACATTGCGGTAAGCATGTTCCGTGGTCAGGTGAAACTTTGGGCTAAATGAATAGGCCAGCGCCAGGTAAGCCTCGGCTTTGTGTTCCATTTCCCACTCCATTTTGTTGTCTTCATAGCCAGGTTTCATTTCCAACTCGTAAACCCCGTTGCCGGCTATGGTAAAATTCTTTATTTTTTTGTCGAGTATCAGTTTTCCTTCCAATTCAAATTCGCTACTGCTAATGCCTGCTTCGGCATATACTGCCATACCTATAGGATCGGCCACGGGGTCCAGTATCTTATATTTCCATTCGTTCGAAAAACCAATTTCTACTTCCGTATCCAAAGCTTTGAGCGTATCTTGCATCACGGTTTTGGTTTTGGAGGTCAGGTTCAGATAAAAAGCGGTCTGAAAATTCTTTCCCACACCCAATTCAAATTCGGTGCGGTGATCATAGCGTGCGTAAAAATCATTTCTCCCGGCACGAAGGGTATTCCATACTTCAATTTCTTTTTGTCCTTTGCCCAACACCCTGCTTTCGTAGGTGTATGTAAATATTCTGTCCTGGGCATTTGCATGTAACAGTCCAATACAGAACAAAAAGATTAATCCGGCTCTTTTCAGGCCCTTTATAGTGTTGATTTTAGTGTTCATATAGCTATTTTTAGTTTTGTTGGTTTTCTGTTTAGTCTGTCAACTTCTTTTTTAGTAGAATTACAAAGAACCCGAAAAGTACCGGATATTTCTTCAGAAGTCTTTATGACCTTGAACTAGTTCTTGATAAAACGGATGGCTTTTTTGCGCGAATCAGTCAGTATAAAAAAGTAAACTCCTTCGGGAAATGTACTGATATCTATTTTTGGCGATTCCCTGTCAAGCATTCCTGACATCATTTGCTGTCCACTTATATTGTTTATGGAAAAAGCGGTTCCGGTCAAGTCATTGTCAGCACTGATATAGATCATATCTGATGCAGGAATGGGAAAGATATCAATACTCACCTTCGCCAGCACTTCATCAATACCTGTGAAATCCACCACAATGATGGTGCCTTTCATTCCCATGGAGGCGTGAGGCTGACATACATAATAATGTATTCCAGCAGTTAGTTTTCCGGGTAAAACCAACCCTCCGCCAAAAGTAGTAGAGAATCCTGTCGAAAGAGGAGTATTCCCATTTGAGTTCCAAGTTGCCTGGTTTACTTCTACGGCATTATGATTGCTGGCAATCGAAAAATTAACCGAATCACCCAGGCTTATGGTAATAGAAGCAGGTGTAAATGTATTACCCGAATTGTTTACGGTCCAGGTTAAACTGAATCCGCTGATACTTGCTGTCAAAAGCAATGATAATAGTAAAATTTTATTTTTCATGATTTTGTATTTTAAATTGTTAATTGAATTTGTATTTGAATGCGTCGTCTGCCATGAGGTAGTACGGTTATATTTATTGGTAAACTAAATTTTCTCAAAAGTTAGCAAGTCAGTTCCACTCCCTCCACCACTTACATCTTCCATACGTATCTTGTCTGATATTTTTTCCACAATATGCCAGTCGTCATTTAGTTTATCAAAAGGCGATGTGGCTCCGAAATTCAAAATCAGTTTATCCTGGCTATCGTCTGTTCCGGTACTCCAGTTTCCGCTTACCGTACCTGAT
>CAZRFL010000162.1:0-3815 GCA_964599365.1 uncultured Bacteroidales bacterium
AAGTTCTGCTAAGGCATCATGCATATCCATTGTCATTCTCCTATTTTATTATTTACTCATTCTACCATTATAGATACTAATATACATTAATCTAAGATTAGAATATACCTATTAATTAATCTTAATAGGTATATTAACTTAACAGAATCATACTTAATATTAAAAGATTAATAACTTAATATTAATTAAACAACCTTCCAGACTACGTTTTAGATTGTAGAAGCAATTTAATAAACTGTCAATGGTAAAAAGGTTAGAGTATTATGAGAATCAAACCAACTCTGTAAAATAAGGTAAACTGCTACGCAGTCCGTTACAGATGGTAAAGGATGTGTAGGGAGCTAAAGCTCTGTAAACATAACTAACCCTGTAATAGAACCCTAACCCCTTCCAGTTCCGCTTGGTTTCCCCTAAAATAACTTACACGGTGTAAAATAGAATAATACAAAAGGAGAATTCATGTATGAAAAAGTAGATCATCCAGAACATTACAATAAGATCGTTCCAGGAATTGAGTGCATAGATGTTGTAGAGTGTTTTAACTTCAATCGTGGAAATGCTATAAAATATATTTGGAGAGCAGGCAGTAAGCCACAAGAAGAAGAGCTAGATGACATGAGAAAAGCATTGTGGTATATTCAAAGAGAAATTAGTAGGCTGGAATTAGTTCACATACCATGATTAGTATGTTATAATTAGTGAAACCGAAGGAGAAGATAAAATGACAATGGGAATTCCACCGTGGAAAGAACGAGCATTGGATGGCGAGAAAGTGTTCATGATGTGGCAGCGAATGGGGACACTCAACTTGGTTCTCAATCAGCTAATCAAAGAAGGGTTTTCAAGCCCTAGAACTGGTAAACCGATTAGCCGGGCAGCTATTGCAATGTCTGCATGGCGATGGGCAACACGTAATCCTGATCTATCGTTTGAGAAAATGCAAGTTGAACAGAAAGCAAAGGGAGTAGTAATTAGCCGAGATGAGTGGGATGCTCAGTTGATTATTCATGCCAGGCAATTCTTGACATCTAGTGGTTACGTAAAGTTTATTGAGAAGAATGGTCTTGAAGAAAAAGCGCGATCTGTCTGATGATTTCAGACTGTTAGATATATTTGATGGTCGTTGTCCTATGTGCAGGTCTATGGCAACAACCATACATGAACTCGAACCAAGAAGTCGAGGTGAACGGTCTATGCGTTTCACAAACAGAACACCAATCTGTGATCCTTGCCATAATGAGTTTCATAGATTAGGTGCAAGTGAAAAGAACATAGGTAAGTGGAAAAAGCAGATAGAGAAGTATCTAACACAAATCGGCAGGTTGGAGTTGTATGTAGATGGGTAATGAAGCAAGAAAATTAATAAATGAAATGCAGTTCTCTAAAGAATACAAAGAAAGCATTTATGCTGTCTGGTATGCTGCTAGCAGACCAAGAGCAAACAAGATAGCAGATAAACTACCTCCTGATGAGACTGGCAGATATGTAAAAGCCACAACGGTAGACAAATGGATAAAAGACGAGGGATGGAACTCCAGGGCAGATGCTACTGACATAGAAGTGCAGAAACAGACAGATCGTAAACTTGTAGAAATGCGTATGGACATGATGAAACGTCATGCCAAACAAGCAAGAGACATTGCTGACGATGCTTTCAAGTTCTTGCATGAAGAAGGGTTTGATAGCAGCGCATCAGCGGTTACTGCCTGGGTTAAAGCGGTTGAGGAAGAAAAGAAATCAACAGGCATGCAGATTGCTCTTACAGAAGTATTCTCTTTGTCAGATGATGACTTGAAGAAGAAGTTAGACCAGCTTATGAACCGACTTACAAATGTTGGAGAAGTAACCATAACTAAGGGGGGAGAAGTGATTGAAGGTGAAACTGAAGAAGTAGGAGAAGAAAATGCCATTAGTCCAGAAGAAGGCGCTAACTAACGAGGAACGAAAACAAATGATGTTGCTACTTGCAGAGATGCAAGTACGGGGGATGCCTATACCAGAGATACCACAAGACGCTTTAGCACCAGATCAGATCAAGTGGCCTCTTGATGACAAAGGGTATTTCGTAGCAAATGACGGATCACACTTCAAACCAAATTCAGCACAAGAAAGTTTTATAAATAGCAACAGCAGATTTGCAATGATGTATAGCGGTCGTGGCGGTGGGAAATCCGCAAGCGGAAGTCAAAAAGCCATGAAGAAGATTATGTTGGGTTTAGATGGTGCTATCATGAACCCAGATTTTGAGAACTTCAAATTCTCTACTTGGCCTGAGTTCAAAAAATGGATACCCTGGGGAATGGTAATACCATCTCAGCGGGGTAGAAAATCAGATGCATGGCAACCTACACAACCATTTGTTATGGTGTTTCTGAATGGTGCTAGAGTTTATTGCAAAGGTTTGAAGGATGCAGATAGTGCTCGTGGCCCAAACATAAATTGGCTTTGGTATGATGAGGCAGGGCGTGATATGAACGGGTCTGCTTGGCAGATTGCAACAGCATCCATTCGTGTTGGTAAGAACCCACAAGCCTGGTGTACAAACACAGCTAAACCAACATTTCACTGGACATACAAATTTTTTATCAAGAAAGACATATCTGCTGAATCAATAAGAGAGTTTGGTTTGTTGGGTAAGTCAATGGACGATATTGTTCAAGCATTCCACACAACCACAAACGAAAACAAAGACAATCTTGACCCTGGTTTCTATGCTTCTCTGTTAGCCACATACCATGCTGGGGCTGAACGGGAACGAGAGTTGAATGGTAACTATGTTGATGATGGAGGAAACATTGGAGATAGTTCCAAGATTATAAAGATTAAGGAAATGTCTGATGAGTGGAAGTTTGGTAGGACAGTTCGATACTGGGATATGGCAGCAACCGAAAAGAAACTTGGTGCAAAGAACAAGAATAATCCAGATGAATTTGTAGGAACTAAAGTTCAAGAATGTTTCAAAGAAGTATTGGAAGAAGGAAAACATAAAACCATTCGTCAGTATGTGGTAATGGATCAGGTTGGAGGTTTCTTTGCTTGGGAGAAATTACTAGAAGCAATTACCAATACGTCTCTTGAAGATGGCCCAGCGTGCACTGTGGTTATAGAGCAAGAACCAGCGTCCGGTGGAAAGAACCAGGTTGCAGCAGTACAGTTGCATTTCAAGAAGAACCAAGACTATCCTGAATTACAATATTTCAAGGTTGAAGGACAAAGACCTACAGACCGAGTTCAAGAAGCATACACGTGGTTTGGTTATGCAAACGCTGGAAATGTGTTCATGATTGAGAATGATGCTTGGAACAGTAAATTCAGTGAACAAGTGGATGGTTTCCCAAATGCAGATCATGATGATCGTTTGACTTCATGTTCTGGTGCTATGAGATGGCTGTCACCAAAGTTCAAAAAGTGGTCACAAGCAAGTTTTCTATCAATATGATGCAGTTGAAATTGACACGGTGTAATGGTATAGTTTACTATATGGAGATATGCTTATGGATATTCTAAATGTTCCACCCACAAAGCAACAGGGGCAACGCAGCCTCGATGTAAGTGATGCATATCTCGCTAGGTTTGTTCCTTCTTGGAATAGTCCTCCCACTTTTGATGCTTCAGCATGGCGCAGGGTTGTACGAGCACAAGAGATTGCGGGGCTGTGTAAAGAAACTCTAATCTCATCTATCCTTGCGTTGGATTGGAAGATTACTCCAATAGATAGTTCAATGCAGGATGAACTAGCCGCAACCATAAAATACTACACCAAGCTATTCAGTAATGCTTCTGGGTTGGACTACAGTGATTTGGTTGAATGGGTT
>CAZRFL010000163.1:0-3768 GCA_964599365.1 uncultured Bacteroidales bacterium
CAGGCTGATTCGGAATATGTTTCTTATATCGACACCGCATATTGTACATCAATTGTGTCAGGAGCTTTGGCATCCTGGACTCATGATACAACACCTTTCTGGACTGACTATTCCTTCTGCAATAGTATTTATGCACCGCCTACCTGGGAATTTACCGGTTTTGTTTTTCCAAAGTTTTACTCAACGGATAGTATAAGGGTATTTGCAGTTGTGCCCCGTCCATATCCTTATTCCAACAGAATCCATTATTTGTTTCTTGGAAAAAGAATCTCAGCGGATTATACATTGGGGACGAAAGTTTCAACACATAACGTCAGTGTAATAGTATTCCCCAACCCCGCCACCACCACCCTCAACATAGAATGCCCACCAAGCCAAAACCTCAACCTAACCCTCTTCAACCTCATGGGCGAAACAGTGATGCAAAGACATTTTTCAGGAACCAAAGAATCTGTTGACATCAGCGCTTTGCCTTCGGGAATTTATTTCATTAATATAGAAAACGAAAGAAAGGTTGTGATAAAAAAGGTAATCAAGTTATAAAAGAATATTAACCCCAAAATCAATAAAGCCATGAAAAATATTATTAAAAATGTGGTCCTTGTGATATCCTTTCAAATAATCTGTTTAACAACTTTTGCCCAGTGGGAGCCTGATGTACGGCTGACAAATGCCACAGGAAATTCATATGCGTCTTACAATAATGCATGGTGTATCGCTACAAGCGGAAATGTTGTACATGTGGTGTGGTATGACGACCGTAATGGATACTGGCAGATATATTACAAACGCTCCACAGACAGTGGTGTTAACTGGGGCACCGAAACACAGTTGACTAATATCGCTGCTCATTCAAGATATCCTTCCCTTGCAGTCTCAGGTTCAGTTGTGCATGTTGTATGGCGTGACGATCGCGACGGGAACGATGAGATATACTATAAAAGCTCAGCAGACGGAGGCGTAAGCTGGGGAGCGGATACCCGACTTACGAATAACCCTTCAGGGTCATATTATCCCTGTGTTTCAGTATCCGGTCAAGATGTGCATGTTGTATGGCAGGACTATCGTGACGGGAACTATGAGATATACTACAAACATTCGACAAATGCAGGCGTAAACTGGGGAACAGATACACGGCTGACTAGTAATTCTGCTTATTCAGAGTATCCCTCCGTTTCAGTCTCCGGTTCATCGGTGCATGTTGTATGGCAAGACAGTCGTGACGGTAACTATGAGATTTACCACAAACGCTCGACTGATGCAGGTGTAAGTTGGGGAGCGGATACACGCCTGACGAATAACCCTGCTGATTCACGTTATGCTTCTGTCTCAGTCTCCGGTTCAGTTGTGCACGTTGTATGGCAGGACCTTCGTGACGGAATTAAAGAAGAGATATACTACAAACGTTCAATGGATGGGGGAACAACCTGGGGAGTGGATACACGTCTGACGAACAACTCATATTTTTCTGAGTTTCCCTCTGTCTCAGTATCGGGTTCAGTTGTGCACGTTGTATGGGAGGATGATCGTGACGGTAACACAGAGTTATACTACAAACACTCAACAGATGGGGGAACAAACTGGGGAGCGGATACGCGTCTGACGAATAACCCTGCTTTTTCAAGGCATTCTTCAGTGTCTGTATCCGGTTCATCGGTGCATGTTGTATGGGAAGACAGTCGTGACGGGAACTATGAGATATATTACAAACGTGATTCTACAGGTAATATTACCGGGATAGAAAATACTGGTTCAGAATTGCCAGTGCAATTTACTCTTGAACAAAACTACCCAAACCCATTTAACCAAAGCACCCGCATAAGCTGGCAGTCATCAGCAGGCTGTCATCAAACTTTAAAAGTTTATGATCTGTTGGGCAGAGAAATGATAACTCTTGTTGATGAATATAAACCTGCCGGAACATACAGCGAAACCATTTCGGGAACCAAGCTTCCTGCAGGTGTATATTTCGTTAGAGGCAATATGGATAAGCAAATGATAGTAAAGAAAATCATCAAACAATAAAAATGAAAAGAATACAAATCCTCATGCTGCTATTATTCATAAGTCCATTACACAATGCGATGGGGCGAAGTTGGCGGGTAAAAATAATATCGGGAATAATATTATTGACTTTTGGCAGATTGTTTTAATAAAAGAATTATTTTTACGAGATGATTCATAGTAACAACAGGGATATTAAACTAGTATTTCAGCACAGTAGAAAATAATGAAAATAAAGATTCCTTTAATCCTTTTTCTCATCTGCCTTTTCTTTACATCTTGTAACACACATATTGACGAAAAGAAATATTCCTATCCGAACAACCTTACAATCTCAGACATAAAGGGTAACCCAAATGATTCTTCAAAATTTTATTATCCTGCAATCTTTATCCATGATTCTCAAACAATAAAACTTGACATCAATGCTTTCCAGCTTAATTGGTTCTCAAAAACTTTATTTGTTTTCAAAGAACCTGTTCTCTACAACTTTTATCTGGGACATGATATTTACAGGTTTCTCTGGCTTCGGTCCTTTCATAGACCTGTTGTGTTTACGCTAAATAAAGATAACGGAAAAATATGGCTAACAACAAAAATGCTAAATAAACAGGCGGTATTATTTGAAGCTATGCCCGAAGTCAATCAAAATGGCGACTCTGTGCATTATATAGATTATTATGGCAAAATCGACAGGCAGGCAGAAATTACCTATAACCAAATCACAGAGCTTTCTGATAAAGAATGGAATCGATTTGAAACCTTATTGGATAGTTGCTCATTTTGGGAAACCCCTTTTAAAACAATTTATCAAATAGATGGGGCAGATTGGATCATAGAAGGACAATTGAAAAACAACTATTGGTTTACAAACCTGAATATGGGTGGTCCGGGTCAATATTTAATTCAATTGAGTGGACTAAAAGAAAAAATTTATTAAAAAACTTATCGATTCATTGATACATGGGGAAGTGCAGAGGAAGGTGGCGAAGGAGTAATTCTGGTCAAATCTACTCTGTGTTCCTCTGTGAAAAACCTCTGTTAACTCTGTGGTTAAAATAGTTTCAAGAGAAACCGATGTTCATCCTCTTTACTGGCAATAGCTTGCCCTTTCCCCAAAAACACCTACCTTTGCGCCTCACCAAAAAACACAGATGATTTCAGTTGACGGACTTACAGTAGAGTTTGGAGGGACCACGCTTTTTAAAGACATTTCCTTTGCCATAAACGATAAAGACAGAATCGCCCTTATGGGCAAAAACGGGGCGGGGAAATCAACCCTGCTCAAAATCATAGCCGGAGTGAAGTCGCCCACCCGCGGCAGCATATCTTCGCCCAAAGATGCCGTGATAGCCTATCTGCCCCAGCATCTGCTCACCACCGACAATCGAACCGTGTTCGAAGAAGCGGCCCAGGCCTTTGCTTCCATCTTTGAAATGCAGCGCGAACTCGACGAAATGAATCAGCAGCTCACCTCGCGCACCGATTATGAATCGCCCGACTATTTCGAACTCATCGACCGTGTGTCTGTCCTCAGCGAGAAATTCTATTCCATTGAAGAGATCAACTACGACGCCGAAGTCGAAAAGATATTGCTGGGATTGGGTTTCCTTCGCTCCGACCTGACGCGCCCCACCTCCGAATTCAGCGGAGGCTGGCGCATGCGCATAGAACTGGCCAAGATACTGCTGCAGAAGCCCGACCTCCTCCTGCTCGACGAGCCCACCAACCACATGGACATAGAAAGCATACAGTGGTTCGAAG
>CAZRFL010000164.1:0-3727 GCA_964599365.1 uncultured Bacteroidales bacterium
GGGGTCTGGCCTGGCTGGCCGCGGCCACGGCCCTGCGGGCGTTGTCCGCCGCCGCGGGATCCGCCGCCGCCGCCCGGGCCGCGGCGCGCGTGAAGTCGGTCGCGCGGGAGGAGCTCCACGAACACCTCGTCCGTCTCGGCCCGGCCGGGCTTTCCGCCGAACGCAGCGGCGAACTGGCCACCACCCTGTCGCGCGGCGTCGAGGCACTCGAACCCTTCGCCGCCCAATTCGCGCCGCAGGTCGCCCTGGCCCTCGTCGCACCGCTTCTCGTGCTCGCCTTCGTCATCCCGAAGGACTGGATCTCCGCGCTCATCTTCGCCCTGACCGGCCCGCTGATCCCCGTCTTCATGGCGCTGATCGGCATCGCGACGGAACGGCGGTCGCGCAAGCAGTGGACCGTGCTGAGCGTCCTCGGGGCCCGCTTCCTCGACACGCTGCAGGGCCTGGCCTCGCTGCGTCTGCTCGGCCGCGCCCGGGACCAGGCGCGCGAGATCGCCGGGGCGAGCGAGGAGTTCCGGCATGCAACGATGGGCGTGCTGCGGATTGCGTTCCTCTCGTCGCTGGCCATGGAATTGCTCGCCGTCCTCAGTACCGCGCTCGTGGCCGTCACGATCGGCGTCCGCCTGCTCAAAGGCGGCATCGAATTCGAGCCCGCCCTGGCCGTCCTGATCCTCGCGCCGGAATTCTACGGCCCGCTGCGGGCGCTCGGCGCTCGATTCCACGCCGGTGTCGAGGGCGGCATCGCCGCGAAGCGCATGTCGGAGATTCTCGACCTGCCATCACCGATCCGGATCGCGACCGTTCCCGCCGTTCCGCCAGTCTCGCCGGAACCTCCGGCGGTCCGCTTCGAGGATGTCCGCTTCGCCTACGACGGCGGCACGCGGCCAGCGCTGCAGGGCGCCTCGTTCAGCCTTCCGGCGGGCCGCATGACCGCCCTCGTCGGCGCCAGCGGTTCCGGCAAGACCACGGCCGCGCGGCTGCTGCTTCGGTTCCTCGATCCAACGTCCGGGCTGATCCTCGCGGACGGGACGGACATCGTTTCGCTGGACCCCGACGCCTGGCGCGCCCGCGTCGCCTGGGTGCCGCAGCGACCGCACCTGTTCCACGGAACTCTCGCCGACAACCTCCGTCTCGCGCGGCCGGACGCGACCGAGGCCGACCTCCGCCGCGCCGTCGCCGATGCCGGGCTCGACGCCCTGCTCTCGCGGCTTCCGGGCGGACTCGACACGCCGGTCGGCGACCGCGGCCAGCGCCTGAGCGGCGGCGAGGCCCAACGGCTCGCCCTGGCCCGCGCCTTCCTGCGCGATGCGCCCGTGCTGATCCTCGACGAGCCGACATCGTTCCTCGACGCGGAGTCGGAGTCGCTCGTCCGCGCCGCCATCGACCGCCTCGCGGCCGGGCGTACAACGCTCCTGATCGCCCACCGCCTGAACACCGTCCGCTCCGCCGCGCAGGTCGTCGTCCTCGACGCCGGCCGCGTCGTCGAAGCCGGCCCGCCGGCCGCTCTCGCCGCACGCAACAGCGGCCGCTACGCCGCCATGCTGCAGGCCTTCACGGGAGGCGCAGCATGAAGGACAAGCCCCCTCCTCTCCTCCGCGCCCTCGCTCTGGCGGCCCCCGAATGGCGCTGGATGCTCGGCGGGGCGGTGCTGGCGCTGCTGACGGTCGGCGTCGGCGTGGCGCTGACGATGACCTCGGCGTTCCTGATCGCGACGGCGGCACTGCGCCCGTCGATCGCCGACCTGCGCGTCGCCGTCGCCGGCGTTCGCTTCTTCGGCACCTCGCGCGGTGTACTGCGATACCTCGAGCGTCTCGTCACGCACGAGGCCACGTTCCGTATTCTCTCGCGGCTCAGGATCTGGTTCTGCGACCGCCTGATCCCGCTGGCGCCCGCGCGCGGACCGCAGCGGCGAGTTGCTGAACCGCATCGTGGCGGACGTCGAGAGCCTGGAGCACGTCTACCTCCGCCTTCTCGCCCCGCCGTTCGTCGCCCTGTCCGCCGCCGTCTTCGCCGGCGTCTTCTTCGGCCGCCACGACCCGCGCATGGCCGTCGCGATCCTGGCCGGGCTCGCGGTCGCGGGCATCGCGGTGCCGGCCGCGACGCGCGCGCTCGGGCGCACGACCGGCCTGGCCATCCTCGGCGTGCGGAGCGAATACCAAGCGCTGGCGGTGGACGGCGTGCAGGGGCTTGCCGATCTCGTCGCCTTCGGCCGCGCCGCGTCGCACCGGGCGAGGCTGGACGCGCTGGCGGCGGACTGGACGCGCCTGCAACGCCGCATGTCGACGCTGACGGGCCTCCACGAGGCGATGACCGGCCTCTGCGCGGGCGCCACGGTGGTTGCAATCCTCGGCCTCGGCGCGCCGATGGTGGCCGCGGGCCGCCTTGACGGCGTCGCGCTGGCGGTGCTGGCCCTCGGCGCGCTCGCGGTCTTCGAGGCGGTCGCGCCCCTGCCGCCGTCGTTCCAGTTTCTCGATCAGGCGGCGGGCGCCGCGGACCGCCTCTTCGCCATCGCCGACCGCCCGCCCGCGGTCGCCCCGCTGCCGCCCGGAACATCCCCCGCCACGCCGCCGGCCGGCGCGATCGAGTTCGACGAGGTCACCTTCGCTCACGATCCGGCGGACGGCCCGGTGCTGCGCGGCCTCAGCCTTCGCATCGAGCAGGGCGCCCGCGTCGCGATCGTCGGCCCCAGCGGCGCGGGCAAGACGACGCTCTCGCACCTGCTCGTCCGGTTCCTCGATCCCGACGCGGGCACGGTACGGATCGGCGGGGTCGACCTGCGGACGACGGACACCGACACGCTGGTCCGCTCCGTCACCGTCGTCCCCCAGCAGCCCTGGCTCTGCAACGGCACGGTTCGCGACCAGATGCGCCTGGCGTGCCCGGAAGCCGGCGACGACGCGCAGACCGCCTGCGCACACACCGCCGGGGCCCTGGAGTGGATCGAGTCGCTGCCGTCCGGTTGGGATACGCGCCTTGGCGAGCAGGGCCTGCACCTGAGCGGCGGACAACGCCGCCGCCTCGCGCTCGCGCAGGCCCTGCTGCGCGACACGCCGGTCTACGTCTTCGACGAGCCCACCGCTGACCTCGACCCCGAGTCCGCCGAGCGCCTGATGTCCGCCCTCTGGTCGCTCCCCGGAAAAACGGTCATCGTCATCACCCACCGCCTCACCGGCCTCGACCGCGCTGACGAAATCGCCGTGCTGGACGGCGGCCGCATCGCCGAACGCGGCCCCCACTCCGCCCTCCTCGCCCGCGCCGGCCTCTACCGCGCCCTCCACGACCTCCAGCGCCAGGCCGAAACCCTCGGCGTCGCGGAGGCGTAGGCACACAGAGGCGGGCCTGACCTGCCGGGTTTGACCGGATTCACGGGTTTCCGCGTTGGGTGTGGAGTCCGACTTCGATGCTCGGCGTTGGACGTTCGATGTTCGTGGAAGCGGCGACCCCGCCGCTTCCTCCGGGGTTTCCCCGAACGCGGCGGGGGCGCCGCGTCTACGGCTGTCGCTTCGGAAAGGGGCGGGGGGCGAGGGATGACCATCGAATGAAGACGAAGAGTCGGGAGGGCTCGCGGCCTCGCGGGCCGGGCCACGGTCATGGATCGTTGGTTCGGTCGCCGGGGCCGGCGACCCTTCCGGTCCTCTTCCGAACCCGGGAAGAGCAGTTCGAGGGGATAATAGGATGTACAGGAATGCGGCGGAGTTCGAATCAGGCCGACGCGTGACGCCGTTTC
>CAZRFL010000165.1:0-3587 GCA_964599365.1 uncultured Bacteroidales bacterium
ACATATATTCAAGAGTTCACACACTTGAAACAAATTACCATCTCACGGTATATTGATGCATGGTCAGCAGTAGCACAAGTTCCATTCAAGTATAGAGATGCGTATCTGGCTATGCCCATGAAGAACTTGAACGCACTAGGATCAGCACTATCTCAAGGATATGTGGTTGATGACTGGGAAACACTATCGCTGAAAACTAATAATTCAGAGTTCTTGAAACAAATACGAGAAGAATTAAAGAATAAACCGGAAAGGAAAGGAACTATTACTATATTCCTCGAAGAGAGTGGTGATCTGGTTGCCTGGTGCGGGGATGAACGGGTTAGGGTTGGGTATTTAGAGACACGTAGCAAAGAAGAACTAGAAAAATCACCAATTCTTGCTAAGTCCCTGAAACGAATAATCGACAGCTCTGGAATTCTCATACATTCCTAATGTTATTCAAGTACAATTACTAACAAGGAGAACGTAACATGAATGAAAATACTGAAGTAGAAATTGATGTAGTTACTGCTGGTATGTGTAGTGATTTTGTGGCAAAGACTTGTACTGATGAGATGGAAATGGTACAGGAAATTATTGCGGCTACACAGAAGGAATTTGGTGGAATTCCAGAAAAAATACTTTTACTGATTATTGAATCGTTTGCAGAAGCTGTATTGTATAAGTATGTTTCCAATAGCAATTTGGAACATGCAGTTGAAAATCTGTTCAATGCCAAGATGTCCCCAGGAGAACCTGCATGAGTGTTACTTTCCGAGGAACATATCCAACACATACCAGAGTAAAGACTGGGTGTGTGTCTTTAGATCGTGCGGTAGCTGGTATAAACTTCAAAGGTGAAACATTGCCGGGGCTTCCACTCCGGTGCGGATACCATATTTGGAGTAAGGAAAGCGGTCTTGGTAAGACCACGGCTGCATTATCCATTATGGGGATAATTGCTGCTTCTTTGAATAAAGACATTGCAGTGTGTCCTATTGACACATTTGATGCTGGTAATCTGGAATCAATCTTGAACTACACAGGGATGAATTCAGTAGTAGAAGTTGTGTTGTCAAAGAAAGGCCATGCTGATTCAGTAAATCAATTGAACCTTGCACTATCTAAAAAAGGATACTGTGCTTCTCTTCTTGATAGTGCTTATGCAGTTATGTCTACTGCGGTAGAGGAAGGAGAAGTAGAGGATGCTAACATGGGTAGAGATGCAAAGATGGTTTCTACCTATGTCAGGCAAGCTAAGGGGATAATTGATGCCGCTACTGAGGATAAAGCATTTTTCATAACCAATATGTCATTTGTTGATATTGGTGCTCGTAGAGCATTTGGGCCTCCACCTTATGTTCCTGCTCGTGGTAGGACACTAATGGGTCTTACATCTATCCACATCAATCTCACTCAAGCCTATGTGTCAAACAAGGCAGTAAGATTTGATAAGGGCAGGTTATTGAATGGTAGAATAGAAAAGAACAACTTTGGCCCCACACTACGTGAATTTGAAGTATTTACTATTGGTGGTATCGGTATCCACAAAGGACTTACAGCAGTCTATGATTGCTTGAGTTACGGATTGGCAACCATCAATCGTGGTAAAGTAAACATCTTTGGTGAAGATGTAGCATCACCACAAGAAATGCTTGATGATTATAATAATCATGACTTGTTTGTGAACTTCTTCAAAGCATTGAATGACAACTACGATGATATTATGGCAGGAACACTGAAACAAGTGTCAAAGAAGAAACCTGCTAAGAAGGTAGTTGTTGACGATAGTGATACTGAAGATGAAGATGATTTTGTGGTAGATACTGATGGGCAAAGCCCAGAAGAGCTGATGAATGGATGAAACTCCCATCCAGGGTCACTCTGAAGAAATATGGAATATCAGAAAGTGAGTGGGTTTCTATGTATGTCTCACAAGATGGATGCTGTGCTATTTGTGGACAGCATCCATCCACTGATAGACTAAACATAGACCACAACCACGTCAAGAACTGGAAAAATCTTGATCCATCAGAAAGAAAGATGCACATCCGGCAGCTACTTTGCTATATTTGTAACCACAGGATATTGACACGTGGAGTTACATCAGACAGATTGAGAAAAGCAGCAGACTACCTTGATAAATGGAAACTGCCACCTGATAGCTAGGTGGCAGTTAGTTTTACACCGTGTAAATTATTTAGTGGAAGTCCTTTGTCTGTCTTCCATTCTTTCCAGTGCTTTACGTTCCATGTGATCGTGACTTTCAAAATCGCTTACCAAACCACTAAGTATTTTAGTGATTTGATCCATCCTATCAGTCAATTTCTCAGCCATCATGCTAGAGCTTTCTGACCTGGCATCAAAGTATTTTTGCCATTGAGTGTTTGTTTCTGTTAGTAATTTTGAATAATGAGCATTTATGTCTGCGATTGATTTTGTGAATAGTTTTACCAAAACATACCCAACACCTGCTAATAAAAATGCAAAAACAATCACGACCGCTATTTGTTCCCAGACCGAAACAGGTATTGAAGGTATCATAGTGTTTTCCTTTGTAGTGTAATTATAGTCTGCGGTATGTTATAAATCAATCCTTTCTATTTCCCAATAAATTCCTTGCCTCTCCATCTACAGATAACCTTGCCTTTTTCTCTGTGAAAGGGTATTGGTTCAAAGTATACAAATTTATCTGTAACATTTGCCAAAACAATTCCATGTTGCCAGTTTGGGTGTTTTACGTACTCAGGCTCTAATCCGCACAAACAGAACCCCTCTTGTGCTTGGTACACAACTCCTCGTGCAGTTGCCAAGGTGCTTCCACCTCTATGGCTATGTCCAGATAAAGTAGAAATAGAGTACCTGTCTTTTTCTAGCTCTGCAAGAGCAGTAGCACCAGAATTCTTACGCACAACACTTCCATGCCTAACAGAAAGAATATCATAGTAAACAATTTCTTCTTCTGGTTCTCCCTTTATTCCACACACATCAAACTTCAAAATAGAAGATAGTTTAAGTACATCCAGCTCACACAGTTCTGGATTTTGCCATAAGTATTTTATGTATCTATTCTCGTGGTTGCCTATCAAATGTCTTTTTGTAGATTGGGGAGATGCAGAAGACCATTCCTTCTGTCCAGCAATCCAAGCATCTATAACTTTCTGTAAACCATTTTGTTTTAGAATTTCTGGGTTCTTATCAAAATAAGATAAGCTATAGAAATCCATGCCATCGGAACCAACAATCATTTCATCTGGAGAAAACTCATGCACTATTTGTAGAGCAATATTTCTAGCTTTTTCATCTTGGAATGGGTAGTGTTCGTCGCTAATGAATGCTATTTTTGTCATATTTGTATCCTTATAGCATAGTATAAGGCATATATAACATAAAAACCATCCTATTATATGCGCGAAACCACCTTACAGTATTGTTTGAGCTGTAAGGTGGTTTGCCTTAGGAGGAAGTAGATATATTTTACTACAGTTTTACTAAGTTATCCAATAAAATCCACGGCCTGACATTATTGTCATCTACCATGCACAGCGTAACAGCCCAGCGCCCGTCCGTTGACTGGTCAAGATGGTCTGTGTACTGAATTGAGA
>CAZRFL010000166.1:0-3466 GCA_964599365.1 uncultured Bacteroidales bacterium
CATTGAGATACCACGAGCCGCCCCGCAAAGCCCTGGAGCTTGTACCTCGATTATTGGCCTGCCACTCAAATACATTGCCGCTCATATCCATCAGACCTTCTGATGTTGCTCCGCCAGGGTACATCCAGACTGGCGTAGTCCGGTTGATGCCGCTCTCATTCGTATTGGCATAGCGTGGCAGATCTTTGACATCCTTCAGTTCGCCAAAGGCATAACGATTTTTCGCTTCGCCGCCCGCGGCCAAAACCCACTCCGTTTCGGTCGGCAGACGGAAAGCAAGCGAGGCCGCTTGACCGAGTACCGAGGCTAAAACCTGCCATTCAGACAGGTCTTTTTGCGCTGAGAGCCATTGACAATAAGCATTTGCTTCGTACCATGAGATGCCCACCACCGGAGCGTGAGGACGCAGCAGCCCGAAGCGCGCATCGCGCCAATAACGCGGATAGAGTACACCGTTTTCTACCAGGTAAGTTTTGTCTTTCAGAGCATCTTGCAGCCAATCCCAACCTGCTTCACCCAAATCACCGATTTGCTGTACTTTTCCTTGTTCGTCTGGCTCAGAAAACTTTGAGAAACCAGACCACAGCTCTCGGTCGGCAAAATTTTCGGTCTGTAAAAAGCGGGCGTACTGGTCGTTGGTAACGAGATATTTTGCAAAGAATAGGCGAGGGTCTGTGGCTGATGGACGGTCTGAGGCCTGTGCCCTATCACCAGGAATTTCGACGAAAGAATACAAATCATCAGGAACATAGCCGAGTTCATCGGCCAGGTCGGCGCATTCGGCGCGGGTGGCAGGCAGCATGTGCGCGGTGGTGGCCAACTCAATCAGCTCTCTGCGCGTTTCGCGCACTACTTTGCGGTTAAAATAGTCGCGGCCCACATCTACAATGGCTTTCCCAGCCAACAGAGCGGGCAGACCGAGCTGCTCGGTTTGGCCCTGGTCATCGCACATACGCAAAGCGAGGACAAATTCGTCAAGTTCCTGACTGCCATTCAGCATCAATTGCCCGGCGGCCAGCAAAAGTGACTCACGCCAGCGTGGGTTGGCCCAATGTTTTTTGATCAGGGCGCGCCGTTCACTTTCCCGGCGGGTGGCAATTTCAACTCCGGCCAGGTATTCCTCGAGAGTCAGGTGAAAGAAACCGATCTGGCCAGGGCTGCGCTCAATCAATAGACCCACTTCCTCGCGGGCGTGGCGCATGAACATTTCGGCCAATTCGTTGGCTTTTTCATCTTTCAGTTCGTCATCTTTTTCAACCAATAATCGTTTGATTTCAGCCTGCCACTCATTTGCAGGCATGCTGCCGCCGGGATGGTTTTCATGCACCCAGTAGGCCAGCGCTGCCATCATGGGGGTTACCCGCGAGACCGGGAGCACTTCGTAAATGGTAATATCGTGCCGGGTGTTAGCCTGTCGCCAGCTTTCAACCATCGTATTGGTCACAATTTGGTACAGGCGCACACGCTCGTTGGGCAGGCGCGTGCCCAGCTTGTGGATCATCGCCAGGATGGTCAGCAGCAGCGGGTTAATTGCCAGACGTTGGACACTGGCCGAACGTAAAATATCGCTCATCAGCGGGTCAACTGAGGCCTGAGCTTTGCGGTATACCTCGTCGACTGAATATTTGGGATGGTTCTTTTGTTCGTGGGCGGCGAACCAGCGCAGGAGAAATTCACGGACTTCCTCGGGCAGAGCCAGAGCGCTCAATTCCATTTCGTCGAAATCCTGCAAGTCGCCGCGCCGGTAGCCTTCCAGGCGACTGGTGACGATAATGCGGTTTGGACAATCAGCATTGCAGCGCTGACGGGTAAAACGCTGGACTTCAGCCAGCACCGCGGAACGCAGGGTTTTTCCCTTGATCAGCGTGTCGCCAACATCACCCACTTCGTCGAGTCCATCCAGGAGCAGCAGGCACAATCCTTTATCAAAGGCGATTTGCATGAACTCGCCAAAATTGGCCGCGCCGGGCGTGTAGTAAGCGCCGACACTTTCCATGAGGAATTTTTCGAGCGACAAGCCAGAATCGATTTTTAATCTTTCAGCATACTGCGCCAGGCGTACATAGACCGGCAGGTAAGAAAGCTCCAGCCGCAAACGAGTAGCGCCTACCTGTCCATGCGCCAGCATGAGCGCAATAAATTTAAGCGAGACGGTCTTGCCGCTGCCTGGTTTGCCGACGATCACCAGTTTTTCAGTCCCAGCCAGCGCGTCGGAAACCCGCTTCTGCTGCTGGCGTAGTTCGGTCATCAGGCGGCGGGTGTCATCGGCCTCGAGCATTTCCTCCCATTCAGCCTCACGTTCACGCTCGGAGCGCAGCGGGATTAATCCTGGTTCGAGATACACGCTTTCCAATGGCAGAGATTTGATGGCCAGGTTCGCATCTGGCTTGGAAGTCAACAATTGGGTAGAAAGCCCGCGAGTTTCCAGGTTCTCGAAATCCAACAAGATATTACGCCGGTATTTCGTTTCTATCTCGGCCGCTTCCTGCTCTGAGAGACCTCTCATCGCCCACACCACGCGCAAAGCCTCGCCTTCGGGGGTTTGCACAAGAGCTTGATCGAGGCGCACCACCTGGGCCAGGATGGCTTGCAGCAGATTGCGCTGCTGGGCCTGATCGGCATAATCAAGCAGGGGCTGCCAGCTTGTGCCTGCCAACCCGGCGCGCAGTTGAGCCAGCAATTGCGACAGTTCCTTGGTACGCGAGCGCGGCCATCCCAGAGCGGTCAGCAGGTTTTCGGGCGGGGTAGCGCCGGAATCCGTGAAACCAATCAACGCCAGAGCTACTTCCTGGCGCAGGGCATCATTCTTTGCCGCTTGCAGGCGGTCCAGACCCTTGGTTTTGAGCCAGAGCAGGAGTTTATCTGCCTCATCCACCGGCGCATCCATTTTTTGGATGGAGGCTAGAAAGGCCGTGTGCAGTTCTGCCGCCGACTTTTTGGAATTGTAGCCACTGGCCAGCCATTTTTTGAAAGACTCCAGCCCGGCTTCAAGGCTCGGATCAATAACAGCCTTTTCGGCCAGCTTTTTGGCAACTTCAATCAGGGCAGTAGCTAATAACGCAGTTTCAATGACCATTTTCCCACTCCCAAGAACATTCAGGATAAGCGCCTGTGGATATTATACAATGCGAAGGGGAAAAGGATTCTATCTCATTACCTCCTCCTCGCTCATCCCAGGTGCTGTTCAGCCAGTGTCTTCCCGGCGTACAGCTTTGCCCAATACCCGCGTCCCGGTTTCTGGATCTGGTGCTTCTTGCAGAATTTCTCGATTGCCTTGGAACTGACCCCGTATTCCCGGGCAATGTGGGTGGCGGGCATCCCCCAGACCATTTGCTGCACATGGCGCTGTGCGTTTCCAGTGGACTGACATGGAACTTGCGAGAGGCAATTTTGGTACATTCTGATTTGCAATAGCGGCGGCGGCTGGCGTGCGAAGGGATTTCGGTGTACTCCCCACGGCACTCCG
>CAZRFL010000167.1:0-3466 GCA_964599365.1 uncultured Bacteroidales bacterium
ACCACGCTTGCCATTGCGGTCTTGCCCGCGCCGGTGGACGCTTGCAGGATCACCCGTCGCGCCCCTGCGCGGTACGCCTCCCGGCAGCGGGTTAGGGTTTCGATTTGGTAGGGGCGGAGCTTCACTGATACCTCTGCTGCGTCGCGCGCTGCCCCCAATCCCCTTGCACTTGCAGCCCAACACGCCACCGGCCATCGCTAGACCGTCCCTCCCCAAAACCGCGCTTGGTCAACTCCCGGCCCAGAACCGGGATCGGCGGCGCCTGTCGCTTGTAGCCGTTGTCGCTGTACCACTCTCCGACCGCAGCGTGAATCCGTGTGACGGTCGCCGTCAACCCAGGGCCGAAGTCGCAGACAGCATCAAGCGCCATCGCCAAAACGTCCTCTTCTTGACGGTACTCCCCGGTCGCCTCAGTCACCGCAGCGCACTCGCCAAGCCCGTTTGCGAGGTACGCAATCGCCCCCTCAATTGCCCAGGTCAACACGATGTCGCGCTCGGCTTTGAGTTTGTCGTCTAGCCAGCGGTCAACCGAATCAGCGGCGATCGTGGTCACAAACGGGATCACCTTGACGCGGCGCCAGATGCCGTTGTCTGTTCCCTTGATCCGCGGCTTCTCATTGCAGCAGATCCAGAGCGTGTGCGAAGGGTCGAACTCAAAGAAGTCCTTGCCCATAAAGCGCGCCTTGACCCGATCGGCTCCGGTAATGTCCTTGACCAACCCCTCATCGAGCGCAACCCCGGCGTTGATCTCCGCGCTGACCACCAGGCGGCGCCCGGCAAGGTCCGCCTTCTCGGTGGGATGCGCCTTCTGACCCTTCTCCACAAGCATATCGCTTGGAATAGCCGAATAGTACGGTCCAATCGCGTTTGACAGCGCCCTGAACAGCGTCCCTTTGCCGTTGCGCCCAGTGCCCGTGGCAATGAACAGGACGTGATCCGCTTGCAGTCCAACCAGCGAACACCCAACGGCGCGCTGAACGTAGGCACGCAACTCCAGATCCGGCAGCACCTCATCCAAGAACTGCCCAAACCGCGAGCCGGCAACGTCTACGCCGAACAGTTCCCGAGCTGGCGCGCAGTGTGTAATCAGGTCCGCGGGCGTGTGCGGGCGTGTTTGCCCGGTGCGTAGGTCCACAGTCCCCGCCGCGTGCGTCATCGCGTAGGGGTCTGCGTCCCAGCCGTCGACCGCAGACACGCCGGGCCAAGTCCGCAAGCGCTGCTCCACGGCGTAGAGCGCTTTGGTTGACTGCCGCGAGTTGCACCATTTGAGGAATTGGTCGCGCGGCGAGTTTTTCCCCTCCGGCGACAGAGCATCAGCGGCAACAATGCACCGCTCTACCGTGGCGTTGATCGCCTCAATCAGCGACCCCGACTTGTCAGGCGCCCAATGCGTACCGGTCCAGACCATCCAGCCCAGCCCGACGCGATGCCGGTAGCGGTCCTGATACGCGGTCAAGACGCGCTGCGCCATGCCCGTATCGTTAGCGGGAAGTGTAACCATCGGGCCTAGTTCCACGGCATACCCCGCTCGCTGACCGCTAGACGATCAAGCGCCTCCCCGGCTCGGCGGCTCGGCTTTGTCCCCGCATGGCGGGCCACAACCGACACCCCAAGCCGTGCCAACACGTCCATGATCCGCCGGTCAAAGCAGTGCGCGTGCTTGCAAGCAAAGGCAGGCCAACCGCCACCGCGCTCCCAGATCATCGTCGACGTTGCGCCCTGAGCCCCGCCAGTGTGGTCAGCGCGCCATGGGCACTCAATGGCCCACTGCCTATCGCCCTTCTCGCCAAAGCCGGCTTCGCGCGGGCTCAGGCCCGCATCCCTGCACAGGGCCACGATGTCCAGCGAAGCCAGGTCAACCTCCCCGCCGACGACGCGCATATCTACTTTGGGTCGCTTGTGGGGTGCGGGCAACACGTCGACCCCCGCCAACACCTCGGCGGGGTGATAGGTCACGCCGCTCAACTGCGGGATGTGGACCAGGAACGGCAACGCCTTCTGATGCCACGTCCCCGGCAAGCGCATCACCCGCGGCAGGTCGCACACCGCTGGATCGCTGCCGTAGTAGCGCGCAAGCCGGTGTTGGGCGTCCTTGAACTCAGCGGCGTTAGCCACCGGCCATGGGTCCAAAGCCCAGAAGGCGTGAATGCCGCGGCCAGACTGCACGATCATGGACGGCTCAAGGTGCCATTGCCGATCAGGGTCTTTGCCGTCAAAGTCCACGAACAGCGCCCGAACGTGCGTCACGTCTGCCGCTTGCCTGTATCCGTCTGGTGTGGCGTTGACGGTGCCAAACACCCCACACCCTTCGCCCTGCCGCTCTTGCACCCAGGGCCACAGGTCGCGCAGTTCCCCGCCACGGATCGCCGGCTTGGCCCCGCGCTTGGCGTCGTCAAAGACCTGCACCGTCAAGCGACTGCCGCCTGTCAGTGCAAATGCCCATTGCTCAGCTTGGTTTAGGTCACAGTGCATTGCCGGCCTCAACAGCAAAGCCCCAAACGCCAGAGATTGAGCCGCCCACACGCACAGCGGAACCTGACCGCGCGGGACTCTCTGACGTTGGGGGCTTTACGGTGGAGGGCATTCGGTTCCTTGGTTGCCGGGCGGGGCTCAATCCGCGGGGGTCGGCAACGCGGCAACCGTAGCACCGTCCCCTGTAGCCGTCAAGGGGTGACAGCAATGACAGATGGTGACAGATGAAAACGGGTATCTGTCATAGATAAGTCCGCGTTCTGCAAAGGGTGGTGACAGCATGACAGCAAAACCGCGTTTTTCAACCGCTCTTATAGAGCAATTGCCGGGGCAAAAGCGTTGCTCTAATGCGCGAGAAAACACGTTTTATCTGTCATGCTGTCATCAGTGTAATGATAACAGTGCTTTAAGGGTGACAGATGCCCTCTTTTTGCTGTCATTCATCTGTCATTGCTGTCATTACCCTCACCCGCCCGCCCTACTCAGGCCAAGCAAAGCAACTCCCACCCGACACCGGAACGCGAGGCGCCACACCCCAAGGACGGCACTCCAAGCACGCCTTGAGCTCATAGGGCACACGGCAGCCGCACAGGGCCACGATGCTGTGACAGACGGACTGGTCGACGGTGCAGACCTCAGGCGATTGGTAGGGGCAGACCTCGGCGATTGGGGCTTCAGTAGCACAGGACAACAGCAACAGGGCGAACAGGTAGCGCATGGGAACCTCCAACCTCACGATAGCGCTTGCAGCCCACGGCGTCACGCGGTAGGCTGAAGGTGGAGGCGCAATGCGGAAAGTTTTGACCACCGGAATTGACACAATCGACGGTTTTACGCTCGCAACCGCGATTTGGTGGGAAAGGCGAGGAAAAGTGGCCGCGAAAGCCGATTTTCAGCGGTTTTTGGTGCGTTTTCGTGCAAAAATGACCCGGGTGCCATTTTTTGGGGCCGGGGGTCGGGAGCCGGGCGTCAACGTCCCGCACGATTTGCGCGG
>CAZRFL010000168.1:0-3375 GCA_964599365.1 uncultured Bacteroidales bacterium
CGGACCGACACCGGACGGCGAATCGCGGCCCTCCGGCCCGACCATCTTCGGCCAGCGCGCGCCGCGGTAGCCCTGCCGCGCCGACGCCTCGCGCGCGGACGGGCGGATGCGTTCGTACCAGCCGAGGCTGCTCTCGAACATCGGCCAGCGGTCCCACAGCGCGTAGTGCGCGCCGTGCCACCAGTGCATCTCGAGATGGAACTTGCCGTTCCACCCGTTGTTGAAGAGCCCGCTCTCCTGCGGCGGCAGGCTTCCGGCCTCCTGCGCCGCGAGCAGGTACTGCGACAGCACGATCCGCCGCTCCAACTCGCGCCAGCGCGGATCGCGGCTGCCGGAAAGGTCGATCGCGCCGCCGGTGGTCCAGAACTTCTTCCAATGGTCGGAACTCGCCGCGAAGAAGCTTCCAAGGTCTGGAAGATCGGCGGACGGAGCATGCGGCGCGTATTCACACGCGAAGACGAGCGACGTGGCGCCGGCGCCGGGCGCGAGGATGAACGTGTGCGGGGCCGTCTCGCGGATCGCTCCGGCGCCCTCCCATGCGAGGCGCGCCGCGTACGAGTCCCCGTCGAGCCGGCGGTCGAAATCCGCCGCGCGCGCGCCTCGCGGCGTCATCGTCGTGCGGTGCGCGCCGGGCCTGTCCCAGACTCCGCCCTCGCCGCCATGGTGGCCGTACGGAAACGCAAGTTCCACCGAGAGCCGCCCCTCGGCGACGAGCGGCGAGACGATGCGCACGCCGACCGCATCGCGATCGGGGTGGGCACAGGTCTCGACGAGGACCGGCCGGCCGTCGAGTTCGTAGCGGCTCGTGACGATCCCGCGCCACGGGTCGAGTTCCTGGCGGATGTTCTTCACGTCGGCGGGTGCAAGCGGACGGTCCAGCCGCAGCGCGAGACGCCCGAGGTTGATGCGGTGCGGGTTCTCGCGCAGCCACGCGTACAGCTCCGGCTGCGCCTTCGACGACGTGGGATAGCCGACCGGCCGGCCGTGCGTGTCCCACGGCTCGAACTTGAAATCATCCGGCTTCTGTCCGCCCGGCGGCGGCACCGAGTGCCAGCCCCAGTGCGACATCGTCCGACCGTGAAACGTCTGCAAGCCCGTTGCATCCACGCCGAAGGCGATCTCGCCGTTGCCAACCTGCATCGTCAGCGCGGACGTCATGTTCGTCAGCACCACGCGGTGCCGCGTCACCAGCGCCTCGCGATCGATCGGCCCCGCCGCCGCAACGGCCGCAACCATCGCCAGCGCCCCGCCCATCCCCAAGTGTCTCATCGCCACCGTCCTCCCCGGGTCCGCGCCCGCCGCTGCGACCTTACCGCATCGCGCGGTCCGGATGAAGGCCCGGGTCTTCATTCGGTTGTCCCCATTCGGTTGTCATCCTCCGATCCGACACCTGACACCCGACGAGGCTTGCCTCCGGCGCGCGGCGCGGGTTTGATGGGCGCATGAAGACGACCCTGTTCCGCGCCGCCGTGTTCGCCGCTGCCCTCGCCGCCGTGGCTGGAAGCCCCGCCCGCGCGGAGGAGCCGGTCGACGTCACGAAATGGCGCGGGTTCAACCTGCTGGAGAAGTTCAAGGCCGCGAAGAACGAGCGGTTCGTCGAGGACGATTTCCGCTGGATCCGCGAGCTGGGCTTCAATTTCGTGCGGCTGCCGATGGACTACCTCTGCTACACGCCGGCGCACGATTCGCTGGCGTTCCGCGAGGAGGTCCTGAAGGAGGTCGACGAGGCGGTCGAGTTCGGCCGGCGCCACGGCATCCATGTCTGCATCAACCTCCACCGCGCGCCGGGCTTCTGCATCAACCCGCCGGATGAGCCGACGTGCCTGTGGACGAACGCGGCGACGCTGGACCTCTTCGCCGCGCACTGGCGGATGTTCGCGCAGCGCTACAAGGGCGTGCCGTCGTCGCGCCTGAGCTTCAACCTGCTCAACGAGCCGGCGCGCACGACGCGCGAGGACTACCTGCGCGTCTTCTGTCGTGCGATCGAGACGATCCAGGCCGCCGATCCCGACCGCCTGATCGTCGTCGATGGCCTCAACGTCGGCCGCGAGCCGATCCCGGAGTTCATGAAATACTCGAACGTCGTCCAGGCGACGCGCGGCTACCATCCGGGCACGATTTCGCACTACCGGGCCAGTTGGGCGAAAGGGTCGGATACGTGGCCGGAGCCGACGTGGCCGGTGGTGAAGGTCGGCGGCTACCTCTACGGGCCGATGAAGAAGGAGTTCGCAACCGACCTCGTCCTCGAGGGTCCCCTCCCGGCCGGCGCGGAGGTGGCACTCGCATTCGACCGCATGAGCGGGAGCGTCACGCTGGCCGCCACGGCGGGCGGAACGGAGATCGCGCGGCTCGTGCTCGATCCCGCAGCCCGGACGAACGAATGGACGCGCTCGCCGAAGGAGCCGAAGTACAGCATCTACGAGGCGCGGAACGGCGCGCGGTTCGCGGCGCGGCTGCCGTCCGCCGCCGGCCGGCTGGAGATCCGCGCCGTCGCGGGCGACTGGGTCACCTTTCGCGAGCTGGCCGTCCGCCTGCCCGACGGCACCCGGCGCGCGGCGGGCACCGACATCACATGGGGGCTGAAGCAGGCGATGTGGCGCGTCGCCGCGGACGGCCGCATCCTGCCGCCGCCCGGCGTCCGCGACGACGCAATGCTGGCCGGGTATCTTCAGCCCTGGCGCGACATCGCCGCGAAGGGCGAGCAGGTCTTTGTCGGCGAATGGGGCTGCTACAACAAGACCCCGCACGCGGTCACACTGGCGTGGATGAAGAGCTGGCTCGAGTTATGGAAGGGCGCCGACATGGGCTGGGCGCTGTGGAACTTCCGCGGCAGCTTCGGCATCCTCGACAGCGGACGCGCCGACGTCGCCTACGAGGACTGGAACGGCCACCAGCTCGACCGGCAGATGCTCACGCTGCTGCAGCAGTACCTGAAGTGAACGGCTGACGCCGGCGTCAGCCCGGCCCGCGCGGACGCGTCATCGCTTCGCACCGCCCGCGGGCGCTCCGGACGGCATCCTGACCTTCAGCTTCTGGCCGACCTTGAGGCGGTCCAGATCCTTCAGGCCATTGCGCTCCGCGATGGCCCTCGCCGAATCAGCTCCGTCGGACTTCCGGACGATCGACGACATCGTCTCGCCCGGCTGCACGATATGATCGCGGATTTCCGTCGCGCGCGGCCGCTGCGGTTCGATCGCGATCGCCGGAGGCGCATCGCGCACAACGATCGGCGGCGGCGCCGGAGGCGCGTCGCGCACCTCCATCGGCGGGGGCGGCGGGGGCGGTGGAGCGATCTTGGGCGGCGCATCGCGCACCTCGACGGCACCCGCGGCGGCCATCGAGCACAACGCCGCGGCGGCCGCCGCGGCGCGCGCC
>CAZRFL010000169.1:0-1319 GCA_964599365.1 uncultured Bacteroidales bacterium
ACACACACGCGGACCGTGGGAGGGTGGTGCACCCGGGCGGCTTTGGGGTAGCCGGGCATTGCTGAGCCCTGGCGAAGCAGTGCCCGGCGCAAGTGCCCATCGTGGGCTTGAGCGGGTCGTGGACCGCTGAGCGCCGATGTGACGGCATGCGCAGCGCGCGACATTGAACAACAGATGAGGCTCGAGCGCGTGCCGGCACATGGGCGCGGGCTCGGCATCGTCGTGTCTGGTGGCTCGTTGTCTGCGAGGTGCTTTTGCTGGTCCCCTGTTCAGATCCACTGCCCAAGTGTCATGGGGTCTGCATCGCATGAATAGGCGTAGGGGGCTTGGGCGCATCCGGATTGGGGTGGCTGCGGGGGTGGTGGCGCGCGGGCGGTGGCTGCCGGTGGGCGCGCGGTGTGGATGCGCTGGTGGCGGGCTGGTTTTTGGGCGCAGGCTTTTGAGCGGGCGGGGTTGAGGCGGGTGGTGCACCGGGGCGGCTGTTTCGGTAGCCGGGCATTGACGCGCGCCAGCGCGGCAGTGCCCGGCGCAAGTGCCGGTCGTGTCGGCTGTGGCGGGTGGTGGACCAGCAAGCGCCGATGTGCCGGGGCGCGCAGGCCGGGACCTTGGCCAACTGGCGACGATGGGGCGCGGCCCGGCACATGGGCGCGGTGCTCGAGAGGGCGGCGACGCCAGCGCGCAGGCGAGGCCGCCAGCACGATGCGAAGCGAGGCGTGTTCATTGGTGACAGCGCTCCAGCGCTCTGACTGATGCACGCGGAGCGCTGACTTTCTCAACACCGCTGGCCGACCTGACCAGGCGAAAAGCCGGGCATTGCTGAGCCCTGGCGAAGCAGTGCCCGGCGCACCAGTGCGGCTCGTGGACCGGGAATTGAGACGGTTGTGGACCACTAAGCGGCTCTGTGGTGCCGACCGGGCCACACCGTGGAGCCTGCGGAACGGTGTGGGCTGGGCGGTGCCACTGTGCCGCGTGGCTCGACATTGGCCAACACACTCGCGGGCGGGGGAGGGTGGTGTACCGGGGATCGTCTTTCGGTAGCCGGGCATTGCGTAGCGCTAGCGGAGCAGTGCCCGGCGCAAGTGCCGGTCGATCTGGCTGTGGCGGGTCGTGGACCACGAAGCGGCTCTGTGGCTGCGCCTGGAGCTTGCGGAAGGCGTGGCCACTGTGCCGCGTGGCTCGCCCTAGGCCCACTTGCGGACAAATTGTCCGCAAGTCGAGTCAGACGTTGGCATGTCGGGTTTAGTCATCTGCCCGCAAACCAGGCGCGTTATCCTTTGCGGAAATTCAAACGGAGTCCACCATGACCAAATCCATCGCAT
>CAZRFL010000169.1:1329-3358 GCA_964599365.1 uncultured Bacteroidales bacterium
ATTTCTGAAGAACGTACAGCCAGACGACTTGCCAACTGCTATTGGATTGGCTAGAACGCTAGATGTAGAGCGCAAATTTAAACGGAGTCCACCATGACCAAATCCATCGCATTCATCCTGGCCGCATTCATCGGCGCATCCGCATTCGCACAGGCCCCAGCGGCCGCATCGTGCGAAGCCCAAGCGGCCGAGAAGAAGTTGGCCGGTGCCGCCAAGAACAGCTTCGTCAAGAAGTGCGTGAGCGACGCGGGCGCGCCAGCGGCAAGCGCAGCGCAGGCCTGCGAGGCCAAAGCGGCCGAGAAAAAGCTGGCCGGTGCGGCCAAGAATTCGTTTGTGACGAAGTGCGTGAAGGATGCAGCCGGGGGCTGATCACAGGTCCAGCTCAGCCTGCATCGCCTTTTCCTTCTTCACAAAGGTGAAGGTGAATTGCAGGCTGTGGACTGAGCGGCCGCGCTTGGTCTCTTTCCATTCGATCAGCATATCGGCCTTTTCGTTCAGCTCGGCCACGGGCTTGAGGATGGCGTAGCGCTTGATATCGGCGTATTTGTAGCTCTCGGGCACTTCCATTTGCTGGCGGAAATCCTCCAGCGTGATGGTCTTGAAGCCGGTGTCTTTTTGCGTCATCAAAAGGCGCAGCAAGGTCGATGAATACAGCGAGCGCAGGCCGCGTGCGTATTCGAGGCGATAGCGCACGAACCGCTCGCCCAGCATGAAGATGTGTCGGTTGAGTTCGGGCGAAAAACTGATCTCGGCCCAGCCCTCTTTCTCGTGGTACGTGGACTTCCAGGTCCAGCGCATGCGGTGCAGTTTGTTGCCCTCGGTCCAGGTCGCAGAGCGCTCATAGAGCTTGTCGCAGGCCGATTTGAGGCCTTCGTATGCGGCGCGGTTGGTGTAGCCGTTCTCGTCGGGTTTGAGGTTTGCAATTTCCGCGAAGTCGGCCGCGTGCACTTTGACCTTCACGTACTCAGTCGGCTTGGCGTATTGATAGGGTGAGCTGCGTGGATCGACACAGCGCATGGCCAGCATCATGACCCTGGCCTCGTTGAGCGTCAGGCCGTGCGCCGACTCTGCAAGCGCTCGGCTCATCGTGACGTTGCCGCCCATGCCTTTGCGTTGTTTGGCCGCCTCCTCGTCTAAGTGAGGCAGATAGGCTATTGGCTGCCCTTCAAGGGTGGCCACTGCATTCTTGCTCATGTTTCCCCCTGTGGATTTCCCGCGTACCATCTCACATATGAGACGGGCGGATCATCTCATTTTTAGCCGACTTCAACAAGACGATGTTTCTGAAAAAAATTCTTGTGCAAGATTTTTAATCAATTTGAACTATTGTGGATAGTTTTTTTGCCTGTGGATTCCCTCAGGAATTTCTCGTCACTGTCGAGGAAAATCTCATACTTCGTCAGGAAAATCTCATAGTTCTCGAGGAATTTCTCATATTTCAAACACCCGAAACCTCTGGAACCCGCATGGATAGGGGCTTCCCAGCCTGTGGATATCTCCTACAAAGGTATTTACAAAGGTTTTACAAAGGGTTCTATAAATTCGCGCACACACGCAAGCGCGCGTACCCGCACACGCAAGCGCACGCACGCGAAAACCAAAAAACCAACTGGCCCACTGTCCTCGTCAGCCATTCGACTGTGAGTGGTATGCCTGAACCTGCTGAATTAAAGCGTCCCCCCAGAGGGGGGAACATATCTCGCTTCGCTCGCCCCCCTAGGGGCGGCAAGCGCCCCTCGAAACCGCGCTAGGGCGCGTTTTCTCACCCCCGGAGGGGGGTGCTACGCCCCCCCTCTCAAAAACGCACTTCGTGTCGTTTTTGCCCGGCTCACCCCCCAGGGGGCTGCCGCCCCCCGGCTTCGCCGGTTCCCCCTGCGATCTGTTTATCAAAAAGACATGAAGTTGGCGGTCGTTTGTCGCTGCCCAGGCTGGCGGCGGCCGAAAGATGAGGTTTTCCTGAGGAACGCTGAACTATGAGCTTTTCCTGAGAAAACGGTCGTTTTGACTGACCACGAAAGTAGTAGTAAAT
>CAZRFL010000170.1:0-3296 GCA_964599365.1 uncultured Bacteroidales bacterium
AAATCAGTTTGTCGTCTGTTGACGATATTCCTCTTTTCTTTATTTGTTGTTACAGCAACAAATAATACAGTTGCCCAGATAACTCTTGGTAAAACTGTAACCCAGTCAAGTATCTGTAATCAATTTAATGTTTCATTGCAGATTACCGGAGTTTCTACACCTTCACCCTGTGATGTAATTCTGGTTATTGACCGTTCAGGAAGTATGGCCGATGGTTCTCCTTCCGCTATGTCATACACAAAAACAGCTGCTATAAGTTTTGTAAGAAAACTTTTTAGCCCTGCAAATAACCCTGGTAACATAAATAGGATTGGTATTGTAAGTTATTCTGATTATGCAACCGAAAATATCCAATTAAGTTATGCATCAGATTCTACCGCTGTAATTAATTCAATTAATAGCTTAGTTGCCAGCGGTTGGACAAATATCTCTGATGGAATTTATCAAGCATCCAAAGAAATGAAAACCAGAGGAAGAACAGCTTGCAACGTTATCAGATCAATATTAGTAATGAGTGATGGTGTTGCTAACAGAGGCAGTTCTTATAGTGCAGCCAATGATAGGTATGAAGGAAGTTGTACAACCAGTCCTACATCACCAACCGCTTGTACCAATGCAGCTATTTCTGCTGGTGTAGCAGCTCAGTCCTATACAATAGGTAGTACTACTTATCCTAATAGAGTTTATTCTATTGGTTTGTTTGTTGGAATTAGTGGTGGAGTTCAGACTCTTGCTGCTTCTACCCTTAATGGTGCCCAAAATTCAGGATACTTTGAAACTGAATCAGCTGCCAATCTTAATGGAATTTATACACAAATTTTTGGGCAATTGATGTGGGCTGCTCAAGCAATCCCTTCTGTACCCATGGTAACTGATACCATTGCTAATGGGTTTACATTTGTACCAGGATCATTCGTTGCTTCTGTAGGAACTGCTACCAATAGTGGTCAATATAATGCATGGAATATTAGTCAAATCAATAATGGTACTGTAACTCTTACTTATTCAGTGATTGGTCAGACACCAGCTACATGTGGAAATCATATAGTTGGTAAATCCTGGATTCATTATAAGGATCCAATTTGCAATATTGTTAAAACACCTTTCCCAAATCCAAGTGCTTGCGTCCCATGTCCTCAGGTTTCTGGTCTTGCCATTACCCAGACAGGTTGCAGCAGTACCATTCATTACAGCAGCAATCTGGTAGCTGATGAAACAGTTTGTAGTGCACCTTCACACTTTTATTCGTGGGCATTTTATATGAATAATATCCTTGTTGGAACCGCAAATGGCCTATCAGGTAACTTCACAATCCCAGCACCATACGCAACTGTTGGATGTAACCAGACAATTAAAGGAGTTCTATTATATAATAGTGGTAGCGGATGTACACTCAATTTGGGTGAGTATACTTTCAATAATCTTGTTATTGAAAATGCCGTTCCAATAGTTCTTCCTGCAAATGGTTCATCAACGGTTTCCTGTATTGCCAGTGCAACTGCACCTACAACACCGGTTGTAACCAGCGTTTGTGGAAATGCAATCGTACCAGTATTAACATCTACTGTTGATACTCCTAATCCTATTACTTGTAATGGAACCAGAACTTATACTTATACTTATCGTGATTGTGCAAACAATCCCTATATCTGGTCTTATACATATACTATATCGCGTCCAGATTTCACCATGCCAGCAAACGGCGGATCAACTGTTGCATGTGCTACTTTAGCAGTTCAGCCAACTGCCCCGGTTATCACCGACAACTGTGGAAACACTTTGACTCCTTCTACTCCAACCGTTGGTGGTACTTATACCAGCTGTGAAGGAACCAAAACTTATACCTTTGTTTATACTGATTGCGCAGGTCATACTCATAACTGGGTTTATACCTATACTATCACTCGTTTAGATTTCACAGTTCCTGCTAACGGCGGATCAACTGTTGCTTGTGCTGCCTTAGCAGTTCAGCCAACACCTCCGACCGTTACCGACAACTGTGGTAACACTCTGACTCCTTCTGCTCCAACTGTGGGTGGTACTTATACCAACTGCCAGGGAACAAAAACTTTTACCTTTGCTTATACTGATTGTGCAGGTCATACTCATAACTGGGTTTATACCTATACTATCACTCGTTTAGATTTCACCATGCCGGCTAACGGCGGATCAACTGTTGCTTGTGCTGCTTTGGCAGTTCAGCCAACTGCTCCTGTCATCACTGACAACTGTGGAAATACTTTGACTCCTTCTGCTCCAATCGTGGGTGGTACCTATACCGGCTGCGAAGGAACCAAAACTTATACCTTTGTTTATACTGATTGCGCAGGTCATACTCACAACTGGGTTTATACCTACACCATAACACGCGCTGATTTCACCATGCCTGCAAACGGCGGATCAACTGTTGCTTGTGCTGCTTTGGCAGTTCAGCCAACCGCTCCTGTCATCACAGACAACTGTGGAAACACTTTGACTCCTTCTACTCCAACCGTTGGTGGTACTTATACCAGCTGTGAAGGAACCAAAACTTATACCTTTGTTTATACTGATTGCGCAGGTCATACTCACAACTGGGTTTATACCTACACCATAACACGCGCTGATTTCACCATGCCTGCAAACGGCGGATCAACTGTTGCTTGTGCTGCTTTGGCAGTTCAGCCAACCGCTCCTGTCATCACAGACAACTGTGGAAACACTTTGACTCCTTCTACTCCAACCGTTGGTGGTACTTATACCAGCTGTGAAGGAACCAAAACTTATACCTTTGTTTATACTGATTGCGCAGGTCATACTCACAACTGGGTTTATACCTACTCCATTGTTCGAATCGATTTTACTTTACCAGCAAATGGAGGTTCAACAGTTACTTGTGGTAATCAAATGACTCTTCCTGTTCCTCCTAATGTAAATGATAATTGCGGAAGTTCAATCTATCCTACGGGTCCTGTTATTACTGGCAACCCAACTTGTCAGGGAACAAAAACTTATACCTGGACTTATACAAGTTGTGATGGAAATACTCATGATTGGAGCTATACCTATACTTTAAATGACAACATTGCTCCAGTTATCACTACTGCTACCGGTTCATTAAACGCTACTCTACAGTGTTCAGATCTTTCAGGATTAGCTGCAACATTAGCTCTTGTACCAACAGCAACTGACAACTGTACAACTATTCCTACCATCCACTTAGTAAGCGACAACACTGTTGCTGATGAGACTTGTGCTAACGCTTATGTTCGCACCAGAGTATGGAACTTCACCGATGGTTGTGGCAACACCAGTGC
>CAZRFL010000171.1:0-3276 GCA_964599365.1 uncultured Bacteroidales bacterium
TCAAGTTGAAATGCACAAACTTAATTGGTAGGTCAGCCGCATGGCGTGTGAACGAGTGAGACAACCATGAGTTAGCAAAGATCATCAGACCGGGTTTGGGCGTAAAGTTAATTGCTTTGCTGGCAGCGGTTGCTACGTTTATGTCTTGCTCTGGTAGGTCAATCTGCACCTTAGCTGCGCGGGGGTCGTGGAACACTACGTTGGAGCCGCCTTCTGGGGTTTCCAAGAAGTAAAAGCCAACGATCTGGGAGCCGTAGCCGTGAACGTGTGCATCCATTGCCGAGTGCTTGTGGTGCTCTTGTGTCCACATTTCAGTGAACTGCACCGCTTTGTCCTGCATGGCATAGCCCTGCTCATTGAGAATGTTCCAAGCAGTAGCGCCAACGAACTCAGAGAATCCAGCCACACGAGGATCAGCAAAATAATTGCCTGTCATGTGCACGGGGTAGATTTCGTTCAGGTCACGTTCTTTTTTAGCAACGTCGAGGAATTCCTCAGAAACAACGTTAACCGCATCCAAGAAATCAGGGCGCTCAATCAAATAGATTGGGCACGGGAAATGGTATGCAACTTGAAGCTGCGTGTTTTGAACAACTTGAGCCACTGACTCAGCGGCTTTGCATACTTTAACTTTTGACTTCTTGGTGGCAGTTTTGCTCATTGTTAGCTCCTTGTGTTGGGGCTATCAGTTTACTATTGGAACCCACTGCCAAGCAAGGAAGTCAAACTTATATTGATTATTGTCAACGGGAGGGGCAGGGACTTCCTTCCAAGCGCTGTCTGCGCCGCACCAACGGATATCTAAACCCTCTACCGGATCAGGGCGTGGGATTGGGGGAACCATTGTGCAAGTGGCCTCGTCCAAAGTCCAAGCAGACCAATTTTCAGCTTGTTCACGGCTATTAAAGGCCGTAATTACCTGTTGCTGTTTAGCGGTCTTCTCTTCCGCAGTCATATCGCGCTTGTGCCACACATCAGTCCAGACGCCATCTACTTTTTCATAGGTAGGTTCATCTGCGGTCATAATTTTGTACACGCCAATCGCTGGGCGCTCAACTCGAATGAATGGCTCCCAGTGTGCTGGGATTGAACCAAACGCTTGCATGAGGTTGTCCTCAAACGCAGGGTGGTTCTTGGTTACGCCATTTTCAGTTTCAATATAGAGGTTCATTATAGATCCCCTGTATTCGTTGATGGGAAGCTGCGGGTTGTGGCAGGCCAGATGATACGAACAGCGCCACGTCCGCCATAGCAAGTACAGCCATTACCGGCTCTGCCTACAGTAACGGTAACAGTGCTGCCGGGAGTCACAGAGATATTGTTTCTGTAACGCAACCCGCCACCACCACCGCCGCCAGAACCGCCACCAAAACGTCCACCAATAACATTACCACAGGCTTCGCCATTTTGACCGCCCGATCCACCACCGCCAGCGCCGCCGTTACTGCCGCCGCCAGAACCATTTGCGCCAGCACCGAGTAATCCAACACCGCCAGCGCCTCCGCCCCCAGTACCAGAACAGCCGTTAAAAAAACTACCGCCACCGCCACCGCCACCGCCACCCGTGCTTGCTACACCGGGTGACCCAGTTACACATGCCCCGTTGTAGTTACCACCACGTCCTCCAGCGGCAGTATACCCACCAGCACCGCCGCCGCCGTTGTTGATACAGCCACTAGTACCAGACCGACCACCGTCACCCCCGCCCACGCAACCGCCAATAGCTGTGCCTTGGCCACCTACACCGCCACCTGACAGAGTGGGGCGTCCGCCTGTGGCTTCCACAGATGCACCAAAACTTGACGATTGTCCAACTTCGTAGTATCCGTACGCACCGCCACCAACAACAACAGCCGCAACTGAAGTAACTCCTGAAGGAACAACAAAAGAAAAAGTGCCCACCGTTGTGTAGGCTTGCTGTCCCGGAGGGGGAGCAAAGGATCGTTGGTTTTGAAAGACAGCTTGTAGTGCACCGCTCATGTTAATCCGCTCCCTGAAATAAGCCAGTTGGTAGAGGTAATTTTGATTGCAGTAGCTGACCCGTATTGAGCCAAAGTGCGTGAGCCTGTTGTACCAGCCGAAGACAAATACATTGTGTCTGTTGTGATAGCAATCGTGACGTTTGCCGCGGCCATGTTGATGAACGTGATGGCTGTACCGACGGGGTAGGCCACAGAACTGTTGGCAGGAATTGTGAATGTCCTTGCGTTGTTGTCGCCAACTGGGTGAAAGATGTGCTTGCCAGCATCAGCTAAAACTAATGTGTAAGCAGCAGACTGACTGTTCTGCGGAATGTTTCTAAAACCTACTGCATCTGTACCATCTACTGTGCAAGCTGAAAGTACGCCACTTGTAGGCGTACCAAGCAATGGCGTTACTAAAGTAGGTGATGTTGCAAATACCAAAGCACCCGTGCCCGTTTCATCTGTTACCGCAGCCGCAAGATTACTACTTGAAGGTGTAGCCAAAAAGGTAGCTACATTAGATCCCAACCCAGAAACTCCAGTTGAAATGGGTAATCCAGTTGCGTTAGTTAAAGTACCACTAGCAGGTGTTCCTAACGCGCCGCCCGGAGCAACGTAATCCGTACCCGCAGTAGCGGCAGACAACGCAGTACCGTCACCTTTTATAACGCCCGTAATAGATGTTGATAAAGTCAAAGCTGGGGTTGCACCACCTGAACTTGAACCTGCAAAGCCATTGGACGATGCCACGCTAACTGCAGTAACACCGTCTGCCACGCTTGACGCCACTTTGACGTAGTCTGTGCCATTGAAATACACAAAGCATTTCTCACCAACAGCAACAGTTACACCTGTCTGACCAGCAGCTTTAAACGTTACCGCGCTAGTAGCGCCCGCGTGATCCACCATGTACAACTTACTGTAGCTGGGGCCTGTGATGACCTTAACGATACTTTGTGTGCCGGTGATACGAATCACCATGTACTGCGCCGTGGTGGTATTAAATCCGTTACCTGATGCACTGCCGGTGGTATTTGCCAGAGTGATAGCGCCATCATTTGCAAAAGACAGCGTGCCTGCAATTGCAATGTCCACGTAGTCAGAAATACCGTAGTTGACTGAATCGCCCCACGTACCAGAGAGCGTTCCCTGTGTGGGGGTTAGTAAACCCAAAAGAGTCGTAGTTGCTGCCATTTAAATGCTCCTAATTCGTTGCGACTGCAACCCAGTTAGCAGTCTGTGTGTTGTCAATTACATCCCAGAATGGTCGTGCAGTCAACCCATCTGTACCTGTTGCTAACTCGTTAATAGA
>CAZRFL010000172.1:0-3243 GCA_964599365.1 uncultured Bacteroidales bacterium
ACTTCGTATTCGTCTTTCATCTTTCCTCCGTTAGAGTATTAAATGCTACGCATATGCTGATCCATCTCGTCCATAAATCTCTGAAACTTCCTTACATGCGGTTCAACTTCTTTCTTTTTTGATACCTTCTTTTTTTTAGTCTTGTAATTCTTTATTACCTCTTCACTCAACCACCTAGAAAATGGTGCCAAACTAATAGGATGTCTGATGTACCAAACTTTCTTATCAGAATCCCACTTAGCACCTAAATTCTTAACATAATCTTTATCTTCATAAGGACACTGTAAGTTGATTCTCATCTCTTCCCCCTCCTATGCAGACTAGGAAACACGTAGACCTGAGAGGCATAACTATCCCCAAGCCATCTAATTATAGATAGCTCAGGAAGGTTATCAATGCTGACTGAGGTCATCCAGTGAGCCATCGCATCGTCTAGCCCTAGTCCTGCCTATGCTAGATCGGAGACTTTACGCCACAGGAGCGCCACACCGAGTACCCCGCCACCTTCAGTTTCTACCGTAATCCCTACGGATTCATCCAGTGCCATCCACTCTCGCCGGTCTGGTGTCATTCTCCCGGCACTACCACTATGACCCGAACGGCGACCACTTGCCTCGTGTATGGGGACTACACCTTACGGCTTCCTACCCATAACTTCTAAACTGACAAGCATGACCCATAAAGTCATAACAGGTAGCGGCAAAAAAAAAGCCCAGTGAAAGTGGCTTTAGGCTTGGTTTGCCGCATAAGAAGGGTGATAGACCACCGTTTCCTAGCTTTGACGAAGCCGCCTTCACTGGGCGCTCTTTCGCTGTCTATAGCTACCGTTCTGCACCACCAGTTAACGGATATGTAAACTATAAAACAAAAAAATACGGTTTGCAAGCCATCAGAACTAAAAAACATGGAGACTGTCTACGACCATCCACCTAGGTATTTCGTGTCGCTCTCGCCCAATCCCCATGCGTGTTAGGACTGTTAACTTAAAACAACCCCACTGTAAACTTATGTTGGTGCTGGCACGCGACAACCGACGCCAGCTAATCGAGACGAGGGGGATCATCGTCTGTGTCGCTCAGGTCTTGCATATCCCAAACGGTTTCCATCTGGGTTTCCGTCTGGGTTAATAGTGACCGTCTTTCCGGTCTGTCAGGCTCTTATGATGAGCAACCGACCAAGGCGAACTCACCACTTGATAACCACCGGCAAACCATATTTTACGCCATTAACGTGGGTTTATTAACACTCGAATTCGATTATTTGGAACTCGAATTCGATTATTTGGCACTCGAATTCTCCCAATAAAGCTCAACCCAATCATCATACGCAGCCCAACACATCAGCCAATCCCACATTAATTGTTCATTTTTTGAAACATCACAGTAATACTGAGCCATGCGAAGACATGTGGTTTGAGTTGGTGCAGGAAATTTATCCATTGGCTGTTTCCTTCAAGTAACTCATCATCTCTGCATTCATCTTTGCTTGCGCCCATTTGTCTGGGCCTGCCAGTTGCATTAAAGCTAATGAAAACTGTACGAAGTTATATAGCTTCTCAAGCTCTTCTTCATCGACTTCGCCATTGTTAATGCTGTCAAACACTTTGCCAATCCCAATCCGATTGCCATTAATAACTGCTTCCCAATTGAAATCATATTTTTGTGGCTTAGGCATTCTTTTCTTCCGCCTCTAATACACGCAAATCATTTGCTGCATCGGATACCCCATGCCAATCACCCCTGGCTATCATTACTTGCATGTACTCAAGCAATATTGCGCGTTGGGTTTCGTAGTCTGCGTAGTCTTTCATGTGTTCTTCTCCTTTAGCTTGGCTTCAATGGCTCTAGCAAAAGACAAATTATTTCCCCATGCTGCGTTGATCTCCCCATCCGTCAGCCCTACCCATTCGCGCTGTGGTGAGGCGGTGTAGAGTGGTGTGGGGACTTCTTCAGGCGGTAATCTGTCTCGCATTTTCCACCGGATATAACACTGATCTTCATCTGGATTAAACACTTGTCCAAAATTATCCATAAATGCCACCGGCTCCGGTTCAGGCTGCGCTTCTTCGCGTGTAAGAGTAATCATCCCTGCCCCCTTGCGCGGATAGCCTCAGCAGCAGACTCATACGTAGCCATCACTAACGGACTATGCCACTTAGACAAGTCATCACATAGCGCGGCACACGCCTCGCGCTCTTCTGCTATAGCTCCCTCAATAATCAAGCGCACTTCTTCTTCTGTGTATTCTTTTTTATTCATATTGCCGCCTTTCTATATAGCTTCTCCATAATCGTCTTTACATCAGCAACGTGACCTGACTTGTTCATATAAATGCTCTGTGTCTTGTGCTCTGCACATGGCTGGCATATCCATCGACCACTTGTCTTAGTCTTGCGGAACACACCACCTTCAGAGGCTCTCGTACACTGGCAGCTAGTACAAAAACGGGTGTTCATTTGCCCTCTCTAGCTTCCATCATTGCGTCTGCCATTTTGTATGCGCGTTTTGCTGCTAATCTATCGTTTTCATCTGCTCGATCACCATACAATAATCCGTCATGTGATATTTCGCCTTGTATTACTTTAGCTGCAAAGTAATCACGCAAGTCCATGCCTTCACTTCTATGGTTTGGGAATGCTTTCATGGTTTTGTCTTCCTTACAAAGAAATCTGGGTTATAGGTGTAGCTTTTGCCATCGTCATACACAACATGGATATGATCAGCCCAGTAATTCCAGCATCCCCACCATGTCTGCCCATTCTTATGGGCTGAGTACATACGCTTTAATGTCTGAGCTTCAGGTCGGCTAGTACATTCATAATTCAACAACACAATCTTGCCACCTGACTCGTTAGAACTTTCCCACCACTCTTCTTGAGCACAAGCCAGGTTAGATACCAGAACCAATCCAATTAATAACTTTTTCATTTTGAATCCCTCTTTTCGTACCCTGCCGCGTAAGCATTCTTTAACTTCTCACACATATCGTCACAGCCTTTTGCATAACCCTTATGCCAAAACACTAAACATAACGATACGTGCCAAGGCTTAATCTCATCATCAAGAAGGCATAGCTCATTCTTTAATATCTCATTGACCATCTCTGGAGTCATACGACCTCCTCAACAGTGATCTGGTATGCCTTACCATTCTTGTCTGTGACAGTTAACGTCTTCTTTGTACTCAAGAACTGACCAAAGTCACCTAAGTCATAAGCAATATGTCCGACCATATCCAACATCTT
>CAZRFL010000173.1:0-3225 GCA_964599365.1 uncultured Bacteroidales bacterium
CCGTTGAATCTTTGTAAAGCTGGGCCTTAGCCTGAATACCAATGAAAGCGAAAAGCAATAAGGGGAATATCTTTTTCATGGTCAGGTTGTTTTTGAAAGGGTTTCAGGGGACGAAGATAAGGAAAAATAAGCCACTATAGCCATGAGCCACTATAGCCAATAGCCACGAATATTATCTTCATTAGCTCCGCCATTTATGGCGGATGTTAAAAGGCAACCCCAACACCGGACTTTAGTCCAAACATAATAAGTGCGAAGTTGCAAACTTTGCACAACAGAGGATTTCAGAAGAAGAAAACGCAGAATCAGGAATGGCCATGACCGTCATACTATTATCCAAACTTAACTACCCAGGCATAATCCGAAGGAGGATGGTTGCGAAGGGCAGACGGGATGCTGATCTCCGTGTTTCCTTTGGCGTTTTTCCAGCTAAGGGTCTTGTTGCTGCCCAGTAAAATGGCTTTGCTACCTTTCGGCGGTGTCCAGTTAGTAATCTTGATAAGAGCAGGCAGTGTCTTTTCGTTTTCAGCAGCCAGATAAATGGCATACACCGCTTTCCCAACAGTAGTGAACACCACATTGCCCGACTGATAAGGCGCTACAGGTTTGCTGGCATAAATGGCAGAACTGTTCACGCCCATCCATTTCCCTATCTCATCCAGACGCTGATAAGCTACGGGGTCGAAATCGCCATCGGGGCCGGGACCGATATTCAACAGCAGATTGCCTCCGCGGGAAACTATGGTGCATAAGGTATGGATCAGTTGGCGGGTTGGTTTGTAGGTGTCGTTGGGAACATAGCTCCAACTGGTGGCCATGGTCATACAGGTTTCCCAGGGATAGGACAAGGGTTTATCAGGAACCTGTTGTTCGGGGGTGAGGTAGTTTTGATTGGGGCCTTCCACGGCACGGTCCACCACCAGCAGATCAGGCTGTTTCAGCCTTGCTTTAGCGACAATAGCATCCATGTCGATATCCTGGTTTTGCGGATTGCGAGCCCAACGGGATCCCTCATAGGTTTCCAGCAGATAATTTTTTACCTCTTCGTCGCTGGTCTTTCTCACCCATCCGCCATCGAGCCAAAGGATGTCGATCTTGCCGTAATCGGTCATCAATTCGTCGATCTGATGGTGGGTAAACTCAGTGAATTTCTTCCATTCCTCGGGATGTTTGGCTATGGAATAGTTGCAATTGCGGTCGACAGCCGGAAATTTCTTCCACCAATAAAATTCGGTATGCCAATCGGGTTTGGAGAAATAAGCACCTGTCCATAAATTCTCTTTTCTAAAGGCCGCGAAGATCTCTTTGGCAATATTGCTGAGGGGGTTGGCCGAAAAGGGTGTTTTGGGATCGGTAATTTTATAATCGGTATATTTCGAGTCGAACATGCAAAACCCGTCATGATGCTTGGTGGTAAATATCACATACTTCATGCCCGCGCCTTTGGCAGCAGCGGCCCATTTCTCAGGATTGAATTTAACCGGGTTGAAGGTTGTCTGCAAGGCTTCGTATTCTTTCACATAGTCGTTGTAGTTATCGCTTTTTCCTTTTTTTCTGCCTCCTGCTGCCCAACTCAGGTCTTCGGGACATATACTCCAGCTTTCCACTATGCCCCATTCCGAGTAAGGACCCCAATGCATGAGTAAGCCGAATTTCAGATCCTGCCATTGGGAGAGTTTTCGGATGACGAGGGAATCCGTGGGTGGGAAATATTTCTGCTGTTCGTGTTGTGCTTTCAGGCTTTGGCTGAAAAGTGAAAGCAGGATGCAAAGGGTTATGGGAATAATTATTTTTTTCATTTTCTAATTGATTTTTATTTGCGGTTATTTTTTTGCCATCAGGTTTTAACTATTTCATTTCAGATCCTTGATTGTGTGGTTCCATTTGTTTCCCTCTTATTACGCAGATTTACGCAGATTTATTTTCTTTTTTTTTTTTTTTGTTTTGTTTTTTTTTTTTTATTTAAAATTCTTCTTTTTGTGGTTCATTTTGTTTCTTGCTGTTTTCGCAGATTTTCGCAGATTAATTTGCGGTTGTTTTTTTTTGCCACGAAAGCACCAAGACACCAAGAAACACCAAATACTATGATTCAATAATGTCGTACCTAAGGTACTTTTTTATTTAACGCCATAAGACTTTCAATTAACTTCTATCTCATCAATAAACACCCAGGTATCCTCGTCGACCACTCCCGTCCATTTAGGCATCTTGCCCTGGTTTTTGCAAAACACCCTGATATATTTGGCCACCACTCCCTTTCCTTTGTTCAGGGGAATGGTAAAAGGAACGGACTGCTTTTCGAGCTTTTGGCCGGCTTTGGGATTCTTCACCTCCCCTATCTGTTTGAACTCTTTGCCATCGGTGGAAAAGCTGACGATGATATCCGAAGGAGCCAGAATCCACGACTGGGAATTGTCCAGGCAATTCAAACGGACCTCCCTCACCTTTTGGGTTTCCTTCAACTCGAGGGTGGCTTCCACATCCTTGCCCCACCATCCCAGCCAAAGGGCAAAATAATTGTTGGTGCCAAACACCCCATCGATAAGGGTATTGGGGCCATCTGCCGCATAAGAAGGAGAATAAGGCGTGGCATAGGTGATGCTCTTCACTTTGGTGCCGCTTAAGGAAACGCCGCGATCGAAATAGGCCTGCATATTCTTTTCGTATTCCGCGGGAGGTATGCCCATTTCGTGGAAAATAGAGGGTCCGTACTTTTTCGCATGAGCCACCAGCTCGTTCAGCATGGTTTGAGCCTGAGGCTCCACCTGATAACTACTGTCGGGTTTTTGTTCGAATATCCAGTAAGGAGTGTGGGGCATCATCTGGCGAACTTCAAGCCAGGCATAACGAAGACCCTGACGTACGTTTTCCAATCGAATTTGAATTACCGAATCGTTTCCCACGGCAGCCGACGCTTTGTCCAACAACATAAAATATTGTGAAACCATCTGAGGCGATAAGTAACCCTCTTTGTGAGCCGAAGCCGGCTCATAGAGGGTGAGTTGCTTTTTCGAGTTCCGGAGTTCATCTACCATATAATTGATATAGGTTCTGAGGTATGGAGCCGCCGCCCCGTAATATCCCAGAAGAAAATCGTTCATCAAACTATCAGTGTTCTGATTTACGTTCCACATGAGTTTGGCCAGCAGATAACCGCGGAGATCGGTGAAGTCGGTGTTTTCGGTGGTGAAACCCTGCTCGAACATCATGGTGGCATGGTTGTCT
>CAZRFL010000174.1:0-3204 GCA_964599365.1 uncultured Bacteroidales bacterium
GGATTTGAGATTTGAGATTTGGGATTTTCAATCCCACGCCTCCTCCTCGCCTATCATTCCCCTCCATTATTCTTCACCTGAATAATTTCTTCCTTTGCATTTTTTAGGCATCGAAAAAGATAAAATCACCATCAAAAACAAGAATTCTCACAGTTATTCAGCGAATTGCGAAATAGTCCTCGAAAATTCCCATGCGTGACAGAATGAATTCCTCAAGGGAAAGCAAAATTCCCTCATGGGAAAGGTAGTTTCCTTCATGGGAAATTACAATTCCCTCAGCGGAATGAAAATGTCCCTCGACGGAAAGTAAAATTCCGCCATTGTAAAAAAATGTTTCTGCCACTTTTTTAACGTTTCCATCATCGATTTGAATAAATAATGCTGTTATTAGTAAAATTCCTACAGCAGAAGTGAAATTTCCCACAGCGGAATCATTCTGTCCCGCATCGCTTTTTTGCATTCCGCCATCGATTTACTTGTCTACCGCCATCATATTTAAAAATACTGCACAAAAAAAAAACAGGCGAAACTCAACATTTCGCCTGTTCAATCTGTCAGAATTTATTTCCCTAATCGATTTCAGGTGTAAAAGGGAAGGGAGCGCTGGGGTTGCTCTTGCCACTATTGTTAATCGCAATTAGCCTGATATAGTTTCGCTTTCCCTGAACTACATCAGTGAAAAAAAGTTTTGTAGATGCCAAAGAATCCTCAATGGTAACCCATGATTTGGGGTCATCGGCAGTAGTGGTGCGTTGTATCATATATTTCACATTTTTCAAAGAGGCTTTGGGAGTATTGCCTGCCAACACCTTCAAATTATTGCGTTTTACGTACACTTTGTAAACACCTGCCTCATTGGTTTTCTGCACTTTGGTGATTACCGGAGCATCGGGCACAGGCACCTTGGTAGGTTGATAGTTAGAATCAAAACCCGAAAGGCCAATCATAACGGCATCATGGTCGCAAACACCCTTGGCATACAAAAGGATTTCTTCAAGCATTTCGAATACCACCAGAGCCTGTGCATTGCGGGCCACTACCTGAGTCTTATCTTTTTTCGAAATAGCGTTTAGGTTGATCAAAAGCAACAAAGCCGCTTTGAAATCAGCAGCGTCCACAGGAATATCGGGAAATTTCAGTGGATTTGCATACACTCCTTTTTGATGCACATTGTTAGCCAATATTTCAACTCCTACAGTGTCTTTTGCCTTAACATGCATAACTGGATCTAGTTTTCTTGGTTTTGCCATATCTTTTTGGTTTTTGAGGGTGAATATTAAATTTGAATCAAATTTCGGGAATAAAATGCACATAAGTATACCTTTAATCAACCGATTAACCATCGCCCCCCTGTGTAGGGATGAAAGCCCATTTTATGCCGACGAAAATCAGGACTTCAGCAACCTCATGGCAATGATTTTGATTTGGGTTACCATTATAAGATACCTATACTAAAACTTCAGGGCTGAAGCCCCATTTTTCCAAATTCTTTATAACCCCAGACTTAAGTCTGGGGTTACTATAAGGCACTATATGAAGGACTTTAGTCCTGAAATAAGGGCTTTGCTCCTTCCATTAATACTAACATTCCTTTCCTACAATAATATTACATCCCATTTCTTCCAACCGGTCCATCAGTGGCTTACACTTTACTTCCGAAACTTCCGCAAACACCCATCCTTCCATAAGCAGCATCCTCTGTCCGGGTATGCAGTTCATTTCTTGCAAATAGAGCAGGTTCACGCACCACGATTTGTGTATTCTGAAAAATGGGGAGCAATCGATAAGCCTCATGGTGGCTGCCAGACAGCCATTTGCATTAATGCGTCTGCCTGTTCGCAAGGTTATAATCGTATAAACCTTGTCGGCCCGGCAACACACAATGTCCGAAACCTTAATGGGAATCCAATCGCGCTCATACACGCGAATTGTTTTCAGAAAGTAGTCTCTTTCTATCATAAGTACCTGTTTTGGTGGTTATGATGCAATTTAATAAAATTTCGAAAACAAATGTTACATGACTAAACTTTTAGTTGATATTTTTATCAACAATTCGCCCCGGTGAATTCTTACATATATTATCAATAGAGGCTTCCGGAAATGGGCCGCTTGTTGATAAATTTTCGATATTTTTCATCTCTCATAACCAGCACCCCCGATTTTATACCACGAAAAGGGATTTTATCGGTATGATGCACGAACATGTCATGGCATAACCTGACTGCCAGTGGAATGATGCAGATGCCGCAAAATGAAAAAAAATATGGATGGTTTGGAGGGTTGTAAGGTGGAAAGTGCTATTTTTGGATAGAAATTGTGGAAACTATCAAATAGAACGATTTAGTAGAAACAAGAATGAAAGGGCTAAATTCATGAAAAAAATAGTATTTCCGATATTAGTATTGCTGATTACAAGTCAGTATAGCAAAGCACAAGTTGTACCTGATTCTTTAAAAGGTTTTTACTCCGGTATAACCTATTGGAAATACAGTGACGTCACTACCTGGTCATTATTTCAGGCTGATTCGGAATATGTTTCTTATATCGACCCTGCATACTGTACATCCATTTTGTCAGGAGCTTTGGCATCCTGGACCAATGATACAACACCCTTCTGGACTGACCATTCCTTCTGCAATAGTGTTTATGCACCGCCTACCTATGAATTTACTGGTTTTGTTTTTCCCAAGTTTTTCTCAATGGATAGTATTAGGGTATTTGCAGTTGTGCCCCGTCCATATCCATATTCCAACAGAATCCATTATCTGTTTCTTGGGAAAAGAATTTCAGCGGATTATACATTAGGGGCGAAGGTTTCAACACAAAACGTCAGTTTAAAAGTATTCCCCAACCCCGCCACCTCCACCCTCAACATAGAATGCCCCCAAAGCCAACACCTCAATGTTTCCCTCTTTAACCTCATAGGCGAACAGGTGATACAAAAAGATTTTAAAGGAAGCAAAGAAACCATAGACATCAGTGCTTTGCCGGCGGGGATGTATTTCATTAATATAGAAAACGAAAGAAATGTTATTATCAAAAAAATAATCAAGTTATAAAAGAATATGAACCTCAAAATCTATAACGCTATGAATAGTATTATTACAAAATTTATCCTGTTGATATCCTTTCAAATAATCTGTGCCACTGCTTTTGCTCAATGGGAGTCAGATGTCAGGCTTACAAATGCCACGGGAAATTCAT
>CAZRFL010000175.1:0-3157 GCA_964599365.1 uncultured Bacteroidales bacterium
TTACTTTGAGTGAAGAATTTTGGATGAGTGATTCAAATGGAGAATTTAAATCTGAGAAAACTTTTTCAAATGATTTATCTTCATTAACAAGAGGAGCTTCAAGGAGTGGATCAGTTGAAGTAGAAGGTTCTTGGTAATCATCGAAGATATCATCGTCATTAGTGTTGTAAATATTATTAGACATTTGGATCCAATTCAGATAATTTGATGTTTATAAGATCAGCTGTTGCTGAATTTTTGGTTTTACCTATCATGTCTACATAGGAAAGTAGAGTATTAGATGTTTCTTTTGTCAGATTAGTTATGTTAGATTCCATAACTACATCTATAATAGACTGTCGTTGTTCAGCGGTAGAACCGCCCCAAACACCGTCATATCCATACTGGATAGCCTCATAGAAACAGTCCTGTCTAACAGAGCAAGACTTGCAAATAGAAACAGCTAGATTAGTTTCATTAGATTTAGGGTTGCCAAAGAATATAGAAACTTCTTTGGTTTTACAATGTGCTTTGTCTTTCCAAGAGACTTGAGAAAGAACAACATCAGAAAGGTTTTTAAGACCTTTAACTTTAAATTTGCGAGCCATTAGAATCCTTGAGGATTATAGACATCTCAGAATATTGAGATAATACATCTTCATTAATATTTACTAATAATGAAATAGAATGAAGAAGACATTTATATCCGTTTATGTAATCTTTATGATTAACATACTCTTGGGCTAAGTCTAAAGAACTCCGAACGCCTTGAGTTTGTTTAAATAGATTATTTATATTAAATGAGAATTCTGTAAAAGTAGAAATTCTATCATTTAATAAATCAATTTCATTTTGATAGAGTTGATCTATGTCGATCATGATTTCTCCTAATAAATTTTAATTGTGAGCTAACGGGGGATTGAACCCCGGACCTTCATTTTATAAGAATGATGCTCTTACCAACTGAGCTACTAGCTCGTGAAAACGAGAAGTAGGGTGGGTATTCGATAAATTAATAATGGGGCAGGCATAATTATTTTTTAGCTAAATGATATTCAACAATATCGCAAACGCCTGAAAAGAATATCATATACTCAAGTTCGTGATCTAGAATAGTAATATCATAAAAATCTTGTATACCAGCAACTACATCGAGTAGGTCCATAGAATCCATTTCTAAGTCTTTACCTAGACGAGAACTATATTCTATCTTTTCTATAGGAATAGATAATGTTTCTGAAATAATAGATTTAATTTGTTGTGTTAATTCAGGTTTAGAAATCATGATAATCCTTTAAATAAGTTGCAAAACAATTATAGCAGGTAATGGGGCAATATGGGGCCACTAGTGTCATTACTTTTCGTTAGCAATTCAATCGGCTTATTTCTGTGTTTTACCACGTAGTAAGTTTGAATTTACTAGCTGCTATAAATCAATTTGATTAGTAGTAGTTACGGGGAATATAGGCCCACGTGCTATGTGTAACTATTAATATCGTTCCGAATTCCAAATAGTAAATCGAACACGCTACTAATCAAAAGCTTCCTCTTTAGGCTCAAAGTCCTTTCGAGTTCTAGTTCTTGAAGGTTTGCCATATTTATTTCTGGCAAGCCAGGGATTAACCTTAACATATATTTTATGCATAGCTGCTTCGTATAGGACAAAAGCATCTATGTGATCCATCATAGTGAGATCATTATGGTATTTGGCAAGTATTCTTTCTCTGATAGGGAGAGGAGGAGAAGCAGGAGGGTTCTTGGGTTTGATTAACAAATTGTAAATCCACCACAGTTTTCAAGAAAGACTTGAAATTCTTTCATAAGATCTAAACTCATATGGTAATGAGTAGCAAAGTTGGGAACTTTGAGAGTTCCAGCACAAGCGTTGCATTGCTTAGTGAGAACTGTGCCATCATCAGAAGGCCAGTCTCGAGTACCCTTGTTGTCGCAAAATTTGCAATCATCAAGAGGAACTAAAGCAACAGCTTCATCATATTTTTTAATATATTCCTCGATAACACCTGAATCTAAATCTTTTTTTAAAAGCTTAGATAAAGCTAAAGAGTCTCTAGCATTAAGGCCAGAGCCTGAGTTATCGTGAGGAGATTCGCATTTCTCACATAGTGTTGGGTGAAGGTTCTCTAGGCAATCCCATAAAGGGTGCCAGAACCAAACATTGGAGCGAAAGTATTCTCCAGCTTCGTTTTTAGGCTTAACGCCGTAAACATCCATTCCCATAATTAATCCTTATATACATATAGATTGCGATATTGACGTTCATGAGTGCAGCAATATTCTGTAGAGTTATACATCGAAAGACGAGTGGTACAATCTGCATGAGCACATTGTCTAGAGCTATTAGGATGATAGACCTTAGATGGCTTATATACATGAGCAGTAACGTTTACTCTATTACTCATACAGTATAAACGTCTCCGTTTTGTTGCATTTTAATATCTTCATATGGAACGGCTATACGACGGTATAATTCCATCTTAGAGCACTCCAACACACCAATGGCTTCATTGATGTTGGTATAGGATAAACCATGAGAGCTAATGTAGTGATCTAATAGTTTAGTAATAGCATAATTTAATTCGCCAGGAGTTTGAATTGCATTATTGTTAAATGTAACCCTTTGGTCTAAAAAAACACGATCATCTTGCTCTATGTAAGGCATTATTTTTTCTCTTTGAGAATTTCCAAATAGGCAAGAGATGGCCAGTTGTATTCGGTAAGATCTTCTTCAAATACATTAAGCTCTAGGCCAACAGTAGCTAGAGAATCAAGTATATCAAGAGATGAAATTTGATAATCTAATTTAAGTTTATTATTTAAACTCTTAGCTAAATCATCAGCCATATCAATAAACTGTATAACAACAGCATTGTATATTTCAGAACCAACTTTAGTGTATGGAAGATCTGAATCAGAAGCTGGTTGAATCTTATAATGTTTAAGAGCAGCTTCAGGGGTATGGATTGTGTTTGTCATTAGGGTATTCCTTTTGTGGTTGTGTAGTTTTGATTGAGTATAGGTATAGGGACATTGCTATTGATATAAATAAAAATCTGAAGAAGACTGTTGTATTTAATAAAATAACAATGAGTTCAAGAAATGAAATAATAAAGTTCATAGTGGGCCCTCTGGGGCTCGAACCCAGGACACACGGATTATG
>CAZRFL010000176.1:0-3034 GCA_964599365.1 uncultured Bacteroidales bacterium
ATTGTCATGTATATCAATCACTTCGAGATGGTATGCAAACAATTTTACATCATTATTAGCTCTTAACAATGAATATACCTACTGCCTACCTGTAACGGTGCCACAAAAATCCAAAAAAAAGTTGATTTTAAGGTAACACTTTCCCTCCAGTCATGAAGCTATGAACTGCTCCGTCAAAGCGATTATTTCCTGCCGTTGAGCAAGAGTAATATTGCTGATTTTCTCCAGTATATCCGAGATGGTGTTTTTCAAAGTTCCCAGATAGCGATATTGTTTTTTAAGATTTACCGCCATTTCCTTCGCCTGTCTCAATGCGATTTCTTTAAGTTGAAGGCTCGGCAGGGAAATCGCAGTGTGAAGCATTTCCGCCAGCACTTCCGGAACTAAATCGTCCTTCTCATCTCTTGCCTGTTGTCTTTCGCGCTCCATCATCTGCAGATAGTTATAGCGTTTTCGGCAGTAGTCTTGGTGATGGGTTTCATCAGCCGTTGCCTGGATATTTTTGAGAATGCCGAAAAAGTATGACAGATTCTTGCGACCATCATCCCGAGAAATCGCTGTACAGAAGGCCGCTTCCGATTTGGCGATGGTGTCCAGGTCATAATAGGCAATGCACTTTTCGGCCCGGGCCAGACTGGGTTCATCAACAACCAGGTGATGATGGTCGATGAGCCAATGAAGGCGGTCATGTTTGGTGGTCTGGTCGGGTTTTTTGTTTTGTTGTTGCGCTCTAAGGCGATAGTATTCTTTTTGTTCAACCCGCTTTAACGGTGCAATCGGCCAGTTCATTTCCGTTATCGGCGAGTGGTTTGCACCGAGCCGCGGCATGCGGTTGCGCAGGGCAATGTAGACCGCTACAATCTTTTCCAGAACGCTTTTCGCCAAAGCGCGAGGGGTTGTCGTGTCGATGCGGATAGTCCCGATCACTCCGGCCATTTCCGAGAACGCCCCCTCAACGCTACCGTTTCCCTTAGGGTTTGCCGGACCGGCCGGAAGGCTTTCAATATCGTGGCTTTTAAGAAATTCACGGGCTTTGCCTGAGAGGTTGGCCGTGCCGTGATCCGTCACTACCGCCAAGGGAGTTCCCCAGGCAGTTCGATGCATATTCATGACCTTGATGAACTCTTCCGTGGTCTCGTTATCGGCGATGCTGAATCCGCTATGGAGAAAACTCTTTACATCCACACACAACTCCAGGTTGAAGTGATGGTCTTCGCCACCGAGAAGCACCACAAATTCCTTGCCGTCCACGGCCACCAGTCCATTTGGGATGGTCTGCCGGAGGTGCTGGTAAAAGTGCGGCCTACGTTTTTTCACTTTCACCCCATGGAGGTCATTGGCAATAAGTATTTCGCTCACGGTTTTGCTGCTCAATTCGATCTCTTTGCTGAACAGATGGCGAGTAAAAGCTTTGATTCTCAGACTCTTATTTGCTGCCAGCTGGTCGCGGGCCAGCTCCACCACCCGCCGAACCAGTTCCGCAGTGACCTTGGCCGCCTTACCCCGGCGATCCGGCAGGATAATCGGCCGCATTTTCGCATCAAAACAACCATCCCATTCGGCCAGGGTGCTGACCTTTACGTGGAGAAGTCGGCAGATCTCCTGCAAGGACCGCCTTTCATTCCGCAGGAATCTTATCGCTTCCGTCTTTTCCGGGAGTTCGCAGAGTTTTTTTTTCCGCGAGAAGCTCGTCCACCTTGTGGATCTTCCAGGCCAATTTTCGACCCTCGTTCTCAAAGCGTACGTCATCAAAAAGCTGCTTGAGTTTCTCGTGTTCTTCCCTCAGGCGTTCCAGTTCCTGCTTGAGCTTATCTGCTTCTTTATCGCCCGAATCGATATTATCCGCCCATTGATAACCCGTCTTACGCGAGATCCCCGCCAGGTCGCAGATGTTTGTTACATCGACATCCCGCGGTAAGCCCTTGGCATTGATGATCTTCCGGCCCCGGATGAGGATGGCCGCTTCGTCAGGTTGCAATTTGTCCATCACTTCTTCCTCCCAGCACTGGCATCAGTTGTCCGAACAGGTAGATCTTTACCGTTCCGCCTGGCGTCAATACAACGTTGCAGAGACTCCGGGCGATCCCTTCCATTTTATAGCAGTTTTCCACCTCCGGGTCGAGATGATCGGCGATCAATCGGCTCACTTCCGCGGCCCGGCCATGAAATCGATCAGCCGGTACCAGCAAGCCGCCAAGTCCCTGATGGGTGCGTTGGTAATTGTAACCTTTAACCCATTGCCCAATGGCCTCTTCCGCTTCGGCTACACTGTCAAAATGTTGCTGCCGGAGTAGTTCTTTCTGGATCTGTTTATTCGTCGCCTCAACTTTGCCAAGCGTTTGCGGGTGATGCGGCCGGGCGTGGGTCTGATGGATCTCGGCCATCTCCAGAAACTTCTCGAAACGATTACAACCGCTCCAGGAATAAAAGACAAAGCCACGGTCGGTCAAAATCTCTCCCATCTTGCCGTAGCGGTCCATCGCCTCCTGCACCAAAACGATAACTCCATCAATCGATGTCTCCGCCGTTAACCGCCAGCCCAAGATGAACCTGGAAAAATCATCCTGGAGCAACAGCAGGTACACCTTGAGTTTGTTGATATAGAACTCAAGAATGTCCATCTGAGCAAGCTCAAGGGGCCGGGTCGCCTCAAACCGTAGAACTTCTTTTATCTCCGAACTCTTTCCTTTGCCTTGGTAACCACCTGCCTGCATGATCCGTTGCACAGTCCGCGTTGATACGCTCATCCCTTGACGACGCAACTGGTTCCTTACCTGGCCAGGACCAAAGCCCGGATGACGTTGCCACGTATCAAGTATGGCCTTTTCTTGGCTCTCGGTGATCCACTTTTCTCCGCGTCCACGCGACACCACTTTTCGTGCTAGAAAGGCTTCCTCGCCCAGCGCCTCGAATTGCCGGCGCCATTCATATATCGTCGTGTAATGCACTTCCGCCAACACCGCCGCTTCCTTAATCCCTATGGTCTTGGCGCTTTCCAATACCGCCACCTTCTGTTCCTGATTGAATTGCTTGC
>CAZRFL010000177.1:0-2964 GCA_964599365.1 uncultured Bacteroidales bacterium
GCACATATACACTCACTTACTTTTGCCCGGGCATTTGCCTTTATTCCCCTGGGCCAAACCACTGTCCGTAAAGGAGAAATGATTGATGTTAGATTCCTATAACCGCTCCATAAACTATTTACGCATCTCGGTAACCGACCGCTGCAACCTGCGCTGCACCTATTGCATGCCCGAAGGCGGGGTGACCTTGCTGCGTCACGAAGACATTCTGAGTTTTGAAGAAATCACCGAAGTAACCCGCACTGCAGTGGAAATGGGCATAACCAAAGTCAGGATTACAGGTGGCGAACCATTGGTCCGTAAAGGCATTGTAAGCCTGGTAGAACAAATCGCACAAATACCCGGCATCAACGACCTTTCGCTCACCACCAATGCTGTTAACCTCGAAGAATTTGCTCCGGGATTGGCCAAAGCCGGATTGCACCGCATCAACATCAGCCTCGACACCGTGGATGCCGATAAATATACCGAAATCACCCGTGGAGGAGATATCCGCAAAGTGGTAAAGGGAATCATTGCAGCACAACGTGCCGGTCTGGACCCTATCAAGATAAATTGTGTAATCGACAAATCGTCTGATGAGCCCGATGCTTTGGGGGTGAAAGAATTCTGCCAAAATGCCGGGTTGGAGGTCAGGTTTATCCATCGCATGCATTTGGGCAACGGAGAATTTTCTGTTGTGGAAGGCGGCTCAGGTGGCGATTGCGCCCGTTGCAACCGACTGCGACTGACGGCCAATGGCAAGATTAAACCCTGCCTTTTCAACGACCTGGAGTTCGATGTGCGCAAACTCGGTGTCCGTGAAGCCTTGCAACAGGCCATAGCTTCCAAACCCGAATGCGGAACTTATAGCAACAACAATCATTTTCACAGTATAGGCGGATGAAAAAACTCGACCAACTTTTCAAAAAAGAACATCACAGACCGCGCTTTGGCGGTCTGGAGATTCTGAAATACATTGGTCCGGGCCTCTTGGTCACCGTGGGTTTTATCGACCCGGGCAACTGGGCCTCCAACATAGCCGCAGGTTCACAATTCGGGTATACCTTGCTTTGGGTAGTCACCCTTTCCACTGTCATGCTCATCATACTTCAGCATAATGTCGCGCATTTAGGCATAGCCAGTGGTTTGTGCCTTTCCGAAGCCACCACCCAATACACCCCCAAATGGGTTTCACGCCCCGTACTTTCTATAGCCATGCTGGCCTCCGTGGCCACATCCCTGGCCGAAATCATTGGGGCAGCCATCGCCCTCAAAATGTTGCTGGGCATACCCATTCAGGCCGGAGCCTTACTCACCGCCCTGCTGGTATTGATACTGCTCTTCACCAATTCCTACAAACGCATCGAACGCTGGATTATTGGCTTTGTTTCCATCATCGGGCTGTCCTTCATCTACGAGCTCTACCTGGTCGATATCGACTGGACCACAGCCGCCGTAGCATGGGTCACACCCAAAATCCCCGAACATTCCATCATCATCATCATGGCGGTTTTGGGAGCCGTGGTCATGCCTCACAACCTCTTCCTGCATTCCGAAGTCATCCAAAGCCGGCAGTGGAACCTGCAGGACGAAAAGGTGATAAAACGCCAGTTGGATTACGAATTCTTCGACACATTATTATCTATGATAGTAGGCTGGGCTATCAACAGCGCCATGATACTGCTGGCAGCGGCTGTGTTTTTCAAGAACAAGGTGGTCGTCACCGAACTAGAACAGGCCGAGAGTATGTTAAAACCCCTGCTGGGCGAAAGTTCGGCAGTCATATTTGCCGTTGCGCTCCTATTCTCGGGCATTGCCTCCACCATAACCTCGGGCATGGCAGGCGGAAGCATCTTTTCGGGCATCTTCATGGAGCCTTTCGATATCAAAGACAATCATTCCCGTTTGGGCGTGCTCATATCTATTGTATTAGCCGTTCTGGTCATCTTTTTCATCAGCAATCCCTTCATGGCGCTCATCTATTCCCAAATGGCCCTCAGCATAGTGCTGCCCTTCACCATTTTCCTGCAGGTCTATCTCACTTCCTCCAAAAAAGTCATGGGAAAATACGTCAACAAGCCCTTCCTGAAAATTTTACTTTACGCAATCGCCGCGCTGGTCTCGGGCCTTAACATCTATTTGCTGATAGATACGGTTTTCTAAATCCGCATTTCTTCTTTTGAATCTGTGGCTCTTTCCTCTGTGTAACTCTGTGCTTCTTTGTGTATCTCTGTGTTATAGCTCCTCAACTCCAAACTTTCTTTTTCTATGTGCCCTTATGCATCCTTCGTTTTCTATGTTTCTATGTGCCTATGTGGTGAATCTTCCGACAAACTTTTTCTCCTCCTCCAATCCCAATAATTACTAATTTTGACATCCTAATTCAACAAATCATGCCGAAATTATCCCATACCGATGCATCGGGCAAGGCCAACATGGTGGATGTAGGCGACAAACCTCAGCAGACGCGCATTGCCAAAGCAAGCGGAAACATCGCCCTGCAACCTTCCACCCTGAAACTGGTGAAAGAAAACCTCATCAAAAAAGGTGATGTTCTCACCATAGCCGAGATTGCCGGCATACAAGCCGCTAAACAAACACCTTTTTTGATACCCCTTTGCCACACTCTGATGCTTACCAAAGTGGAGGTAAAATGCACCCTCACCAAAACCGGCATCAAAGCCGAAAGCATGGTAAAATGTACCGGACAAACCGGCGTGGAAATGGAAGCCCTCACCGCCGTGAGTGCCGCCCTGCTGACAGTATATGACATGTGCAAAGCCGTGGATAAGACAATGGTGATTGGGGATATAAGACTTATTAGTAAAGAGAAAAAGGATTTAAATGGTTAAATTATTGCTTGGTTAATTGAGTTAAATGAGTAGATTAAGTAGGAATGGCTATTCTGCCAATAATGACTATAAATGACAACAAATGACGCGAAGCTAATGACTATAAATGACGCAAAGCTAATGACAACAA
>CAZRFL010000178.1:0-1519 GCA_964599365.1 uncultured Bacteroidales bacterium
GGACCTGCCACAGATTAAAGAAAGGCAGCAGATTATCGAGATCGTGAACCGCAAAGGGGGGGCCAGTATCCCGGCTGACTTTGCAGAAAGACTTAATGGCTATACAGGTGCCGAGATCGAACAGTTAGCCAAAGACTCTTTGTTTGACGGAGTTGAACAGGCTATCACAGCGTTGATTCCCCTCTCCCGAGTTATGCGAGAAGAGGTCAATGCCCTGAAAGACTGGGCCAAAACCCGTGCAAGAACGGCCAATACGCCTGAAGAAGTTACAGAGCATCGCAAAATAAGGAGCAACGTATGAGCCATATTGCAAAGATTGAGCTTGAAATTAAAGACCTGGCAGCTTTGCGGGCCGCTGTACACAGCCTGGGATACGAATTCAAGATAAACCAGCAAACCTATGCCTGGTACGGCAGGTGGGTGGGTGATGCGCCACTTCCAGATGGCATAACAATTGATGAGCTTGGCAAATGCAGTCATGCCATAAAGATTCCCGGCTGCAAGTATGAGATCGGCGTTGTTCAGAAAGGCCAGAGTTATATTCTGCTATGGGATTTCTGGCACTCCGGAGGGCTTACCAAACAACACACCGGTTCACTTAAGCAAGCCTATACCCTTGAATGTGTTCGAAGAGAAGCCAAATTAAAAAAGTACAAGATTCAGGAGTCCAAAATTAAAAACGGTGTGCGGATCATATTGAACCATCCATGAAAGGACGGACACAGATGAAGCAGATAATAATTGATGTATTCGAGACGGGCGAAATTGAGATCGAGACCCGTGGCTATATCGGCAGAAACTGTATCGAAGAGTCGCAGGTAATTAAAGACCTGCTTGGAAACGAGATTACCAAGCAACTCACCCCGAGCTTTTTCAGCAATGGTAAAAAAAACGTTAAAAAGCATCTGCCCTTGTGCGGGTAGAAAGGAGAGCAACAATGGAGGATGTATTTCAGAGAGCTTGTTTAATACAGCTTACAACCGCAGTGTGGCAAGGTTCAAGGCAAATTGAGCAGCATTTGCTTGAAAAGATAAACCCCAACAACAGTGACTGGCTGCGAGGCAGAAAGTACCTGATTGACCCCGAAGTTCTGAGCCCTGTCCGGTCAATTGCAAGCCAGGCCCGGCATGCCGTCGCAAAGTACTCATATTCATTTCCAATCCCCTCCGTGTACTTGACCCCGAAAGACAACCTTGCCGGTATCGATGAACAGCTCAGGGAGCATAAAACTCAGTTTGAAACTGAAGTGGTAAAGTTTGCTGACCTGTACACAGATGCCCGGTACAAGGCCAGGCAAGTGCTGGGGAAACTCTTTAATGAGGCCGACTACCCGAATGATATTCTAAGTAAATTTAGATTCGAGTGGCGGTTTATCTCTCTGGGTATTGGCCAAAGCCAGATACTGACCCCAGAAATATATCAGCGGGAAAAGCAGAAATTTGAAGAGATGATGGAGGAGACCCGTGATCTGGCAGCATCAGCTCTCCGAGCTCTTCGAAATCTGGAGACTCGCCCTTCT
>CAZRFL010000178.1:1529-2912 GCA_964599365.1 uncultured Bacteroidales bacterium
GAATTCTCCCAGGTGCTGGAAAGTCTGGTAAAAAAACTGGGTGGAGATAAGCCCAAGAAACTTTCAGATTCGATGTTTACCCGTCTCGAAGACTTTTTGAATGAATTTGCTGTTCGAAATATTTTCCGGGATGAAAAACTTACGGAGCTGACCCAGCAGGCCAGACATATTATAAACTCTGCTGCTGTCGGAGACTTAAACAGCAACAACAGCTTTATGCGCAGGCGTATCGAGCGGGAGATAAATAAGCTTCAGTTTGCTGTTGAGGAACAAATCGAGGACGTGCCCCGGAGAAAAATCAGGATGGCCGGGTAGAAAGGAGGCTCTATGAACTGTGAAGTATTGGAAAAACCCTTTGCTCCGGATCAAATAAAGCAGCGGCAGGGTAACTTTGGAACCCTGGATTATATCGAAGGCCACGCGGTTATCCAGCGCCTGAACGAGGCACTGGAGGGTATGTGGTCATTTGAGATAATCAATCACCACGTCAATGAACACCAAGGCGAGGTGCTGGTCATTGGAAAACTCACCGTCGGTAATATCGCAAAAATGCAGTTTGGCAGCAGCCAGATTACCAAGTCTAAGCAGTCTGGGGAGGCTATATCAATCGGAGATGACTTGAAAGCGGCAGCCACGGATTGTCTTAAGAAATGTGCAACACAGATGGGGGTGGGGCTGTATCTGTACAGGAATCAGCCAAGCACAAACGGAAAAGCAAGCAACGGTAACGGTAACGGTAACGGCAGGCTGTCGCAAAAGCAACACGGATATATTCTCAAACTGGTGGGTGAAAACGGAATAACCAGAGCAGAGTTTGACCGGGACTGTGTCGAAAAATACGGCACTGTTCTGGATTTCCTGAACAAGAACGATGCCTCTGCCGTTATCGCACAGCTATTAAACTAAAGGAGGTACCCATGCAACTTGCAACAATGAGAAAACAGCTTCACATATCATACAACCAGATATGGACATACCTTGAATGCAGCTTGAAATATCAGTTCCAGTATGTCGAAAGGCGTGACTCGGAAAAGGTAAGCCTTAATCTGTTTTTCGGCTCGGCCATACATGCTTGTTTGGAAAGGTACTACAACAAAATAAAACTGGTCGGAGAACCCGAAGACATTAGTGTCTTGCAGCATCTCTTTGCAGAACACCTGACCAGTAACGTGTTTATCCAGGATGTTCCGGTCATATACAAAAAAGACTTGCCCGATTTGGATTGCGCCGTTGACATGGGGTGCAAGCTTCTGGAAGCGTTTTATAAATCAGTCGATCTGACCGGCATGGAAATTATGGGAGTGGAACTGCCGCTCAGTGCGTCAATTACAGAGGACATCAATCTGATCGGGAGTATAGACCTGCTTTTGAAAGACCAAAACC
>CAZRFL010000179.1:0-2896 GCA_964599365.1 uncultured Bacteroidales bacterium
AATTTTTTCGAATCATGCCGGCCCTCCTCTTTTCAGGTGAATTCGAACACAACCCGCCCGGTATCCACCGAACGGCGCAAGCCTTGACTGAACAGCGATACAAATACATGCCATTTTTGGCATAGCGATTATATAAGATACTGTCTCTTTGATGTCAATTGAAGAATTCATCAAAAATAATTCTGTAATATCAGATATTTTTCAATTGATGCTTCATGTAATAGACGAAACTTCAACACATCTTATCCGTCGGCAGCGATGTCTCACTCTCATTTTCCGGGTTTTTCCTTGACGACAAACCGTATCGCCCTTATAGTTACGATATAGCTACATTGACAACGAACAACAGGCCGCCAACTGTTCCAGGAATACCCCAGAACAGAACACATCCACTATATAGAGAAATTACCCGATGCAGACCAAGAATCTATCCGTATCTTTCGAAAAAGCCCGAACGACCATTCTCGATTCCGTCATCCCCTTGAACAGTGAAATAATCTCCATGATGGAAGCATCCCAGCGTATTTTATTCGAAGACATCATATCGGATATCCAGATTCCGGGCGTCGATGATTCTGCAATGGATGGTTATGCCATCATCGCGGCAGACATACAGGGGGCTTCCACGGATCACCCTGCCAGGCTTCGCGTGATCGGAGAGGTTCAGGCCGGCGGCACCGTTGCCGGCCTCGACGTATCAAGGGGAACGGCCGTAAGAATCATGACCGGCGCGCCGATTCCATCCGGTGCGGATTCAGTCATCAAGTTCGAAGATACGGAAGAAGACGACGATTTTGTCAGCATATTCCATAAGGCGAGTCAGTACAACAACTACCGGTTCGCCGGCGAGAATATCGATATCGGAGATAACTTGCTGAAAAAAGGCGATCGTTTGAAATCTTCGGATATCGGTCTGCTGGCGTCACTCAATCGCGAGAGAATATCCGTCTATAGACAGCCGACGGTTTCGATCATCTCCACCGGTGATGAAATAGCCGAAGTCGGGGAACCGATCGGGAGCGGCCAAATTCGAAATGTCAACGCCTATACCCTGTACTCGGAAGTAAAAAAATATTCCTGTCATCCCCACTATTTGGGCATTGCCAGAGACAGCATGACTGCATTGAAGGAACTGTTTATCAAGGCCCTGAAATCCGATGTGATCATAACAACCGGCGGTGTATCCATGGGAAAATATGATTATGTCAGAGATATCTACGCCGACCTCGATATCGACATCCAGTTCGAACGGATCGATGTGAAACCCGGCAGTCCCTGTTCTTTTGGGAAAAAGGGTAATCGATTGATTTTTGGTTTGCCGGGCAATCCCGTACCGACGCTCACGTCTTTTATTGAGTTTGTGCGGCCTGCCTTGCTCAAACTGATGGGAGCAACCCGAATCAACAAACCGGTTGTTCATGCCATTCTGGAAGATGATGTCCGATCTGCGAAAATCCATCATTTGATGCGAGGCTTCTATACCATCAAGAACAATGAGATTTATGTATCGCCGACAGCCAATCAGAAACCGTCCATGCTGCGTTCGATGAGTGCAGCCAACTGCTTGATAATCCTTCCCGAAAACATATTGCGTGTCAAAGCCGGAGAAAAAGTGGCCATCGAGTTGATTGATCACGATGAAATCTGAGCCATCCTTTTCGCCCGATATCCGCCGGCTGTACTGACAACCGAAATGGATTTTCGTCGCCGATTATTGACAATAAGCTGTCAAGACGATAGATAATCACCATCGTCAGCCAAAGAGATATCATCTATGCATATACCGCCCGGATCGCACAGCGGCGGAATCGAGGAACCCATGACCGCACAGAAACTGACCCATTTGATCTTCTCAGAGGAAGCCGCGCGTCTCATGGCCGATCGAGGGATCCAGAAAGAGGATATTGAACAAACCATCCGTCATGCTGAAACTACCGGTGAAAAATTTGTCAACCCTTCCACCGGACGGTCACTGGCTTTTCTAAGGCCAGGACGGGTTACCTATTGGGTGGAATACACACCATCTGAAACGGAATATTTCATTCACAGTGCCTATTCCCACAGAATGGAGATGAAGCGAGGGCGGGGACTATGACAGACGAATGGCCGAAAGGAAATTTAGAGAACGGCTGGATGTGCCATCGATGCCAGACACCTTTGGAAATTCAGAAAATCAGACTCCAATATGCAAGGATGATCTTCGCCCTCGATCTGCCAACCTGCCCTCAGTGCGGGAACTTTCTTATTTCGGAAGAACTGGCAACTGGGAAGATGGCTGAAGCGGAACAAATTCTTGAAGACAAATAAGCTCCTAACTCAGGTCAGCCACCTCAAACAGGGATGAAATACGCGATACGTGTCCGGTTTTCAGAAGGATGATCAGGATATGTATCGACCAAGCGGAACGGAAACATGATGTCTATCACCCCTTTGGATGCATGTATCAGAGAAAAGACACAGATCGGGTTCAAACCGACAGGCGAATATTTCATACAGGCGCTGAAGGGATACCAGCTTCGGCAGATCAATGAAACCATTGATTACGCCCGATGCCGAACATCATTCTATCGACATCATTTTTCATCCCTCCCGGCCGCACCGCTGTCCGATCTTTCCGATATGCCCCGTCTGCCCTTTACGACCGCATCAGACTTGTCCGGCAACCCCTTTCAATTTTTGGCAGTCCATCAGGACGACGTTTCCAAGATCGTTACCCTTCACACATCGGGAAGCACCGGAGCGTCTAAACGCATTTTCTTCACAGATGCAGACCTGGAGCTGACACTCGATTTCTTTCACCACGGCATGACCACCCTGGTAAGGCCCGGCCAGCGGGCGGTAGTGCTTCTTCCCGGTGAAAAACCGGACAGTGTAGGCGATTTACTCTTGCGGGGCC
>CAZRFL010000180.1:0-2855 GCA_964599365.1 uncultured Bacteroidales bacterium
TAGGTGTTTCTAACGGCGGTACAGGCGTTACAACAAGTACAGGCTCAGGCGCTAACGTATTAAGCAATAGCCCTACATTAGTTACTCCAGCATTGGGTACCCCTGCATCGGGTGTTCTCACAAATGCAACAGGACTGCCTTTAACCACAGGTATTACTGGTACGCTAGGTGTTTCTAATGGCGGTACAGGCGTTACGACAAGTACTGGGTCAGGTAATAATGTATTAAGTACTTCACCTACTTTAGTTACTCCCATTTTGGGAACACCTACGTCCGGCACATTGACTAACTGTACAGGGCTTCCTATGGCCTCTGGTGTTACCGGAACACTTCCAGTTGCTAACGGCGGTACGGGTGTAACTACATCAACTGGATCAGGAGCAAACGTATTAAGTACAAGCCCGACCTTAATCACTCCTGTTTTAGGTACGCCATCTTCAGGAACACTTACAAATTGCACGGGCTACACATACGCTAACTTGGCTGGAACTGTTCCAACGTGGAACCAGAACACAAGTGGTAACGCGGCAACGGCAACCAATGCGACTAACGCTACTAATGCCACGAACGCTACTAATGCTACGAACGCCACACAGATTACTAATGCAGGTGGGTGGAACATAACCCCTAGTGGCACAAAGCTATATTTCAGTTATAATGGCACGAATGTAGCCTCGTTAGATTCATCAGGTAACTTCATAGCGTTACTAGATGTTACAGCATATGGGACAGTATAATTATGGCACTTAATCCTTCAGGCGCAATTAGTTTAGGCGGTCCAGTAGCGGGCCAGTCTATTGCTCTAGAGCTAGGCTTATCGCCTACGGCAGTGATTAGTCTAAACGATACGGCAGTGCGTACTCTTGCTGGGGTGCCAACTGGCGCAATTATTATGCCTACTAACTTTTGGGGTAAATCTAACATTGTTGTTGTACCAACATTTAAAGCTATCTTTGGTTTTGGTAATGCTCCTAACCCAGCTGATTTACAATCATCTACAAATATTGTTTCAAATACAGGTGTTGTAGCCGCTGAAGTATTAAATGCATCAGCAACTAGGAGACAAGCTCTTGGGGCCGCTAGTTACGGAGGGGATAAAGCCCTATTTGGTTTTGGTATCGGCACTCAACCATCAGTCAGCTATACCGCAATAACAAACCTAGTTTCAAACGCGGGTGTTGTAGCCGCTGATACTGCGGGAGTAGGCACGGCAAGAAGCAGTATTGCGGCCGCGGGTTACGGGTCTGATAAAGCCCTATTCGGGTTTGGCTCAAACCCAAGCGGGAATCTCGCTACAAAAAATCTTGTTTCAAATACAGGCGTTGTTGCAACCGATACTCCCGGAGTAGGCACTTCTAGAAACCTCTTGGCGGCTACTAGATATGGGAGCGGCACGGCTATATTTGGGTTTGGGGCTGTTCCTGCTGGCCGCACCAATATAACAAATCTTGTTTCAAATACAGGTGTTGTTGCAACCGATACTCCCGGAGTAGGTACGGCTAGAAACAGTCTTGCGGCAGCTGGTTATGGAGGGGATAAAGCATTATTTGGTTTTGGTCAATCCCCAGTCAGTGTCAACATAACGAACCTTGTTTCAAATACAGGTGTTGTTGCAACCGATACCCCCACAGTAGCCTTCACTAAATTTGGTGTTGCAGGGGCTGGATATGGTGGCGACAAAGCAATATTTGGCTATGGCAGGACAGGCGCAAGTCCATTCCCATACGTATCATCTAATAATCTTGTTTCAAATACGGGTGTTGTTGCCGCTACGACTACCGGACAACCAAGGGCTAGAAGTGGCCTTGCTTGCGCTGGTTTTTCATTTACATAATAAAAGGTATAAAAGGTATAAAATGGCAAAACTTAATTCAGAATTTAATTATAGATATCAAGTTATTGGTGAAACACTTTGGGCAAAAATTCAAACTTTACACGGGTTTTTGGATGGCAGAAAAAGAGCGGCTGTATTAGAGCAAGTAGCCGATTTAAAACAAAAAGCAAAATATTTGGAATTAGAGCATTTAAAATCAAGTTCGGCATTGCCTCATGTTATTTTAGAATTGGAAGCCGATATTATTGAAATGGAATCTTTTTTTGACGAACAAAAAAGAAATTTTGAATTAAATAAACAAGAAATTAAAATACTTGAACGGTATCTTGCAGAGTGTTATGAATTAGCAGCGCCAACAAGGCTAACACATTCTGATGGAACAAAATATTCTGATGAGGAAATGTTTGAGGTAAATGCCGCAAATGAATTTACACTTGTATTAGCTAGAGAAATGCAAGCTGAAATTATTTCAGGGGGCAGACCTTCCGCCGCTAAAATTAAAAATGCTATGAGCAACCCAATAACTTGGCAGGCATTAAAAAATGTCGGTGTTATCCCAGCTGATACATTACTAATTGCTGGTAGCATTGACCCTACAAATATTCAACTAACTGCTACAGATGATTCAATTTTGGCGTTAGAGCATAAACAAACAATGCAATCTATAACAAAAAAACAGGCTACTTTTTCATAATGAGCGATACAAAAATAATGGACTTGTTTCCAACGCCTTTATATCTAACAAATATAAACAAGCCCCTAAGCAACAATCAAAAAGAGTATTTGCTTAATGCTCCTAAAATAGAAAATATGGGCAACTTAAGGGGTGAGGATGGGTATGTTTTAAACCAACCTATGTTTGCTGAATTAAAAGATTTCATCATGCAGTGCATTAAAGAGTATATTTATAGTGTTTATGGCAACCCAAATATAGATGTTTATATAACACAGTCTTGGGCTAACTATACTAAGCCAAAAGAGTTTCACCATAAGCATAGTCACCCTAACAGCTTTATATCAG
>CAZRFL010000181.1:0-2142 GCA_964599365.1 uncultured Bacteroidales bacterium
TGGTAAGACCCATTTCCCAGGCAATGGATTTATAGATGTCGGTGACATTGCCGGTGGTCAAAGGGACATAAAAGACCTTGTACAGCCCGGTATTAAGAGAAGTAGCCACCTTCCGGCAGATGCTGGTTTTACCGCTGCCGACTTCTCCGGTGATAAGACCGATTCCTCGCAGCTGCAACAGATAGCGGAGCCGGGCTTCAAGTTCGCCTGCAGCCTGGGAAGCAAAGAGTTTTCCCGGATCGATATCTTTTTCAAACGGATGCCTGGTCAAGCCGTAGATCTTTCTATACATGATCCCCCTCCTTCCCGGCCTGGTTGATTTTACTGAAGTCAACCGTATGTCTTGGCCGATTTTCCTGGGCGGAGCAAGGGTCTTCGGCTTTTTCCGGGGGAGTGCTTGCGGGACGATCGCGTTTAATAAAGCAATTGGCATAGGCGTCGACCAGTTTTGCCTTCTGGATAAACCGGCCGTTGTGACAGACCTCGACAGCCTTGCCTTGGTCCGCCGGATTGTAACGTAAGGTGACTGTTTCCCCGACCAGGGCTGCGTCAATTTCATACACCATACCGTTCAGACTGATGGTGCGGTCTTTCTGAACCTTGCGTTTTGCCTCAAAAAGGAAGAGGTCATTGAGATCGACACCGGGCTCGGGATACCTGACCCGCTGTGCGGATCCGGCCCAAGAGTCAAGCGGTGTTTGTCCCAACATCCGGTGGGGCGAACGATGGTACTCCGTCTCGACATAGCTCCACAGAGCCCTGTTGATCGCCTCCAGACTCTGCATATCCTTGTCCTGCAGCATGGGGAGGAACTGCAGCCGTACCGAGCGAAACCACCTTTCGATTTTTCCTTTCGCTTCTGCGTGATAGGGTCTGGCGTGGATAAGGGTTATGCCGAGTTTGGCGCAAACTAAAGAGAGATGATGGGAGCGAAAGGCCGAACCGTTATCAACAAACAGTCGGGTGGGTATGCCACGGCGGAGAACAGCTTGTTTCAACACCTCCATAAAGGCCACGGTAGTTTCCGAATGGGCAAAGGCGGCATAGGGGATGACCCGTGTTGCGTCATCAATAAAGGCGATGAGATAGGTTTTCCGTTTCCTGCCGCTGGCGGTCCCTACCGCCGGACCGTGCATGACATCACTCATAAACAGATCCCCGGCATACTGGTAGGCAAAACGGCGATGATCCTTCGTCGGCGTTGTTTTTTCTCTGTTCAAGCCATGTCGGGCAAAAAGCTTGTACACCGTGGACTGCGGCAGCTGGATATTTCCGGCGATTTGGCCGGATGTTCTGGCCTTTTTGATTACCAGCGGCACAGTAAGCTCTGGGTTTTCCTCTTTCACCGTCAGCAGGACATCGGCAACTTCTTGGGGAAGTCTTCTTGCCTTTCCTTTATCCACGCGGGTTTTCGGTTGCAAGGCATCAAATCCGCTCTTGCGGTATTTTTTCAGCCACGACCTGATGGTCTCCTCGGCCACCTTCGTCCGCCTGGACCCCGGTATCGTATACCGCTGTTCCGCTTTCTTTTTGATCTGGGCATAAAGCCCTTTTGTCCCCGGGGGCAAATTGATAAAATCGACAATCACCCCGTAGCGGAACAAGGCCACTTCTTCATTGAAATCGTTTCTGACCATAAAATCCTCCATTTCTGTTTGAGATTACTTGATGGAGGAATTTCTACATGATGCTCAGTCCATTGACAGTCCCCTTCGATTGTTGGAACAAGGCAAAGAACAATACCGGTCACGGAGGCGGGGGCCAAATCCGACAATCGGCGGCAGGGCGGGGAGATGTTCTTCGGCAATCTCCCGAAGCCCTGTCAAAACACGGTTCGCCTGGTATTTCTTGCGAAATTCTTCCAACTCGGGTGCGCACTTGGTGACAAGAAGTCCTGCCAAAATGGTCAATACTTCCCTCACATACTGAACCCTTCTTCTCAACCAGCGGAGACCGCCCGGAAGGCTGATGTCCGGCCGTAATACTTCCGCCGCCTCCTCCCAGCTTGTACATGACTGGGCAATGTTGACGGTTTGCTCGACTTCGTCTAAAGTTCCAGGGAAACGAGAGGCAAAAAAATCCGGGAGCAGGCTGATGGTGCAGTGGGCCATGGGACAGTACCACCTGGCTACCAAACAGTAC
>CAZRFL010000181.1:2152-2849 GCA_964599365.1 uncultured Bacteroidales bacterium
TTCCTGGGATAGGTGCCGTGCCTTGCCAAACCGCAGCCACCTTCAGGATGAAAGGGACAGCAGTGCAGGTTTGCCTGTACCCAAGCTTCTTGCTCCAGGTATTCTTCTATTGTTAATTCTATAGGATAGCGGATCTGCATATGAACAAAATCGGACGAAATGAACCCTGCCCTTGCGGCAGTGGCAAAAAATATAAGAAATGCTGTTTAACTGCCCCACAATCTCCGGAAGGGGGAACCTTTATTTACACGGATCTGGATGAGTTATCCAATCAAGTGTGGGATTTGATCAAACAGAAAAAATTTGTTCAAGCTGAGGAGATCTGCCAACGACTCTTGGAACAATACCCCGATCAGATCGATGGATTACACAGATACGCTGAGGTCTTTGAGGCACAGGGGGAAAAGCAGAAGGCTGCTCAATACTATCGAAAAGCGGCCGACTTTGCCGAGCATGCAGAAGGCTTTGACCAGAATTCAGTAGATTATTTTAGAAAAAAGGCTGATGAACTTGTGACAAATAGCAAAAAATAGTCTCTGATTATGCTACCGTTTCCTTTAAACCACCGGTCGGACAATTAGGGATTTGAAAGCGGTATTTTGTTGTTTATTGCGGCTGCCGACACCCCAGCCGTTTGAGCATAGTCTGGCTCAACTCGACCAAAATCTCTTCATCGTCAACGACGATGCGTTGTCCA
>CAZRFL010000182.1:0-2782 GCA_964599365.1 uncultured Bacteroidales bacterium
GGAACTCCTGCCGTTTATCTGCCAGAGCGATGCGTTTTTCGATCATGCGCTTGATACATCGTCTGGATCACTGTCGCCGAGAACCAGTTGGATGGCGCTGAAGGATTTTGAATTTCCGCTGCCGGCATTTGATGAACAGAAACGTATCGCCGAAATACTGTGGGTGGCGGATCAAGCGGTGGAATCATGGCTGGCCGCATTCAATGCTTTCGAAGTCACTAAGAAAAATATCCTGAAATATACCTTTACGATAGCAAATACATCCATGAATGGATGGAAAATCATGAAACTCAAAGACGTAGCAACCCTCCAAACAGGCATTGCGAAGGGAAGAAAATACGCTCTTGGAGAAACACTCGTTGAACTTCCATATTTGCGCGTAGCTAATGTTAAAGAAGGATTTCTTGACCTCAGTGAAATAAAAACGATTTCTGTAGCTTTAACAGAAGTTGAGAGATTCAGTGTCAGATATGGAGATGTCCTGATTACTGAAGGTGGCGATTTCGATAAGGTAGGGAGAGGGACTGTCTGGAACAGAGAAATTGAGAGCTACCTTCACCAAAATCATGTTTTCTGTGTACGGCCTCAAAAAGACGTCTTGTTGCCAGAGTATCTATCTTCTCAAATAGCAAGCACTTATGGAAAGGTGTATTTCTTGAAATGTGCAAAAAAAACATCCAATCTCGCCTCAATTAATAGCTCTCAGGTAAAGAATTTCCCCGTTTTGCTTGCCCCTATTTGTGAGCAGGAGAAACTGATTAAGAGCATCAATTGCATCAAAGAAAAGCAAACACAGATATTACAGCATATTGAAAAAATACAGTCAATAAGTACCAGGTATTTCACTTCATTCGTAAATGGTGGAGCTGCCCAAGTTTAACGAAGAAAACACATCAAACAGATAGTTCTTGACTCGCTCTGCGGCAAGAGGTTTACGAAAACATATTCCGATTCGAAGTATGGATCGGCCACCATCATTTTGCTATGACGAGAAATGGCGGAGAAAATCAGAATGAAAACCACGATAAATATCTACTGCGACGAGAGTTGCCATCTGCCTCTTGACGGACAGAAGGCCATGGTTCTTGGCGCTCTCTGGTGTTTTAACGCCAAAACCTGCCAACATCATCAGGCAATTGCAGACTTGAAGGCCAAGCATCGCCTTTCACCATTTTTCGAGATCAAATGGTCGAAGGTATCTCCTGCCAAACTTGATTTTTACCGAGAGTTGATGGATTACTTTTTTGACAACCGTACCATGGGGTTTCGCGCTTGGGTGATTCCGGATAAAAGCATCTTATCCCACGAAAAACACAATCAGACCCATGATGACTGGTATTACAAAATGTATTTTTATTTATTAAGAAATCTGATCTCCACAGAGAGGAAGTATCGCATTTATATCGACATCAAAGACACGCTCAGCAGAATGAAACTTCAGAAACTGAAACAGGTCCTGAGCAACGCAAATTATGATTTTTCGATGGAAATCATTGAAATAATTCAGCATGTTCGCTCCCATGACGTTGGTCTTATGCAACTTGCGGATCTTTTGATCGGGGCCGTTTCATACCATGCTCGCGAATTGGCGAACAGCTCCGCGAAGGATGAAATTGTCCGTCTGATCAAAGATAGAACAGGTTTGAGCATGAACAGCAACACCTTGCCAACCGAACGAAAATTCAACCTTTGTATTTGGCGTCCGAACGGCGGAGGTTTTGAAAATGCTTGATTGGCTGCCTGAAATGGCTTCAGTCGATCCTTGGACGGAAACTACCTATGAAATGCTCTACCAGATTTTCTGCAAGGATATTCGAGACAGCTACCTGAAGTACGGCAACTTTGACGTCTGGATTTTCCAGGAAATGGAAGATGGCAAAGAGAAAATTTTCTGGCATCTAACTTCCCGCGACAATAAACACGAGAAGATTCCACGGCGGAAAAAGAAGTTTTTGCAGGCCAACCTGGAATATTCCGAATATGAAAGATTTCCCGATCTACGACGATGCGAGCGTCTGCCTTGGATTAAACCGTTGATCGAGCATCCGATCAAGCCGAAAGTTTTAGCTTGGGATTACGAGGAAGGCGATAACACCATAAAGACCTATATCTGGATACGGGATTGCGATTTCGTGGTAATTATGAAAAAATTCCCGAATGGGAAACGACGTCTAATTACATCGTTTTATGTAGACAGCCAATATAAAAGAGACGATTTCGAAAGGAAATATTCGCACCGCATAAAATAAAAAAGGCCTGCTCGGACGGCAGGCCCATCTCCTTCGGCTCTTACACCAGTTTGGATGGCCGATGAGTGAGTACACAATATCTATATTGGAAATCAATTGTCAAGACTATAAATAAACTTGGCGGTAAATGACGGAAATGAAAAACCATGCTTGCCCAATAAACTCGCGGAGATGAACAATGTCCTATTTCAACGAAGAAAACACCGTCGAACAAATGGTACTTGACACCCTGACCGGAAAGAACAGACAGTGGCGTGCTGCAGAACCGCAAGCTGATTATCTTGATTCACACATTTCTCTTCACATTTCAAACCAAAAATGGCGTTTCATACCCGCCGATGAACTGCCCCGACAACATTCCGACGTACTGGTGGAATCAATGGTGCGCGACGCCCTCGTCCGCCTGAATCCGGAAATCAAGACCCAGCCCGACCGCGGCGATGAAGTGCTTTATCGTCTGCGGTCGATCCCGCTGTCGGTGCAAAGCGAAGGGCTGGTGCGGGCCAACGAAATGTTCGCCGAATGGCTGCGGG
>CAZRFL010000183.1:0-2751 GCA_964599365.1 uncultured Bacteroidales bacterium
GGAAATTGGTCAATGCCTTGCAAATGGATCTGCTATCCGAAATATTGGGGCAGTTCGTCAGCGTAGGGGTGATCGCATTGATAGTCGTATTTCAGCGCGAGATCAGGCAGTTTCTTTTGCTAATAGGTACGCCCACTTTTTTAACGCGCAAGCAAAAGTGGATGGCCTTCTGGAAGGCAAATGTTCAAAAAACAGGATTCCTCCAGATCGATCCCATCATCGATGCCTGCAAAGAAATGTCTGTTACCAATACAGGAGCACTGATAATTATTACGCGTAACGACGACCTTTTCGAATTCGTTAATACCGGTGAATTGATAGATGCCAAGATTTCTGAGCAGCTTATCGAGAATATCTTTTATAAGAACAGCCCCCTGCACGATGGTGCCATTATCATAACAGGCAACCGCATCAAAGCGGCCCGCTGTGTTCTACCCATTACCCGTAACGAGAATTTTCCGACTACCTATGGCTTACGCCACAGAGCGGCAGTGGGAATAACAGAGAACACTGATGCCATCGCTATCACTGTTTCTGAGCAAACCGGCGATATGGCCTATGCCAAGAACGGCAATTTATATACTAAGATAAAACCGGATGCTATGAAGGTTTTTCTCGAACTGGAATTCTCCTGATATTCTTTCAGGATTTCACGCTTATCAACTGAACGATTTTTTCCAAATAGAACTTATCCGTTTCATCGAATGAATTCAGAGCGGTACTATCTACATCCAGCACAGCCACAACATTCCCTTTATCGTTCCTAACCGGTATCACTATTTCTGAGTTAGAGCGTGAATCGCAGGCAATATGTCCGGGAAAAGCATGAACATCGGCAACCACCAATGATTTATTTTCCAACACAGCCGCCCAGCAAACCCCATTGGGTTTGGGGAGCAATTGGCAGGCAACCGGTCCCTGGTAGGCAACGACCACCAGATTTTCAGTATCAACTTTATAGAAACCACACCAAAAGAAATAATCCATTTTGTGAAATAAAACCGCTGAAATGGTTGCCATTTGAGCCGTTACATCTTCCGTTTTCTTCAACAACTCCGTTAATTGCTCAAGCAATCTATCGTAGCGGGCTTTCTTTTTATTTTCTTCCATAATCAATGCAATACATAAAAAAACCGTTTATGAAAGTTCAGAAACGGTTTTTGATCTTATCAATATTCAAGTCAACTATTTCTTTTTTTGCTGTGCGGCTGCTATAGAATCCGCTTTCTGAATTTCCTTTGTTTGAAATCCGTTGATAATCTCTTCCGGAGTTTTTCCCAGGTTGTCTAACGAAATTGAAGCATCATCGGCCAGGTCGCTTTTAGGGAATTTATGTAAAAATACAGTGTAAGCTTCGCGCGCTTTGGCAATGTTCTTGATATTATTATCATAGATAAAAGCTTTCAGAAAATATACTTCCGGCAGTTTGGAGTAGTTTGAATAATCTTTAATGATACGGTCGAGCAGAGCAATAGCTTTTTCATTCTGACTGGTATTCATCGACAGTTTAGCAGCTTCTAACAAATAAACTGGTGCAAGGGTGTCTTTTGTATAAGTGTCTGCAAACTTGATATAAAGGTCAAGTATCTCTTTAACCTTGGTCTTGTCAGGAATAGGGCTTCCTGCAGCATAAAGTTCTTTTTCGGCATCAGTGATCTGCTTAACCATTTTGCTTGAATTCTGGTTACAACTGCTGAGGATAATGGCAAAGAATAAAATTCCGATAATTTGTAATTTTTTCATTTTATAAGTTGTTTTGGGTTAGATTTTTTTCTGAACAGGAAAGATCATTTTATAGCTATGGTCAACGATTCCCTTGGTTATATCGTTCAACCTTCTTTTAATAAGCATCTTTTTCAATGAACTCACCTTGTCAACAAACAATACGCCTTCCAGATGGTCATATTCATGCTGAATCACCCGCGAACGAATTCCATTGAATACTTCGGAATGAAAAACAAAATTCTCATCATAATATTCCAGGTGAATATTTTCTTTCCTCACCACATCTTCCCTCAGATCAGGAACACTCAGACAGCCTTCATTGAAGGTCCAGTCATTTCCGGAAAACTCTATGATTTGGGGATTGATCAGCACCTGTTTGAAATCTTTTCCATCAGGATAATCTTCGTCGAAAGGGGTAGTGTCTACCACAATTAGTCTGATGCTTAACCCGATTTGGGGGGCAGCCAGTCCTACTCCTTTAGAGGAATACATGGTTTCGAACATGTCAGCAATAAGCTGTTTCAGATCGGGATAATCCTTATCAATAGGTGCGGCAATTTTTCTTAATAAAGGTTGGCCGTAAGATAATATAGGGAGTTTCATTTTAGTTTTTGTTAGTAGTTTCCATATAGGTTTGCAAAATTATGGTAGCACTGATGGTGTCGATCAACTCCTTGTTCTGCCGGCTCTTTTTGTTAATACCAGAGTCTATCATGGTTTGAAAGGCCATTTTAGAAGTGAAGCGTTCATCTACCCTTACCACGGGAATATCCGGAAATTGCTTGCTCAGGCTTTTCAGAAACGGGGTGATGTATTTTTCCGATTCTGACTCCGTGTAGTCCATTTGCATGGGTTTTCCCACCACAATGCATGAAACTGCTTCGCTGGCAATGTATTTTTTCAGATAAGGCAATATCTCATTCGAATTCACTGTGGCCAAACCGTTGGCTATGATCTGCAACTCATCCGTAACAGCTATACCCACTCTTTTTCGTCCGTAATCCAAGGCAATAATGCGTCCCATAA
>CAZRFL010000184.1:0-2746 GCA_964599365.1 uncultured Bacteroidales bacterium
AATATAGTCTGGAAAGGGTTTTATGGACTGCATACCAGCCAGCGAAATTAGACCAAATAAATAAAGATATAATGTTAAAATAACATAAAATAAAATAAAATTTTAAAATTTAATGGGTAATGTAATCGTAGCACAAATTACTAAAATAAAAGAGGATGTGTATATGATTGTATGAAAATCGAAGTGAAGCCGCTCTGTTAGAATATTCAGACCGGCTTTTTTTATAATAAACCGTTGTCAGCGAAGAATAAAATTATACGAAAGATGCGATATTTAAAAGATATTAAAATTGTAAACGGGCTTGCTGAATATATCTTTAAGGTAAAAAAAATGGCGGCTCCGGGCCGCCACATTAAACAATTTAATGTTCTTTAATATTTACTTCAATATTTTTGATTATTTTATAGAAACCCATTCCAATCGGACATTTAACGGCAATAGGGATATCTGGATCATAAAAAGCACAAATTCATAACCAGAAATATATAGATATAACCAATATAAAATCTCGATGAAAAATATCAAAGAGACAGAAAACAAGGCGTAATAACGGTAGCAGTAAACAAAAACATCGCTTCTGTATCAACTCAGAAGCAACAACCAGAGGGAAATGAAGGAAGGATATGATGATGAAAACATAATCATTTGGTTCAATCGTTGAAAGAGGTGTCTGTAATCTGAGAATGCAATATCATATATTTATTATAAATAAAAATACCAATAGCTTATCGCGGGCTATTGGCGTGATAAATAATAAATCTAAAGAAAGGAAAAAAAATGGAAGTTCCAGTAAAAAACAAAAATGGCTCAGAAATAAAGCAAGTTGTAAATATTAAGATATTAGATAATCCTGCTATTTGTAATTTTCTCGAAGATCGAAAGGTGGGTCTCAAAAAAATTGAGAAGCAAACAGAGCAGATAAAATCACTGAATATTTGTATTGACCATTATCAAAGATTTAATGATCAATTTCCTGTTCAGATAAATATCGATACATTGAAAGATTTGGTTGAAGATATTGATAATGATCGGATTCAAAACCAGATAAAGCTGGATGATGAATATGATAAAGCCGGGATTGATATTCTTCATGAATTATTCTCAGGACTACATGCAGCCGGATATACGAGTTTAAGTGAATACCACCAAGTCATAAATATTACCGAAAGATGGTTTCATCATTACACCGAGATCAAAAAGTGTAGAATGCAGAAGCTTGAAGGTCTGATTACATGGGAGGAGATGAATGCAGAAATAAATGCTGTTCTGCAGAGACAAATAATTATAAATCTCGATGAACTCGAGACTATCCGTTAAAATGTTCGTTGTGATAAATAATTTATATTAACAAAATCAACTGGACTGCATGTGCTTGCATTCCGGTAGATGTTCATCTCAACAAAGCCGATGGTACTGCAAATACCATCGACTTTATTATTTCAAGGAGATAAAATATGCAAAATAATAACATTTCAAAAGAGTTGGAACTTAAAATTAACAATCAAAAAAAGAAGATAAGAGATATCAGAAATAATATTGATGAGAACAATAAATTCTTGAAATACAAATTCGAAACTCTCGGTAAATACACATTCGATTATTACTGTACGCCAGATAACCCTGATAACTTCGATACTGGTAGCCATATAAAGGGCATCATAGCAACTACGGAAGAGATCAATAGTTGCTATACCATGATTCAGAAAATCGAAGATTCCCTCATAGAAGATTTGATTAGCTGTGAAGCGATAAAATATCAAAATGGCTTCGAAAACGCCAAACTTATTCTTCAAGAAGAGTTTTGTTATGGTGAAATCGGTGAGCTGGATTTTACGTATGAACTGTTCTTCACTGAAAAATTTTTCGATAAATACGACCAAATTCGAGCCCTACGAATCCAACGGCGAGAAAATAAAATATCCTGGGCTGAAATGGAACAGAATATAAACGAATTGTTAGAAATAAATATTTAACTTAAAAAAGATGACCGGGAGCATTGCGAGTGCTTACGGTCGTTTGCTGTAAAAAATAAGGAGATTAATTTTGCAAAATACATTATCAATGGATGATTTTAATCGTCCATCAACTTTTTTAAAATTCTTATGGAATAATAATTTCCCGCCTGGGTATATAAATGTCTTCGGTATTCAAAAATTTGATGATGGAACTCCAGAGAAATTTATATCAAAATTTATCAAGACGGATCAGATAGAACTAATAGATAAAACGGCAATGGAGTTGAATAATCAATTGAATGTGTATTATGGAGTGGGAACTCGATATAACGATTTGGGTGTTTCTCGGAGAGGGAAATATGAAGAAGTCTCCGCTTTGCCTGGTTTGTGGATGGACTTCGATACTTCAGATGGAGAGCATAAAAAATTAAATCTTCCAAGTAGAGATGAACTAACAATTTTTATAAATTCATTACCGTGGAGATATAGCCTTAGATTAGAAAGTGGCGGTGGAGCCCATGTCTATTGGCTATTCGACAAACCCTATACTATCAGTAATGAAACCAAACGAGAACAAATTTCAAATTTATTGAAAAGTTTCCAGGAATACATAAATCATTTAGCATCAGAATATGGGTGGAAGTTTGATAATACAGCCAATATACCGTTTGCATTACGACTACCAGGAACAACAAATAAAAAATATGACCCCTTGAGATATGTCGAAGTCATCTATATCGATAACACTTGTCGTTATCCACACCAGGCTTTGATCCATCCACAAATAGCTA
>CAZRFL010000185.1:0-2611 GCA_964599365.1 uncultured Bacteroidales bacterium
GATGCGAGGATAAGGATAGAGAAGTAACACTTTCTTTAACCGCAGAGCCTGCCTGCCGTCAGTCAGGTAACGCAGAGTCTTTCGCGGAGGTACGCAGAGTTTTTATTACTAGGCACGACATTTATGTCGTGTAAAATCAATTTGCCATAGTATGCGCTTTAGCGCAAACTATTTTTTTGGCTGAAGCCAGTTCATAACCGAAAAAAATACTTGCCACAAAGGCTCAAAGACACAAAGATGCACTAAGCTTTTTTTGTTGTTTTTTTTCTTTGTGAGACTTAGAGCCTTCGTGTCTTAGTGGCTATGATTTGTGTAAATCAATTAACCCTTGGGTTTGAATAATTGCCTGATTAGTTTGGCTAAAGCCGCGTCTACCGGATAAAAAAAGACACCGCCATTTATGGCGGTGCTAGTTATAGTGGGTGTGGAAATGATGTTGTAAATTATTTCTTCACCACCGCTTTCTTCACGGCTACGCTATCCGTTTTTACTATTTCTGTGTTTTCTTCTAGGCGACCGTCGCGCATGGTCATGCGTTTGCCTGTCATCTCTGTGTTCCAGCTGCCGTCGGTGTTGTCGCGGTCGTAGATGAGGTTTTCGACATTCTTGGTCAGGAAAATGCTTTTGCCTTCAGGCACTTCCAGTATGAGTTTCACCGACTGATTGCGCCATTTTTCATGTTGTGGCAACAAAAAATAGTTGCTGATCAACAGGGTGGAATCGGGCACTGTCACCTCGGAGCGAATGGCCTGGGCACGTTCGCGGGCGCCCATCAGGGTGGTGCCTCTGGAGAATTTCACCACAGTGAGTTTATATTGATCGGTTTTCGAGGGGATGATCTTCAGCTTGGGAAATCCATACGCCAGAACTTCATCGCCATGACGCGTGAAAAAGCAGTTGTTGAACACAAAACGCTGATGATCGTAAGCATCGGCTTCTGAGGATTCTTCATCCACATTCACCACATTGCGCAGCTCAGGCAGGTTGTCGGTCACATCAATGGTGAAGGTCTCTTTGGGCTGGGGTAGGCTGATCTCCTGTTTTACATTGCTTTTCTCACTGAAGTTGCCCACAATATTTACCGTGAGTATGATGGCCAGTATCAGTCCCGAAAGCCACAAAAGCGAGGCCGTGGCCGATACGATGCGGCTCTTGGTCTTGATGCCGATGATCATACGTATGCTATTGAAGATAAGCATGAGCAAAGGAACTCCTATCAGGAGGATGAGCGCGATCACGAGCAACTGCTGCTGCCATACGCTTTCGAAAAACAAATGCGAGAAGGCCGGAAAGGATACCGAGGATATGCCCCATTTGGTGAAGAACAGGAAGCTGTCGGAAGCCGTGAGCGAGAGTACGAGGGAAGCGGTGAGCAGTATGGCCAGCACCAGCAACACTATGCCTACAAAGGCTAGCAGGAAGCGTACAAAATAATACAGTATCTCGCCAAACACGCTGCCGGGACCTGCATTATGCACGGCTTCGGTTTTGGGGTGCGAAATATAAGAAGCCATGTAGCGCTGACGATAGGAATATTTGGCTTCCTGTTTGGCCTGACGCATTTTGCGTTTCAGTTCGTGCATCTCGCGGCGGCTGCGACGCTTGGCGCTGCCTTTCATCTCGTGAAAACGGGTTTTGAGGTCTTCAAACTCGTTCTTGATGTTCTGCTCTATCTCCGAAATGGTCATGGGCGAGCCGCGCATGTGCAGGCGTTCGGTGGTGGTTACGGCACGGGGAATGATGATCCAAAGTACCAGGTAAATCACTACCCCTGTTCCGGCAAAAAATATCGAGATCAGAAAAGCCAGGCGGAACCATATGGGGTCTATATCCAGATAATGTCCTAGTCCGGCGCAAACCCCGCCAATCACGCGGTTGTCTTCGTCGCGGTAGAGGCGTTTTTTGCTGCTCTTCCTGGGTTCTTCCTGGGTTTGCTGTTCGGCATCGCCTCCGGCTATGTCGCCGGGTTTGCCCAAAATGCCTATGGCTTCTTCCACATTTTCTTTTAAGATGAGCAGTTGTCCTGCCTCTATCTTGGTCTGGAAAATTTCGCCTATGCGGGCCTCAATGTCTTGTATGATCTCTTCGTGCCCCTGGGTAGAAGCGAAATGTTGTTTCAGCGACTCGAGATATTGCTCCAGTATTTTGTATGCCTCTTCGTCTATCTGGAAGATCATACCGCCGATGTTGATTGAAATGGTTTTATTCATGATGATGATGGTTTTATAATGAGTTTTTGTCGGTTAATTGTTTTACGGAGGCTACCAGTTCGTTCCAGCTTTCGTCGAGAGCGGTGAGGAATTGGCGGCCGTCGGCGGTCAGTTCGTAATATTTGCGCGGAGGTCCGCTTTTCGATTCTTCCCAGCGGTAGTTCAGCAGTCCGTCGTTTTTCAGACGGGTGAGCAGGGGATAGAGCGTCCCCTCCACCACTATCAGTTTGGCGCCTTTCAGCTTTTCCATGATGTCTGAGGCATACATTTCCTTTTCTGAGACTATGGATAGTATGCAGTACTCAAGCATTCCTTTGCGTAGCTGGGCTTTTGAGTTTTCTAGATCCATGATTTTATTTTTGATTTTAGATTTTAGATTTAAGATTTGTTGTCATTGATGG
>CAZRFL010000186.1:0-2579 GCA_964599365.1 uncultured Bacteroidales bacterium
CCAAGCGCAGCAAGCCCAGCAGCAAGCACAGCAACAAGCCCAAGACCCCGTGCTCCAGCTTCAGCAGCAGGACATGCAGATTAAGCAGCAGGCTTTACAGATTAAACAACAGGAACTGGCGCTTAAAGAAAAGCAGCTCGCCGCTGACGCAACCGCTCGTGTAGACGAGTTGGAACTTAAAGAAAAAGCACTGTCTGGAAAGATGGAACTTGACGGACTGCGCATTGGAGCGCAGATTAAACAGGCGGATGCCAAGATGACAGCCGACCAAGAACGAGAAGGTGTCCGCATGGGCATCGACATCGCAAAGAGTCGCCAACAGGCGACGCAGAAAAACCAACCAGCGAAAGGTCCGGCTAAATAATGATCCAAGACTTCGCACGCGTATTGCGCGAACAAATACGCAAAGACATGAACAACTACGCTGACGACGCCGCCAGCGGAGCATGTCGCTCATTTGAGGAATACCAAAAACTCTGCGGGACCATTCAAGGTCTGGCTCTTGCAGAGCGCCATCTACTTGACCTTGTGAAGAAAGCCGAACAATCAGATGAGTGAAATCCTTCTGCCCCCGGGCATTACTTTGCCTAAATATATCCAGCCCATAGATAAACCCGAGGATGACGACGACAAAGCGTCCGCGTTGCCCATACCGACGGGCTACAAGATGCTGTGTATCGTGCCTGCCGTGGACGAGAAACTTGCTGGAACATCTTTAGACCTTATCCGAGATGCCGCAACCATGCGCATTGAAGAGAGCGCCACAACCGTGCTTTGGGTTATGAAGCTCGGGCCAGATGCGTACAAAGACACCGCCAAGTTCCCATCAGGTCCGTGGTGCAAGGAAGGTGACTTTGTGCTCGTGCGTACCTACACCGGTACGCGTTTTAGGGTGTTTGGTAAAGAGTTCAGAGTATTGAACGACGACCAGATTGAATGTGTTGTGCAAGACCCCCGTGGGTATACCCGCGCTTGAAGGAGCAAAAATGCCTGAATATAAATTTCCCGATGAGCTTGACGAAAAAACTGTTGCGGTTTCACAACAAGAAGACGGCGACGTTGAAGTTGAAATCGTTGATGACACACCAGAGCGCGACAAGGGACGAAAACCCTTAGACCGGGAGGTGGCTGACCCCACAGATGCTGAGATTGAAACCTACACGCGTGGGGCGCAGGAACGCATCAAAGAGTTGACACACGCACGTCACGACGAGCGTCGAGCAAAAGAGGCGCTTCAGAGGGAAAAGCAGGAGCTTGAGCGTCTTGCACAGCACATGCACTCGGAGAACCAGAAGCTCAAACAGTATGTGGACAGCGGTTCCCAGCAGTATGGGGAGATGGCAAAAACCGCAGCCGAAGCTGAGTTGGACAAAGCCCGCCGAGATTACAAAACGGCGCAGGAAGCGTTTGACACGGACGGCATCATTGCGGCGCAGGAAGCCCTGACTGAAGCCAAAATGAAAATTGCGTCAGTAAAAAACTTTCGTCCAACTGCTTTACAACAGGAAGAAAGTGTTGTACAAACTAGGCAACCCGCACCCCAACCGGTGCAACCCGACGAAAAAACCCTGCGCTGGCAGGCCAAAAACCAGTGGTTCGGGGCCGAGGGGTTCGAAGAAGTTACCAGCTTTGCACTAGGGCTGCACCAGAAACTAGTCAATAACGGGGTCGATCCCCGCAGCAGTGAGTATTTCGAGCGGATTGACGCTCGCGTAAAGTCTACGTTTCCTGAAGTCTTTGGCGATGCCGAAGAGACTAAGGTAACGGATTCCCCAAAAAGGCCAACTTCGGTTGTTGCCCCAGCAAATCGCTCTACGGGCGCAAGAAAAATACAACTGACACCTACGCAAGTAGCGTTGGCGAAGAAATACGGCCTTACCCCGCAGCAGTACGCAAACGAAGTAGCAAAATTGGAGAAATTAAATGGCTGAAACGATAAACCGAAGTCCCCGTGAACTCGACTCACGCGCAAAAACAACTCGTTATGTGTACACACCTTCGAGTTCCTTGCCTAATCCGACACCTGATCCCAATTACAGGTATCGGTATATCATGACTAGCATAAATGGGCAGGCGCAGCCTACCCATGTATCAAAAATGATGCGAGAAGGCTGGGAACCAGTGAAGGCAGTGGACCACCCGGAGTTGCTGTTGGAGGGTAGTGCTAAGACCGGAAATGTGGAGACCGGTGGCCTCATGCTTTGTAAGCAGGCCACTGATCGAGTACAGGCACGGAACGAGTATTACGACCAACAGGCACAAAACCAGATGACCTCTGTGGATAACAGTTTTATGAGAAATAATGACCCGCGCATGCCGTTGTTTGCTGACCGAAAGTCATCAACAACTCGTGGCGGATTTGGTTCAGGTTCAAAGTAACAAGGAGTCCTTAAATGGCCGCTACCGCTTCCCCCTATGGGCTACGTCCCATTAATCGCGTTGATGGCATGCCCTATGCCGGTGCAACTCAGACGTTTCTGATTGACCCGGCTGGCGAATCCACCAACATTTTCTATGGTCAAGTTGTCATTATTGGCTCGGACGGCTATCTAGCCATCTCCACCGCCACTGGTGCCGAC
>CAZRFL010000187.1:0-2515 GCA_964599365.1 uncultured Bacteroidales bacterium
TTCGATTATCCACGGCATTGTAAAGAACTATGGCGGAACTGTCTCTTTCAACAGCCATCCAGGTGAAGGCACGGTCTTTCAGATATTGCTGCCGGCCTCGGTGGACAAAGTTGAGATTGATGAAGACAAGCCGGAAAAAATCGTTAGGCTCGGCAATGAACGTATCCTCTTTATTGATGATGAGGAGATTCTTGCGGAAGTGGGCAAAAGTATGCTTGAGCCTCTTGGCTATCGGGTAACTGTCCGTTCCAGCAGTCTCGAAGCCTTGACGACCTTTCAGAAGCAGCCGGAAACGTTTGATCTGGTCATCACCGATCAGACTATGCCGGGCATGACCGGCAGTGACCTGGCTCGGCGCATGCTGCAGATACGGCCAGGAATTCCGATTATCCTCTGCACCGGTTACAGCACCATTATTTCAGAGGAAAAGGCAAAATCGCTTGGAATAAAAGGTTTTGCCATGAAGCCCTTGGCTAAGAACGAGTTGGCCGCACTCATCCGCAAGGTGTTGGATAAACTGCCCTGACCGGCATACGGCCGAGCGTGGAAACTAATCAGCCACTCCCGCGATGGACATCTCTCATGCCAGAGCGGCCAGACCCTATCAATATTAAGCAGTAAATGTCTTCGCTTGATGCATCGATAACAGGTCATTTCATGCAATAGATTGAATTTTAAAGAAATAGTAACGTCATTGGGCGTTATTTAAACAAACCAGTCCATTTGCCCTGTGCGACCCGTAAGTTCAGGGAATGATCTTTGACAACATGCAAACAGTTTGATGGCTATATCTGCAAAACATCCTTGAGTTGTTTGCGCTCATGGCCGAGGGCAATTGCACGATATATAGTCTCCATCGAGTCAACTTCATAAATTTTGAAGTAGCCACGGACGCATTCCCATAAATACCGCTTGGAACCAGCTTTTGCCTTTGCTTCCTTGAAGAGCCAGCAGCTCATCTGTTGGATTTGGTCGATTAAAAATGCCATCATCATGACAATGGTAAAGACACAGCTGAGATTCTCTTTACCCAAGCCGTAGTTATGGCCAAGATGATAGCCCTGATTTTTCAAGGTATTAAAGGTCTCATTCTCGATGCGCCAGCGGGCACGCCCGGCTCGCATGATTTCATAGACGTTGTCTTCGGTGATCTCTATGTCAGTTACCCAGCTGAAACACGTGGTTTTCCCCTGCTTGTGGTTGACTTGCCAGTATTGGAGAAAATTGACCTGCAAATCGTGGTTGGTTTTGTTCAGGGAAACATGGTTGATGAAGCGATAATGATGCTCGATATTGGTATCGCTTTTATCGGTTTGGCTAAACTCCATCACCTCTCCACGTTGTTCGGCAATATCGACCTGGTCGAAGAGGAATTGGTGATCGCCAGGTTTTGCGCCGAGAATAAAGCGCAGGTCAAGCCCTTGCAGTTGCTGAATGTGCGGACCGTTACTGGCCAGACCATCTTCAACGACGATAATTTTCATATGGGGATGTTCTCGACGAAAGCCGTCAAAGAATCGGCGGGATGCATTACGCTCGCAATCTTGCTTTTTGGTACCGTCCCCATTGGTGATCATCTCCGGAAATACCGGAATGACTTCTTTGTGGTCGTAATGAACAAAGGCTGCCGCATACATTTGCTGATAGTATGCTTTCTTGCCGTTCTTGTACTTCTTGACCAGGCAATACTCGGAGTTCACATTCTCCGAATAATAGAAACCGGTACCGTCACCGCTGAGGAGATAATGACCGTCAAGGCAGGTCATTTTCTCGAAACCCTTACCGCGCTGCAATTGGTGGAGAATAGAGCAGAAAGGTGCTCGCAATGTGGACAACCCGAGTGGATCGAGCGTGGTGCGCATCTGGCTGTCGCAAGGGGAATTCCTGACTCCGAAAATACTATGAAGATTTTCCGGCTCTTCTTGTCTCCGTTTATCGAAAGCGAGCAAGGAAGGGTCCTTGAGCATAAACATAGCCAGGGTTGACATGAGCGTATCATCGAGCGAGATCGTTGCGTTCTTCGCCCGATGATCGGGGATTTTTTTAAAATCCTCCCTTGCCAGTTTAATCAAGGCGTCGGCATTGAGATGTTTGCGCACGGTTCTTTTTGAATTTGTCGCAGATAATTTGAGGTTTTGCCTGACGAGTTTAGCTTTGTACGATCCCATGGTGTTCTCCTATGTATGTGGTTGATATTACATAGAAAAACGCGTCCACCATTCATGGGTATATGTCAAGCATTATTTTTGCATTCCTACAAATTAATATTTGTTTATTTTTCAATATGTTATGTTTGAATTGTCCGATATTTTGGCGTCTGACATAGCGAAAAAAGTTTACGAATGGCACATTTATAATTTGTTGTCGTATCAATATGTTACACTAAAAACGGGAATGGCTGGATTTTCGAGCTTGTTTTTCTATCACGCGAAAGAAAATAAAAATCGTCAGATTTTAGATCAATATAACTCCCCGGAGATCGATATTTTCCAAATTCTTTATCCTGGAAAGGTGA